>NZ_PDWR01000059.1 GCF_010211755.1 Pseudoxanthomonas sangjuensis | reverse complement strand
GTCCCGACGCCCGAACAGTTGCGCGAGGTTTCCCTCGCACCGATAAGCGTGGGCCGGACGTGATGCTCTCGACCGACCTACTTTAGCGCGGAGGACGAGATGACGGCAGTCGGAATCGATGTGGGCAAGGCATGGCTGGACGTGGCGGTATTTGGCGAAGTCAAGGTGTTGCGGTATCCCAACACCACCGCAGGCATTAACCGGCTACTGAGGGCGTTGCTGGGTCGGCCGGATGTCCGGATCGTGCTCGAAGCCACGGGCGGGTACGAGGAGGCGGCGCTCGAGGCTTGTGCCAAGGCAGGGTTGTGGGTGGCGCGGATCAACCCGCGCCAGGCCCGCGACTTTGCCCGCGCTACTGGCCAGCAGGCCAAGACCGATGTGCTGGATGCGCGGATGCTGGCGGAAATGGCGCATGCATTCCATGGTCGTCTGCGCCGGCACGTACCGGCGCCGGCATGGCGGGGCGAACTGAAAGGCTGGCTGCGCCGCCGCCATCAGGTCACCGAAGCCATTCAGCGCACTCGCCAGCAGTTGACCATGACCATGCCGGCGATTCTGCCGCTGGTTCGCAAGACGCTGGCGGCACTGCGGCGCGAACAGGCAGCCGTCGATGCAGCGATCAAGGCCTTGTTGCAGGAACACACCACGCCCGCGTTGCGTTCGTCCAAGGGGCTCGGCCCGCAATTCCAGGCCAGTGTGCTGGCGTTGCTACCGGAGCTTGGACAATTGACTCGCAGGGAGATTGCACGCCTGGTGGGCGTG
>NZ_PDWR01000058.1 GCF_010211755.1 Pseudoxanthomonas sangjuensis | reverse complement strand
TCTGGACAGCGTACAGCCCGTTCACCACCTGGGTGCAGATTGTCAAAGACTGGATGAAAACGAAAGGGGATACGGGAAAACGTAAAACCTTCGTAAACACCACGCTCGGTGAGACGTGGGAGGCGAAAATTGGCGAACGTCCGGATGCTGAAGTGATGGCAGAGCGGAAAGAGCATTATTCAGCGCCCGTTCCTGACCGTGTGGCTTACCTGACCGCCGGTATCGACTCCCAGCTGGACCGCTACGAAATGCGCGTATGGGGATGGGGGCCGGGTGAGGAAAGCTGGCTGATTGACCGGCAGATTATTATGGGCCGCCACGACGATGAACAGACGCTGCTGCGTGTGGATGAGGCCATCAATAAAACCTATACCCGCCGGAATGGTGCAGAAATGTCGATATCCCGTATCTGCTGGGATACTGGCGGGATTGACCCGACCATTGTGTATGAACGCTCGAAAAAACATGGGCTGTTCCGGGTGATCCCCATTAAAGGGGCATCCGTCTACGGAAAGCCGGTGGCCAGCATGCCACGTAAGCGAAACAAAAACGGGGTTTACCTTACCGAAATCGGTACGGATACCGCGAAAGAGCAGATTTATAACCGCTTCACACTGACGCCGGAAGGGGATGAACCGCTTCCCGGTGCCGTTCACTTCCCGAATAACCCGGATATTTTTGATCTGACCGAAGCGCAGCAGCTGACTGCTGAAGAGCAGGTCGAAAAATGGGTGGATGGCAGGAAAAAAATACTGTGGGACAGCAAAAAGCGACGCAATGAGGCACTCGACTGCTTCGTTTATGCGC
>NZ_PDWR01000057.1 GCF_010211755.1 Pseudoxanthomonas sangjuensis | reverse complement strand
GTGGGCCACTGCGGTGACAACGCCGCGTGCGAAGGCTTCTTCGGCCTGCTCAAGCGCGAGCGGGTCTACCGCATGACCTACCCAACGCTCGATGCCGCGAGGGCTGATGTGTTCGAATACATCGAGCGGTTCCACAACCCGAGGATGCGACGAAGGGTCGCCAGGCAAGACCAGAAGTTCTCAGCCCTTTTACAACCGTCCGTGATTTCGGGGTAGAACCCGAACTCGTCGCTATAGCGACAAATCTTGCGCAGGTCAGGCTTGGCCATGTGACACCTCCTGGTTAGGGAAAGGTGTCAACAAAAACGGATGAGGTTCCGCGTCGGCTTGAATGAATTGTTAGGCACCACGCCGAGTGCCTACGGCTTGAGATCGCTCAGCCCACCAGACAGCAAGAACCAGACTTGTACGGTCTCACCATCCGCCTTTTCTACGGTGTACACGTCATAGCGCTTCTTGCCCGGCGGAGCGGCCAGCGCCTGCATCTTGATGGTGGAGCCTGGGTATTTCTCGGCGATCCATGCAGGTCCGGACTGGTTGAGGCCAACTGCAAGAACCGCTTGCTCCGGAGAGCTGCCGTCACCGCCGTAGTAACCAGGCTCAATCTGGCTGTAGTCGGGGCCGCCAAAGGTGCTGCAGCTACAGAGAAGGGCTACGAGGGGAATGGCTAGAAATCTCAAGAAACTCTCCTGTGGTGCCTAACGCCTTATGTCTTTGCTTTCCCCTACTGTAAGCGCCGAGAGCCCGGTGTGCGCGCCCGATAACGCCTCGGTGTAGCCGCACCGTAATTCAGCAGGGGCCGCACACCGGATCTCGCGTCCCGAC
>NZ_PDWR01000056.1 GCF_010211755.1 Pseudoxanthomonas sangjuensis | reverse complement strand
TGGCTCTGGCCGCTGTCGCGGTTGAGCGGCGCCACGCCCGCCAGGCGCGCAATCTCCCTTCGGGTCAATTGTCCAAGCTCCGGCAGCAATGCCAGCACGCTGGCCTGGAATTGCGGGCCGAGTCCCTTGCACGAACGCAACGCCGGCGTGGCGTGTTCCTGCAACAAGGCCTTGATCGCCGCATCGACCGCCGCCTGTTCGCGCCGCAGTGCCGCCAGCGTCTTGCGCGCCAATGGCAGGATCGCCGGTAGCGTCATGGTCAACTGCTGGCGCGTGCGCTGGATGGCCTCGGTCACCTGATGGCGGCGGCGCAGCCAGCCTTTCAGTTCGCCTTGCCATGCCGGTGCCGGCACATGCAGGCGCAGACGACCGTGGAATGCATGCGCCATCTCCGCCAGCATCCGCGCATCCAGCACATCGGTCTTGGCCTGCTGGCCCGTGGCGCGGGCGAAGTCGCGCGCCTGGCGCGGGTTGATCCGCGCCACCCACACCCCCGCCTTGGCGCAGGCGTCGAGCACGGCATCCTCGTACCCGCCGGTCGCCTCGAGCACCACCCGAACGTCGGACCGCGCCCGCAACGCCTTCAGCAGCCGGCTGATGCCTGCGGGGGTGTTGGGATGCCGCACCACCCTGGCTTCGCCGAATACCGCCACGTCCAGCGACGCCTTGCCCACATCGATCCCGACTGCCGTCATCTCGTCCTCCGCGCTAAAGTAGGCCGGTCGAGAGCATCACGTCCGGCCCACGCTTATCGGTGCGAGGGAAGCCTCGCGCAACTGTTCGGGCGTCGGGACGCGAGATCCGGTGTGCGGCCCCTGCTGAATTACGGTGCGGCTACACCGAGGCGTTATCGGGCGCGCACACCGGGCTCTCGGCGCTTACAGTAGGGGAAAGCAAAGACATAAGGCGTTAG
>NZ_PDWR01000055.1 GCF_010211755.1 Pseudoxanthomonas sangjuensis | reverse complement strand
GGCGATCCGGAGTATCCGGCGACGCTGGTCGCCCGCGGCCACGTGCTGATGTACCTGGGGCGGCTGAAGGAAGCGGAATCCGAGCTGCGGCGGGCGATGGCGCGCGCGCCGGAGATCGCCCAGCTGTACTGGCTGCTGGCGCAGGTCTCGAAGGCAAGGCCGGAGTCCAATCGCGTCGACCGGATCCGCAAGCTGCTGGAAACGCCGCGTTCGCCGGCCGACGCGGCATTGCTCGGCTTCGCCCTGCACAAGGAGCTCGACGACCTGGGCGACCACGCGGCGGCCTGGCAGGCGCTGGAGCGGGCCTGCGCGGCCAAGCGCGGCACGTTGCGGTACCGCAGGGAGGACAGCCGCGAACTGGTCGATGCGCTGGTCGGCATGCGGTTGCCCGGCTGGCCGCCGCCACCGCCGGAGCCATCAGGGCGCACGCCGGTATTCATCGTCGGCATGCACCGCTCCGGCACCACGCTGCTGGAGCAGTTGCTGGACGCGCACCCGCGCGTGCGCGGGATCGGCGAGCTGTACGATTTCACCAGCGCGATGCGCCACGCCGCCGACCACCACTGCCCGGGCGTGATCGACCGGACCATCGTCGCGCGTGCGCCGCAGGTCGATTTCGCCGCCGTCGGGCGGCGTTACCTGGACGGGTTGGCGTGGCGGCTGGGCGCGGAAACGCACCTCACCGACAAGCTGCCGTCGAACTTCCTCAACATCGGCTTCATCTGCCATGCGCTGCCGCAGGCGAAGATCCTGCACATGGTGCGCGACCCGGTGGAGACCTGCTTCTCCAACCTGCGCGAACTGTTCTCGAACGCCAATCCGTATTCCTACCAGCAGGACGAACTGGCCGATTACTTCGTGCAATACCGGCGGCTGATGGCGCACTGGCATGCAACGTACCCGGGTCGCATCCTCGACGTCGACTACGCGCGGCTGACCGCCGACCCGGAATCGACGATGCGCGAGGTGGCGGCGTTCTGCGGGCTGGACTACGTGGACGGCATGCGCAGCACCGCCGCCAGCACGCGCGCGGTGGCCACGGCCAGCGCGGTCCAGGTGCGCGGCGAAGTGGTGCGGCGCGAGCGGCCGAAGTGGGCGCCGTACGAAACCTGGCTGCAGCCGCTGAT
>NZ_PDWR01000054.1 GCF_010211755.1 Pseudoxanthomonas sangjuensis | reverse complement strand
GCTCGATGTATTCGAACACATCAGCCCTCGCGGCATCGAGCGTTGGGTAGGTCATGCGGTAGACCCGCTCGCGCTTGAGCAGGCCGAAGAAGCCTTCGCACGCGGCGTTGTCACCGCAGTGGCCCACCGCGCTCATCGAGCACACCAAGCCGTTGGCCGCCAGGTAACGCTGGTAGTCGCCGCTTCGGAACTGGCTGCCACGGTCGGAGTGCAGGATCAGCGGATGGCTGCCTTGGCGCTGCCAGACCGCCATCTGCACGGCCCTGATCACCATCTGACGATCCTGACGATGATGCATTGACCACCCCACCACCCGCTGGTCAAACAGGTCCAGCACGATGCACAGATACAGCTTGCCTTGCCGGGTCTTGAGCTCGGTGATGTCGGTGACCCACCTGGTCTCCGGCTCCAACGCGGTGAAGTCCCGCTCCAGCAGGTTGCGCACACCCGGCGGCGTCAGCGCCGGCTTGCCGCGCTGGCCTCGCCGCTTCGGTCGCGGCCAACCCTGCAGGCCATCGGTCGCCATCAGACGCGCCACCCGGTTCAGGCTCGCCGTCTCGCCTTCCTCGGCAAGGTCTTCATGCATCCGGCCGGCGCCCAATGTGCCCCGGCTGTCCTCATGCAACTCACGGATCCGGCCGAGCAAGCGCTGGTTGTCGCGCTCCCGGGCACTGGGCAAGCGCTTACTCCAGTCGTAGTAACCGCTGGCCGAGACCCGCAGGCAACGACACATCAGTCGCACTGGAAACTCATCGCGGCAACGTTCGATCACCTGATACCTCAGGATGATCCCTTGGCAAAGAACGTCGCCGCTTCTCGCAAAAAATCCCGCTCCTTCTTCACCCGGGCCAGCTCGCGCTTGAGCCGCGCCAGTTCCTCGTCCCGGGGCGTCCCGGTGCCACCGAAGGCCACCTGGCCCCGGCTCTGGGCCTCCCGCTTCCAGCGGGTCAGCAATGCATCCCGGATCCCCAGCTCCCGGGCCACCTGGGCACAGCTGACGCCCGGCTGGCTGGCCTGCTCAACCGCACCGCGCTTGAACTCGGTGCTGAACTTCCTTCGCTTCGACATGAACACTCCTCATGGCCTTGATCGGCCTTCTCGTAAGTGTCCGTGAAAACGGGGGTGAACCC
>NZ_PDWR01000053.1 GCF_010211755.1 Pseudoxanthomonas sangjuensis | reverse complement strand
GTCGGGACGTGAGATCCGGTGTGCGGCCCCTGCTGAATTACGGTGCCGCTACACCGAGGCGTTATCGGGCGCGCACACCGGGCTCTCGGCGTTTACAGTAGGGGAAAGCCAAGACATAAGGCGTTAGGGCCCAATGAGACTTCCGCTGGCACTTGACATAAGAGCAATTGGCTACGGGCTCGCTACGTTCGTGGCGGGCTATATAGTTCTGAGCATTCCCACAACTCTCGTTCATGGTTCGCATGGCACCAGCATTGGTGAGACAGTGTGGCTCCTCGTTCAGATTGGAGCGCTTCTTGTACCTGCGTTGGCAGGTGGTGTTGGTGCGTACTTTGCGCCTGCGCGCCGCGTAGTTCATGGGGCTCTGGCAGGCACGTCCGGCATGCTTCTTCTGCTTCTTGCGGTAGCTTTTCTGGCCCCAGAGTACCCGGCTGCCGGCATTCCTTTTCTGGTAGCCCTGTTTGCGTTAGTCGCATCTTTGGGCGCAATTCTTGGCAGCTACATCAAGTCCAGGGTTGGGCCCTAACAATTCGTTCAAGCCGAACTTGCTTCGCTACACCAAACACATGGCAGATAAAGCTTGCCATGTGTTTGGCTCCGCTACGCAAGTCGGCTTAACTCAGGCGTTAGGCCGCAGAGGTGAGCATGCGCGACATTGATGCAATCATCCAAGAACTGCAGGCTTCCTATCCAGAGATCAGCGCTGAGCGCCTCAATGTGTTGCATCCTGGGGCTGATGACGATGGCGTCTGGTTCTTCCGGCACTCACAGAGCAATTTAGAGATCCAGCTGGAGTCGTCTACCGGCAACGCGCCATTCTTGGTTGAGAATTCCGGCTCAGGAGATCGGTTTTATGCCAGCAACGTGCAGCAGGCAGTCGCTATGGTGGTCGCGGGCTTCGTTGTACCCGGCTCGGCGGCCTAACATTGGGTTGAAGCCGAAATTGCATCGCTACGCCAACAACATGGCGGATAAAGCTTGCCATGTTGTTAGCTACGCGCTGCAATTCGGCTTAACTTGAGCGTTAGGCCGCTTATGAAGATCTTCTTAGTCCCCGCCCTTTTAGTCGGGTTCTACCCCGAAATCACGGACGGTTGTAAAAGGGCTGAGAACTTCTGGTCTTGCCTGGCGACCCTTCGTCGCATCCTCGGGTTGTGGAACCGCTCGATGTATTCGAACACATCAGCCCTCGCGGCATCGAGCGTTGGGTAGGTCATGCGGTAGACCCGCTCGCGCTTGAGCAGGCCGAAGAAGCCTTCGCACGCGGCGTTGTCACCGCAGTGGCCCAC
>NZ_PDWR01000052.1 GCF_010211755.1 Pseudoxanthomonas sangjuensis | reverse complement strand
GCCATCGTTCGGGCGCAGCGCCTGGGCGGAGGTCTGCAAAAGCTCTCCTGATTAGCCCTGTCTCTCAGCCATGAAAATTGCCCGCCATGCGCAAAGCCGGCTCCGGACAGGGCTTGCAACGCATCATCGCCGTGGCGAGTCGTGGCAGCATTTCGGGCAGGCGGAATCTGCGATTGAATCGGTAGGCCGCTTCGGCCAGATAACGTCTCGCATATTTGCTTTGCGCGATGGCGTGGTAGACGCCGCTGATGGCGCGTTTGAGGTTGCCAAGCACCACGTTGACCCACCTGGCACCGGCGGCCTCTGTGGCTGCGCGTCCGCCGCCGGTGTCCAGTGTGGTGTGTGCATGGCCGGCGTCTTCCAGGCGGCGGAAACAGGCCAACCCGTCGGTGTAGGCCTCGCATTCTGGCTTCAGGCGACGGGCGATCCAGTCCGTGAGCGCGGCATTGTCGAAGCTGCGCACCGGCTCGATCACCACAAAGCTCGGCGCCGTGAAGCTGGCATCGGTCTGCACCGCAATCAGGAACGGTTGCTTGTTCTCCGATCCGCGCCCAGCCTTGCCGCCGTTGCGCTCCCCTCCCAGGTAGGCATCGTCGATCTGCACGAACCCGGACAGTCGACGCGTGGCTTCGCGCTCGGCCATGACCTGCATGATCTTGTGCTTCATCCGCCAGGCGGTCTTGTAGTTGACGCCCAGATGACGCATCAGCTCCAGCGCAGCCATGTTGGTCTTGGTCGAGGTCAACAGGTGCAGCGCCAGCATCCAGGTGCGCAGTGACAGCTTGGTGCCCTGGAACATCGTGCCTGCGATCAGGCTGGTCTGATGCCGGCACGCGCTGCATTGATAGTAGATGGCGCCACCACGCTTGAAGCGCGAGCGCGCCCGTCCAGCGCAACAAGGACAGCGAAATCCCTGGGGCCACCGCCATCTATACAGAGCGCGGTAGCACTTGGCTTCGGTGCCGTAGGCTGCAAAAAAATCCGGCATCGACAGTCCAGCCTGGAACTGCACGGCATTGATGCTCATGGGGCCACCTCGTCGGCTTCAGGTGACAACAGCATCTGCCCAGGCCGGCGCAGATCTTGCGACTGCTGGCTGAGAGTTAGGGCTAATCAGGTTTTGTTATTACGCGTCGTGTGGCAAACGGCTGCGCTGTCAGGCCAGACCCTCGGCCTTGAGTGCAGCCTGCACATCGGCATCGGCCAGCATGCGTTGCACGAACGCTTGCAGCGCGTTCAAGCCATCCAGATTCACAGCGGCTTTCTGCGCCCACAGCAAGGTGACGAACAAATACGCATCGGCA
>NZ_PDWR01000051.1 GCF_010211755.1 Pseudoxanthomonas sangjuensis | reverse complement strand
GACGCTATCGGCGGTGCGATGGGAGCCGGCGATGCGGGCGCACTACCAACAATTGCGGGCACGTGGAAAGGTGGCCAAGGTCGCGCTGGTGGCGTGCATGCGCAAGCTGCTGACGATCGTCAATGCGCGGCGGCGGGACGAGTTGAAGGCCTTGGCGGCTGTCGCCTAAAGGCACCTTCTCAAGACAGTTGCTGAATTAAGCCGCGCCGCGAAGCGGCGTCGGCTTGAATGAATTGTTAGGCCCCATTGGCGACTTTGGGCAAGTAGAAGTACGCCGCCAACAGGGCCATGGAAAAGAACATAGAAAGGAACAGATTAACGGCTGCGATAACCGCAGCAGAGAATAGCCGTGTCTCTAAGGAACCGCGAGAACGCCACAAGTAGAGGCCGAGCAGCGCAGAAGCAGCGGCGCTACACCAAAGAATGGCCGGAGCACTGGGTAAAAAGACGGACCAAGACCGCGCGACCGCAGGAACCACTGGTCCATACGCCTCCATCTGACTTGGCGGGAAAACGGATAAGACCTGGGACAGGAGGCTGCCGGTGACGACCGCCCCGACAACGCCACAGAGATAGATCCAAACGCTGACGATGATCTTTGGCATGGGGCCTAACGCCTGAATTAAGCCGAGCCGCGAAGCGGCTTCGGCTTGAATGAATTGTTAGAGCTCACTCGACAGAGCCAATGTGTACTGCGGGCCAAGGATAATGCCCTGTGATGCTGTGGCAATACACTCTCATTACGTTGGACATGCGAACGCTGAGTAGGGCGAGAAATCTCACATCTCGAATTGCAGCTGCCTTTGTTACGCGCGGGGCGGGGCGCTTGCCATGCGCAAGCTCACCTCGCAATTGGACAAATTTGTTTAGATTTTCTTTTGCCTTTTGCTGAGGCATTCCTTTCCAGCGGAAGCAAGAGTCCATTGCGTCAAATCCAAGTAGCTCTTTCAGAAGAGAAGCAACATTCCCGTGTTTTGGGGTGTTGAAAGGGCCGATGTGCTTTTGGATGATTTGCTCTTTGTAGCTAGCGGCAACCGTCCTCCATCCGGTGTCCGCCATATCCCATATCCTCAGCTCATGCGGATCTTCTTTGAGACGTTTTGCTATGGCGCGGCGAATAGCAATTGGGATGGCTGAAATAGACGGAGATTTGTCGGCAATGTGGTCAAAGGCTGAGCTGGCAAGGTCCTCCACGAACGCCTCAAAAGACGCACAGGCAAAAACAACGGCGCTCTTATTAAGCGCATCAACTTGATTGCGTCTGCCTGGGCCGTCACCGGTCAGCTTGGAATGTATCGAGATGAGCTGAAACACCTCGCCAAGGTTGTCTTTGAACTTAAGTGACGGCGATCTTTCCATGAGCTCTAACGCCTTATGTCTTGGCTTTCCCCTACTGTAAACGCCGAGAGCCCGGTGTGCGCGCCCGATAACGCCTCGGTGTAGCGGCACCGTAATTCAGCAGGGGCCGCACACCGGATCTCACGTCCCGAC
>NZ_PDWR01000050.1 GCF_010211755.1 Pseudoxanthomonas sangjuensis | reverse complement strand
GACGCTATCGGCGGTGCGATGGGAGCCGGCGATGCGGGCGCACTACCAACAATTGCGGGCACGTGGAAAGGTGGCCAAGGTCGCGCTGGTGGCGTGCATGCGCAAGCTGCTGACGATCGTCAATGCGCGGCGGCGGGACGAGTTGAAGGCCTTGGCGGCTGTCGCCTAAAGGCACCTTCTCAAGACAGTTGCTGAATTAAGCCGAGCCGCGAAGCGGCGTCGGCTTGAATGAATTGTTAGGCGCCTGCCGCACGCCACATGAGAAACGCGATTGTTGCTGTCACTGCAAGAGTTGCGAGTCCAATGCCACACGCTGCATCAGCGGATATCTGTTTTGGCAACCGTTGTGCGGAGCGGCTCTTAGACTTCTTGCGACTGCTGAAGTCCCAAGGTTCAACGCTGTAGTAGCCAAGCGAAAAGATTGGAACCACCACCCAGCCAACGAGATAGCCCAAGCCGTAGAGAACGACTTCAAAGATGCCACGGATCAGAACTTCTGTCAGAAAGCTAGCGGGCATGCTTGTTGGCGCCTAACGCCTAAGTTGAGCCGAATTGCAGCGCGTAGCTGGCCATATGGCAAGCTTTACCTGCCATATGGACGGCGGAGCGATGCAATTTCGGCTTGAACGCATTGTTAGGCGCCGCGGCCATGTTGCCTAGACCACGCATCCCAATAGTCTGCACTCGCCTTGTCCAACATGGAGTCCGTGATCTGCTCGCCAGTATCCAGGAACATTGCCAGATCTCGATAAGCCATATTGAGCGTCCCGAAGGTCGTATAGAGCGCCAAGGGGGATTCGCTCTCGACCGAGAGAATCTCTAAGGAGTGCCCGCCAATCTCTTCGAGGTCTTTCGATACGGCTCCAACGTCTCCGACGAGCTCGAAGCACGTACAGTCGACTAGCTTTAGAACAAAGCCATCTCCCTCAGGTTGGAAGGCTTTACGGA
Organism: Pseudoxanthomonas sangjuensis; assembly: GCF_010211755.1. Classification (GTDB taxonomy): domain Bacteria; phylum Pseudomonadota; class Gammaproteobacteria; order Xanthomonadales; family Xanthomonadaceae; genus Pseudoxanthomonas_A; species Pseudoxanthomonas_A sangjuensis. The sequence goes on along the minus strand of NZ_PDWR01000050.1, from coordinate 661 downwards.
GATAAGGGATGGAGATGTGGAGCGTTAGATCCCCGGGCACGGTGCCGTCGACTCGTTCGAGCGAGCCGTCGTGTAGATACCGCCAGACCTCGATGCCTTCCATAAGCGCCTAACGCCTAAGTTAAGCCGAATTGCAGCGCGTAGCTGGCAACATGGCAAGCTCTTTCTGCCATGTTGGCGGCGTAGCGATGCAATTTCGGCTTGAACGCACTGTTAGGCCGCTGCTCACTCTCTTCCCCGCATGTTGCTGACCTCGACGAGCTCGGTGACCTTAAGGATCCGCTTGCACGCGCCGAGATTGCCGTAACTTCCAGGCGGACCGAGAGTGCCCCTAACGACAACATGAGAAGTGCCCCAAGGCCCGCTTGGGTTTGTAGCAGGCAACTCGGCGCGAGCCATGTCGCCCTCCACGCACCACCGCTCGTCTTTGTTTCCGTCCGGGAAGAAGCTCGCCCACTCGAAGTTGTAGAAGTACTCGCCGCTGTATGTATCGCCTGTAGGTGAGGATGCACATCCGGCCGCAAGTGCGACGACGGGTTCACCCCCGTTTTCACGGACACTTACGAGAAGGCCGATCAAGGCCATGAGGAGTGTTCATGTCGAAGCGAAGGAAGTTCAGCACCGAGTTCAAGCGCGGTGCGGTTGAGCAGGCCAGCCAGCC
>NZ_PDWR01000004.1 GCF_010211755.1 Pseudoxanthomonas sangjuensis | reverse complement strand
GTCGGGACGCGAGATCCGGTGTGCGGCCCCTGCTGAATTACGGTGCGGCTACACCGAGGCGTTATCGGGCGCGCACACCGGGCTCTCGGCGCTTACAGTAGGGGAAAGCAAAGACATAAGGCGTTAGGCCGCTGACATGCCAATACCGCTAAGCGATGCAGATGAAATCCAACCTGGCGAGTTCTACGAAGACTGCGCCTATCACCCGTGCCTTTGCACCGGCACTGATATGGGCATGGTTGAGGGCATCTCGCTCGTAGACGGCTCCTATCCACGGCAGTGCGGAGTACCTCAATGTGGCGTCCGCAAGCTGACCTTGGAGGAGGCAATTCAATGGCGATTCAATGGACCACCTGATATCCCGCCAGAGATTGAGATGACTGACGCACAGAAGTACTGGCTGAGATGACATCCTCCACGTTGGGTCCTACTTGCTATCGGCAGCGGCCTAACAATTCATTCAAGCCGAAGCCGCTTCGCGGCTCGGCTTAATTCAGCAACTGTCTTGAGAAGGTGCCTTTAGGCGACAGCCGCCAAAGCCTTCAACTCGTCCCGCCGCCGCGCATTGACGATCGTCAGCAGCTTGCGCATGCACGCCACCAGCGCGACCTTGGCCACATCGATCCCGACTGCCGTCATCTCGTCCTCCGCGCTAAAGTAGGCCGGTCGAGAGCATCACGTCCGGCCCACGCTTATCGGTGCGAGGGAAGCCTCGCGCAACTGTTCGGGCGTCGGGACGCGAGATCCGGTGTGCGGCCCCCTGCTGAATTACGGTGCGGCTACACCGAGGCGTTATCGGGCGCGCACACCGGGCTCTCGGCGCTTAACAGTAGGGGAAAGCAAAGACATAAGGCGTTAGAGGGCCGCGTGGAGCAAGGTAGGGCGGGTCCTGACCCGCCTTGCCTGACCGATGCATCTCATGGCGGCGGGTCAGGACCCGCCCTACCGTTTTCGCCTGGCCATCTGCGTCGCGCGACCAATCCGGTCAGAACGGCTTCGCCAGCACCAGGTACACCACGCCGACCAACAGCAGCACCGGCACTTCGTTGAACCAGCGCAGCGTCTTCGACGACGGCAGCGAACGGCCCTTGTCCATGCCCTTCAGCCAGCGCCCGCCGACGATGTAGTGGGCGAACATCACCGCCACCAGCGCCAGCTTGGCATGCAGCCAGCCGCCGCCAATGCCGAACCCCAGCCACAACGCCAGGCCGCACAGGAACGCCAGCCCGAACATGATGTGGCCGAAGCGGTACAGCCTGCGACCCATCAGCTTCAGGCGCTCCTGCACCTGCGCCTGTCCGGCGGACTCGGCCAGGTTGACCAGGATGCGCGGCAGGTAGAACACCCCGCCCATCCACGCCATGACGAAAACGAGATGCGCGGTCTTGACCCAGAAATACATCGGCGGCTTTCCCCTGTTGGATCGTCGGGCGCAAGGATACCTTTCCCGCACGACCTTGTGTCCGTCGTCATTCCCGCGAAAGCGGGAATGGCGAGCAAAAGCGGTTACGCTTCGTCATCCATCATCCCCCATCCGTTGCCGTCTCCCGTGATCAAGCAATACGACGAAGCCTACTTCCAACGCTGGTACCGCCAGGGCGACATCGGCGGGCCGCAGCGGCTGGCGCGCAAGGGCGCGCTGGCGGTGGCCTGCGCCGAGTACTACCTCGAGCGCCCGGTCCGCAGCGTGCTCGACGTCGGCTGCGGCGAGGGCGCATGGCGCGCACCGCTGCTGAAGCTGCGGCCGAAGCTGCGCTACCTCGGCTTCGACAGCAGCGAGTACGCGATCGCCCGCCACGGTGCCAGGCGCAACCTGCACTACGCGCGCTTCGGCGACTTCGCGCTGCTGCGCCCGTGCCCGCCGGTCGACCTGCTGGTCTGCGCCGACGTAATGCACTACCTGCCGTCGGCCGAGCTGCGCCGCGGCCTGCCCGGCCTGGCCGAACTGTGCGGCGGCGTGGCCTTCCTGGAGACCTTCGCCGCCGAAGACGAATTCGACGGCGACCGCGCCGGGTTCCAGAAACGCAGTGCGGGCTGGTACCGCAAGCAGCTCATCGGCAACGGTTTCCTGCCCGCCGGGTCGCATTGCTGGCTGGCGCCGGCGCTGGCCCCGCAGGCCGCCGCGCTCGAGACCGTGATTTAACTTTTACCCCGGGCCCGCTTGGTATGCTGCGTCGCACCAATCGCAACAGACCGCATTTCGCGATGACGCTTTACCAACTGCACGAACTCGGACGCCACTGGATGGCCCCGTGGGTCCACCTGGCCGACGCCAACGCCCGGATCTTCTCCGACCCGAACAGCTGGCTGTCGGCGCTGCCGGGCGCCGAGCGCGTGTCCGCGTACAACGAACTGCTGCACCGCCTCGGCAAGGACTACGAGAAGCCGGCGTGGGGCATCCACGAGGTCGAGGTCGGCGGCCACGCCGTGCCGGTGATCGAGCAGGAAGTGATCGCCAACCCGTTCTGCCGGCTGCTGCGCTTCAAGCGCTACACCGACGATGCGGCCAACATCAAGCGGATGAAGGAAGACCCGGCGGTGCTGGTGGTCGCGCCGCTGTCCGGCCACCACGCCACCCTGCTGCGCGACACCGTGCGCACCCTGCTGCGCGACCACAAGGTCTACGTCACCGAATGGATCGACGCGCGCATGGTGCCGCTGGCGGCGGGCGAGTTCGGCCTGGACGACTACATCGCCTACATCGAGCAGTTCATCCGCCACATCGGCGCCGGGAAGCTGCACGTGATCAGCGTCTGCCAGCCGACCGTGCCGGTGCTGGCCGCGGTGTCGCTGATGGCCGCGCGCGGCGAAGCGACGCCGCGTTCGCTGGTGATGATGGGCGGGCCGATCGACGCGCGCAGCAGCCCGACCGCGGTCAACGGCCTGGCCACGCGCAACTCGCTGGCATGGTTCGAAAGCAACGTCATCCACACCGTGCCCGCACCCTACCCGGGCGAAGGCCGCCGGGTCTATCCGGGCTTCCTGCAGCACGCCGGGTTCATCGCGATGAACCCCAGCCGCCACGTCATGTCGCACTGGGATTACTACTCCGACCTGGTCAAGGGCGACCTGCAGGACGCCGAGGCGCACCGCCGGTTCTACGACGAATACAACGCCGTGCTGGACATGCCGGCGAAGTACTACCTGGACACCATCCGCACGGTGTTCCAGGAGTTCCTGCTGCCGCGCGGCAAGTGGAAGGTGAAGGGCGAGCCGGTGGCTCCGGCTGCGATAAAGAAGACCGCGCTGATGAGCATCGAGGGCGAGCTGGACGACATCTCCGGCCCCGGCCAGACCGCCGCCGCGCACGGACTGTGCACCGGCATCCCGAAGGCGAGGCACGCACACCTGACCGTGCAGGGTGCCGGCCACTACGGCATCTTCAGCGGCCGCCGCTGGCGCGAAGTGGTCTACCCGCAGGTGCGGGATTTCATCGCCAAATACGCCTGACCGGGTGCCGCAGGGGGCGCGCCGCGCCCCTGCAGCAGATGCATCACACCACCGGGTCGCGCACCAGCAGGTGCTTGGCCAGCCAGGCATGGAAGTGGCCGACCGCGCGCGCCAGGTGCAGCGTGGCGAACAGCATCAGCACGCCGATGGCGGAAACCAGCGGCAGCAGCCAGGGCCCGGCCGTCGAGACCGTCCAGTGCGCGATGGTCACGTCGAACACGCCCGGGATCATCACGCTCAGCGGTGCCGCCGCCAGCATCACGGCCGTGCTCAGCAGGGTCACGAAGATCGAAAAGTACGCGGTGCCCAGCGGCATCATCAGCAGGAAGTACAGCATCGCCGTCCACGTGCGCAGGTCGGTGAACAACTCCTTGATCCGTTCCAGCCACGGCTTGTCGCGCTGCGTGTACAGCGGCCGCCGCGGCATGCGCTCGCCGAGCAGGGCCTCGACGATGCGGCCCTCGACCAGCGACAGCAGCCGCACCGACATCAGGAACAGCAACAGCAGCGGCACGCCGATGACCAGCACCAGCAGGCCCGCCGACAGGCTGGCGCCGGTGACCACCCAGGTGAAGTAGAAGATGCCGGTGGCCAGCGCCAGGAACATGTAGAACAGCGCGCCGTAGGTGCGCGGGTCGGCGGCGACGCCGAAGAACTTGCCGAGCGGCGACTCGCGCTTCTTCGGCGGCGGCGGGCGCAGCGCGCGGGTCACGGTGACCTCGGTGTCGCGGTAGATCCCGGCGACCTCCTCCGGCGCGCCGTAGCTGCCGGCGACCGAGGCGATCACTTCGGCCTCGGATTTCCCGGACTGCTCGGCGAGCTCGGAACGCAGGTATTCCTCGGCGTCGTACAGCGCGTCCTGGACCATTGCCGGGTCGGCGCCCTTCAGCGCCGCGCGCAGCTGTTCCAAGTATTCGGGAATCGTAGTCGGCAAACCTTCGGCGTTCATTGTTCTATTCCCCTCAGGACGGTATCGACGGAGTCGCGGGTCGCGCACCAGGCGGCGGCCCATTCGCGCAGGGCGGCGCGCCCCGCATCGGTAATGCGGTAGTAGCGGCGCGGCGGGCCGGACATCGACGGCTCGACGAAGCTGTCCAGCAACCCGGCCCCCTCCAGATTGCGCAGCACCGGGTACAGCGCGCTCTGCTTGCCGCTGAGCACGCCGTCCAGCCCTTCCATGCGCTTGGCGATCAGATAGCCGTACAGCGGCTCCTCGGCCTGCGCCAGCACCGCGAGCAGCACCAGCGACACGGTGCCGGCGCTCAGTTCCTTCTGAAACTTCTTCAACTGGATGTCGGCTTCGGTCATCGCCCCGCCTTGCGGCCGGTCCGCTAGTCCGAGGGGGATACTACTACTTAGTTCGATATAGCGAATATGCCATTAGTCACCGGACGGCCTCGCGGCGTCCGTTCGGCATGATCTGTGCGGGCGATGGCCTCGAACAGGCCTGCCCGGCGTGCTGCCGTCAGGGATTTGAGGCCGCAGCGGCGATTCCCCCCCAGCGCGGGGGAACAGCGCCTTGTCTAGGAAACGGACGAACGGTGGCCGGAGCAGACCCGCCATGCGATGTAGCCGAGCGTCACGGCCACCGACGCGCCAACCACGACCAGAGAGCCGACCAGCGCCACGTCGCGCGACGCGAACGCCCACAACCCCGCATAGGCGAGGCCCGCCAGCGTCATCGCCCAGCCGCCTACGCGCTGCACGGCCTGCCTCGTCGCGGCGAGGCCGGGCGACGGGGGCGGCGGCCCCTCCAGCGATTTCGGCATCCGGTTGCCATAGGCGGCAAGGCCGAGGCCGATCAGCACCATGACGCCACGCGTCGTGGTCTCTCCGTCGATCACTCCCTGCTTCCGCAGGAAGGTCAGCAGCAAGGCACCGCCGATCTGCACGCCGGCGATGACGAGGGCGGCGCGGATGTTTTTCCAGGCATCGCGGGAGACGGGATTGGCGTTCATTTGACGGCTCCTTCCTGAATCTGTCTGGGTTCGGTGTTTTCGGCGGCATCCGCCGGCGCCTTCGTTTCGGCGCGGACGCCGAACAACTGGGCAAAGCCCAGCAGCGCGTCTTCCAGCACCGACAACCGGAGTTGGTAGGTGATCGTCGTGCCGATCTTGCAGGCCTCGATCAGGTCCGCTTCGCGCAGTACGGCGAAATGCGCCGACATGGTCGGTCGCGACACCGGGAAATGGTCGGCCAGTTCCCCGGCCGTCATCGGCCGCTGGCGCAGCAATTCCAGCACCTTGCGGCGGGTCGGATCGGCCAGGGCCTTGAAGACGGCGTTCATGATGTCGGTATTTAGCTAAACATCTAAATAAAAGTCAAGTCCCGTTCCATTGGACGTCCGATCAGGCTGGGCAAATGGCCTGAGATCGCGTACTTGCGCAGGTTCGACCGCCCCATCGCAGTGGACCGGTCGCTGGCCCCGGCGCACTTGGTCGGGGAGAATTGGGATCTTCCTTCACCGAGGCTCATCCATGACCCTGCGCCTGCTGCCCGTCGCCTGCCTGCTCGCCCTTGGCTTCCCGGCATCCGCCGACGAACCCGCCAGGACCCAATACCGCAGCGCCAAGGAAATCGTCGACGCGGCCCCGGACAGCGACTGGCGCACCCCGGACCCGGCCAACCTGCTGTACATGGACCTGGAGGCCGGCCGGGTGGTCATCGAACTGGCCCCGGACTTCGCCCCCGAGCACGCCGGCAACATCCGCACGCTGGCGAAGGAACACTTCTGGGACGGCACCAGCATCTACCGTTCGCAGGACAACTTCGTCGTGCAGTTCGGCGACGTCGACGGCGAGGATCCGGCCAAGGCCAAGTCGCTGGGCAGCGCCAGGACGCCCCTGCCGGCCGAATTCCATCGCGCCGCCAACGGGTTGAAGTTCGACCGCCTGCCGGACAGCGACGGCTGGGCGCCGGAAGTCGGCTTCGTCGGCGGTTTCCCGGTCGGCCGCGACCCGGAGAAGGGCACCGCCTGGCTGGCGCACTGCTACGGCACGCTCGGCGCCGGGCGCAACAACGCCGACGACAGCAGCATCGGCGCCGAACTGTACGTGACCATCGGCCAGTCGCCGCGGCAACTCGACGACAACATCACCGTGGTCGGCCGCGTGCTGCAGGGCATGGAATTGCTGAGCACGATCCGCCGCGGCCCGCCGCCGATGGGCTTCTACGAAAACGCCGCCGAGCGCACGCCGATCAAGTCGATCCGGCTGGCGAGCGACGTGCCGGAAGCGGAGCGCACGCCGATCCAGGTGCTGCGCACCGACAGCAGGACCTTCGCCGACGCGACCGAGGCGCGGCGCAACCGCGTCGACGATTTCTACAAGCGCCCGGCCGGGCACATCGACCTGTGCAACGTGCCGGTGCCGGTGCGCGAGCCGAAGCACTGAACCCACCCCGCACCGGGAAGACCCCATGAACCGCCGCCTGCCCGCCCTTGCCCTGACCGCCGCCCTCGCCGCCTGCCAGCCGATGCCGGCACCCGATACCGCGCAAACCGCGGCCGCCACGCCCGATGCCGCCGCCGACGCGGCCTTCGCCGAACTGTCGAAGCGCACGCTCGACGGCTGGCTGGCGCTGTCGCCGGTCGGCGCCACGCAGATCGGCGAACACCGTTACGACGACCAGATCGACGACCTCAGCGCCGCGGGCCGACAGAAGTCACTCGACTTCGCGAAGAACGCGCTGGTCGAACTCGGCAAGCTGGACACCGCGAAGCTGTCGCGCGACAACCAGGTCGACGCCGCGCTCCTGCGCAACCAGCTGGAATCGATGGTGTGGAATACCGAAACCCTGCAGGACTGGGCTTGGGACCCGCAGGTCTACAACGGCCTGGCCGGCGGCGCGCTGTACAACGTGATGGCGCGCGAATTCGCCCCGCTGCCGCAGCGCCTGCAGTCGGCGATCGCGCGCATGGAAAAGATCCCGGCATTGCTGGCGCAGGCACGCGAGAACCTTGATCCGGCACGCGTGCCGAAAATCCATGCCGAAACCGTGGCCAAGCAGAACCCCGGCATCCTCAGCATCGTTGAGCAGTTCATCACGCCGCATGCGAAGGAACTGTCCGACGCCGACCAGACGCGCCTGGCGATGGCGACCGCCACGCTGAAGGAAGCGGTGCAGGAACACCAGCAGTGGCTGGACAAGACCCTGGTGCCGACCGCGCATGGCGACTTCCGCCTTGGCGCCGACAAGTACGACCGGAAACTCAAGTTCAACCTGCTTTCGTCGCTGTCGCGCGCCGAGATCAAGCAGCGCGCCGAAGCCGAACTCGTCCGCGTTCGCGAAGAGATGTACGAAATTGCCCGTGCAGAGTTATTACACGATTACGCTCATCAGATCACGAAGAACCCACTCGAACTTCCAAACGATCCCACGCCGGAACAGCAACAGGCCGCGATCGAGGCCGCGCTGGAGCTGGCCTATGCGGAGAAGCCCGCGCGCGACAAGGTGGTCGAGGAAGCCACCGCATCGCTGAAATCGGCCACCGACTTCGTCAGGCAGAAGGACCTGGTCACCCTGCCCGACGCGCCGGTGAAGATCATCCTGATGCCGGAATTCCAGCGCGGCGTCGCCGTCGCCTACTGCGATTCGCCCGGCCCGCTGGACAAGGGGCTGGAAACCTTCTACGCGATCTCGCCGATTCCCGATGACTGGAGCGCACAGCAGACGGATTCGTTCCTGCGCGAATACAACGACCGCATGATCCACCTGCTCAGCATCCACGAAGGCACGCCGGGCCATTACCTGGAAGGCTGGCATTCGGCCAAGTACCCGTCGGTGCTGCGCGGGGTGCTGCGCTCGGGCCTGTTCGCCGAAGGCTGGGCGGTCTACACCGAGCGGATGATGCAGCAGCAGGGCTACCTGGACGGCGATCCGCTGTTCCACCTGGTGCAGCTGAAGTTCTACCTGCGCACGATCGCGAACGCCATCCTCGACCAGGGCGTGCACGTCGACGGCTGGAGCCGCGAACAGGCGATGGACCTGATGGTGCGGCAGGCCTTCCAGCAGGAACGCGAGGCCGCCGGCAAGTGGGTGCGCGCGCAGCTGACCTCGGCGCAACTGCCGACCTACTTCGTCGGCGCGCAGGAGCACTTCGACCTGCGCGAGGCGGTGCAGGAGAAGGAAGGCGAAAAGTTCGACCTCAAGGCCTACCACGACCGCGTGCTGTCCTACGGCGCGCCGCCGGTGCGCTTCGTCCGCGAGCTGATGCTGGACCAGCCGATCGGGTAGCGATTCCGCTGCGGCCGCCCCGCCCGTCGGGCGGCCGGAGGTTCACTGCGGGTTTCCGTGTGCCGGCACGGCGCCGGCGCCGTGCGGCTTCCCCGGCTGTCTGCATCAACGCAGCCAGGTTGCCGGGGCACGACCTTGGGCGAATGTCGGCCGTCGTCTCCACGGCCTAGCATTGGCATCCGAGAGGAGGAGCCGTTCCCGATGCGCATCGCCCTGCTGGCCGACCTGCACGCCAACCGCGAGGCGACCGAAGCCTGCCTGTCGGCGTTGCGCGGACTCGGCTGCACGCGCTTCGTGTTCCTCGGCGACCTGGTCGGCTACGGCGCCGATCCGGCGTGGGTGGTCGACACGGTGCGCGGCTTCGTCGCCGAAGGCGGTGCCTGCGTGCTCGGCAACCACGACCAGGCGGTGGCCGCGGCGCCGTCGGAGCGCATGGCGCCGCATGCCCGGGCGGCGATCCACTGGACCCGCGGGCAGCTCGACGACGCGCAACTCGATTTCCTGGGGAACCTGCCGCTGCAGGTCGAGGACGACTGGCGCCTGTACGTGCACGCCAACGCCTGGAACCCGGCGGGCTGGGCCTACGTGACCGGCCGTTCCACCGCCACCATGAGCCTGGAAGCCACGCGGCAGCGGCTGACCTGCTGCGGCCACGTGCACGAACCCGCGCTGTACTTCAGCCAGCACGGTTACCCGCAGCCCGGGCAGGCCGGGCATTTCGCGCCGGTGCCGGGCACGCCGGTGTCGCTGTCGCCGGGGCGGCGCTGGCTGGCGTCCCCGGGTTCGTGCGGGCAGCCGCGCGACGGCAACCCCGCCGCCGCCTGCGCGATGCTGGATACCGACGACGCAACGATCCCCTTCCTGCGCGTGCCCTACGACCACGAACGCGCCGCGGCGAAGATCCGCGCCGCCGGCCTGCCCGAATCGTTCGCCGAACGCCTTTCGACGGGAACCTGAAGGATGGCGCCGAAACCGCAACCCGGAATGCGCATCGGCGGCTACGAGCTGCTGGCGCCGCTGCACGAAGGCGGCATGGCGACGCTGTGGCGGGGTGCGCATCCGCAGCAGCAGTTCCCGTTGCTGATGAAGCTGCCGCACCTCGGCTACGGCGAAACCGTGACCCAGGTGGTCGGCTTCGAGGTCGAGCGCATGCTGATGCCGGCGCTCTCCGGCCCGCACGTGCCGCGCTTCGTCGCCAGCGGCGGCGACGACGACCAGCCGTGGCTGGTGATGGCGCACGTGCCCGGCAAGACCCTGCGCCCGCTGCTCGAGCATGCGCCGCTGCCGGCCGAACGCGTGGCGAAGCTCGGCGCCCGGGCCGCGACCGCGCTCGACGACCTGCACCGCCAGCACGTCGTGCACCTCGACATCAAGCCCAGCAACCTGCTGCTGCAGGCGGATGCGGATGGCGGCGAGGAGCGCATCGTGCTGATCGACTTCGGCCTGTCGCACCATGCGCAGTTGCCGGACCTGCTGAGCGAGCAGTTCGACGTGCCGATCGGCACCGCGCCGTACATTTCCCCGGAACAGGTGCTCGGCATCCGCGACGACCCGCGCAGCGACCTGTTCGCGCTCGGCGTGACCCTGTACCACCTCGCCACCGGCGAACGCCCGTTCGGCTTCCCGACCAGCAGGCGCGGCCTGCGCCGCCGCCTGTACCGCGACCCGCAACCGCCGCGCGCGCTGCGCCCGGAGATCCCGCGCTGGTTCCAGGAAATCGTGCTGCGCTGCCTGGAGGTGGACCCGGACGCGCGCTATCCGACCGCCGCGCAACTGGCCTTCGACCTGCAGCACCCCGAACATGTGCCGCTGACCGAACGCGCCGAACGCTCGCAGCGCGACGGCCGCCTAGCGGTGACCCGGCGCTGGCTGCGCTCGCTGGGCCGCGAAGCGGAACCCGCGGCGACCACGCCGGCGACCGCGCCGCTGGTGATGGTCGCGATCGACACCAGGCAGCAGGACCAGGGCCTGGACGCAGCCCTCAACGACGTGGTGCAGCGGTTGATGCAGACCCTGCCGGGCGCGCGCCTGGCCTGCGTCACGGTGATGCGCACCGCGCGGATCGGGCTGGACAGCAACATCGACGACGAGGGCCGCAACCGCCACGTCAAGCGGCTACTGGCGATGCGCCACTGGGCGCGCTCGCTGCAGTTGCCCGACCATCGCATCACCTTCCATGTGCTCGAATCCAGCGACATCGCCGAGGCGCTGGTCGAATTCGCCCGCGACAACGGCATCGACCACCTGGTCATGGGCGCGCGCGGCGTGACCGGGATGAACCGCCTGCTCGGCAGCGTGTCGGCGCGGGTCGTCGCCGAGGCCGGCTGCACCGCGACCGTGGTGCGCTCGCATTCGTCCGCGCGGCGCTGACGGACCGGCCGATCCGCGCCGACCGCGCCGACCGCGCCGGGGCAAGCGTCGCCTACAGCGAACGGCTGATGGTGAAGCTGCCGAACACCGGCGGTTCCTTCTGCCCGTCGAACTCGCGGCTGCTCTGGTAGCGCGCCAGCGCGAACTTCCAGCGCCCCTTCATCGCCGCCAGGCCGAAACCGACGTAGCCGACCAGCGGCTTCTTGTCGACGCCGTGGCTGTCCTTCCAGGTGTTGCCGTCGAGGGTGATGTCGCGCAGCACCCAGCGCGCGTCGGCGGTCAGGAACAGGTGGAAGCGGAAGATCGATCCGGCCGCGGTCTCGACCCGGGGTGCGGTATTTTCGCCGGCCGGGCGCAGCGGCGTGCTGCCGAAGTCGTTGGGCAGGTAGCGGCCGAAACGCAGCTCGCCGCCGACATTGGCGAACGTGGCGAAGTTGCCGACCGCGCCGCCGTAGTGGCTGATCGCGTCCCAGTTCCACTCGCCGTAGTCGTAGGCGCCGGCGAAACGGTTCATGCGCTCGTGCTGCAGCATGAACACCGGTTCGTCGCCGATCTGGTTGTCCCAGCCTTCGAACGGATCGCTGCCGGTGAGCTTGTGCACGGCGTTCTGCACCTGCTCGCCCCGCGCCGCCGGGCCGACGATGCCCAGCTTCAGCTGGGTGGTGACCAGCCGGTCGCCGGTGCGCGCGTTGTAGCCGAAACCGACCAGGAAGGCGCCGGCGTAGGGGCGGTCGTCCTCGATCAGGTCGCTGCGACTGAAATCGGTGGGCGTGAAGATGGCGTGGGTGAAGCTGACCACCATGTTCTGCTGTTCGTAACCCTGCGGCGCCAGCCAGTCGAGGTAGCCGTTGAGCCAGCGCGCCAGCCGCGGCAGGCACGGGTCGTCGGTGTAGTCTTTCAGGTTCGGCGACACCAGGGTCAGCTGCGCGCCGTTGCTGTAACCCTGGTCCTGGCCGCCGAACAGGTCGTTGTCAACGCGGAAGTTCACCGTCGGCGGCAGTTCGGTGCGGATCGGGCACGCGGCGTCGGTGGCGGCGTACGCGCCGCCGCTGAACGCCAGCGCGGCGAGCAGCCATGCTGTCCTGATCGACATGGGGAAGGGTCCTTGCCCGTGATTTCGCGAAAATTTTAAACCGCCCGGTTCTGGAATCATCCCGCCCAGTGCAACGCTTCATGCCAGCGCTGGCACCAGCCGGCCGCGGCATCGGCGACAATGCGCGGATGCCGACCCACCCGCACCGCACCGCCCTGCTGCAAATCCACTTCTGCGTATTGCTGTGGGGCTTCACCGCCATCTTCGGCAAGTTGATTTCGCTGCCGGCGCTGCCGCTGGTGTGGTGGCGCATGCTGATCGTCGTCGTCGCGCTGGCGCTGCTGCCGCGCGCGTGGCGCGGGTTGCGCGCGCTGCCGGTGCGCAGCGTGCTGGCCTACGCCGGCATCGGCGTGCTGGTGGCGCTGCATTGGCTGACCTTCTACGGCTCGATCAAGCTGGCCAACGCCTCGGTCGGCGCCACCTGCATGGCGCTGGCGCCGGTGTTCATCGCCGTGGTCGAACCTTGGCTGGCGCGGCGGCCGTTCTCGTGGCGCGAACTGGCCCTCGGCGTGGCGATGCTGCCCGGCGTGGCCCTGGTGGTCGGCGGCGTGCCGCACGGCATGCGCGCCGGCGTCGCGGTCGGCGCGCTGTCGGCGCTGCTGGTGTCGTTCTTCGCCTCGCTGAACAAGCGCCTGGCCGGGCACGGCGACCCGCTGACCGTCACCGGCATCGAACTCGGCGCCGGCACCCTGCTGCTGACCGCGCTGGCGCCGCTGATGCCGCACGTGTTCCCCGCCTTCGCCGGCGATGTCTTCGCCATGCCCGCGCCACGCGACGCGCTGTATCTGCTGGCGCTGGCGCTGCTGTGCACGCTGCTGCCGTTCGCGCTGTCGCTTGTCGCGTTGCGCCAGCTGAGCGCCTACACGGTGCAACTGGCGATCAACCTGGAGCCGGTCTACGCGATCCTGCTGGCGATCCCGCTGCTCGGCGAGCAGCGCGAACTCGCCCCGCTGTTCTACCTCGGCGTGGCGATCCTGCTCGGCGCGGTGTTCCTGCACCCGCTGCTGCAGAAGCCCGGCAAGATCGAGCACGCGGAAACGCTGTGCGCCTCCGAATCGAAGATGGTCGACCCGTAGGGGCACGGCGCGCCGTGCCCCTGCGTCACCATTCGGTCTGCTCGGGAAGCAGGCCGCGCAATTCGGCGTCGGTCAGGTTGCGCCAGCGTCCCGGCTTCAACTCGCCGAGCTTGAGGTTGTCGATGCGTATGCGGCGCAGCTGCTTCACGCGGTAGCCGAATTGCGCCGCCATCAGGCGGATCTGCCGGTTCAGGCCCTGCGTGAGGACGATGCGGAAGCCGTACGGGCCATGCTTGTACGCGCGGCACGGCAAGGTCTGCTGGCCGTGGATCCACATCCCGCCCCTGGCCATGCCGCGCAGGAATTCCTCGGTGACCGGCTTGTTCACCGCGACCAGGTATTCCTTCTCGTGCCTGTTTTCCTTGCGCAGGACCTGGTTGACGATGTCGCCGTTGCTGGTCAGCAGGATCAGGCCTTCCGAATCCTTGTCGAGGCGGCCGATCGGGAAGATGCGCTGTTCGTGGCCGACGAAATCGACGATGTTGCCCTTGACCGATTCCTCGGTGGTGCAGGTGATGCCGACCGGCTTGTTCAGCGCGATGTAGACGTGCCGGCGCTTGCCCGGCTTGACCTTGCGCACGCGCAGCACGTCGCCGTCGATCCGGACCTCGTCGCCCTCTTCGACCTGCGTGCCGATGCCGGCGACTTCGCCGTTGACGGTGACGCGGCGTTCCGCGACCAGGCGATCAGCTTCGCGGCGCGAGCAGAAACCGGTCTCGGCGATGTACTTGTTCAGCCGCTTCGCCGGCGGCGCGTCGATCAGCGAATCCGGATCAGCCACGTTCCCCGCCCTGCCCCTTGCGGTGCGGCTTCTTCGGGCCGCCCGGCTTGAAGCCCGGGCGCGCGTCCTTCGGCCGGAACGCGCGCTTGCGCGGCGGCGCATCGCCGCCGTCGTGCGCGTCCTCGCCGACCTTGCGGATGCGCAACTGCTGGCCCGCGACCCAGACCTTCTTCAGGTGCATCAGGGTTTCGCGCGGCATGCCTTCGGGCAAGTCCAGCACGCTGTGGTCGTCGTGGATGTCGATGCGGCCGATGTAGCGGCTCTCCAGCCCCGCCTCGTTGGCGATGGCGCCGACGATGTTGGCCGGCTTCACGCCGTGCGCGTGGCCGACCTCGATCCGGTAGGTTTCCATGCCGACTTCCGGCTCGCCGCGCGGCTGCTTCTCGCGCCTCGGCTTCTCGACGAAGTTCGATTCGAACGGGCCGGTCTCGTCGAAATCGCGCGACCTGGCCACGCGCGGGCCGCGCTCGAATTTCTTTTCGCCACGTTGCGGACGCTCCCGACTCCGATCATCCTGAGCGTAGGCGCGTAGCGCCGGAGTCGAAGGACCCTTCGCCTTCGCTTCGCTACGCTCAGGGCGAACGGTTCTTTGTTTTTCCGGCGGCAGCAGCAGCGGCTCGTCGCCCTGCAGCAGCCGCGCCAGTGCTGCGGCGATCTCGATCGCCGGGACGTCGTGCTCGCGCTCGTAGTTCTCGATCAGCGGGCGGAATTCCTCGGCGCCGCCGGCCTCCAGCGCGCCGCCGATCTTCTGCAGGAAGCGCGCCACGCGCTTGTCGTTCACCGCCTCGACGCTGGGCAGCTGCATCTCCTCGATCGGCTGCCGCGTGGCGCGCTCGATCGCGCGCAGCATGCCCTTCTCGCGCGGGGTGACGAACAGGATCGCCTCGCCCTTGCGCCCGGCGCGGCCGGTGCGGCCGATGCGGTGCACGTAGCTTTCGGTGTCGTAGGGGATGTCGTAGTTCAGCACGTGGGTGATGCGGTCCACGTCCAGGCCGCGCGCGGCCACGTCGGTGGCGACCAGCACGTCGAGCTTGCCGTCCTTCAGCTGCTGGATGGTCTTCTCGCGCTGCGCCTGCTGGATGTCGCCGTTGATCGCGGCGGCGGCCAGGCCGCGCGCCTGCAGCTTCTCGGCCAATTCGTCGGTGCCGGCCTTGGTGCGGGCGAAGACGATCATCGCGTCGAACGGCTCGGCCTCGATGATCCGGGTCAGCGCGTCGAGCTTGTGCATGCCGCTGACGAACCAGTAGCGCTGGTGGATGTTCGCCGCAGTGGTGGTCTTCGCCGCGATCTGCACCTCGACCGGATCGTTGAGGTAGGTCTGGGCGATGCGCTTGATCTGCGCCGGCATGGTCGCCGAGAACAGCGCGACCTGGCGCGATTCCGGGGTCTTCTTCAGCACCGTCTCGACGTCGTCGATGAAGCCCATGCGCAGCATTTCGTCGGCTTCGTCCAGCACCAGCGTGGTCAGCCCCGACAGGTCGAGCGAGCCGCGCTCCAGATGGTCGATGACGCGGCCGGGCGTGCCGACCACGACGTGCACGCCGCGCTTGAGCGCCTGCAGCTGCGGGAAGTAGCTCTGCCCGCCGTAGATCGGCAGCACGTGGAAGCCGGGGATCTTCGAGGCATATTTCTGGAAGGCCTCGGCGACCTGGATCGCCAGTTCGCGGGTCGGCGCCAGCACCAGCGCCTGCGGCTTCTTCGCGTCCAGGTCCAGCGTCGACAGCACCGGCAGCGCGAACGCCGCGGTCTTGCCGGTGCCGGTCTGGGCCTGGCCCAGCACGTCCTTGCCGGCCAGCAGCGCGGGGATGGTCGCGGCCTGGATCGGCGACGGCGATTCGTAGCCGACCTCGGCCAGCGCCGCCTGCACGGCGGCGGACAGGCCCAGTTCGGAGAACAGCGGGGTCGCGGTGGGATCGGGGGAAGACATGGCGGCTGGCCGGGCGATGCGGCCGCGTATTGTGCGCCCTGTGGCGATTTTTTGCCCGGTTTCCGCGAAAACCGGGCAACCCGGCTCAGTCGAAATCCACCACGACCGGGAAATGGTCGGAGGGATAGCGGCCGCCGTCGTTCACGTCCAGCGTGTGCACGGCGCGCGGCCGCAGCCCGCGGTACAGCACCCAGTCGATCCGCTTGTCGCCCTTGCCGGTGAACCCGTGGAAGGTGAAACCGGGGCCGTCGTGCGACGGCGCCTCGACCCGGGCGTCGTGCAGCTTGCGGGTCAACGCCCGGTAGGCGCCGCTGGCGGGTACGTCGTTGAAGTCGCCGGTCACGATCACCGGCACGCCCTTCGGCAGCTGCTTCAGCCGGCGCACGATCAGCTTCGCGGCGCGCGTGCGCGCCGGGCCGTCCTCGTCGCGGTACGGGAAATGGGTGTTGAACAGGTAGAAGCGGCGGCCTTCGGCCTTGCGTTCGAACAGCCCCCACGTGACCATCCGCGGCAGCGGGTGGCCCCAGCTGATGCTGCCGGGCACGTCCGGGGTATCCGACAGCCAGAAATCGCCGGATTCGAGCAGGGTGAAGGCGTCCTTGCGATAGAACACGCCCATGTGTTCGTCGCTGTCGTCGCCGCGCCGGCCGACGCCGAACCAGGCGTATTCGGGAAGCCGTTCGGCCAGGAAGTCGCCCTGCGCCTTGACCAGTTCCTGGGTGCCGATCAGGTCCGGCCGCGCGTCGCGGATCGTCCGCGCCATCAGCTCGCGGCGCGCTTCCCAGCGGTCCGGACCGTCGGCGTCCACCGGCACGCGCACGTTGAAGCTCATCACCCGCAGCGGCGGCGCGGCTTCCGCGGCGGATGCGGGCATGGCCGCCAGCCCCGCCAGCAATCCAAGGCACAGGGCGATTCCACGGAATATCGGCATGGGTCGGGTCTCCGGACGGCGGGAACGGCGAATCCGTTCCCCTGCGGCCCGATTCTATCGATCCTGCCGTGAACCACCGTCATGGCGCCGTCCGGACGCGAACGAACGCCGCACGCTAGACTACGCCGGTGCGAACCCTCGACTTCGAACTCGACCGCGACCACGTGGAACTGAATCAGTTGCTCAAGCTGGCCGGGCTGGCCGGCAGCGGCGGCGAAGGCAAGCAGATCGTCGCCAGCGGCGCGGTGCGGGTGGACGGCGTGGTCGAACTGCGCAAGACCGCAAAGATCCGCGCGGGGCAGGAAGTCGAACTCGACGGTTGCCGCATCCGCGTCGTCGCGGCTTGATCACGCCGCCGCCATTTCCGCGAGTTTCGCGACGGTGTTGAGGTTGCGCCCGGTGCCGTGCTTCGCCGCGGGAAGCTGCAGCTTCGACTGGCCCATGCCGCCGCAGTCGCTGTAGTCGACGTAGATTTCGCGCTTGCCCAGCGCGATGCGTTCGCCGTTCCGGTGCTTCGCCGTCCGCGCCGCGTCCGCGGCCGGCGCCTCGTCGAGGAACAGCACGACGACGCGGTTCGGTGCCGCGTCGGCGAATGGGTTTGCCGCGAGCACTTCAACCAGCTCCGCGCCGCTGCGCACCATCACCCCGACCGGCTTGCCGGCGTAAACGGCCAGCGCGGCCTCGAGTTTCGCCTTCACCTGCTTCTCGTCCGCTCTACTGCGCAGCACCACGTTGCCGCTGGCGATGTAGGTGCGCACGTCGGCGAAACCGGCCCGCTCGCACAACACGCGCAGGTCGGCCATCGGCAGCTTGCCGGTGCCACCCACGTTCACCGCGCGCAACAGGACGACCCAGGTTTTCATGCGCGCAGCATACTGCGCCGGTTAACATCGCGCCCACTCGAACCCGAGAACAGGAACATGACCAGAACCGGCGGATGCATCTGCGGCGCGATCCGTTACACCCTGAGCGAAGAACCCGTCACCGTGCGCCTGTGCTGGTGCCGCGACTGCCAGTACTGGGCCGGCGGCAACGCGCCGCTGAACCTGCGGATGCGCCGGTCCGCAGTGCAGGTGGAAGGCACGCCGAGAAGCTGGGCCAGCCAGGCCGACAGCGGCAACCACATGCTGCGTTCGTTCTGCGGCGAATGCGGCACGCAGATGTTCAGCCAGTCGCTCGAACACCCCGAGTTCATGGTCGTCCGCGCCGGCACCCTGGACGACGCCAGCGGCATCCGCCCGCTGGCCACGATCTGGACCGATTCGGCGCCGGTCTGGGCGGCGATCGACCCGGCCATTCCCTCGTTCCCGCGGCAGCCGGGCTGACCGCCCGGATCACTTGCCTTCGCCGGCCGGCGCCGCGGTTTCCTCGGTTACCGGCAACGCGATCGGCGGCACGCCGGCCGCGAGCCGTGGCGTGGCGGCGCTGTCGAATTCGGACAGCGGGCTTTCATCCGGGCATTTCGCGTCGGGGAAGCCGAACCGGGGGCGCAGTTCCAGGCCGCAGTCGTTCATCGCCTCCAGCGCCGCCTGTTCCGGCCGGCAACGCGCGTCGAAGGCGCGCACGAAGGCGTCGCGGCGCACCAGGAAGTCCTCGCCGCACTTGCGCATCACCCGCAGCCGGTCGAGGTCGTCCTGGATCGGGTTGACCCCGTCCAGGCCGTACTGGCGCAGTTCGTCCGCGGTCAGCAGGCGCAGGTTGCGGTTAGGCACCGCCATCATCATGTCGGCCACCGCCACCGCCGCGCCGTTGCGCTCCAGGTACTCCAGCACGCTCTGGTAGACCACGCGCAGTTCGCTGTTGAGTTCGGCGCGCGTGGTCGCGGTGGAACTCATGCGGATGATGCGGTGGATGCCGACCCGTCCGCTGACCAGGCGCACGTCGCCGGCGGCCAGGATCAGCACGCAGGCGCTGTGGCACACCGCGCCGTCGCGCACCCATTCGGTCCAGCCGGTCCCGGCGATCAGGTCGCCGGCCTTGATCGCCTCCTCGACGATGCCGCCGCTGGAATCGATGTCGAGCACGCGCTTGCCGATACCGATCTCGCCGGCGACCGCGGAAACGCGCTGCATCAGCGCGGTGAAGTCGGGGTTGATCTTGCCGACGTAGCGCAGGCGCAGCACGCCCTTTTCCTTGCACGGCGCCAGCGCGGCGTAGATGCGCTCCTCGTCCAGGCGCTGCAACGGCTCGCCATCGCCGATCGCGGCGTAATCCAGGCTGCAGCTGATCGATGCGATGCCGGGTTCCAGTTCGCGCGGCGACCAGTCCACCGCCTGGGCGGCGTCCTTCGCCTGCCGCTTCTCCTTTTCGCGCCTGGCCGCTTCTTCCTTCTTCAGCGGCACCGGCGCGGTGCTGACCGCGCCGCCTTCCTCGGGACTGGCGACGGGCACGGTCTGGCCGACCTCCGTGCCGCCGCCTTGCGGCCGGCAGGCCAGCAGCGAAAGGCACAGGAGGACGGGCAGCACGCGGAATCCGGACATACGCCGCCAGTGTAGTGAATGCGGGCGGCGCTGCCCTAATGCCGGGTGAATCCGCGGCTTTCAGCCGGGGCGCGACAGCGACCAGAAACCGATGTCGCGGCGCAGGCGGTAGCCCATGAATTCGTACAGGGCCTTGGCCCGCGGGTTGTCGTGGCTGACGTGCAGGAACGGCACGCTGCCGCGCGCCAGCGTGTCGTTGCCCAGCCATGCGGTCAGCCGTTGCGCGTAGCCGCGGCCGGTGAAGTCCGGATGCGTGCAGATCGCGCTCATCTCGCGGAACTCGTGCGTGCCGAGGCGCTCGCCGATCATCGCCGCCAGCCGGCCATCGACGTAGATCCCGAAATAGCGCCCCATTTCCATCGTGCGCCGGCGGAAGTAATGCGGGTACACCAGCGCGGTCAGCTCCAGCGCGTCGTCGCGCTGCGCCTGCGTCGTCAGCTCGACGATCTCCGGCCCGTCGGCCACATCGATAGGCGCATCGCGGACCATCTGCGCGAGCGGGCGGAAGGCGTCGAGTTTCCATCCCGGTGGCGGCTCCGGCACCACGCCGAGCAGGTAGACCGATTCGCCGGGCGCGACCAGCTTCCCGAGCGCATCGCCGACATCCGCGCCGGCGTCGGCGACGCCGAGGAACGGGGCGAATTCGGCCGGGTAGCGCAGCACCGTCCCGGATTCGAGCGCGATGTTCCTGTGCAGGGTGCGCAGGGCGGAATGGAAGGGGGCGTCGAGGTCGGTGGCCGGCATGCCGCCATGTTAGGCCGAAGGACGATGGATGGACATCCGGCCCTTGCGTGGACGGTGCCGGAACCGGCCGCCGCTACACCTTCACCGTCTTCCACTTGCCCCGCGTGAACAGCCACAGCGTGAACGCGCCGACCGCGGTCTCGGAAACGAACACGGCCCAGAACACGCCCGCATGCCCCCGATCCAGGCGCAACGCCAGCAGCCAGGCCAGCGGGATCTGGATCAGCCAGAAGAACACCAGGTTGATCCGGGTCGGCGTCATGGTGTCGCCCGCGCCGTTGAACGCCTGCACGCTGACCATCCACCAGCCGTACACGAACAGCGAATACGACAGGATGCGCAGCCACTCCGCGCCGACGGCGACCACCTGCGCATCGCCGGTGAAGAAGCCGACCAGCCCGCGCGGGAACAGGAAGAACAGCGCCGCCACCGCCAGCAGGTAGGCCATGTTGTACCAGCCGATGCGCCACACCGCGGCCTCGGCGCGACCGGGCTGGCCGGCGCCGAGGTTCTGGCCGACCAGCGTCGCCGCCGCGTTCGACATGCCCCAGGCCGGCATCATCGTGAACATCATGATGCGGATGGCGATGGTGGCGCCGGCCACCGCATCGCTGCCGATGCTGGCGAGGATGCGCATCAGGAAGATCCACGAGGTCATCGCCACGATCATCTGCCCCACCCCGCCCAGCGAGGTGCGCACGATCTGCCACAGCACCGCGCCGCGCCAGGCCAGTTGCGATGCGGCCACGCGGATGTGCTGGCCGCCGCGGAACAGCACCCACAACTGGAACAGCACGCCGATGCCGCGGCCGATGTTGGTGGCCAAGCCCGCGCCCTCGATGCCCAGCGCGGGCACCGGCCCGAGGCCGAAGATCAGCAGCGGGCACAGCAGGATGTTCAGGCCGTTCGACAGCCACAGCACGCGCATCGCGATGGCCGCGTCGCCGGCGCCGCGGAAGATCGCGTTGATCACGAACAGCAGCATGATCACCGCGTTGCCGCCGAGCATCCACTGCGTGTAGCGATAGCCATGCGCGATGCTCCACGCATCGCCGCCCATCAGCCGGAGCAAATCCTGCGCCCAGGTGATGCCGACCACCGCGGGCACGACGGATGCCAGCAGCGCGACGAAGATCGCCTGCACCGCGGTGACCGCGGCCTCCTCGCGCTTGCCCTCGCCGACCCGGCGCGCCACCAGCGCGGTCACGCCCATCGCCAGGCCCATCGCCACCGAATACAGCAGGAACAGATAGCTCTCGGTCAGGCCCACCGTCGCCACCGCCGACGGCCCCAGCTTGGCGACGAAGAAGATGTCGACCACCGCGAAGGTCGACTCCAGCACCAGCTCCAGCACCATCGGCACCGCCAGCAGGAACACCGCGCGGCGCATGGGGATGCGGGTGTAATCCGCGCCGGTGCCGCGGATCGCCTCGCGCAGCTCCGCCCACAGCGACTGCCGGGCGGCGGCGCCGGCATGGGGCGGCGTGTTCTCGATCGGTTGTCCGGACTGCATCGCGAGGCTCCGTCGGTCGAATGGCGATGCTACCTGCGACGAACGGCAGCCCTCCGGATCGACATCGCCCCGGACCCGGCTGCGACGCGTTGCGGAATCAGGAGACCATCGGCAGCTTCAGGCCCTGCTCTTTCGCGCACTGTTTCGCGATCTCGTAGCCCGCATCGGCATGCCGCATCACCCCGGTACCGGGGTCGTTCCACAGCACGCGGGCGATGCGCTTGTCGGCGGCTTCGCTGCCGTCGCAGACGATGACCACGCCGCTGTGCTGCGAATAGCCCATGCCGACGCCGCCGCCATGGTGCAGCGACACCCAGGTGGCGCCGCCGGCGACGTTGAGCATGGCATTGAGCAGCGGCCAGTCGCTGACCGCGTCGCTGCCGTCCTGCATCGCCTCGGTCTCGCGATTGGGCGATGCCACCGAGCCGCTGTCGAGATGGTCGCGGCCGATCACCACCGGCGCCTTCAACTCGCCGTTGCGCACCATCTCGTTGAACGCCAGGCCCAGCTTGTGGCGCTGGCCCAGGCCGACCCAGCAGATGCGCGCCGGCAGGCCCTGGAAGGAAATGCGTTCCTTCGCCATGTCCAGCCAGTTGTGCAGGTGCGGATCGTCGGGGATCAGTTCCTTGACCTTGGCATCGGTCCTGTAGATGTCCTCCGGGTCGCCGCTCAGCGCGACCCAGCGGAACGGGCCGATGCCGCGGCAGAACAGCGGGCGCACGTAGGCCGGGACGAAGCCGGGGAAGTCGAACGCGTTCGCGCAGCCTTCGTCGAACGCCATCTGCCGGATGTTGTTGCCGTAATCGACGGTGGGAATGCCTTGCGCGTGGAAGGCGAGCATCGCTTCGACATGCACGCGCATCGACCGCTTCGCCGCGTCGCGGACCTTGTCCGGGTTCGCCTTCTGTTCGTCGAGCCACCGCTCGACCGTCCAGCCGATCGGCAGGTAGCCGTGCACCGGGTCGTGCGCGGAGGTCTGGTCGGTCACGCAATCCGGGCGCACGCCGCGGCGGACGAGCTCAGGAAGGACCTCCGCCGCGTTGCCGAGCAGCGCGATCGATTTCGCTTCGCCGGCGGCGGTGTACTTGGCGATGCGGGCGAGCGCGTCGTCGAGATCGGTCGCCTGCTCGTCGACGTAGCGCGTCTTCAGGCGGAAATCGATGCGGCTCTGCTGGCATTCGATGTTCAGCGAGCACGCGCCGGCCAGCGACGCCGCCAGCGGCTGCGCGCCGCCCATGCCGCCGAGGCCGGCGGTGAGGATCCACTTGCCGCGCAGGTTGCCGCCGTAATGCTGGCGGCCCATCTCGACGAAGGTTTCGTAGGTGCCCTGCACGATGCCCTGCGAGCCGATGTAGATCCACGAGCCCGCGGTCATCTGCCCGTACATCATCAGGCCCTTGCGGTCGAGTTCGTTGAAGTGCTCCCACGTCGCCCAGTGCGGTACCAGGTTGGAATTGGCGATCAGCACGCGCGGCGCGTCGGCGTGCGACGGGAACACGCCGACCGGCTTGCCCGACTGCACCAGCAGGGTTTCGTCGTCGCCGAGCGTCTTCAGCGTCGCGAGGATTCTGTCGAAGCAGTCCCAGTCGCGCGCGGCGCGGCCGATGCCGCCATAGACGACGAGGTCCTCGGGACGTTCGGCGACCTCGGCATCGAGGTTGTTCTGCAGCATGCGGAACGGCGCCTCGGTCAGCCACGAGCGGCAGTTGAGCGCGGTGCCGCGCGGCGCGCGGACGTGGCGGGACGGGTCGTGGCGATTGGACATGGCGGTTCGCGGTTCGGTGGATGCGTTGCGCCGATTATCGCAGCACGGCCGGGGCTGGCATACTCGGCGCATGCGTTCCGCACGCTTCCTCCGCCATAGCTGCCTGTTGCTGCTGATGACCTTCGCTGGCATCGCCCACGCCGCCGAACCCGGCCGCGTCCTGCTCTTCAGCAAGACGCTGGGCTGGCGCCACGACTCCATCCCGGCCGGTATTGCCGCACTGCAAAAACTCGCCGCGGACGCGGGACTGCGGGCCGACGCCACCGAGGACGCCGCGCAGTTCACCGCCGACAACCTGAAGCGCTACCGCGCGGTGGTGTTCGTCAACACCACCGGCAGCGTGCTCGATGCCGCGCAGCAACGGGCCTTCGAGGGTTACATCCGCGGCGGCGGCGGCTTCATGGGCGTGCATTCGGCCGCCGACACGCACTACGACTGGCCGTGGTACGGGCGGCTGGTCGGGGCCTGGTTCCTGGGCCATCCACCGGGCTTGCAGGACACGCGGGTGGAATTCGCGCACGACGGCATCGCCGACGGCGGGCGCGCATGGCGCGTCGCCGACGAGCTGTACAACTACCGCGACAACCCGCGCGGACGCGTCGACGTCATCGCCGGCATCGACGAATCGACCTACGAAGGCGGCACGATGGGCGACGACCATCCGATCGCGTGGTGCCACGCCTTCGACGGTGGCCGCGCCTGGTACACCGGCCTGGGCCACCGCATCGGGATGTATTCCGAACCGGTGTTCCTGCGCCACCTGGCGCGCGGCCTGCGCTACGCCAGCGGACTGGCCGACGCGTGCTGAGTCATTCGGACGGGCAGTCCGTCCGCCGCGCGGCCTCGAAGGTTTCCGCCGCGGCCGCGTCGGCGGGCGTCGGCGGCCCCAGGCCGCCGTCGAAGACCACCCGCCAGCGGCCGTCTTCGTCCTGCTGCCAGACCGAACCGAAGCGCCCCAGCCGGTAACTGCCGTCCCGCGGGTTGCGATACAGCGCCGGACCGCTGGAATAGGCGGTGCGGCCGTCGCCGGCCCCCGAGACCTGGTCCGGATACCAGCGCAGTCCCAGCGCGCTGCCGTCGACGATGCCCCGCCAGTCGGCGACGATGGCCGCGCGCCCGCGGGTGGTCCGGCCGCCGACGCCGAACACCGCGTCGGCGTGCACGTGCTCGGCGAACGCGGCCATGTCGTGTTCGGCCACGGAACGGGCGAAGCCGAGCTCGCGCGCCCATACCGCGCAGCGCGCCGGCTCGTCCGCACCCGCGGCCGGGGCTTCCGCGCCGTGCGCCGGTCCGCCCGTGGCTGCGGCCGCCAGCGCGACGGCCAAGACCGGTAGCCTTGTCATGCAATAATCCCCCGGATTCCGCCAATTCCGCGCCATTCCATCCGGTTCCGCCCACCCATGTACCTGCCATTGGTCAGGGTCGCGTGGCTTGCCGCCCTGTCGTTCCTTGCAGGCTGCGCCAGCGCGCCCCGCTCCGCCGTTCCCGCCACCGATGTCGCTCCGCTGTTGCTGGTTTCGATCGACGGCCTGCGCGCCGATGCGGTGGGCCGGGGCGAAATGCCGAACCTCGACCGCCTGGCTGCGGAGGGCGTGCGCGCGGCGTGGATGAACCCGTCGTACCCGACGCTGACCTTCCCCAACCATTACACGCTGGTCACCGGCCTGCGCCCCGACCACCACGGCGTGGTCCACAACACCATGCGCGTGCAGTCGCTGGGCAGTTTCCGCTCCAAGGACAAGCAGGCGGTCGGCGACAGCCGCTGGTGGAGCGGCGCCGCGCCGCTGTGGGTCAGCGCGGAAAAGGCCGGCCTGCGCACGGCGACGATGTACTGGCCGGGCAGCGAGGCCGAGATCGACGGCATCCGCCCCAGCCACTGGCGTCTCTACGACGGCAGCGTGACCGCGAACCAGCGCGTCGAACAGGTGCTGGCCTGGCTGGATCTGCCCGCCGCCGAGCGCCCGCGCCTGGTCACGCTGTACTTCAACCAGGTCGACGAGGCCTCGCACGAGTTCGGCCCCGGCTCGGCGCAGGCGCATGCCGGCCGCGTGCTGGTCGACGATGCGCTGGGCGCGTTGCGGCAGGGGCTCGCCGCGCGCGGGCTGCTCGATGCGGTCAACCTGGTCGTGGTCTCCGACCACGGCTTCGCCGAGGCGCCGCCCGCGCAGTACATCGCCATCGAGGACATGGTCGACCCCGGGCTGGCCGACAACATCGCCGCCGGGCAGGTGATCGGTTTCGACCCGCGCCAGGGCTACAAGCTGCAGGCCGAGCACCGGTTGCTCGGACGCCACGACCATTACCAATGCTGGCGCAAGGGCGAGATGCCCAAGCGCTGGCGCTACGGCAGCAGCCTGCGCATCCCGCCGATCGTCTGCCAGATGGACGAAGGCTGGAACGCGATACCGCGCGAGCACCTGCTCAAGGCCAGGCCGGAACAACTGAACCACGGCGCGCACGGCTACGACCCGGCGCTGCCGTCGATGCGCGCCAGCTTCGTCGCCCACGGTCCCGCGTTCCGCAGCGGCACGACGATCCCGGCATTCGACAACGTCGACGTCTACCCGTTGCTGGCGCGGCTGCTCGGCCTGCGCGTGCGCCGCGGCGACGGCGACATCGCGCCGCTGCTGCCGGCATTGAAGGACGCGCGCGCGGCGAAATGAACGCGACGCCGTCCCTGCTCGCGCTGCGCATGCCGAGCCCGGTCGGCACGCTGACCCTGGTCGCCGACGCGGCTTGCCTGCGCGAGATCCACTTCCCGAAGGAACGCCATCCGTCGAAACGGCCGTTGCCGCGCGAAGGCGAGAACGGCCCGCTGCGCGAGGCGCGGCGGCAACTCGATGCGTACTTCGATGGCGGGTTGCGCGCGTTCGACCTGCCGCTGAACCCGATCGGCACCGATTTCCAGCGCGAAGTCTGGGCGATGCTGGCGGCGATTCCGTATGGCGCGACCTGGAGCTACGGCGAACTGGCCCGGCGCATCGGCAAGCCGGACGCGGTGCGCGCGGTCGGCGCGGCCAACGGCCGCAACCCGTTGCCGATCGTGCTGCCCTGCCATCGCGTGATCGGCGCCGACGGTTCGCTCACCGGCTTCGGCGGCGGCCTGCCGACCAAGCAGTTCCTGCTGCGCCTGGAAGGCGCGCTGCCGCCGGAAACCGATCTGTTCGCCTGAACTCCCCGCCCGGGCGCGTCGCGCGCGGGTCAGGCGAGCAGCGCCCGCATCGCCGTGCGGAAGCGCGCCGCGATGGCTTCGCGTTCGCGGTGGCGGCCGCCGCGGACGACCAGCGAGCCGGCAACCGAGACTTCCTTCACCAGCGGGCGGTTGCCGCCGAAGATCCAGCGGTCGGCCACGTCTTCGTCGCGCGCACCGGCAAGCTGCGGCGCGTCGGCGTCGAGCACGACGATGTCGTCCGCCGCATCGAAGCCGGACGCGTTCGCCGCGCTGGCGTACGCGCCGCGCAGCAGGGTTTCGCCGACGCTCGGCGAGCCGGCGCGCACGGCGATGTTGCGGTGGCGGGTGGCGAGGCGCTGCCCGTACTCGAGCCAGCGCAGTTCCTCGACCGGCGAGACCGAGATGTGTGAATCCGAACCGATGCCCCACGCGCCGTTCGCGTCGAGGAAGGCGCGCAGCGGGAACAGGCCATCGCCGAGGTTGGCCTCGGTGGTCGGGCACAGCGCCACGGTCGCGCCGCTGCGGGCGATGCCGGCGACTTCCCCGTCGGTGAGATGCGTCGCATGCACCAGCGTCCAGCGCGCGTCGGCCGGGAAATTCTCCAGCAGCCATTCCACCGGCCGCGCGCCGCGCAACGCGACGCAGTCCTGCACTTCGCCGATCTGCTCGGCGATGTGCAGGTGGATGCGCGCGTCCCGCGGCAGCGCGGCCAGCACCTCGCGCATCGCCGCTTCCGGCACCGCGCGCAGGCTGTGGAAGGCGCAGCCGAGGTTCACGGTCGCGTCGATCCCGCGCGACAGCTCGTCGAACAGCCGGAGGTAGCCTTCGACGCCGAAACCGAAGCGCTTCTGCCGCCCGCCCAGCGCGCGGCCGTCGAAACCGCCGGTCATGTACAGCACCGGCAACAGCGTGAGGCGAATGCCGGTGTCGCGCGCGGCGGCGATCAGCGCCCGCGACATCGCCGCCGGGTCGGCGTAGGGCGTCCCGTCGGGCGCGTGGTGCAGGTAGTGGAATTCGCAGACCGAGGTGTAGCCGGCTTCCAGCATTTCCGCGTACAGCTGCGCGGCCACCGCATGCAGCGATTCGGGATCGAAGCGCGCGGCCATGCGGTACATGGTCTCGCGCCAGGTCCAGAACGAATCCTCCGGATTCGTCTGCCGCTCGGCGAGGCCGGCCATCGCGCGCTGGAACGCGTGCGAATGCAGGTTGGCGATGCCCCGCAGGCGCCAGCCGGCGGGGGTTCGGGTGACCGGTGGCGTGGCGCGTCCGCTCATGCCGGCATTGTCGCCCGCGCCCGCCTTCCGCGCCACGCCGCTTACAATCGGCCGATGAGTACGACCCGCCCCCCCTGGGATGGACTGATCGTCGGCCCCTCGCTGGCGACGCTGGATGGCGAAGGCTATAGCGCGATCGGCGACGGCGCGCTGGGCTGGAAGGACGGGCGCATCGCCTTCGTCGGCCCGGCCGCCGCCCTGCCCGCGGATCCCGGCGAACTGGCCGACGAAACGATCGAAGCCGAAGGCTGGATCACCCCCGGCCTGATCGACTGCCACACCCACCTGGTCTTCGCCGGCGATCGTTCCGGCGAGTTCGAGCAGCGCCTGCAGGGCGCCAGTTACGAGGAAATCGCGCGCGGCGGCGGCGGCATCGTGTCGACGGTGCGGGCGACGCGCGAAGCGGGCGAGGACGCGCTGCTGGCGCAATCGCTGCCGCGCGCGAAGGCGCTGCTTGGCGACGGCGCGACCACGCTCGAGATCAAGTCCGGCTACGGCCTCGACTTCGCCAACGAGCGCAAGATGCTGCGCGTGGCCAAACGCGTCGGCGAAACGCTGGGCGTCGAGGTTCGCACCAGCTTCCTTGGCGCGCATGCGCTGCCGCCGGAGTTCGCCGGTCGTGCCGATGCCTACATCGACGAAGTCGTCGCGTGGCTGCCGCGGTTGCATGCCGAAGGCCTGGTCGACGCGGTCGACGCCTTCGCCGAACGCATCGGCTTCGACATCGCGCAGACCCGGCGCGTGTTCGAGGCCGCGCGTGCGCTCGGCCTGCCGGTCAAGCTGCACGCCGACCAGCTGAGCGACGGCGGCGGCGCGGCACTGGTCGCGGAATTCGGCGGGTTGTCGGCCGACCACGTCGAATACACGTCGACCGACGGCGTGCGTGCGATGGCTGCGCACGGCACGGTCGCGGTGCTGCTGCCCGGCGCGTTCCACTGCCTGCGCGAGACGAAACTGCCACCGCTGGACGCATTCCGCGAGCACAGCGTACCGATGGCGGTGGCCACCGACTGCAACCCGGGCACTTCGCCGCTGCAGTCGTTGCGGCTGGCGATGTCGCTGGCCTGCACGCACTTCCGGCTGACTCCGGCCGAGGCGCTGCGCGGCACGACGGTCAACGCGGCAAGGGCGCTGGGCCTGGGCGACCGCGGCACGTTGAAGGCGGGCATGCGCGCCGACTTCGCGCTGTGGAACGTCGCGCGGCCGGCGGAGCTGGCCTACTGGCTGGGCGGCAATCCGCTGCTCGCCGCGTATTCCGGCGGACGCCGGATCGCCTGACCGGGGAAGCGGATCCCGGAAACGGAAAACGCGGCGCAAGCGCCGCGTTTCTCGCCCCGCCGAAAACCGGAGATCAGCCGGCCTTGACGGCGGTCTTCTTCGCCACGGCCTTCTTGGCCGGGGCCTTGGTCACGGTCTTCTTCGCCACCGGCGCGGCGGCGCCCACGGCGACCTTGGAAACCTGCTTGCGCGCATTGCCGTAGCTGCTGTTGTAGCGCTTGCCCTTGGCGGTCTTGCGATCACCCTTGCCCATCTGGAACTCCTCGTAGTGAAAGACGCTGCGCAAGCCGGAAACCCGCTGCGCAAGGGCGCGAATGCTACCACAACGGCCGACCCGCCGGCCCCGGAAACCGCAGGCAGGACGCTGGAAAAGCCCGGTTAGTGCGCGCAGCTGGCGTCGTGCACGTGGCCGTGGTTCAGGCGCAGGTTGATCACGTGCGCCACCCCGACCAGGGTGCCGCCGAAGGTCATCGCCACCGCGTGCGGCACCAGCGTCGCGTGCAGCGGCGCGTACAGCACCGCGGCCCATAACGCGGCCAGGCCCAGGGCCAGCAGCCCCAGCGCGCGCACCGCGCGATGGCGGCGCCAACCCCAGACCAGGCTGAAGGCGCCCAGCAGGGTGGCGAAGGCCACGAAAGCGCGCTCGAAACCATCGCCCAGCCAGGCCGACACGCCCAGCGCCGGCAGCAGCGCGATCAGCAGCGGCAACACGGCGCAGTGCACGGCGCACAACAGCGAGCCGGTCGCGCCGAGTCGGTCCAGCCATTTTCGGAAGTCGGAGGCCATGATCGGAAGTATGACTTTCGGGAGAGGGGCCCGAGCCAGTTTCGATATATTATAACATCAATAATCGAATTTCTCCCTCCTCCCCTTCAAGGCTGCAGATGAAGCTGAACCGACTTGCCCTGGCCCTCGTCGCCGCATTGGCGGCCGCCCCGGCCTTCGCCCAGAGCACCCCCGATGCCGGGCAGACGCCCCCACCCGCCGATCCCCGGCACGGATCCGCCTCGGGCGACCGCCATACCAAGGACCTGGACAAGATCGTGGTCACCGCCGGCGCGCTGCGCAGCACCGCGGAGGAACTGAGCAAGCCGGCCGAGGTGCTGGCCGGCGAGCGCCTCGACGAGAGCCGCGCCGCCAGCCTCGGCGAAACCATCTCCGGCCTGACCGGCGTGCAGAGCTCCAACTTCGGCCCCGGCGTCGGCCGGCCGATCGTGCGCGGCATGGACGGCCCGCGCGTGGCCGTGCTCGACAACGGCCTGTCCGGGCAGGACGCGTCCACGGTCAGCCAGGACCACGCGCCGGCGGTGGAACCCTTCCTCGCCGACCAGATCGAGGTGCTGAAGGGCCCGTCCACCCTGCTCTACGGCAGCGGCGCGATCGGCGGCGTGGTCAACGTGGTCGACGGCCGCATCGCCGAGGACGCGGTCGAAGGCATCAGCGGGCGCGCCGGGGCGCGCCTCGACGCCGGCGACAAGGACGGCGAGACCGCGATGTTCCGCGTCGATGCCGGCAACGGCGGGCTGTCGGTGCATGCCGACGGCGTCTACCGCAACGCGAAGGACTACGACACGCCGCGGGGCCGGCAGGCCAATACCTTCATCGATGCGAAGTCCGGCGCGCTGGGCGCGTCGCTGGCCGGCGACTGGGGCTTCGTCGGCGTGTCGGTGGCGCGCTTCGACGACGAATACGGCAACCCCGGCAACCCCGGCGAACCCGGCGAACCCGGCGAACCCGGCGAACCCGGCGAACCCGGCGACCCGGCCGCGGGCGAGCGCGGCGTATGGCTGAAGCTGCGGCAGGACCGCTACCAACTGAAGGGCGGCCTGACCGATCCCTGGGGCGAAGGCAGCGGCCTGCGCTGGAGTTTCGGCCATACCGGTTACGAGCACACCGAGTTCGAGGGCGACGAGACCGGCACCGTATTCGACAAGCGCGCCAACGAGGGCCGCGTCGAGGCCAGCTTCGCCTACGGCGGCTGGAAGACCGCGGTCGGCCTGCAGGGCGCCGATTCCACCTTCGCCGCGATCGGCGAAGAGGCCTTCGTACCCACGACCGGCAACAAATCGCTGGGCCTGTTCGCGGTCGCGCAGCATTCGTGGGGCGCGTTCGACGCCGAATTCGGCGCGCGCCTGGACCGGATCGAATACGAAACCGACGGCGGCCTGTCCGCCGACTTCAAGCCGGCCAGCGCATCGCTGGGCGGCGGCTACCGCTTCAACGACGACTGGCGCCTGACCGCCAGCCTCGACCACGCCGAACGCGCGCCGGCCGAGGAGGAACTGTTCGCCGACGGCCCGCACATCGCCACCCTCGCCTACGAGGTCGGCGATGCCGGATTGAAGAAGGAAGCCGCCAACCAGGCCGAACTCGGCCTGCAGTACCGCAACGACTTCGTCGACGCCAAGGTTTCGGCCTACTACAACCGCTACGACGACTTCATCTACCTCGCCGACACCGGCGACACCTGGTATTTCGACGAAGAGGACGAGGAACTGCCGATCCGCCAATGGTCGCAGGCCGACGCGGTCTTCCGCGGCTTCGAAGGCGAAGCGACCATGCACCTGGCCGACGACGAGACCCTCGGCGCCTGGGACCTGCGCGTGTTCGGCGACACGGTGCGCGCGCGGCTCAGGGACGGTGGCAACCTGCCGCGCATTGCGCCGGCGCGCTTCGGTGCGCAATTGCGCTGGGAAGGCCAGGCCTGGCGCGCCTCGCTGGGCGCGACCCGCTACCGGAAGCAGGACCGGGTCGCCGTGAACGAAACCCCGACTGCCGGCTACACGCTGGTCGACGCTCACGTCGCCTGGCACATCGACCGCGACGACACCGCCTGGGAAGTGTTCCTGGACGGCAACAACCTGGCCGACCAGGATGCACGCGTGCACACCTCGTTCCTGAAGGACGACGTGATGCTGCCGGGCCGCAACTGGTCGTTCGGCGTGCGCGCGTTCTTCTGACCCCGGGCCAGTCGGGCCGCGTGCCCGGCCGCAATTCGCGGCCGGCCGCGCACAACCGCAGGCCGGTGGTGTCCGGTTCCGGTACCGGCCTGCGTTCCTCCGGGTACGACTTCATTCATGCGGTACGACGGGCGTCGGAGGCGGAAGTCGGTCTGACAGGGGAGAACCCGATGAATGCGATTTCCCGCTCGTTGATTCCGAAGCTTCGCGTTACCGCCGCAACCCTGGCCCTTACCCTGGCCGCCGCAGGGACCGCCTCCGCCACCGGCTACCCGATCGGTACCAAGACGCCGGTGGATCCCAGCTTCAGCTGCCGCGACTTCGATACCGCCGGATTGCTCTCGGAACTGGTGATCAGCCCGATTCCGGAAGACGTGACCCTGCACTCGGACGGCACGCTGGACGTCGCCACCGCCTACTACTTCTCCAGCGATGGCTGGGTGCTGGACTGGTACCAGCTGAGCAGCGGGCAGGCCATCCACCACGTGCTGGTGCAGGGCCCGAACGGCGCCTACGACTACAGCTACGACCCGCCGGTCACCGAGGATCGCAACCTGGCCGGCACCGCGGTGCCCACGCCGCCCTACGTCAATCCGAAGTACGAAGGCCTGGACAAGGCCAGCTTCTGCTATTCGACCCCGCACGAGGGCGTCGAAGGTTGCACCCTCGGCTACTGGAAGGTGCCGAAGCACCACGATTCCTGGCCGTGGCCGTACACGACCGGTTCGAGCCTGCAATCCGCATTCGGCGCGAATGCGTTCAACGACACCTTCCTCACCGCGCTCAACTACAAGGGCGGTCCGGGCATCGACGGTGCCAAGCGCATCCTGCTGAAGCAGGCGGTGGCCTCGCTGCTGAACGCGGCATCGGGCGGCGTCGAATTCCCGCTCACCACCCAGCAGGTGATCGACATGACCACGTTCGCGCTGGGCAGCAACGACCGCGACGTGATGATCTCGCTGTCGGCCACGTTGGACGCCTACAACAACATGGGCTGCCCGCTGAACTGAAGCCCTGCGAGGCCCGCACCCGCGAAGCCGCCCCTCGGGGCGGCTTTTTTTTTGGCGCAGGCCCGCGATCCGGGACTAGCCGCCCGCCATCGCCTGCAGTGTCAGGCCGGTCAGGTAGGCGCAATAGGTGCCCAGCGCATAACCGAGCACGGAGATCAACACGCCCACCGGCGCCAGCACCGGGTGGAAGGCGCTGGCCACCACCGGCGCGCTGGCCGCGCCGCCGATGTTCGCCTGCGATCCCACCGCCATGAAGAATAGCGGCGCGCGCAACAGCTTCGCCGCCAGCAGCATCAAGGCGCCGTGCGTGCCGATCCAGATCAGTCCGAGCAGCAGCAGCAACGGCCTTTCGGCCAGCATCTTCAGGTCCATCTGCATGCCGATGGTGGCGATCAGCACGTACAGCATCACCGAACCGATCTTCGACGCACCGGCGCCTTCCAGGCTGCGGGCGCGCGTGAAGCTGGCCAGCACGCCGAGGGTGGTGGCGAAGATCGCGATCCAGAAGAAGCGCGAATCCAGGCTGTAGTCGGCCAGCTTCCATTCCGCCGGCAGGGTCTTGATCCACGCCACCATCGGACCGGCCAGCAGGTGCGACAGGCCCATGCCGCCGATGCCGATGGCAAGGATCGACATCAGGTCGGCCGTCGACGGATTGCGCTCGTGTTCCGCCTGATAGGCGGTGATACGCCGCTTCAGGTCCTCGATGGCCGAAGTATCGGCGCCGATCCAGCGATCGATGGCCGCGGCGCGCGACGCCATGAACAGCAGTACCGCCATCCACGCGTAGGCCACGATCACGTCGACCGCGGCGAACTGCCCGAACAGGTCGGCATCGACGCCGAACACCTCCTTCATCGCCGCCTGATTGGCGCCGCCGCCGATCCAGCTGCCGGCGATGGTGGTCATGCCCCGCCAGGTTTCGCCGGCGACGGTTTGCGGATGGATCACGCCCATTGCCGCGAACGCCACGACCGCGCCCAGCATCACGCCGAGCGTACCGACCAGGAACATCGCCAGCATCTTCGGGCCCAGCCGCAATACCGCGCCGAGGTCCATCGCCACGCAGAACAGCACCAACGATGCCGGCAGCAGGTAGTCGCGCGCCATCGGGTACAGTCCCGACGCGGTACCGTCGAACAGGCCCATGCTGTTGCAGATCGCCGGCAACAGGTAGCAGGGCAGGATCGCCGGCACCACGGCGTAGAACCTTTTCCAGGGTCCGTCCGTGCGGGAACTGCCCCAGAACACGAAGCCGAGGATGGCCATCAGGATGCCGAGGATCACGGCATCGTTGCCGATCAGCACGCTGCGTGCGGATTCATCCATGCGCGGACTCCGCTGCGACGAACCGCGTCACTGGCCGATGTGCTGCTTCAACCACGCGTTGACCGTGTCGTGCCACAGGATGCTGTTCTGCGGCTTCAGCACCCAGTGGTTCTCGTCCGGGAAGTACAGGAACTTCGATTCCACGCCCTTGCGCTGCAGCGCGGTGAACAGCGCGATGCCCTGCTCGACCGGGATGCGGAAGTCCTGCTGGCCGTGGATGATCAGCATCGGCACCCTGAAGTCCTTCACGTGGTTGGCCGGGTTGAACTTCTGGTAGCCATCGGGGTTGTCGTACGGCGTGCCGCCGTTCTCCCACTCGCTGAACCACAGTTCCTCGGTGGCGTAGCCCATCGCGTGGTTCTCGAACACGCCGTCGTGGCTGACCAGGCACTTCCACGGCTGGTTCCAGTTGCCGGCGATCCAGTTGACCATGAAGCCGCCGTAGCTGGCGCCGAGCGCGCAGGCCTTGTCGCCGTCGAGGAAGTCGTACTTCTTCAGCGCCGCGGCCCAGCCCTTCTGCAGGTCTTCCAGCGGGCGGTCGCCCCAGTGCTGGCTGATCGCGTCGGTGAACTTCTGCCCGTAGCCGGTGCTGCCGTGGAAATCGATCATCACCACCGCGTAGCCCTGGCCGGCATAGGTCTGCGGGTTCCAGCGGTAGCTCCAGCCATCGCCGAAGCTGCCCTGCGGGCCGCCGTGGATCAGGAACGCGACCGGATATTTCCTGCCGGCGACGTAATTCCACGGCTTGACCACGTAGCCGTGCACGACATCGTTGTTCCAGCCGGCGAACTGGAACTGCTCGTAGTCGCCGAACTTCACTTCCGGCAGCATTTCGCCGGCGCTCTGCGTGATCGCGCGCGGCATGCTGCCGTCGGCGCGGGCGACGAACAGCTGGTCGCCGCTCTTCATCGAGTTGCGGGTGAAGGCCAGCGTGTCGCCGGCGAGGGCGAACGCCGAAATCGAGCCGTCGCCCGCCACGGGCTCCACCTCGCCGTTGTCCAGCCGCACCGCGAACAATGGATGCCTGCCGAGCTCCTGCGCGGTGGTGTAGATCCGGCTGCCGTCGGCCGACAGCGCGATGCCGTCGGCGGAGGCGTCCCAGCGTGGCGCGATTTCCTTCGTCTGGCCGGACGCCAGATCCATCGCCATCAGCGCGAAGCGGTCGGCCTCGAAGCCGGGGCGCGCCATCGCCCGGTAGTACAGGGTCTTGCCGTCGGCGGAGAACACCGGGCCGGCGTCCCAGGCCTTGTTGGCGGCGGTCAGGTTGCGCGCGCCGCTGCCGTCCGCGTTCACCAGCCAGATGTCGAAGTTGGTGCCCCACGGCTCCTCGCGGTTGGCCTGGCGCACGCTCATCGCCACCTGTCTGCCGTCGGCCGACCAGGCGAAGTCGGACAGGTCGCCGAATGGCTTGGACGGAATGTCGCCATCGATGTCGCCGCTGAGCAGGGTCGCCGCCTTGATCATCCCCTCGCCGTCCAGCTTCGCCGCGAACACGCGGTTCAGGCGGCCGTCGGCCCACGTGTCCCAGTGGCGGATGAACATGCGGTCGAACACCTTGCCGGTCGCCTTCGCCGCTTCGGCGTCGTCGAGCTTCTTCTTCGTGCAGTCGAGGTCGCCCTTGCAGTCGGGGAACACCGCGAACGCCAGCGCGACCTGCGTACCGTCCAGCGACAGCTTGTACGCGTCCACGTCCAGCGCGAAGTCGGTCAGGCGCCTCGGCTCGCCGCCGGCCAGCGGGATCGAATACAGCTGCTGCGGGCCGGATTTCGCACTGAGGAAATAGACCGACTTGCCGTCCTTCGAGAACGCCGGCGAATTGACGCTCCAGCCTTCCGGGGTCAGCCGCTTCGGCGGCGCCATGTCGCGCGTGCGCAGGTTGCGCACGTACAGCGCGGTCGAAGCCTTGGTCACTTCCGCATTGACCTGGCGCTTGGCGAACACCACGGTGCCGCCGTCGGGCGACAGGGCCGGCGCGGACACGCGGTCCAGCGCGGCCAGGTCGCGCACTTCGAAGCCGCGCGTGGCGGCGGAAGCGGCCGTCGGAAGCGCGACGAGCAGGCACAGGGAAAGGATGGCGAGCTTCGGCTTCATGCGGGACTCCCGGAATTCGGCAAAGCGCCGATGTTAGGCCGCAACCGCGGTCCGGCGCAAAGGCATGAAGTCATCCCCCTTGCGCCATCCGCCGCCACGGGGACTTACGCCGCTTTCTTGCTGCTGCGGTACAGCAGCCAGCCGACCACGGCCAGCACCGCCAGGCCCGCCCACTTGTTGAATTGCCAGGCTTCCGGCAGGGCCAGCACGTCGGCGCGCGCCGACGCGACGATCGGGATCGCGATGGCGATGCCCATCAGCGCTTCGCCGGTGATCAACCCCGCGGCGAACAGCGTGCCGGGACGATGGATGCGGTCGCGCGCCTCCTCGTCGTCGCCGATCTTGTGCGCGCGCTCGACGAAATGCGCGAGCAGGCCGCCGAGGAAGATCGGCACCATCAGCTCCAGCGGCAGGTAGATGCCGATCGCCGCGGCCAGCACCGGCACGCGGAACTTGCTGCCGCGCGCCTTCAGCCACTCGTCCAGCGCGATCGTCAGCGCGCCGATGACGCCGCCGATGGCGATCATGTCCCACGGCAGCTTGCCGCCGAACAGGCCCTTCGCCACCGAGGCCATCAGCGTCGCCTGCGGCGCCGACAGCGGGTTCGGGTGCTCCGGCGTCGGCGCGCCGATGCCGTAGGCCTGCGACAACAGGTTCAGCACCGGCGCCATGATCAGCGCGCAGGAGAACGCGCCGATGCCCAGCATCAGCTGCTGTTTCCACGGCGTGGCGCCGACGATGTAGCCGGCTTTCAGGTCCTGCAGGTTGTCGCCGCCGACCGCCGCCGCGCAGCACACCACCGCACCGATCATGATCGCGGCCACCGCGCCGATCGGCGAATCGCGGCCGAGCAGGAACATCAGCACCACGGACGCAAACAGGATGGTCGCGATGGTGATGCCGGAGACCGGGTTGTTCGACGAACCGACCAGGCCGGCCAGGTAGGCCGACACCGAGACGAACAGGAAGCCGGCGACGATCATGATGACGGTCATCGGTATGCTGACATGCCACTGCTGCACGACGGCCTGGTACAGGCCGAGCAACGGCAGCGTGAACGCCACCAGCGCGACCAGCATCCACTTCATCGGCAGGTCGCGCTCGGTCTCGGCGACGACCGCACCCGCGCCCTTGCGCGCGGCATGGAAGCCGCTGCGGATGCCCGACACCAGCGACTTGCGCAGCGAGAACAACGTCCAGATGCCGCCGACCAGCATGGTGCCGACGCCGAGGTAGCGGACCTTCGCCGACCAGATCGCGAACGCCGCATCCTCCGCACCCGCGCCGGCGATCGACGACGCAAGGGCCGGATCGCTGCCCAGGAAGAACGCGTGGTAGATCGGAATCGCGAACTGCCACGACAGGATGCTGCCCGAAACGACCACGATGCCGACGTTGAGGCCGACGATGTAGCCCACGCCCAGCAGCGCCGGCGACAGGTTGGTGCCCATGTAGGCCAGGTACTTGCCCAGGAAGCCGGAGCCGGCAGCGGTATCGGGGATCATGCGCAGGCCGCTCTGTGCGGCCAGCTTGACCACCGCGCCGATCGCGCCGGCCAGGCCGAGGATCTTCAGCCCGGGGCCGGGGTTCTCGCCGGCCTTCAGCACTTCCGCCGCGGCCTTGCCTTCGGGGAACGGCAGCGGTTCCTCGACGATCATCGAACGCCGCAGCGGCACCGAGAACAGCACGCCGAGCAGGCCGCCGAGGCCGGCGATGGCCAGCACCCACGAGTATTCGAAGGTATTCCAGTGCCCCAGGATGATCAGCGCCGGGATGGTGAAGATGACGCCGGCGGCGATCGAGGAACCGGCCGAGGCACCGGTCTGCACGATGTTGTTCTCGAGGATCGAACCGCCGCCGAGCAGGCGCAGCACGCCCATCGACACCACCGCCGCCGGGATCGCAGTGGCGATGGTCAGGCCGGCGAACAGGCCGAGGTAGGCATTGGCCGCGGACAGCACCACCGCCAGCACGATGGCGAGGATGACGGCGCGGAATGTGAGCTGCGGCTGGGTCTTTTCGTTCATGCCCGGTCCCCGGATGGCAAAGTGGGCGACAAACTACCGGATGGCACGCGTTCCGGGAAGCCTTGCGGCGGAATCGGCGCGCTCAGCGGCTTGCCGCGATCTCGTCCAGCACCCGGGCCATGCCCTCGCGCCAATCCGGCAATTCGATGCCGAAATCGGCTTGCAACCGGGACGTATCCAGCCGCGAATATGCCGGTCGTCGTGCGGGCGTCGGGTAGTCGGCGGTCGCGATCGGGATCACCTTCGGCGCCTTCGCCAGCAATCCACGCTGCACCGCCGCATCGACGATGGCCCGGGCGAAACCGTGCCAGCTGGTTTCGCCGGACGCGGTCAGGTGCCAGATACCGGACCGCCCCGGCGACTGCGCCAGTACCTGCGCAGTGACGTCGGCGATCAGCGCGGCCGGAGTCGGCGTGCCGATCTGGTCGGCGACCACGCGCAATTCGTCGCGTTCCGCGGCAAGCCGCAACATCGTGCGCAGGAAGTTCTTGCCGTGCGCGGCGTAAACCCATGCGGTGCGGAAGATCAGGTATCGGCAGCCCGAAGCCTGGATCGCCCGCTCGCCCGCCAGCTTGCTGGCGCCGTACACGCCCAGCGGCGCGGTCGGGTCGTCCTCGCGGTACGGCCGCGCGCCGCCGCCATCGAAGACGTAATCGGTCGAATAATGCGCCAGCGGGATGCCGCGCTTCGCACAGGCCTGCGCGAGCTGGCGCGGCGCCTCGGCGTTGGCGCGGAACGCGGCCTCGACTTCTTCCTCGGCTCTGTCCACCGCAGTGTAGGCGGCGGCGTTGACGACGACATCCGGCACAATGCGCTCGACCAGTGCGGGCAGCGAATCCGGCGCGTCGAAATCGGCGGCCTCGCACTCCGTGCCGTCCTCCAGCCTGCCGCCGCGCGTGGCGCACACCACGTCGCCCAGCGAGGCGAGGCTGCGCCGCGACTCGCGGCCGACCTGGCCGTTCGCGCCGAGCAACAGGATCTTCATGCGGCGTAGGCCGGCAGCCGTTCCCGCGCGATTTCGGACAGGAACGGCGCCTTCGCATCCTTGTCGGACAGTTGCGGCTCGCCGACCGGCCAGTCGATGCCGATGTCGGCATCGTTCCAGCGCACGCCGGCATCGTGTTCGCGGTAGTAGACGTCGGTGCACAGGTAGCTGAACAGCGCGCGATCCGAAAGCACCGCGAAGCCGTGCGCGAAACCCTCCGGTATCCAGAACTGGCGCCTGTTCTCCGCGCTCAGCACCGCCGCCGCCCACTTGCCGAAGGTCGGCGAGCCGCGACGGATGTCGACGGCGACGTCGTAGACCTCGCCTTCGAGCACGCTGACCAGCTTGCCCTGCGGGTTCGGCCACTGGTAATGCAAACCGCGCAGGACGCCCCTCGACGACGACGAAACGTTGCTCTGCACGAACCGCGACGGCAGCCCGAGTTCGCCGTAACGCTGCGCGTTCCAGGTCTCGAAGAAGAAGCCGCGCGCATCGCCGAACACCGCCGGTTCGATCACCACGCAACCCGGCAAGTCGGTTTCGACGACCTTCACTTGACCGCCCCGCGCTTCAGCAGCGTCAACAGGTACTGGCCGTAGCCGTTCTTGGCCAGCGGCGCGGCGAGCTCTTCCACCTGCGCGGCATCGATCCAGCCCTGCGCATAGGCGATTTCCTCGGGGCAAGCGACCTTCAGGCCCTGCCGGGTTTCGATCGTCTCGATGTAGTTCGAGGCTTCGAGCAACGACTGGTGGGTGCCGGTATCCAGCCAGGCGAAACCGCGGCCCATCTGCTCCAAATGCAGCGAACCGTCCTCCAGGTAACGGCGATTGAGGTCGGTGATCTCCAGCTCGCCCCGCGGCGACGGCTTCAGCGCGGCGGCGTAATCGCTGGCGCGGCCGTCGTAGAAATACAGGCCGGTGACCGCGTAATTGGAACGCGGCTGCTTCGGCTTCTCCTCCAGCCCGACCACCTTGCCCTGCGCGTCGAATTCGGCCACGCCGTAGCGTTCCGGATCGCTGACCCAATAGCCGAACACGGTGGCGCCGTCGGCGCGCTCGTCGGCGCGCTTCAGCATCTCGGTCAATCCATGGCCGTAGAAGATGTTGTCGCCCAGCACCAGGCAGCTTGGCTGGCCGGCGACGAAGTCGCGGCCGATCAGGTAGGCCTGCGCCAGACCGTCCGGGCTCGGCTGCACCGCGTACTCGATGCGCATGCCCCACTGCGAGCCGTCGCCGAGCAATGCCTGGAACAACGCCTGCTCGTGCGGCGTGTTGATCACCAGCACTTCGCGGATGCCCGCCAGCATCAGCACGCTCAGCGGGTAATAGATCATCGGCTTGTCGTACACCGGCAGCAGTTGCTTGCTGATGCCGCGGGTGATCGGGTACAGGCGCGTGCCGGAGCCGCCGGCCAGGATGATGCCTTTGCGCTGGGTCATTTCCGGTTTCCCTTACGAGGCGGTGCCGATGCGCTCGAGGCGGTAGCTGCCGTCGAGCACGCGTTTCACCCAGTCCTGGTTGTCGAGGTACCAGTCGACCGTCTCGGCGATGCCGCGCTCGAAGGTGTATTGCGGCTCCCAGCCCAGTTCGTCCTTCAGCTTGCCGGCGTCGATCGCGTAGCGGCGGTCGTGGCCGGGGCGGTCGGCGACGAAGGCGATCTGGCTTTCGCGCGGTTTGCCGTCGGCACGCGGGCGGCGCTGGTCGAGCAGCGAGCAGATCGCCTTCACCACCTCGATGTTCTGCTTTTCGGAATTGCCGCCGACGTTGTAGGTCTCGCCGACCCGGCCGCGCTCGAGCACGGCGCGGATCGCCGCGCAGTGGTCGCGCACGAACAGCCAGTCGCGCACCTGCTTGCCGTCGCCGTACACCGGCAGCGGCTCGCCGGCCAGCGCCTTGGCGATCACCAGCGGGATGAGTTTCTCGGGGAAGGGGTACGGCCCGTAGTTGTTCGAGCAGTTGGTGGTCAGCGTCGGCAGGCCGTAGGTGTGGTGGAACGCGCGCACCAGGTGGTCCGAGGCCGCCTTCGAAGCCGAATACGGCGAGTTCGGCGCGTACGGCGTGGTCTCGGTGAACTTCCCGGTTTCGCCCAGGGTGCCGTAGACCTCGTCGGTGGAGACGTGCAGGAAGCGGAACCCGTCCTTCGCTTCGCCTGGCAGGTTCTTCCAGTAGTCACGCACGGATTCCAGCAAGCCGAGCGTGCCGACCACGTTGGTCTGCACGAAGGCGGCCGGGCCATCGATCGAGCGGTCGACGTGGCTCTCGGCGGCGAAATTCACCACCGCATCGGGCCGGTATTCGGCCAGCAGACGCTCGACCAGCGCACGGTCGCCGATGTCGCCGTGCACGAAGACGTGGTCGGGATTGCCTTCCAGCGAAGCCAGCGTGTCGAGATTGCCGGCGTAGGTCAACGCGTCCAGGTTGACGATGCGGACGCCGCGCGGCACCGCTTCCAGCACGAAATTACCGCCAATAAACCCGGCTCCGCCGGTGACCAGCCATGTCGGCACACTGTTCTCCGTAGTGTTTCCTGGGGGTTCGATGGGAAAGGCGCGGCCGCCGGCTCAGAACGGGATGTCGTCGTCGTCGAAGCCCGCGTCCGCTGCCGGTTGTGCGGCCGCCGGCGCCGGCCGGCGCGACGCGCCGGAACCGCCCGAGCCGTATTCCTGGCGTTGCGGGCGCGAAGCGCGTTCGGCCGAGCCGCCGCCTTCGCCGCGGCCGCCGAGCATCTGCATCTCGTCGGCGACGATCTCGGTGATGTAGCGCTCCTGGCCGTCGTTGCCGGTGAACTTGTCGTAGCGGATGCTGCCCTCGACGTAGACCTGCGAGCCC
The DNA here is from genome assembly GCF_010211755.1 of Pseudoxanthomonas sangjuensis. Classification (GTDB taxonomy): domain Bacteria; phylum Pseudomonadota; class Gammaproteobacteria; order Xanthomonadales; family Xanthomonadaceae; genus Pseudoxanthomonas_A; species Pseudoxanthomonas_A sangjuensis. Next base: position 128,401 of record NZ_PDWR01000004.1, on the reverse strand, counting down.
TTGCGCAGGTATTCGCCGGCGATCTCGCCGAGCTTGCCGAAGAACTTCACCCGGTGCCACTCGGTGCGTTCCTGCTGGTTGCCGTCGCGGTCCTTGCGCACGCTGGTGGTGGCCAGGCTGATGGTGGTGACGGCCATGCCGCTCTGGGTGTACTTGGTGTCGGGGTCGTTGCCCAGGTTGCCGACCAGGATGACCTTGTTGATGCCGCGTGCCATGTCTTCGTTCCGTCCTTAGCCCCGCCGATTGCGGAGCGCCATTCCAGTATACCCGCCGATGTGAACGCCATCGGAAGACCGGCCGCGACAGGGTAGGAATCCGCCCTGTCGCCCTTCACATCCGCGCCCTTATAATTCAGCGACTTCCATACGCCATCGCCCATGTCCGCCGTCGTCCACCCCAATTCGAAGCCGGCCCGGCCCGCCCTGCCCCTGCCGCAGATCCAGGCCCTCGCCGCACCGGACATGGCCGCGATCGACGCCCTGATCCGGCGCCGGCTGGCTTCGGACGTGGTGCTGATCAACCAGATCGCCGAGCACATCGTCTCCGCCGGCGGCAAGCGCCTGCGGCCGATGCTGGTGGCGCTGGCCGGCCGCGCCTGCGGCGGCGACGCCGGCGCCGAGCACCACCAGCTGGCGGCGATCATCGAGTTCATCCACACCTCGACCCTGCTGCACGACGACGTGGTCGACGAATCCGACCTGCGCCGCGGCCGCAGCACCGCCAATGCGCTGTGGGGCAACGCGCCGAGCGTGCTGGTCGGCGACTTCCTGTATTCGCGCAGCTTCCAGCTGATGGTGGAACTGGACCGCATGGAAGTGATGCGGATCCTCGCCGACACCACCAACCGCATCGCCGAAGGCGAAGTGCTGCAACTGCTGCACGTGCACAACCCCGATACCGACGAGGCCGCCTACCTGCGCGTGATCGAGCGCAAGACCGCGGTGCTGTTCGCCGCCGGCACGCAACTGGGCGCGCTGGCGTCCGGGGTCGACGCAGCGACCCAGCGCAAGCTGTACGACTACGGCATGTACCTGGGCTATGCCTTCCAGATCGCCGACGACGTGCTCGACTACGCGGCCGATGCCGCCGACCTGGGCAAGAACCTCGGCGACGACCTCGCCGAAGGCAAGGCCACGCTGCCGCTGATCCACGCGATGGCGCACTCGGACGAAGCGGTGCGCGCGCGGCTGCGCGGGATCGTCGAGAACGGCGACGCCGGCGCGATGCCGGAAGTGCTGGCGGCGATCAGGGCCACCGGCGGCCTCGACTACAGCCGCCGCCGCGCCTTCGAATACGCTGCCGCGGCCGAAGGCGCGCTCGACGGCCTGCCGGACAGCGAAGCGCTGGCCGCGCTGCGCGGACTGGCGCGCTACGCGGTCGAACGCACGCATTGACCGCTCAGTCGGCGAAGACCTCGTCGAGGAAATCGTCCATCATCCTGTACGCGCGCCGGGCTGCGCGCTCGTTGTAGACGCAGCCCGGCGGGCGGTTGGCGTTCTCCAGCGCGAAGCAGTGCACCGCGCCGCTGAAGTTGACGAACTGCCAGTCGGCGCCGGCTTCGTTCATTTCCTGCTCGAAACCGGCGATGTCGCCGGCCGTGCCCTTGTCGTCGGCGCCGTTGAGGACCAGCAGCGGCGCCTTCACCGCGCCCTTCCGCGCCGGCAGCGCCGTCGAAAGCCCGCCGTGGAAACTCACCACGCCGGCCACGTCGGCCCCGCTGCGCGCCAGTTCCAGCACCGACGAGCCGCCGAAGCAATAGCCGAAGGCGGCGATCTTCGTCGCGTCCAATGGCACCTTGCCGGCTTGCGCCTTCAGCGCATCCAGCCCGGCGTTGATCCGCGCGCGCATCGCCGCCGGGTCCGGGTAGAGCTTCGTCACCTGCGCGCTGGCCTCGCTCGGGTTCTTCGGCCGGATCCCCTTGCCGTACATGTCCACGACCAGCACGACGTAATCGTCGCCGGCGATCTGCCGGGCCTTGGCCACCGCGTCGTCGGTCACGCCCAGCCAGTCCGGCACCATCACCAGCCCGGGGCGCCTGTCGCTGCCGGCATCGTCGTAGACCACGAAACCGCTGAAGACCTGCCCGCCGACCTTCCATTCCACCGGCTTGGCCTGCTGGGTGGCGAAGGCGGCCGGAGTGGCGACGGCGAGCGTCGCGAGCAACAACCACGGGAGCTTGCGCATGGCGGTTCTCCGTCGGGAAAGTGCGCGCAGTTTACCGCCACGGCACGGCCGCGGAGCGCTATGATCGGCGCCCTTTCGACCCCGGCGCCCTGCCGCGGGGGACCCCGCCCCCATGACCGCCCGCCTGCTGCCGATCCTGTTGCTGCTCGGCTCCAACATCTTCATGACCTTCGCCTGGTACGGGCACCTGAAATACCGCGCCGCGCCGCTGCTGGTCGCGATCCTGGCCAGCTGGAGCATCGCCTTCTTCGAATACACGCTGATGGTGCCGGCCAACCGCATCGGCAACGCGGCGTACTCGGTGGTGCAGCTGAAGACGATCCAGGAAATCCTCACCCTGGTCGTGTTCGCCGGCTTCTCGGCGTGGTTCCTCGGCCAGCCGCTGAAGTGGAACCACTACGCCGCGTTCGCGCTGATCGTCGGCGCGGCGTTCCTGATGTTCAAGGAGTGACCGAACCGCCGGCGCAGCGCTTTCTCAGAACTTGATCTTCCCGGCCAGGATGTCCTTGAACATCACCCAGTCGCCGGCGAAGGAATAGAACGGGTGCCTGAACGTCGCCGGCCGGTTCTTCTCGAAGAAGAAATGCCCCACCCAGGCGAAGCCGTAGCCGCAGAACAGCGCGGCCAGCAGCCACCACGCGTTGCCGCTGAAGATCGCGCCGGCGACGAAGCCCAATGCGCCGCAGCTGCCGGCGAAATGCAGCCGGCGCGAAGTGCGGTTCCGGTGTTCGCTGAGGTAGAACGGATAGAACTCGCGGAAACTGGCGAAGCGGCTCATTTCCCCTCCCGGAAGCGGCGTCGCGACGGCGCCATGATGCGCCGGGCGCGATGCGGAGACAACGCCGCCGCTCAGCCTTCCCCGCGCTCGATGCGCTTGGCCCGCGTCCAGTAGGCCTCCTGCGCTTCCAGCGGTTGTCCGGCAAGCGGCCTGCCGTCGGCTTCGGCGAGCCTTTCCATCGCGCGGAAGCGCCGCTCGAACTTCGCGTTGGCGTGGCGCAGCGCCGCGCCGACGTCGACCTTCGCGTGCCGCGCCAGGTTGGCGCAGACGAACAGCACGTCGCCGATCTCGTCCTCCAGCCGCGCGCGGTTCGCCTCCACGTCGCCCCGGGCGAATTCGGCGCGCACTTCGTCGATTTCCTCGTGCAGCTTGGCGATCACCGGCTCCGGACCGGGCCAGTCGAAGCCGGTCTTCGCCGCGCGCGCCTGCAGCTTCACCGCGCGCTGCCATTCCGGCAGGCCGCGGGCGATGCCGGCCAGCGCGGATGCATCCTCGTCGCCGGCCGCGGCGCGTTCGGCCCGCTTGATCGCATGCCAGCTCTCCTCGACCGCCGCCGCGTCGTCGCGCGAGGCCTCGCCGAACACGTGCGGATGCCGCCGCAGCATCTTGTCGCTGATCGAACGCACCACGTCGTCGAAGCCGAACGCGCCCCGCTCCTTCGCCATCTGCGCGTGGAACACCACCTGCAGCAGCAGGTCGCCGAGTTCGCCCTTCAGGTCGTCCAGGTCGTTGCGGTCGATCGCATCGGCGACTTCGTAGGCCTCCTCGATCGTGTACGGCGCGATGGTCGAGAAATCCTGCTGCAGGTCCCACGGGCAACCGCCTTGCGGATCGCGCAGCCGGGCCATGATTTCGAGGAGTTCGTCGATGGGGGCTTTCGGCCTGTCCATGCCGTTTACAGCCAATCCTGCCAAGGCAGGGTCGGATCGCCCAGCGCGATGAAGTCGCCGTTCAACAGCGACTCGCGCCGGTTGTAGCGGAACGACCGCCCGTCCGGCGCCAGCAACGCCCCGCCGGCCGATTCCAGGATGCACTGCGCCGCCGCCGTGTCCCACTCCGAGGTCGGCCCGAAACGCGGGTACACGTCCAGCGCGCCCTCGGCGATGCGGCAGAATTTCAGCGAGGAACCCAGCGCCAGCGTCTCCGCCGCATCGCCGCTCCACGCCGCGATCCGCTCCAGCAGCGCATCGGTGCGCGCATCGCGGTGCGAGCGGCTCGCGGCCACGCGCAACGGCGGCCGCGCCGGGCGCCGCGTGCGCAGCAGCGTGTCGCTGTCGCCGTCGCGGCGGAACGCGTCACGGCCCTGCATCGCATGCCACGCGGTGCCGGTGACCGGCGCCACCACCACGCCGAACACCGGCTGGTTCTCTTCGACCAGCGCGATGTTGACGGTGAACTCGCCATTGCGCTTGACGAACTCGCGGGTGCCGTCGAGCGGATCGACCAGCCAGTAGGTCGGCCACTCCGCGCGCACCGACCACGGGATGTCGGAGGCCTCCTCCGACAGCACCGGCCAGTCCGGCGTCAAACGCTGCAGGCCTTCGGCGATGATGTGGTGCGCAGCCATGTCGGCGCGGGTCAGCGGCGTGTCGTCGGCCTTGCTCTCGACTTCGAACGTCTGCGCGTACACCGCCATGATCGCGGCGGCGGCCTCGTGCGCGATGGCGATCACCGCTTCGTAATGGTCGGGGGAGATTCGCATTCAGGACAACCGTTGCAGCCATTCCCTGGCAATGAACAGGGCCGCCAGCGAGCGGCCTTCGGAAAAATCTTCGCGCAGCATCAGCTCGTCGAGCCGCTCCAGCTTCCACGGCACCACTTCCAGCTCCTCCGGCTCGTCGCCGGGCAGCTTTTCCGGGTACAGGTCGCGCGCCAGCACCAGCCACGACTGGTGGCTCATGTAGGTCGGCGCCAGGCTCAGCGGCCGCAGCACGTCGATGCGGTGCGCGCCGTAGCCGGCTTCCTCCTTCAATTCGCGGTCGGCCGCCTGCTCCGGCGTTTCGCCGGCATCGATGCGGCCCTTGACCAGGCCCAGTTCGTAGCGGTGCACGCCGGCGGCGTATTCGCGCACCAGCAGCACGGTTTCGTCGTCGAGCATCGGCACCACCACCACCGCGCCGTGGCCGCGCGTGACCAGGCGGTCGAAACGGCGGCGCTCGCCGTTGGCGAATTCCAGGTCCAGCCGCTCCATCCGGTAGGGTCCGGCTTCCTGCTCGGTCACGCCATGGATCGTGGGGAGCCGGCGGCTCATGGCGCGTGCCCAGCCATGCACGGTCTGGTCGCGGCCGATATGATGGCGGGATGCAGTCGATGGAACATGTCCCGCGAATGGTAGCAGAGCCGGCGACTATTGACGGTGGGAATCCGGAGGCGGCGCGCTGGCGCGAGCGCGACCTGGCCGTGTTGTGGCATCCCTGCACGCAGATGCGCGAGCATCCGCACGCGTTGCCGCTGGTGCCGATCGCGCGCGGCGAAGGCGCATGGCTGGTCGGCCACGACGGCCGCCGCTACCTGGACGCGGTCGGCAGCTGGTGGACCAACCTGTTCGGCCACGCCGAGCCGCGCATCGCCGCCGCCATCGCGAAACAGGCGGGCACGCTGGAGCAGGTGCTGCTGGCCGGCTTCGGCCACGAACCGGCGATCGAACTGGCGGAGAAGCTGCTGGCCATCGCGCCGAAGCAGGCGGGGCGCGAGCCGCCGGCCAAGGTGTTCTACGCCGACAACGGCTCGGCCGGCGTCGAAGTGGCGTTGAAGATGGCCTTCCACTTCTTCCGCAACCTCGGCGAGGAACGGCGGAGCAAATTCGTTGCGCTGGAAAACGGCTACCACGGCGAGACCATCGGCGCGCTGTCGGTCGGCGACATCCCGCTGTACCGCCGCACCTACGCGCCGCTGCTGGCCGAAGCGCTGTTCGCGCCGTCGCCGGACGCCTACGCGGCGCGCGGCGGCGAATCGGCCGAGCAGTGCGCCGGGCGCGCCGCCGACGCGCTGGCGGCGCTGTTCGATCGCCATCCCGGCGAGATCTGCGCGCTGATCGTCGAACCGCTGGTGCAGTGCGCCGGCGGCATGCGCATGCACCACCCCGCCTACCTGCGCCGCGCGCGCCAGCTGTGCGACGCCAACGGCGCGTTCCTGATCGCCGACGAGATCGCCACCGGCTTCGGCCGCACCGGCACGATGTTCGCGTTCGAGCAGGCCGGCGCGATGCCCGACCTGATGTGCGTGTCCAAGGGCCTGACCGGCGGCTTCCTGCCGCTGGCGGCGGTGCTGGCCACGCAGCAGGTCTACGACGCCTTCCTCGACGATTCGCGCGAACGCGCCTTCCTGCATTCGCACAGCTACACCGGCAACCCGCTGGCCTGCGCGGCGGCGCTGGCGTCGCTGCGCATCTTCGAAAGCGACGGCATCCTCGAACGCAACCGCGCCACCGCGGCGAAGATGGCGCGGCTGGCGGACGCGTTCCGCGGCCACCCGCATGTCGCCGACGTGCGCCAGACCGGGATGATCGTCGCCTTCGAACTGACCCGCGACGGGAACCGGGCCACGCCCTTCCCGGCCGAAGCGCGCGTCGGCTTGCGCGCCTACCGCGCCGCGCTGGCCCGCGGCGTGGTGCTGCGCCCGCTCGGCGACGTCCTGTACTGGATGCCGCCGTATTGCATCGACGACGCGCAACTCGCGCTGCTCGCGGAAACCACGCGCGCGGCGATCGACGAGGCCACCGCATGCGCCTGACCCGCTGCTTCGTCGCGACGCCGCTGTCGACCGGCGCGGAAATCGCCCTGCCCGACTCGGCCGCCGCGCACCTGGTGCGCGTGCTGCGCCTGCGCGAAGGCGACGAGTGCGTGCTGTTCAACGGCGATGGCCACGACTACGCCGCGCGCATCGTCGCGGCGGGCAAGCGCGAGGTCCGCGCCGCGGTCGCCTCGAAGTCGGAGGCCCGCAACGAATCGCCGCTGCGCATCGTGCTGCTGCAGGGCATCGCCCGCGGCGAGAAGATGGACCTGATCCTGCAGAAGGCGACCGAGCTCGGCGTCGCCGCGGTCGTGCCGGTGAATTCCGAGCGCAGCGAAGTGAAGCTCGACGCCGAGCGCGCGGCCAGGCGTGTCGAGCACTGGCGCAACGTGATCGTCGCCGCCTGCGAACAGAGCGGCCGCGCGACGATCCCGGAACTGTCCGCGCCGGCTTCGCTGGCCGACGCCGCGCGCTCGGTGCAGGCGACGCTGAAACTCACGCTGGACCCGGAAGGCGAACACGCGCTGTCGTCGCTGCCGGCGCCGTCGCCTCCGTCGGTCGCCGTCGCCATCGGCCCCGAAGGCGGCTGGTCGCCGCGCGACCGCGAAACATTGAAGTCGGCCGGTTTCGGCGGCCTGCGCCTGGGCCCGCGGATCCTGCGCACGGAAACCGCGGGGCTGGCCGCGATCGCGGCGCTGCAATCCAGATTTGGCGACTTGTAGGGGCGGCGCCAGGCCTCACGCCGCCTGCTTCAACGCCTCGCCGACCATCGATTCGACCTTGTCCAGGTCGGGCAGCAGCGCCACTTCGTCGCCGATCAGCACGCGCACCAGCACGCCTTCCGGCAACGACTCCTCGCTGGCGTCGGCCAGCAGGCCGTCGCGCGGCACCGACACCAGGCGCGGGAACGACGGCGTCAACAGCGCCACGTACGGCATGTCCGCGTCGCCGCCCAGCGCCTTCAGCACCACGATCTTGCTGTTCGCGGTCAGGCCTTCGTCGCTCAGGTTGGCCAGGCGCGCGAACGACACCAGCGGCACCTGCCAGCCGTGCCAGTGGATCCGTCCCGCCAGCCACTGCGGCGCGTTGGCGATCGGTTCCACCGGCACCTTCGCCAGCACTTCGCCGATCGTCGCGTTCGGCAGCAGCACGCGCTCGCCGGCGACCTGCACCAGTACGCCGCGGATTTCGTCGTTGGAATGGGCCATGCTCTACTCCGGGAATCGTTTCAGCCGTGCCTGGCCACGCCGGCGGCCAGTTCGGATGGCGTACCGACGCTGCCGCCGCGGATTTGCAGCGCCTTCGACGCCGCCGGGTCGTAGCAGCCCTGCAGCGACTGGCCGGCGACGTAGGCGCCCTGCGCCGCCAGCGCCACCGCCGCGTCGACGCAGGCCGGATCGCTGCCGCTGAGCAGCAGCACCGAGCTCTGTGCCGCCGGCAGCGCCGCGATCAGGTCCCTGGCGACGGTCGCGCCGGCCACGAAACGGACGCTGCCCTCCTCGACGCCGGCGGTGACGTCGTTCGGCAGCACGTGGACCTGCGCGCGCTTGGCCATGTCGCCGGCGCCGGCCAACACCACCGGCATCGGCGAGACGCGCTCGAGCTGCTTGACCAAGTTGTCGTAGCGGCCGCCGTCGAGGCGCAGGTGCACCAGCACCGGGCGCGGGAAACCCGCCGGCAGTTCGGCCAGCACGCGACGCCCCGCGTCCGGACCGCCGATCCCGGCGAACAGCACCACTGCGCCCTGCGCCGGCGGCTCCGCTTGCGGTTGCACCGGCGGCGGCGGCGAAGGCGCCGACGCGGCAGGCGCGCCGTCCAGCGATTCCAGCTCCAGCGACAGGCCGCCGAACGGCGGCGGCACTGCGGCCGGCTCCGCCGGTTGCGGCCGTGCCGGCGTGGCCGGTGCAGCATCCAGTTCCTCCAGTTCCAGCTTCAGGCCGCTGGGCAGCGGCTTGGACGCGACGGGCGGAAGCTCGGGCGGCAACGGCGGCGGTTCGGCCCTGCGCGGCGGTTCCGGCACGGGGTCGGGGTCGGGTTCGGGGTCGAGGCGCGGTCCGCCGAAGCCATCGACCAGTTCGTTGTCCAGCGTGCGCGTCGGCGGCTGCCAGGCCTCGGGTTCGTCGCTCAGCGACAACGGCTCGTCCGACAGCGACAGGAGACCGCTGTCCGCATCCGGGCCATCGCCATCGCCTTCGCCGGGCAACAGGCCGTCCTGCGGCAGCGCCGGCGCGGTATCGCGCGCTTCGCGCACATGCGGATCGAAGGTGTCGCCGGCGTGCAGCTGCGCCGGCGTCGCCGGGCGGCCGGGACGCAGTTGCGCGACCTTGTCGGCTTCGTCTTCCTCGTGCCCGGGCGGCAGCACGTCCTGGTGGCCGTGCAGCTTGGCCGCCAGGTGCCGCGCCCAGCGCTGCGCGCTCCAGCCTTCGCGCTGCGCGGCCAGTTCGGCGTCGTCGAAGATCACGCTGATCTCCGGGTCGTGCAGCACTTCGCCCAGCCGTTGCAGGCTGTCCTCGATCACCGGCTCCAGCGCGACCAGCAGCACCTGCGGTGCGGCCGCCCTCAGCGCGACGGCGTCGACGCCGGCCGGGTCGGCCTCGATCACGACGTCGGCGCCGACTTCGCGCAGGGTCTGGCGCAGCTTTTCGCGCGCCGCGCCCTCGCGCGCCAGCAGGGCTACGCGCCTGGATTCATTCGCGGACACGGGCGATTCCCAGCAGGTCGTAGACGTTGCGCATCAGGTCCAGCTCCTGGTACGGCTTGCCCATGTAGCGCTGCACGCCGATCTCGAACGCGCGCTGGCGGTGCTTGTCGCCGGTACGCGAGGTGATCATGACGATGGGCACGTTGCGGAAGCGCTGGTCGGCGCGCATCGCGGTGGCCAGCTCGTAGCCGTCCATGCGCGGCATTTCGATGTCCAGCAGCATCAGGTCGGGGATGCGTTCCTCGAGCCGCTCCAGCGCCTCGACGCCGTCGCGCGCGGCGACGACCTCGAAGTTGTGGCGTTCCAGCACGCGGCCGGTGACCTTGCGCATGGTCAGCGAGTCGTCGACCACCATCACCAGCGGCACGCGCCGCTGTTCCGGCAACTGCGCGGCGGAAGCGTGCGCGAGCGCCGGCTGCGACAGGTGGCGGCGCACCAGCGGCGCGGCGTCGAGGATCACCACGATGCTGCCGTCGCCGGTGATCGTGGCGCCGTAGATGCCGGGGATCGAGGCCAGCTGCGGGCCGACCGGCTTGACCACGATTTCGCGGTTGCCGAGCACTTCGTCGACCGCCACCGCGGCGTGCAGGTCGCCGGCGTTGACCAGCAACAGCGGGATCTGCGCCTCGCCCTCGGCCTTGGCCGGGTCGTGGCCGGTCAAGGCGCCGAGGTCGTGCAACGCGTATTCCTGGCCGCCGTACAGGTACTTGCCGCCGGCGACGTCGTAGCGCTCGCGGGCGATGCGGCCGATGCCGCCGACCGCGGCGACCGGCACCGCGAACTGGGTTTCGCCGATCCGCACGAACACGGCCTGGGTGACCGCCAGGGTCTGCGGCAGGCGCAGGGTGAAGGTGGTGCCCCGGCCCGCTTCCGAACCGATGTCCAGCGAACCGCCGAGCTGGCGCACTTCGCTGTAGACCACGTCCATGCCGACGCCGCGGCCGGCCAGCTGGCTGACGCTTTCGGCGGTGCTGAAGCCGGATTCGAGGATCAGGCGCTCCAGCTCGGCGGGGCTCGGGGTCGCGCCCGGCGCGATCAGGCCGCGCGCCTCGGCGCGCTTGCGGATCGCCTCGTGGTTGATGCCGGCGCCGTCGTCGGAAATCTGCAGCACCATTTCCGAGCCTTCGCGGCGCAGCCTGATGCGCACCGTGCCCTCGGCGTCCTTGCCCGCCTTGCGGCGCACGTCGGGCGTTTCCAGGCCGTGGGCGACCGCGTTGCGCATCAGGTGTTCCAGCGGCGCGGTCATGTGTTCGAGCACGTTGCGGTCGAGTTCGCCGTGCGCGCCGTCCAGCTCCATGCGCACCTGCTTGCCGGTTTCCGCGGCGGCCTGGCGCAGCACGCGGCGCAGGCGCGGCACCAGGCCGTCGAACGGCACCATGCGCGCGCGCATCAGGCCGTCCTGCAGTTCCGAGCTCACGCGCGACTGCTGTTGCAACAGGCTGTCGTACTGGCGCGACAGGTCGTCGAGCACGCCCTGCAGGCCGGTCAAGTCGGCCGCGGATTCGGCCAGCGCGCGGCTGAGCTGCTGCAGCGTGGAGAAGCGGTCCAGTTCCAGCGGGTCGAACGCGGGGTCGCCACGGTCCTGCTCGCGCTGGTAGCGCGCGACGATCTGCGCTTCGGTCTCGAGGTCGAGGCGGCGCAGCTGGTCGTGCAGGCGGGTGTTGGTGCGGTCGAGTTCGGCCATCGCGCCGCGGAACGCGCCCAGCTGCTGCTCGAGGCGCGCGCGGTAGATCGCGACTTCGCCGGCGTAGTTGACCAGGCGGTCGAGCAGGTCGGCGCGGATGCGCACCTGCTCCTGCGAGGCCTGCGGGAAGAACTCGGTGTCGGCCGCGACGGCCGGCGTGGCGGCCTGCTCCGTGGCGACGGGTTCGGCGACCGCTTCGCCGATCTCCACCGGCGCCGACAGCGGCGCCAGTTCCGGCGCGTGCGCCGGTCCGGCGTCGGCGGCACCGGGAACCGGCAGCGACCGGCCTTCGGAACGCGCGTTGAATTCGGCGATCAGCTCGGCCGGTATCTTCACCGCGCGGTGCGCGCTGGTCTTGGCCAGCAGCGCGTGCAGGCGGTCGAAGCCGCGTTCCAGCGCGCGGACGCCGTCCAGCCCCAGGTCGACGCGCTGCGCGGCCACCTGCTCGAGCAGCGACTCGATCGAGTGGCCGAGGTCGCCGATGGCGTTGATGCCGGCCATGCGCGCGCCGCCCTTGAGCGTGTGCAGGTCGCGCTGCAGTTCGAGGACCAGGTTGCGGTCGTCCGGGGCCTCGCGCAGCTTGGCGAGCACGCCGTCGGAATGGTCGAGCAGGTCGGCGCCTTCCTCGGCGAAGATGTCGACGAGGTCGAGATCGAGTTCGGCGGCGTCGAGTTCGCCGGCATCGATGTCGGCCATCACCGCCGGCTGCGGCGCCGGCTCGGGCGCCAGCACCGGCGCCTTCAGCGGCGGCAGCTCGACCGCCGGTTCCGCGGCGACGGGCTCCGCTTCGGCTGCAGCTTCCTCGACGGCCATTCCTTCGGTGGCCGCTTCTTCGGTAGCCGCTTCTTCGGTAGCCGCTTCTTCGGTAGCCGCTTCTTCGGCAGCCGCTTCTTCAGCAGCCGCTTCTTCGGCCGCGGCTTGTTCGGAAACCGGTTCCTGGATCGCCGTTTCTTCCGTCGCCCCGGCTTCGATGGCTTCCGCTTCGACAGCTTCCGCCTCGACGATTCCGGTTTCGACAGCCGGCTCCGGCGTCGCGGCGTCTTCCAGCACGACCTCCTCGACCTGCAGGTCGTCCGGCGCCAGCGGCGGCACGACGTCGTGCGCTTCCGGGGACGGTTCCGCTTCCGCGACCGGTTCGGCCGACGCCAGCGAGATCTCCTCGATCTGCAGTTCCGCCCCGGCCGGTTCGAGCGCGATTTCCTCGATCCCCACGCCCGGTTGGCCGTCCGCGTCTTCGAGGCTGATCTCCTCGACTTCGAACGAAGCGGCGTCGTAGCCGATGTCGGCGATTCCGGCCGCTTCGTCGCTGAACGGCTCGACCGCTTCCGGCTGCCGGTCCTGCGTCGGCGCGGCTGCGCCGGCCGGAGCGCCGGGTTCCGGCGCGGCGAGGTAGGCCGACAGATCGTTGTCGACCAGTTCCGCGAGTTCCAGCGCATCCGGCGCCAGCGGCGGCGCGATCGGCGGCAGCGCCTCCACGTAGGCGCCCGCCGGCGGTTCCGCCGCGACCGGCGCCGGCGGCAGGCTGTCGCGCAGCGCGGACAGGCGCGCGGCAAGCTCGGCGAACACCGGCACGCGCGGCGCCGGCGTGCGCAGCGCGGCCATCGTGCCGCTGATCGCCTGCGCGCTTTCGGCCAGCGCGACCACGCCGGCGTCGGACACCGGCACGTTGGCCGGCAGCAGGCGCTTGAGGTATTGCTCGGCCGCGCCGGTGACCTCGGGGATTTCCGGCACGTCGGCCATCGCGAACGCGCCGTTCATGGTGTGGAACGCGCGCAGCAGCGCCTCGCTGGCCGGCTGCGGCGCGGATTCGGCGCGCGCCAGCCAGTCGTGCACGGTTTCCAGATGGTTGGCGACCTCGGTCTCGAGGATCTCGCGCAGCACGCCGTCGACCTGCGCCGGGGTGCCGTCCAGCGGCGGCGCGGCGGCCACCGGGGCCGCGGCTGGCGCCGGCGCGGGTTCGTCGAAGCGCGGCAGGCCGACCGGCGCGGTATAGAACGCGTCCTCGCCGGCGGCGATGCGGTCGGCGACTTCCTTGATGCCTTCGATGTCGGCCCACACCGCCTTGCGCCCGTGCAGCGCGGCGTTGAGCTGCGGCAACGTGTCGCTGGCCTGCCCGAGCAGCGCGAGCACCGCTTCCGACGGCGGCCGCGAGCCGTCGAGCACGCGGTTGAGCATGTTCTCGATCTTCCAGCTGAACTCGCCGAGCATGCCGGCGCCGACCAGGCGGCCGCTGCCCTTCAGCGTGTGGAAGACGCGGCGGATCGGCCGCAGCTTCTCCAGGTCGTCCGGCGCGGCGCGCCATGTCGGCAGCAGACGCTCGAGGTTGGCGATTTCCTCGTCGAATTCCTCGAGGAAGACCTCGCGGATCTCGTCGTCGATGTCGCCGCTGCGGGTGTCGAAACCGCCCTGCTCGGGACCGATCGCGGTCGCCGGCACCGCATCCGCCGTTTCCGGCGGTTGCGTGACCAGGGTGGGCGCGGGCGCGGCCCTGGCGACCACCGCATCGACCAGCGCGGCGGTGCTCGGCTCGATCAGCCCGGCCGCGACCGCCGGCGGCTCCATGGCCGCCGCGGGCACCGGCGCCGGCGCTTCTTCCGCTGCCGCCGGTTCCGGTTCTTCTTCCGCGGCGACGGTTTCCTCGACCGCCAGCTCGGGCGGCAGCGGCCAGTAGCGCAGGGCTTCGAGGCTGCTGCGGGTGATGTCGAGGATGTCGCCCTGGTTCGGGCGCTTGTCGCGCAGCGCCTCCAGGTAGTACTCGAGGCTGGCCATCGCGTCGGCCAGCGTGTCCAGCTGCTGGCCGCCGGGCACGCGGCGCCTGCCGATCAGTTCGTTGCCGACGTAGCGGCGCACGCCTTCGACGTAGTCGGCCGCCTGCGCCAGGTCGAGGATGCGCAACGCGCCGGCGACTTCGGCCAGCAGGCGCGGCACTTCGGCCAGTTCGGCATGGTCCCAGCCGGTTTCGATGAAGGCGACGAAGCCTTCGCGCGCGGCGGCGAAGTTGGCGATCGCCTCCTGCGCCAGCGCGCCGATCGTGTGCTGCGCGTCGGTGGCGTGCGCGCCTTCCTCGTGGCTGCCGGCGGCACCGAGGTTGGCGACCTGGCTGTCGAGCGAGGCGTCGACGTAGAGCAATGCGCCGGCGATGTTGAGCAGCGCGCCTTCGTCGGCCCGGCGCTGGCCCGCGACCAGCGCGGACAGCGCGTCGCGCTGCTGCAGCACCACGTCGCGTGCGGCGCCGAGGCCGAGCATGCCGAGGGTGTCGGCGACGCTGGACAATTCGCCGACCTGCGGCTGCAGCGCGGCGATGTCGGCGCCGGTGCGCATGTGCAGGTCGAGCGCGTCCTTGACCCGCATCAGCTCTTCCTTGACCACGCCGCCGACGGTGTCGAACAGCGCGCGGTTGCGGCCGCTGATGCTGCTGCGGGCGTGGTCGACCTCGGCCTCGCTGGGCGCGGCCGCGTCGAGCTGGAAGGTGGCGCGCAGCTCGTCCAGCGCCGGGTGTCGCGACGACGATTGCGCCACCGCGTACAACAGCTGGCGGGTGGGTTCCTGGCCCGGCGGCAGGTCGACGTCGGCGCCGTCCTGCTGCCAATGCTGCAGCGCGCGGCCGAGGCCGGCGAAGCCCTGGCGCAACGCATCCGACGCCGCCAGCGCGCCGTCGCGCAGGGCTTCGGCGACCGAGGCGGCGACCCACAGCGAGCGCCGCGCCACGGTCTTCTCGACGCTGCCCGACAATTCCTTCAGCGCGGCGGCCAGCCCGACCGGGTCGCGCGGCGCGCCGCCCTCCGGCCAGCCCGCCAGCGCCTGTTCGAAGCTTTGCCGCGCCGCATCGATGCGACCGCGCCGCGCCTGCCACGGCATCGGCTCCGGCAGCGGCACGCTGGTCGGCAGCGGACGGTCCAGGTCGGGGGCGAACAGCACGCTTTCGCTGAGCCCGGGCGCGCCGCGCGCCGCGCGGATGTCGTTGAGCAGCGGCAGCAGCACGATCGGGATGTCGCGGTGCCCGCCCTGCAGGCGCTCCAGGTAGTCCGGCAGCAGCACGGTGCCGCGCATCAGCGTGGCGCAGGCCTCGTCGCGGTCGGCCGCCTTGCCGTCGTGCAGCGACTGCGCCAGCAGCTCCAGTTCCTCGGCAACCATCGCCGGCGCGTACAACTCGACCATCTGCAGCGTGCCCTGCACCTGGTGCAGGTAGCCGGCGCACAGGTGCATGCGCGCGGTGTCGTTCGGATCCTCGGCGAAGAATTCGACCTCGGCCCGCGCCAGGCGCAGGGTCTCGTCGAGCTCCGGCTTGACCCAGCCGAGCGCCGCCTGGCTCATCGCGTCGCGCAGCGCGTTCACCGGCGCACCCCCGCCGCGGCCGCGAACCGGCCCGCGCTGTGGATCATGTTGTCACGTCCGCTGTTCATTCCTTGCTTGGCCCTCGTCCTCAGCCCGGCAGCTTGAAGTCGGCGACCGAGCGGCGCAGGTCCGCGGCCAGTTGCGCGAGGTGTCCGATCGACTCGGCGGTCTGGTTGGCGCCGAGCGACGTCTGCGAGGTGATCTGGCGGATCACGCCCATGGTCTGGGTGATGTCCGACGCCGCGGCGGACTGCTGCTGCGCCGCGCCGGAGATGTTCTGGATGAGCTGGTTCAGGTCGCTCGACACGCGTTCGATCTCGCCCAGCGCGGTGCCGGCGTCCTCGGCCAGGCGCGCGCCCGACACCACTTCCGCGGTGGTCTGCTCCATCGAGCTGACCGCCTCGTTGGTGTCGGACTGAATGGCCTGGACCAGCGATTCGATGCGCCGGGTCGCGTTCGAGGTGCGTTCGGCGAGGCGCTGCACTTCGTCGGCCACGACCGCGAAACCGCGGCCCGCTTCGCCGGCCGAAGCCGCCTGCACCGCCGCGTTCAACGCGAGGATGTTGGTCTGTTCGGAAATGTCGTTGATCAGTTCCACCACCGAGCCGATTTCCTGCGACGACTCGCCCAGGCGCTTGATGCGCTTCGAGGTCTCCTGGATCTGGTCGCGGATCTGGTCCATGCCGCGGATCGTCTCGCGCACCACGCCGGCGCCCTCGGTCGCGATCTGCACCGAGCGCTGCGCCACGTCGGCCGATTCGGTCGAGTTCCTCGACACCTGGCCGATGGACGCCGCGATTTCGGTGATGCGCTCGGAGGCGTTGTTGATCTGGTCGGCCTGGTGGCCGGCGGCCTCGGCCAGCTGCAGCGCGGTGGCCTGGGTTTCCTGGGTCGATGCGGCCACCTGCACGGTGGCGTCGTTGATCGTGGTCACCAGGTTGCGCAGCTCGTCGACGGCGTAGTTGATGGCGTCCGCGATCGCGCCGGTCATGTCCTCGGTCACCGACGCCTTCACGGTCAGGTCGCCTTCGCCGAGCGAGGAGATTTCGTCCAGCAACCGCATGATCGCCTGCTGGTTGCGGCTGTTGAATTCCACCTGCGCCTGGTAGCGCGCTTCCTGCTCGCGCTGGCGGCTGCGGTAGAAGCTGTACAGGAAGCCGCCGATCGAGATCAGCAGCATGACGCCGCCGACCACCGACCACCAGAAGTTCGGGAAGATGCGCGTGTCGCGGGTCGAGCCGAACGCGGAGAACGCATCGAACACGCGGCCGCTGTCGGCGAGCATGCCGTCCGAGCCGGCGACCAGCGCGGCCGCCGCTTCCTGCGCGGCGAACAGCGGCTTGGAGTTGTCCTGGATGTTCTTCAGGTCGACGGCGATCGTCGTCCACTGCGCCTGCGCCGCGCGCACCGCGGCCTGCGCCGCGGGGCTGCGCAACGGCGCGATGCCCAACTGCGGGTTGCCCTTGCCGAGGCCGTCGAGCACGCGCCCGAACAGCACCGAGTCGCGCGCCAGCGACTCGCCGGCGCCGGCCGCGCCGGCGCCGCCCGCGCGGATTTCGGTCACCCGGCGCGCCATGGTGCTGGCCACGCCCACCTGCTGCAGCGCGGTGTACAACTGCGCCGAGGTCGCGCCGCCCTCGCTCATCGCGCGCAGCATTTCGCTCAGCTGCGACTGCAGCATCGGCATGCGCCCGGCGAACTGGTCGGCGGCGGCCGACACCTTCGACACCGCCTCGCGGCTGGCCAGCACGCGGTCGGCGCTGGTGCGCAGCGGCGCCCAGGTATCGACCAGGCGCTTGATCGGCCCGGATACGGTCGGCTCGCTGCCGTAGCGGCTGTTCAGCGTGGTGATGGCCTTTTCGATGCCGTCGCGGGTTTCCTTGAAGGAGGCGAACGCCTCGATCCGGCCGTCCACCGCCTCGCGGCCCTGGTTGGCCAGCTGCTGCGACAGCACGCGCAAGTCGGACGCGCCGGCGCTGGCGCCGGACAGGCGGCTGCCCATCCACGCCGACACCGCGGTGTTGGCGC
The DNA here is from genome assembly GCF_010211755.1 of Pseudoxanthomonas sangjuensis. Classification (GTDB taxonomy): domain Bacteria; phylum Pseudomonadota; class Gammaproteobacteria; order Xanthomonadales; family Xanthomonadaceae; genus Pseudoxanthomonas_A; species Pseudoxanthomonas_A sangjuensis. The sequence goes on along the minus strand of NZ_PDWR01000004.1, from coordinate 110,959 downwards.
CGAACAGGATCACCGAGATCGCCAGCAGGACCAGCCAGAAACTGGTGCCGAGGCCGCCGGTTTTCCTGGCGTTGGCGGTATCCGGTGCAGTGCTCATTTTTTTCGCTTCCCCAGTACTACGAAATTGAACGAATGTCGGTCAGTGCGCCCGCCGCGTCACAACGCGGCCTGGCGGAATTCGGGCGTGCGCGCCAGCAGCGACAGCGCGAACACGCCCCAGTCGTGGTCCTCGCTGCGGTACGCCTGCTTGACGAAGTTGGCGTAGCGGCCGCCGGCCAGTTCGCCCGGCTCGACCGCCTGCTCGGGATCGAAGCCGCGCTGGCCGTACAGTTCGTCGATGGTCAGCGCCACGTCGCCGCCGGGCTGGCGCATCACCAGCACGCGCTGGCCCTCGTGCAGCACGGTGCGCTCGCCCTCGAGGAACTGCTTCAGGTCGATCACCGGGAACAGGTTGCCGCGCAGGTTGCCGATGCCCAGCAGCCACGGCTGCGCCCCCGGCACCGGCGTGGTCGGCGGCAGGCGCACGATTTCGACCACTTCGTCGAAGCCGGAAACCAGGCGGCGGCGGCCGATGCGGTAGCCGACCCCGCGCCACTGCTCGCGCGCGGCCTCGCGCGCCGGCTGGGCCACGGCGTGGGCCAGGCTGCGGCGTTCGAAGTCCTCGAGGATGTCGAACGGCGATCGGTTCATGGCGCTGCCCCCTGCGGCGCTCAGTGGCTTACGTGGGTGCGGATCGCGTCGAGCAGTTCCTCGCGCGTGAACGGCTTGGTGAGGTACTGCTCGGAGCCGACGATGCGCCCGCGCGCCTTGTCGAACAGGCCGTCCTTCGACGACAGCATGATCACCGGCGTCGACTTGAAGACCTGGTTGTTCTTGATCAGCGCGCAGGTCTGGTAGCCGTCCAGGCGCGGCATCATGATGTCGACGAAGATGATCTGCGGCTGCTGGTCGGCGATCTTGGCCAGGGCCTCGAAGCCGTCGGTGGCAGTGACTACCTCGCAGCCCTCGCGCTTGAGCAGGGTTTCCGCGGTGCGACGGATGGTCTTGGAATCGTCGATCACCATCACCCTGAGGCCGCTGAACGCGCCGGCCGGGCTGTCTTTCTCGGTCATTAGCCTTCTCTGTTCCCCATGCATGGCGCCGTGCATCCCCGGCGCCATTGCGACAAGGCTTTATATTCCAGTCTTGGCACATACTGTCAAGACACGCGTTCCGGGGCCGCCGGGCCGGCCGCCGGGAAAACGAGAACTGCGTCGCAGTTGCCGCCTGCTACCATTTTCGCCCGTTTTCGTTGCCGGAATAAGGCGAAACCAGCCATGACCCTCGACGTCGTCGTCGTGATGGACCCGATCGGCTCCATCAAGATCGCCAAGGACACCACCTTCGCCATGCTGCTGGAAGCGCAGCGCCGCGGCCACCGCCTGTGGTACGTGCGGCCGGGCGGGCTGGCGGTGCGCGGCGGCACGCCGCTGGCCACGGTCGCGCCGCTGGCGGTCAAGGACGACAAGGCCGGCTGGTTCAGCCTGGGCGACTGGCGCGAGCTGGCCTTCGGCCCCGGCCAGGTCGTGCTGATGCGCAAGGACCCGCCGGTCGACGCCGAATACCTGCACGACACCCACATCCTCGACCTGGCCCGGCACGCCGGCGCGCTGGTGCTCAACGACCCGCGCGGCCTGCGCGACTACAACGAGAAGCTGGCGGCGCTGCTGTTCCCGCAGTGCTGCCCGCCGAGCCTGGTCAGCCGCCACGCCGGCGAGCTGAAGGCGTTCGTGCACGAGCATGGCGATGCGGTGCTGAAGACCCTGGACCTGATGGGCGGGCAGTCGATCTTCCGCGCCCGCACCGGCGACCCCAACCTCAACGTGATCCTGGAAACGCTGACCCACGGCGGCCGCAGCCTGGCGCTGGCGCAGCGCTACATCCCGCAGATCAGCGAGGGCGACAAGCGCATCCTGCTGATCGACGGCGAGCCGGTCGACTACGCGCTGGCGCGCATCCCGCAGGGCGACGAGTTCCGCGGCAACCTGGCCGCAGGCGGCCGCGGCGAAGGCCGCCCGCTCGGCGAGCGCGACCGCTGGATCGCCGCACAGGTCGGCCCGGAAATGAAGCGCAACGGCATGCTGTTCGTCGGCCTGGACGTGATCGGCGACTACCTGACCGAGGTCAACGTCACCAGCCCGACCTGCGTGCGCGAACTGGACGCACAGTTCGGCCTGAACATCTGCGCGAAACTGTTCGACGCGATCGAGGCGAAGGTAGGATGAGCGTCGACCGCCCTTCCCGCTTGCGGAAGGGACTGGCCCGAACGAACCCGTAGCCGCAATGTCCGCCACCGCCCCCGTCGCCCCGCCCAAGATCGGCGAGAACGAGCGCTTCAGCGCCACCCTGGCGCTGTCGCTGGTCGTGCACGGCATCCTGGTGCTGGGCACGGGCTTCGCGCTGGGCGAGGCCGCGCCGGTGCTGCCGACGCTGGACGTGATCCTCAGCCAGACGCAGACCCCGCTGACGCCGAAGGAAGCGGACTTCCTCGCCGCGGCCAACCAGCAGGGCGGCGGCGACAGCGACATCGCCAAGCGCCCGCGCGACAGCCAGGCCGGCTGGGTGCCGCAGGCGCAGACCGGGCTGGCGCCGCAGCCGCTGCGCGCGCAGTCGCCGGACGCGGTGCCGCCGCCGGAAGCGCGGGTGCTGACGACGAAGGACAGCGAGCTGAAGGTGCCGCCGCAGCAGACAAAGCCGCAGCCGGACACGCCGGACCTGCCGAAGGGCGAGGCGAAGATCGAGCACGATGCGGAGATGGCGCGGCTGGCGGCGGAGATCCACCTGCGCAGCGAACTGTACGCGAAGCGGCCGAAGCGCAAGTTCGTGTCGGCCAGCACCCGGGAATACGTGTACGCGAACTACCTGCGCGCGTGGGTCGACCGCGCCGAGCGCGTGGGCAACCTGAACTATCCGGACGAGGCGCGGCGCAAGCGCCTGGCCGGGCAACTGGTCATCACCGTGGCGGTGCGCCGCGACGGCTCGGTGGAACAGACCCACATCATCCAGTCCAGCGGCATCCCGCTGCTCGACTCGACCGCGCTGCGCATCGTCAAGCTGGCCGCACCATTCCCGCCATTGCCGGAAACCAGCGAAAACGTCGACATCCTGCACGTCACCCGCACCTGGCAGTTCCTGCCGGGCGGCGAAGTGCGGGACGAGTAGGGGGATTTGCTTATGGCGAATGATACGAGCGCCCCGCACGATCGAGCCGCTGAGGTCGAACGCTTGCTGGATTCAGACGAAACCATGCTCGGAAGGTTTTGGCAGTACGAAAAGCTCGGCCTGACCCCGCAGGAAATGGCGGAGCAAGAAGAAACCGCGACTTTCGGTTGGGTATATAACTGCAGGCGCCTAGTCCGAGTCCTCCGTGACGGCGAGGTTCCAACTGCCCCGGCAGTCGCACAACAAGCAGCCCGCAAAGTAAGAGCTTGGCTAAAGAACAACAGCCTTAGCAATCAGCTACGACTTCAGCTCGAAGACCAGGAAAAATTGCTTTCTTCCCGCGCGGAAGATCGTCAGGCCCAGACCGAAGAGACCGTAGCTGCGGTAAAGGCTTCCGAGTCTGCGGAGGCCGCAGGCACACCTGGAATTTACGTCTATACCTTGCCGCACTATCTACGGCACCCTATCGATCCAGACACTGGAAAAACGCTTCTTAAGGTTGGGCATTCGACCAAGGACGCCTATTACCGTGCCGGCTCTGCAAATCGCCTCACGGCTTTACCCGAAGACCCGATCTTGCTTCGCATCTATCCAACATCAGAGTCATCCGCAGCAGAGAAAGAATTCCACACATGGCTGCGTTCAGCCGACCATTCTGGTGCGCGCGGCAATCGGACTGGCACAGAGTGGTTTGTCACATCCCTTAAATTTCTTGACCGGATCGCCGCGAGTCTCAAGCTAGAAATTAGGGCAATTACTGACTTTGATCTTGTCGAGTAGCAAGAGCGTCATCGCACGCGGAACGGAAAGCAACCGAGCAAGTCCGGCTCTACAAAGAAGCCAGTGAAGGTGATAGCGGATTCTGGCGTCCTCCATCCCAACAACGGAGCCAGAGCAAATATTCGTTTCCATCCAAGAATTCACTTGGACCCAATTCAGCCACGCTCCGACTCGCCCACCGTGCGCAGCTCATCGACGTGGCACTGCAGTTCCGGCTGCCTCGCCAGCGGCCTCTTCCTTTGCCACGCGCAGACGGCTGCGCGGCCATGCGATGCGTACGGCGACGCGGCGTCCTTGCCGGCGCTTCGTTCACCTGGCGCGCAATGCCTTCTGCTCTTCCAGCGTCAACGCCACGTTGTTGCGAAGGTACGCCGGTTCGATCAGCTCCGCCGCAACCGCTTCGCCGCGCGCGTAAGCCAGTGCCGCCAGCTTCGCCACGTCGGCGGCATGCGGCAGCGAAGAGGCGTCGATGCGACTGAAACGGTCGTGCAGGCGCGACTGCAGCGCAGCGGATTCGGCGGCGAAACCGGTGCCGACACCGATCCAGTCGTCGTCCTGCCCCGGCAGCGCGCAATCCGCCGGTGCGACCACCACTTCGTCGCCGGTCGCCAGCACGTCGTCGCCATCGCGGCGGAAGGTGGCGGCATAGACCTCGCCCATGCGCGCGTCGATCGCGGCGAGGATGCGCCCGCCCTGCCCCTGCGCGGCCAGCGCACGCAGCGTCGACACCGGCACCACCGGCCGGTCCAGCGCCAGCGCGATGCCCTGCGCCAACGCGATCGCCAGGCGCACGCCGGTGAACGCGCCGGGGCCGCGGCCGACCGCGATGGCGTCGAGCTGCGACTTCTTCACGCCCGCCCCGGCCAGCAATTGCTCCGCCCACGGCAGCGACAGTTCCGCGTGCCGGCGCGGCGCGACCTCGAAACGCTCGACGACTTCGCCATCCAGGTAGAGAGCGACCGAACAGGCTTCGGTGGCGGTTTCGAAGGCGAGGAGTTTCATTGGCCAGAGGATCGTTATCGATTCGGGAGATTATCGCTTTTGCCCGTCGTTCCCGCTTTCGCGGGTATGACGGGCCGGAGATCGCAGGCCGCCGCTACCGGCCGCCGGCTACCGGTTCCTCTCTCGCATCCTCGCCTGCCATTGCGAAGAACGCCTCCACGTCGCGCACGTCCCGCGTCCGCGCGAACGGCGGCAGCGAGTCGAGGAACACCTTGCCGTAGGACTTGCCGCTCAGCCGCGGGTCGGCCAGCACCAGCACGCCGCGGTCGGTTTCGCTGCGGATCAGCCGGCCCACGCCCTGCTTCAGCGCGATCACCGCCTGCGGCAGCTGCTCGTCGCGGAACGGGTTGCCGCCGCTGCGGCGGATCGCGTCCAGGCGCGCCTCGAACACCGGATCGTCGGGCGCCGCGAACGGTAGCTTGTCGATCGCGACCACGCTGAGCGCATCGCCGACCACGTCGACGCCCTCGCGGAAACTCGCGGTGCCCAGCAGCACGCCGTTGCCGGATTCGCGGAAGCGCTGCAGCAGCGTCGCGCGCGGCGCCTCGCCCTGCACGAACAGCGGCCATGGCGCGTCGCGCAGCGACTCCGCCGCCTCGCGCAGCGCGCGGTGCGAAGCGAACAGGACGAAGGCACGGCCTTCCGACGCATGCAGCACCGGCAGCAGCGCCGCGACCAGCGCGGTGCCGTAGCCGCGCGAATTCGGCTCCGGCAGGTCCGCCGGGAAATAGCACAACGCCTGGTGCGCCCAGTCGAACGGGCTCGGCTGCAGCAGCGTATGCGGATCGTCCAGGCCCAGGCGCAGCGACAGATGGTCGAAGCTTTCGCCGACCGCCAGCGTCGCCGACGTGAACACCCACGCCGCGCGCGATTTCTCGCGGTGCTCGCGCAGCGGCCCCGACACGTCCAGCGGCGTGCGCTGGCAGCGGAAGCCGCGCTGGCTCAATTCGTACCAGTAGACGTCGCTGTCCTTCGGCTCGGTCCTGCGCTCGTCGAACTCCTCGTCCTCGCCGATCTCGAAGACGCGCTGCCCGCCCTCCATCCAGCGCTCGAGGCGCGACACGACGTCGACGTTCCGCGCAAGGCAGGAATCGAACCCCGGGGACGCTTCCTTCAGGGATTCCAGCACGTCGCGCAACTCGACCAGCGCCTCGAACAGGTTGTCGAAACCGGCCTCGACTTCGCGCTTCCCGAGCGCGCGCCCACGCGTCCCGCGCACCGGCAGGCCTTCCATCGCCGCGCGCAGCTCGCGCAGCGCCTGTTCGACCGCGCGCACGGCCGGCTGCATGCTTGCGAGCGCGCCGGGCACGTCCCTGCATTCGCCGAGGCAGTCGCGCAGCAGTTCCTGCAGCGGGCGCATGCCGAAGCTTTCGCCGAAGAAGTTCGCCGCCAGTTCCGGCAGCTGGTGCGCCTCGTCGATGACGAAGGCCTGCGCGCCGGGCAGGATCTCGCCGAAGCCCTCCTGCTTCAGCGCCAGGTCGGCGAGCAGCAGGTGGTGGTTGACCACGACCACGTCGGCGGCCTGCGCGCGCTGCCGCGCCTGCACCACGAAGCACTCCTCCCAGAACGGGCACTCGCTGCCCAGGCAGTTGTCGGTGGTCGAGGTGACCATCGGCAACAGCGGCGAATCGTCGGCCAGGCTGTCGAGTTCGGCCATGTCGCCGAACTGGGTGCGCCCGGCCCAGGCGACGATGCGCTGGAACTGGCCGATCTGCTCGCGCGTGGTGAAGCGCGGCTCGCCCCGGGTCTTTTCCAGCCGGTACTTGCAAAGGTAATTCGCGCGCCCCTTCAGCAGGGCCGACTTGTGGCCCACGCCCAGCGCCTTGCGCACGCGCGGCAGGTCGCGGTGGTAGAGCTGGTCCTGCAGCGCGCGGGTGCCGGTCGAGATGATCGTCTTCATCCCCGACAGCAGGGTCGGCACCAGGTAGGCGAAGGTCTTGCCGGTGCCGGTGCCGGCCTCGGCCAGCAGGGTGTCGCGCGCATCGAAGGCGTCGGCGATGGCCTCGGTCAGGCGCAGCTGTGCCTCGCGCGGGGCGAAGCCGTCGAGTTGGCTGGCGAGTGCGCCACCGGCGCTGAGCGCTTCGCGGCTGGCGGCGGCGAGACGGGACATGTTGCGGGGGAACCGGAAACGGAAAACCCCGGAAGCTTATCGCTTCCGCCCCGGCCGCGCCCCGGCCGCGCACGGCCGGGGCCTGCGCATTCGGATTTTTCCTACACGAGCCGGCAGCTTTTTCCGATACCCCGGCGGCGGCGGCGCGGCGATGCTTCGCCACGCCCCGCCGCCTTTACCGGCACGGACGTCCAGCAACAGGGATTCGGTGGAAAACCCTTCCACGGCTGGCCGGGGCGCTTCCTTCTTCCGTCCGGGTGGAGCATGTCCGTGTCCGTACTGCAGATCGTCGAATCCTGGGGCGGCTGGAGCCTGATCGACGACGGCAAGCCGTCGCTGTGGTTCCCCGAGCGCGAAAAAGCGCTGGAAATCGCCCACATCATGGCCGACGCGCGCAACCTGTTCGGCGGCATCAGCACCATCGTCCAGAGCGTGCACAACGGCAAGGTCGAAGTGCTGGCGAAGTACTGAGGCCGCGCCGGCCGGCACCGGCTAAGCAGCCTGCGTCCAGCCAGGACCCGCGGCGGCCGCGCGGGCCATGCTGCAGCACACCATCGCGCCGCCGGCAGCGTCGGGCCGCCTCCGCCATACGCCGTAGTATCCTTTGGCCTCCCCGGTCATGGAATCGCGGCATGTCGAACCTCTGGCGCCTGGCAATCCCGTCCGTCCTGTTGCTTGCGCTCGCCGCCTGTAGCGGCGGCCCGGTGCGGCGCGTCTCCGAGCCCGCGGCCAGCATCCAGCAACTGACCGTCAACGCCGATGGCAGCTGGAAGGTCGCGCTGCGCCTGCAGAACTACAGCAGCATCCCGATGCGCTTCGACAGCGTGGACCTGGCCGTCAGCGTCGGCGAACAGGACGCCGGCCGGCTGCGCGTCGCGCCCGCGATCTCGATCGGCCCCGAGTCCGCCGACGTGGTCGACGCCACGCTGGCGCCGTCGGCGATGGCGAAGATCGTCGTGGCCGACGCGCTGGCCGCGCGCCGCACCCTGAACTACGCGCTGAAGGGCAGCGTCACCGCGACGCCGGAAGAGCGCAAGGCCAGGACCTTCGACGTCGATTCGCACAACAGCCTCAACCCGGCGCCGGGCCTGGACGGCGTGTTGCGGTAAAGACGGAAATGCGTGGAGAGGCGTGAGGAACGAGAGAACCGTCCCTACCCTGCCTTCCGCTCCCTCACTTCCCACTCCCCTCCACTCACTCCTCACTCCGCACGACATGAGCACCTACAAAGCACCGCTGACCGACCTCCGTTTCGCCCTGTACGACGTGCTCGGCGTCGAGCGGCAGTTCGCCGAACTCGGCTACGAGGAAGCCAGCCGCGACGTCGTCGACGCGGTGCTGGACGAAGCCGCGCGCTTCGCCGAAACCGTGCTCGCCCCGCTCAACGCGGTCGGCGACGAAGCCGGCAGCAAGTTCGACAAGGCGACCGGCGACGTGACCGCGGCGCCGGGCTTCAAGCAGGCCTTCGCGCAGTTCGTCGAAGGCGGCTGGACCGGCCTGACCGATTCGCCCGAATACGGCGGCATGGGCATGCCGAAGGTCCTCGGCGGCGTGCTGACCGAGATGGTCGACGCGGCCAACCTGGCCTGGGGCAACTTCCCGATGCTGTCGCACGGCGCGGTCGAGGCGCTGAAGCGCTACGGCCAGGACTGGCAGAAGGAGTTCTTCCTGAAGCCGCTGGTCGACGGCCGCTGGACCGGCACGATGTGCCTGACCGAGCCGCACGCCGGCACCGACCTGGGCCTGCTGAAGACCCGCGCCGAGCCGAATGCCGACGGTTCGTATTCGATCACCGGCACCAAGATCTTCATCACCTGCGGCGAGCACGACCTGGCGCCGAACATCGTGCACCTGGTGCTGGCGCGGCTGCCGGACGCGCCGCCCGGGCCGAAGGGCATCTCGCTGTTCGTCACGCCGAAGTTCAAGGTCGGCCAGGACGGCGCGGTCGGCGAACGCAACGCGCTGCGCTGCGGTTCGATCGAACACAAGATGGGCATCCACGGCTCGGTGACCTGCGTGATGAACTTCGACGGCGCGCAGGGCTGGCTGGTCGGCGAGGCGAACAAGGGCCTGCAGGCGATGTTCGTGATGATGAACTCGGCGCGCCTGGGCGTCGGCGTGCAGGGCCTGGGCCTGAGCGAACGCGCCTACCAGAACGCGTTGCGTTACGCCCGCGAACGCCTGCAGACGCGGTCGCTGTCGGGCGCGAAGTTCCCCGACAAGCCGGCCGATCCGATCATCGTGCACCCGGACGTGCGGCGCATGCTGCTGGCGCAGAAGTCGCTGGTCGAAGGCGGCCGCCTGCTGTCGCTGCACGCGTACTCGCTGCTCGACGAGGCCGAGCACGCGAGCGACGCCGCACAGCGGGAGAAGGCCGAGACGCTGGTCAGCTTCCTCACCCCGATCTCGAAGGCCTGCCAGACCGAGTGGAGCATCGAGAACACCTACAACGCGATCCAGTGCTTCGGCGGCCACGGCTACATCCGCGAGCACGGCATGGAGCAGCTGGCGCGCGACGCGCGCATCACCACGCTGTACGAAGGCACCACCGGCATCCAGTCGCTGGACCTGATGGGCCGCAAGACCGCGGCCACGCAGGGCGCGGGACTGAAGATCTTCCTCGGCATGGTCGAGGAATTCGCCAAGGCGCACGAAGGCGACGCGGAACTGGCCGAGTTCATCGGCCCGCTGCACGCCAAGGCCGCCGAGTGGGCGCAACTGACCACCGGCATCCTGCAGCGCGCGGCGCAGAATCCCGAGGAAATCGGCGCAGCCAGCACCGACTACCTGTTCTATTCCGGCTACGTCGTGCTCGCCTACTGGTGGGCGCGCAGCGTCGCCGCGGCGCAGGCGTCGTCGCAACCCGAGGCGTTCAGGCAGGCCAAGCTGGAAACCGCGCGCTTCTACTTCGCCCGCATGCTGCCGCGCACGCTGGCGCACAAGGCCGCGATCGAAGCCGGCGCCGAGCCGTTGATGGCGATGGCAGCGGAGCGGTTCGGCGATTGAATCGCACGGGCAACGATCCGCATCCAACGGACCCCGGAGCACCGCCGGCTTGCAGCGGCGGCTTTCTTGCCTGCCGGCCCGCTTCGGCAATGCCGAAGCCGGGTAATTGGCCGTGGCCGGTTGTTTCAGCCGCCGCCTCCACGACCCGCGGCCCGGATGCCTGAACCGCGCGAGCCGAACGTACTCCACGGCTTCATCGATCGTCTCGCGCACCTGTTCATGATTGCCTGCGGCGATCCGCACCTCCCCGTCTCCACCAAGACCGTCCGAGACCGCAACCTTCGTTGATCATTAGGGACATACTGTCCGGGCAGGGACTTTGCGAGGATCGGCGATGAAGCAGCATGTCCGCTATGTCACTTCCTCCGACGGCGTCAACGTGGCCTGGGCCGAGCTGGGCCGCGGCATGCCGCTGGTCAAGGCGGCAACCTGGCTGACCCACCTGCAATACGACCTGGAAAGCCCGGTCTGGTCGCACTGGACCGGTTTCCTCGGCGAGCACTTCCGCTACATCCGCTACGACGAACGCGGCTGCGGCATGTCCGATTGGCAGGTGCCCGACCTCGCTTCGTCGACACACTGGCTCGACGACCTCGAGGCGGTGGTCGACGCGGCCGGCATCGACCGGCCGTTCGCGCTGCTCGGCATCAGCCAGGGCGCCGCCACCGCGATCCGCTACGCGGTGAAGCATCCGCATCGCGTTTCCCACCTGATCCTGTACGGCGGCTACGCGCTGGGCTGCAACCTGCTGGACGATCCGCCGAACGCGCGCGACACGTTCCGCGCCGTGCGCGAGGCGATGCGCGTGGGCTGGGGCAGCAACAACCCGGCTTTCCGCCAGTTGTTCACTTCGCGCTTCCTTCCGGACGGCACCCAGGCGCAACTGGACTGGTTCAACGAACTGTGCCGGCGCACGGTGCCGCCCGGCAATGCCTGCGCGCTGATGGACGCACGCGGCGATGTCGACGTCCACGGGTTGGTGCCGCAGGTGCGCGTGCCGACCCTGGTGCTGCACGCCCCGAGGGACGCCGTCGTGCCGTTCAGCCAGGGGCGCTACCTCGCCGGCAATATCCCCGGCGCCGGATTCGTCGAGCTCGACTCGGGCAACCACGTCCTGCTGGAGAACGAGCCGGCATGGGCCGAATTCCGCCGCGCCGTGCTCGAATTCACCGGTCTTGCCGCAACGGCGGATCAGGAGTCGTCGGCGCTGAGCCGCCGCGAACGCGAAATCCTCGCACTGCTGTGCGAAGGCGCCAGCAACGCGCAGATCGGCTGGAAGCTGGGCATTTCCGAGAAGACCGTGCGCAACCACGTGTCGCACCTGTACGCGAAGATCGGGGTGCGCAGCCGCAGCGAAGCCATCGTCCGCAGCCACCGCCACGGCCTTCCGGCCTGAACCGGGACATTTGTCCCGCGCTGGCGGGCACGGATGCCGGGAACGGGACAAATTTCATCTTGGCGCGCATTCGTTCGGCGCCCAGGCTGGCCGGGTCCGTTTCCGATCCCGAGACCGTTCCGATGTCCCGCTTCTTCGCCCTGCTCTACGGTGCCGCCTGCTATGCGGTGTTCTTCCTCACCTTTCTCTACGCGATCGGTTTCGTCGCTGGCCTGGGCGTGCCCAAGCACGTCGACAGCATCGCCACCGGCGATTTCGCCACCGCGCTGCTGGTCGATGTCGCCCTGCTCGGCACGTTCGCGCTGCAGCACAGCGGCATGGCCCGTCCCGGCTTCAAGCGTTGGTGGACGCGGCTGGTACCCGGGCCGATCGAACGCAGCACCTACGTGTTGCTGTCGAGCCTGGCGCTGATCCTGTTGTTCTGGCAATGGCGGGCGCTGCCGCAGGCAATCTGGCGCTTCAACGACGAAACCGTCCGGCTGGCGCTGTACGGGCTGTCGGCCATCGGCTGGCTGCTGGTGCTGAGCGGCACCTTCATGATCAACCATTTCGACCTGTTCGGCCTTCGGCAGGTCTGGCGCTACAGCCGGGGCCGGCACGAAGACGGCAGCATCCCGCCATTCGTCACCCGCGCCTGCTACCGCATCGTCCGCCACCCGCTGATGCTGGGTTTCCTGATCGCGTTCTGGTCCACGCCGACGATGACCCTTGGCCACCTGCTGTTCGCGCTGGCGACCACCGGCTACATCCTGATCGCGGTGAAGTTCCTCGAGGAACGCGACCTGGTCGCGACATACGGCGATACCTACCGCGAATACCAGCGCAACGTACCGATGATCCTGCCGCTGCCGAAGCGCAACCGTTCGGCGCGGGGCTTGCATGGCACGCCACAGGCACGATGAGCCGGACCGAATGACCGGTGCGGCGGCGATGCAGGCGCATCGCACCGGTTCGCGGCAGAATGGCGGCGCATGCACCACGTGGCCGCCGCCAACCTCGATGCCCTGCACGCCTTCATCGAAGGCCACTCGCGCCTGTTCGTGATCACCGGCGCCGGGGTCAGCACGGATTCCGGCATCCCCGACTACCGCGACCGCAACGGCGAGTGGAAGCGCACGCCGCCGGTAAGCTTCCAGGCTTTCATCGGCGACGATGCGACGCGCCGCCGCTATTGGGCGCGCAGCCTGGTCGGCTGGTCGCACTTCCGTCGCGCGCGTCCGAACACCGTGCACCGTGCGCTCGCGGCCCTCGAAGCGCGCGGCAAGGTCGAACTGCTGCTGACCCAGAACGTCGACGGCCTGCACCAGCACGCCGGCAGCCGGCACGTCGTCGACCTGCACGGCCGCCTCGACACCGTGCGCTGCCTGCGCTGCGAAGCGCGCACGCCGCGCGAAGCCCTGCAGCGCGAACTGCTCGCACGCAACCCGCAATGGGCCAAGTTCGACGCCGGCATCGCCCCGGACGGCGACGCCGACCTCGACGGCCACGATTTCTCGCGCTTCGACGTGCCCGACTGCGCAACCTGCGGCGGCATGCTGAAGCCGGACGTGGTGTTCTTCGGCGAGAACGTGCCGCGCGAGCGCGTGGCCGACGCCAGCCGCCACCTGGCGCTGGCCGATGCCGTGCTGGTCGTCGGCTCGTCGCTGATGGTGTATTCGGGTTTCCGCTTCGTGCATGCGGCGTCGAAGGCCGGCCTGCCGATCGCGGCGGTCAACCTGGGCCGCACCCGCGCCGACGGCCTGCTGTCGCTGAAGATCGAATCGCCCGGCGCCGAGGCGTTGCAATACCTGCTCGGGAACGCCGCCGCAATGGGCGACCGGCCGCAACGGGCGGCGCGGGCCTGAAACCGATGCGCTGGCGCGGCCTCGCTCCGAACGCCTTCGTTCCAAGCGATTCACAAAATGCAAGCATTCGGGTATAACCTGTTTCCCCGATGGAAGCAGACCTAGCTCAGCTTCGCCCGATCGGACCCGGGGACAGTTCCTTCCCGGCCGATTTCCCGTCCTCGGTCACCCCTCTTCATTCCTCGCGTGGCCGCGCCGCGGTGCGGCTGCTGTCGCTCGACGCGCAGGGCCGCGTGCTCGACTGGATCAACTGGCAGGACGCGACCTGCCTGTACGCGCGCGGCGCGGTGGCATGGACCCTGGGCGAACCCTGCCTGCGCGTGCACGGCGGCACCAACCGCTTCAGCGGCGAACAGAGCGTCATCGACCTGCACCCGATCGTCGCCTCGCGCGGCCACGCGCGCTCGCACGCGCTGTCGCCGACGCCGACGCTGACCAACACCGCGCTGTTCGCCCGCGATGCGCACATCTGCATGTATTGCGGCAGCGAATTCTCGCGCCCGCACCTGACCCGCGACCACGTGCTGCCGCTGTCCAAGGGCGGCCGCGACGTGTGGGAGAACGTGGTGACGGCGTGCTTCCACTGCAATTCGCGCAAGAGCAACCGCACCCCGCAGCAGGCCAACATGCCGCTGCTGGCGGTGCCGTACCGGCCGAGCTGGATCGAACACCTGATCCTGTCCAACCGCAACATCCTGGCCGACCAGATGGCCTTCCTGAAGGCGCAGTTGCCGAAGCGGTCGAAGCTGTCGGCCTGATGCGGGGCGCACGGCGCGCCGTGTCGTGCCCCTGCCCGGCTCCCGGCCTTGCCCCACCCCCCCGCTGGTAGGAAAATGGTCGGCCAAGCCCGGACAACGGGCCAGTTGCCGCCAAGATGATCGATCCCGACCGCTATCCGCGTCTTTCCCGCATCGACTCGCCCGCCGACCTGCGCGGATTCGACGAAGCCGAGCTTCCCGCCATCGCCGAGGAGCTGCGTGCGTTCCTGATCGAGTCGGTCGGCAAGAGCGGCGGCCACTTCGGCGCCGGGCTCGGCGTGATCGAGCTGACCGTGGCCCTGCACTGGCTGTACGACACGCCCGACGACCGCATCGTCTGGGACGTCGGCCACCAGACCTACCCGCACAAGATCCTGACCGGCCGCCGCGACCGCATCCACACGGTCAAGCAGAAGGACGGCGTGGCGCCATTCCCGAAACGCGAGGAAAGCGAGTACGACACCTTCGGCGTCGGCCATTCGTCGACCTCGATCTCGGCCGCGCTGGGCATGGCGATCGCGAACGGGCTCCTCGCTGCCGGGCAGGCCGGCGACGGCGACAAGGCGGCTTCGCGGAAGGTTGTCGCGGTGATCGGCGACGGCGCGATGACCGCGGGCATGGCCTACGAGGCGCTGAACCACGCCGGCGGCATGGACCAGGAACCCGACCTGCTGGTCGTGCTCAACGACAACCGCATGTCGATCAGCGAGAACGTCGGCGGCCTGACCAAGATGCTCGGCCGCCTGTCCGGCAGCCGCACGCTCAACGCGATCCGCGAGGGCGGCAAGAAGCTGCTCGGCGACAAGCACAACGCGCCGGCGCGCTTCGTCAAGCGCTGGGAAGAACACTGGAAAGGCATGTTCGTGCCATCCACGCTGTTCGAGGAAATGGGCTTCCACTACACCGGCCCGATCGACGGCCACGACATCCCCGCCCTGCTCGGCGCGTTGAAGACGCTGAAGAACCTCAAGGGCCCGCAGCTGCTGCACATCGTCACCACCAAGGGCAAGGGCTACGAACTCGCCGAAGGCGACCAGATCGGCTACCACGCGGTCGGCCCGTTCGATCCCGAGAAGGGCGTGGTCGGCAAGGCCGGCGCGAAGAAGCCGACCTATACCGACGTGTTCGGCGACTGGCTGTGCGACATGGCCGCGGCCGAGCCGAAGCTGCTCGGCATCACCCCGGCGATGCGCGAGGGCTCCGGCCTGGTCCGCTTCAGCAGGGAATACCCGCAGCGCTACTTCGACGTCGCCATCGCCGAGCAGCACGCGGTAACGCTGGCCGCGGGCATGGCCTGCGAAGGCGCGAAGCCCGTCGTCGCGATCTATTCGACCTTCCTGCAGCGCGGCTACGACCAGTTGGTGCACGATGTGGCGATCCAGAAGCTCGACGTGCTGTTCGCGATCGACCGCGGCGGCGTGGTCGGCCCGGACGGCGCCACCCATGCCGGCAACCTCGACCTGAGCTACCTGCGCTGCGTGCCGAACATGGTGGTGATGGCGCCGGCGGACGAGAACGAGTGCCGGCAGATGCTTTCGACCGGTTTCCGGCACGAAGGCCCGGCGGCGGTACGCTATCCGCGCGGCACCGGCCCCGGCGTGGCGATCGATGCGGCGATCACCGATACGCTGCCGATCGGCAAGGCGGAAGTCCGCCAGCGCGGTTCGCGCATCGCCCTGCTCGCCTTCGGCGCGACCGTGGCCGCTGCCGAACAGGCCGGCCGCGAACTCGGCCTGACCGTGGTCAACATGCGCTTCGTGAAGCCGCTGGACCGCGCCCTGCTGCTGGAACTGGCGCAGTCGCACGCAGGCTTCGCCACCATCGAAGACAACGTCGTCGCCGGCGGCGCCGGTTCCGGCGTGGCCGAATTGCTCAGCGACGCCGGCCTCGCGTTGCCGGTGCTGCACCTGGGCCTGCCCGACGCCTTCCAGCACCACGCCAGCCGCGAAGACCTGCTGGCCGAAGCCGGCATCGATGCCGCCGGCATCCGCGCGTCGCTGCTGAAGCGCTGGCCGGAACTGGCGGATTCCGCCCCGCCGCGCATCGCCGCGGTTTGAGGCCTTTGCAGGGCGGGGCCCGCTCCGCCGCTTTTCGATCCTGCCTCGCCGGGGCAGTCCATCGGGCCCGACCCTACGGCAACGGCGCGCCCAGCGCATGCAGGCGCGCGGCGATGTCGCTGCCTGCGTCGAGCAGTTCGAAGCCTTCCCAGGCGAATCCCGGCGCCACCGTGCAAGCGACCAGCGCGTAATCGCCCAGCGGGCGCGCCGCCTGCCAGCTGCCGGCAGGAACGACCTGCATCGGCTGCAGGCCGCGTGCGGAATCGCCGAGCGTCGTCGCCTGCAGCCGGTTCGACGCCGGATCGAACTGCAGCAGCGCCAGCGCGTCGCCTTCCTGCCAGTGCCAGCCTTCGTCGGCATCGACGCGGTGCCAGCGGCTGCATTCGCCGCGCGCGAGCAGGTAGCGGATCGCGGTCAGCGCGGGGCGCCTGCGGCCGTTCGCGACCAGCTGCGTCGTCGATGCGTAGACGCGGCGGAAGTGCCCGCCTTCGGGATGCGGCTCCAGTTCGAGGACACGGATCAGTTCTTCGGCGCGCGGATGCATGCGCCGATGTTACCCGCCGCGACGGCCGCGCAGCCGGGGCGCTGCGGCGCCGGCAGTCCCGGCGGCGGTCGCCTTGCGATCCTCCCGCCGCGGAAAAGGGCCATCGCCGCGACGCGGGCCGGCGTAGAGCCGGGCGGAAACGAAAAAGCCCGCGCGGAGCGGGCCTTCCGATACTGCGAATTGGTCGGGGTAGCCGGATTCGAACCGACGACCACCAGTCCCCCAGACTGGTGCGCTACCAGGCTGCGCTATACCCCGAAGCGGTAAAACAAACAGCCCCGCGTTGGCGGGGCCGGAATTATAGCCGGTTTGCCGTCCGGCGGCTTCCGGTCGGTTCAGCGCCGCAACAGGTGCAGGATTTCCTCGAGCTCCATCCGCACCTGCTTCACGATCTGGTTGCTGAGCGCCGATTCCTGCTTCGCGCCCTCGCCTTCCAGGCGCAGCCGCGCGCCGCCGATGGTGTAGCCCTGTTCGTACAGCAGGCTGCGGATCTGCCGCACCATCAACACGTCGTGGCGCTGGTAATAACGGCGGTTGCCGCGGCGCTTGACCGGTTCGAGGCTGGGGAACTCGGTTTCCCAGTAGCGCAGCACATGCGGCTTGACGTCGCACAGCTCGCTGACCTCGCCGATGGTGAAATAGCGCTTGGCCGGGATCGGCGGCAATTCGCGGTTGCTGCCGGGATCAAGCATGGGCGGCGCCTCCGGCGTAGGCCTCGACGCGCTCCTTCAGCTTCTGCCCGGGGCGGAAAGTGACCACGGTGCGCGCGGAGATCGGGATCTCCTCGCCGGTCTTCGGATTGCGGCCGGGACGCTGGTTCTTGCGGCGCAGGTCGAAGTTGCCGAAGCCCGACAGCTTGACCTGCCGGCCCTGCTCCAGCGCCTCGCGCAGCACGTCGAAATAGGCGTCGACGAATTCCTTGGCCTCGCGCTTGTTCAGGCCGACCTCGTCGAACAGGCGTTCGGCCATTTCCGCTTTAGTCAGTGCCATCGATTTCCCCTGTGCCTCCGCTTTCCATGCCTTCCCACTCAACCGCGGATGCGGGCGCCGTGGTCGTTCCCCAGCGCGGCCACCACCGCAGCCACTACCGCATCCACGTCGTGGTCGGTCAGAGTGCGCGAGTTGTCCTGCAAAATCAAGCCTGTAGCCAGACTTTTCTGCCCAGTTTCGACACCCGGCCCGACGTACCGGTCGAACGGTAACAAATCGCGCAGCAGCGGACCGGCCGCCGCCCGGATGGTGCGCGAAATTGCGGCCCAGCTCACAGTCTCGGCGACGGTGAACGCCAGGTCGCGGCGCACCGACGGGAAGCGCGACTGCTCCGCGGCGCGCGGCAATGCGCGCGCGGCCAGCGGCGCCAGCTCCAGTTCGAACGCGTACACATCGCCGTCCAGGTCCAGCGCGCGCTGCAGACGCGGATGCAACTGGCCGATCCAGCCGATCCTTGCGCCGTCGCGGCAGATGTCGGCGGAACGGCCCGGATGGGCGAAAGCGGCCGTCGGGGGGCGGAACTCGAGCGCCGCGCCGGACGCGGCGGCCAGCGATTCGAGATCGCCCTTCAGGTCGTGGAAATCGACCTGGCGCGCCTTTTCGCCCCATTGCTCGGCCTGCGCGTCGCCGCAAACCGCCGCGGCAATGCGCAAGGTCTCGGCCGGTGCGCCGCCATCGGCGCCCGTGGCGAACGTGTTGCCGATCTCGAACAGGCGCACGCGCCCGGCCTGGCGCGCCAGGTTGCGCTGCACCGCGGCGACCAGCCCCGGCAGCAGCGACGGGCGCATCACCGCCAGTTCGGCGCTGAGCGGGTTGGCCAGCGGCACGGTGCCGGCGTCGAGGCCCCACGGCTTCAGCCACTGCGCATCGACGAAGGCGAAGTTGACCGTTTCCAGCATGTCGCGCGCGACCAGCTGGCGGCGCAGGTCGGCTTCGTCGAGGCGGGCCTCGCTCGGCGCCGCGATGCGGACCGCCGCACCCGGCAGCGTGGTCGGGATGCGCTCGTGGCCGGGGAGGCGCGCCAGTTCCTCGACCAGGTCTTCCTCGATGGCGATGTCGAAGCGGCGGCTCGGCGCGACGTCCTTCCAGCCTTCGCCGGCCGCCTCGACCGCCATGCCCAGCGCGCGCAGGATGCGCTCGACCTCGGCATCGGCGATCCCGACGCCGAGCACGCGGGCGATGCGCGAGCGGCGAAGGACGATCGGCCGTGGCTGCGGCAGGTGCTGCGGCAGCACCGCTTCGATCACCGGGCCCGGCGCGCCGCCGGCCAGCTCGACGACCAGGCGCGTGGCCACCTCGATCGCCTGCCGCGGCAGTTCCGGATCGACCCCGCGCTCGAAACGGTGCGAGGCATCGGTGTGCAGGCCCAGCTTGCGGCCGCGGCCGATGATCGCCGACGGCGCGAAGTGCGCGGCCTCGAGGAACACGTTGCGGGTGGCCGCGCCGACCTTGGTGTCGTCGCCGCCCATGATCCCGGCCAGGCCGACCGCGCGGTCGGCGTCGGCGATGACGAGGAATTCCGGATCGAGCCTGGCGTCGTCGCCGTTCAACAGTTTCAGGGTTTCGCCGTCGCGCGCCTTGCGCACGCCGACCGGCCCCTCCAGCAGGTCGCGGTCGTAGGCGTGCATCGGCTGGCCGAGCTCCAGCATCACGTACTGGGTGACGTCGACCAGCAGCGACACCGGGCGCACGCCGCTGCGGCGCAGGCGCTCGGCCATCCACACCGGCGTCTTCGCCGCGGCGTCGACGCCCTCGATGACGCGGCCGCAGAAACGCGGCGCATCGGCGCCTGCGTTCAGTTCGATCGGCAAGACCCGGCCGGTCAGCGCCGGCATCGGCGTCGCGTCGAAAGCGACGACCGCGCTGCCGGTGGCGGCGGCGACGTCGTAGGCGATGCCGCGCACGCTGAAGCAGTCGGCGCGGTTCGGGGTCAGCTTGATCTCGATGCTGGCGTCGGGCAGGCCGAGGTAGTCGGCTATCGCCGTCCCGACCGGCGCGTCGTCCGGCAGTTCGAGCAGGCCCGACGCATCGGCGTCGATGCCCAGTTCCTTCGCCGAGCACAGCATGCCGTTGGACTCGACGCCGCGCAGCTTCGCCGCCTTGATCGAGAAATCGCCGAACCGGGCCCCGACCAGCGCCAGCGGCGCGACCAGCCCGGCGCGTGCGTTCGGCGCGCCGCAGACGATCTGCAGCAACTCGCCGTTGCCGGCGTCGACCTTGCACACCTGCAGGCGGTCGGCTTGCGGATGCCTTTCGGCGGAGACGATGCGCGCGACGACGACCTTGTCCAGCGACTCGCCCAGCGGCACCACGTCCTCGACCTCGAGGCCGATCGCGGTCAGCGTCGCCGCGAGCTCCTCGCGCGAAGCGCCGGTCGGCACGTGGCTGCGCAGCCAGTTTTCGGAGAATTTCACTTTCTGCCCCTTTCGAGACGGGCCAGGCCCGCCTTGCTCATGCGAATTGCCTCAGGAAGCGCACGTCGTTGTCGAAGAACGCGCGCAGGTCGTTGACGCCGTAGCGCAGCATCGCGAAGCGTTCCACGCCCAGGCCGAAGGCGAAGCCGGTGTAGCGCTCCGGATCGATGCCGACGTTCTTCAGCACGTTCGGGTGGACCATGCCGCAGCCCAGCACCTCGAGCCAGCGCTTGCTGCCGTCGGGCTGGTGCCAGGCGATGTCCACTTCCGCGCCGGGTTCGACGAACGGGAAGTAGCTGGGGCGGAAACGCATCTCGAAGTCGCGCTCGAAGAAGGCGCGGACGAATTCGGCCAGCGTGCCCTTGAGGTCGGCGAAGGTGGAATGCTCGTCGACCAGCAGGCCTTCGCACTGGTGGAACATCGGCGAATGGGTCTGGTCGCTGTCGGAACGGTAGACCTTGCCCAGCGCGATCATCCGCAGCGGCGGCTTGTGCCCGCCCATGTAGCGCACCTGCACGCCGCTGGTATGCGTGCGCAGCAGGCGGGCGACGCCGCGGCCGTCGGGCGGGAAATAGAAGGTGTCGTGCATCGCCCGCGCCGGGTGGTGCGGCGGGAAGTTCAGTGCCTCGAAGTTGTGCCAGTCGTCCTCGATCTCCGGGCCATCGGCGAGCTCGTAGCCGAGCCGGCCGAAGATGTCGGCGATGCGTTCCATGGTGCGGCTGATCGGGTGCAGGCCGCCGCGGCCGCCGTTGCGCCCCGGCAGGGTCACGTCGACGCTTTCGCCGGCCAGGCGCGCGTCCAGCGCGGCGTCTTCCAGCACGGCCTTGCGCGCCGACAGCGCCTCGCCGATGGCATCGCGGGCGCGGTTGATCGCCTCGCCCGCGGCCTTGCGCTGGTCGGCGGGCAGCGTGCCCAGCGACTTCAGCTGCGCGGTGATGCTGCCGTGCTTGCCGAGCAGGGCGACGCGCAACTGCTCGAGCGCATCCGGCGACGACGACGCCGCGATGTCGGCCAGCGCCTGCGCGGAAAGGGTTTCGATTTGGCTCATTTGCAAAGTGTTCCGTGCGTTCGCCGACCATGAAAAACAAATGGGGAAGGACTCGCGCCCTTCCCCACGTGTGCCCGGCGGTGGACTGCCGGTCATGCGTTCTGCAGTGGAGACGCGGCCATCAGGCCGCGAGTGCGCCCTTCGCCTTTTCCGCCAGGGCCGCAAAACCCGCCGCATCGTGCACGGCGATGTCCGCCAGCACCTTGCGGTCCAGGGTGATGCCGGCCTTCTGCAGGCCGTTCATGAAACGGCTGTAGCTCAGGCCGTTGATGCGGGCAGCCGCGTTGATGCGGGTGATCCACAGCGAGCGGAAGTTGCGCTTCTTCTGCTTGCGGCCGATGTAGGCGTACTGCTGCGCCTTGATGACCGCCTGCTTGGCGACGCGGAAAACCTTGCGGCGGGCGTTGTAGTAGCCCTTCGCACGGCTGATGATCTTCTTGTGACGACGACGCGCCGTCACGCCACGCTTGACTCGTGCCATGGTTCAGTCCTCCTCAGAGATACGGCAGCATGCGATCCAGGCGGCCGGAATCTTCCTTGCGGACGATCTGGCCGGCGCGGGCTTCGCGCTTGGTCTTGGTCGCTTTCTTGGTGAGGATGTGGCTGCGGTTGGCCGAGCCAGCCTTGTACTTGCCGGAAGCGGTCTTGCGGAAACGCTTGGCCGCGGCCCGGTGGGTCTTGATCTTGGGCATTGTGGAATCCTTGCTTGGATTGTCGATTACTGGCCGGGCGACGCACGGGGCGCACTTTCCATCCTGCCCAAACCGGTTTTTAAGTCGTTGATTCAAAAAGAAATCAAGACGGGTTCCCTGCTGTCGCGACCGTTTCCGGCGACGACTCCCGGCGAACCGGGCCGCACATTATGCCGGTGGGCCGAATCCTTTGCAAATCAGGGGGTTCTGCGGGAGGGAGCGCCGCAACGGCGAAGGGCGCCTTGCGGCGCCCTCCTGCATTCGGATGAACCCGGCCGGTTACTTCTTCTTCGGCGCGATCATCATGACCATCTGCCGGCCTTCCAGGCGCGGGCGCGACTCGACGACGATCTCGTCGCCCAGTTCGGCCTCGATGCGCGCGGCCATCTGCCGGCCCAGCTCCTGGTGGCTCATCTCGCGGCCGCGGAAGCGGATGTTGACCTTGACCTTGTCGCCTTCCTCGAGGAAGCGGCGGATGTTGCGCATCTTGATCTGGTAGTCGCCCTCGTCGGTGACCGGGCGGAACTTCAGTTCCTTGATCTCGACCTGCTTCTGCTTCTTCTTGGCCTCGTTGGCCTTCTTCTGCTGCTCGAAGCGGAATTTGCCGAAGTCCATGATCTTGCAGACCGGCGGCTCGGCATTGGGCTGGATCTCGACCAGGTCGAGGCCTTCCTCCTCGGCCATCGCCAAGGCTTCGTCGCGCGAAAGCACGCCGATCATCTCGCCGTCGCTGCCGATCACGCGCACGCGCGGCACGCGGATTTCATGGTTCTTGCGGTTCTGCTTATTGTCGGGGGTACTGATGTGAGGGTCTCCAAGGGTCGTCCCGCTGGTCGGGCGGGCGGATGCCGGCCAGGGCGCGATCGTCGCCCCGGCCGGGACTGGCCGAGCTTCCGCCGGCTTACGCCCGTTCGTTACGCAACCGCTCGGCGAAGGCGGCCAGGCTCATCGTGCCCAGATCTTCTCCCGAACGCGTACGAACGGCAACGGCGCCATTTTCCTTCTCGCGGTCTCCAACCACCAGCAGGTACGGCACCCGTTGCAGCGTGTGTTCGCGGATTTTATAGCCGATCTTTTCGTTGCGCAAATCGGAAACGACCCGGAACCCTTGATTCACAAGGGTTTTCCGGACTTCCTCGACCCAGTCGGCCTGGGCGTCGGTGATGTTGGCGACCACCGCCTGCACCGGGGCCAGCCAGGCCGGGAAAGCGCCGGCATGGTGCTCGATCAGGATGCCGATGAAGCGCTCCATCGAGCCGACGATGGCCCGGTGCAGCATCACCGGATGCCGCTTCTGGCTGTTTTCGTCGACGTACTCGGCGCCCAGGCGCCCCGGCATCATGAAATCGACCTGCATCGTGCCCAGTTGCCAGGTGCGGCCGATGGCGTCCTTGAGGTGGTACTCGATCTTCGGGCCGTAGAACGCGCCCTCGCCCGGCAGTTCCTGCCATTCGACGCCGGCGTTGCGCAGCGCCGAGCGCAGCGCATCCTCGGCCTTGTCCCAAGTGGCGTCGTCGCCGAGGCGCGGCTCCGGGCGCAGCGCGATCTTGATCTGGATGTCGGAAAAGCCGAAGTCCGAGTAGACCTTCAGCGCCTGCTCGTGGAACGCGGTCACTTCCGACTCGATCTGTTCCTCGGTGCAGAAGATGTGGCCGTCGTCCTGGGTGAAGCCGCGCACGCGCAGGATGCCGTGCAGCGCGCCGGACGGCTCGTTGCGATGGCAGGAACCGAACTCGCCGTAGCGGATCGGCAGGTCGCGGTAGCTGTGCAGGCCCTGGTTGAACACCTGCACGTGGCCCGGGCAGTTCATCGGCTTGACCGCGTAGGTGCGCTTCTCCGACTCGGTGAAGAACATGTTGTCCTTGTAGTTGTCCCAGTGGCCGGACTTCTGCCACAGCGACACGTCGAGGATCTGCGGGCAGCGCACCTCGCCGTAGCCGGTCTCGCGGTAGACCTTGCGCATGTACTGCTCGACCACCTGCCAGATCGCCCAGCCCTTCGGGTGCCAGAACACCAGGCCCGGCGCCTCTTCCTGCAGGTGGAACAGGTCCTGCTGCCTGCCGATCTTGCGGTGATCGCGCTTTTCGGCTTCCTCGATGCGCTGGATGTAGGCGTCGAGCTGCTTCTTGTCGGCCCAGGCGGTGCCGTAGATGCGCTGCAGCTGCTCGTTCTTCGAATCGCCGCGCCAGTACGCGCCGGAGATGCGGGTCAGCTTGAACGCCTTCAGGAAGCGCGTGTTCGGCACGTGCGGGCCGCGGCACATGTCGACGTATTCCTGGTGGTAGTACAGGCCCATCGCCTTCTCGTCGGGCATGTCGTCGATCAGGCGCAGCTTGTAGTCCTCGCCGCGCGACCTGAACACCTCGATGACCTCGGCGCGCGGGGTCATCTTCTTGACCACGTCGTAGTCCCGGTCGATCAGCTCCTTCATGCGCTGCTCGATCGCGACGAGGTCTTCCGGCGTGAACGGGCGCTCGGAGTAGATGTCGTAATAGAAGCCTTCCTCGATCACCGGGCCGATCACCATCTTCACGTCCGGATACAGCTGCTTGACCGCATGGCCGACCAGGTGCGCGCAGGAGTGGCGGATGATCTCGACGCCTTCGGCGTCCTTCGGAGTGATGATGCGGAGGGACGCGTCGTGGTCGATGACGTCGCTGGCATCGACCAGCTTGCCGTCGACCGCGCCGGCGAGGGTGGCCTTGGCCAGGCCGGCGCCGATCGACTGCGCGACCTGCATGACGGAAACGGGGTTTTCGAATTCGCGGCGGCTGCCGTCCGGGAGCGTGATCGTGATCATGGGTTTCTTGGTTCGATGGGCGCGGCGCATGGCCGCCCAAAATGCAAAAGGCGCCGCGAGGGCGCCTTTCCGGTGTCCTCGGGTCGAATCAGCAGTGGGCGGTGGTAGTGCTCATGTCGCACGCTCGGCCAGCGTTTCCGCGGGCCACCTTGGTCTGCGTCGGTTGGCGCCATTCTAAGCCAAATCCGGGCCAGCGTTCCCGGGGGCGGGGACCGCCCGGCACATCAAAAGGCGTCCGCCGGGACCCGGACCCAGCCTTCCATCAGCACGCGGGCGCTGCGGCTCATGATCGCCTTGGCCACGGTCCACTGGCCGTCGACCTGCCTGGCCTCGGCCCCGACCCGCAGGGTGCCGGAGGGGTGGCCGAAACGCACCGCATTGCGCCCGCCGCCGCCCGCCGCGAGGTCGACCAGGGTCCCGGGAATCGCCGCCGCGGTGCCGATAGCGACAGCGGCCGTGCCCATCATCGCGTGGTGCAGCTTGCCCATCGACAGCGCGCGGACCAGCAGGTCGATGTCGCCGGCAGCGACGGGCCGGCCGCTGGAGGAAACGTAGTCCTTCGGCGGGGCGACGAAGGCGACCTTCGGCGTGTGCTGGCGGGTCGAGGCTTCGGAGAGGTCCTTTATCAATCCCATCTTCAGTGCACCGTGGGCGCGGATGGTTTCGAATTTGGCCAGCGCGGCCTTGTCTTCGTTGATGTCGCCCTGCAGTTCGGTGCCGGCGTAGCCGATGTCGGCGGCATTGACGAAGATCGTCGGGATGCCGGCGTTGATCAGCGTCGCCTTGAGGGTGCCGACGCCAGGCACCTCGAGATCGTCGACCAGGTTGCCGGTCGGGAACATGGCACCGCCCTCGCCCTCGCCTTCGCCCTCGTCGGCGGGATCGAGGAACTCCAGCTGCACCTCGGCCGCCGGGAAAGTCACGCCGTCGAGCTCGAAATCGCCGGTTTCCTGCACCTGGCCGTTGCCGATCGGCACGTGCGCGACGATGGTCTTGCCGATGTTGGCCTGCCAGATGCGCACGGCGACCGTGCCGTTGTCGGGGATGCGGCCGGGATCGACCAGTCCGTCGGCGACCGCGAACGGCCCGACCGCGGCGGACAGGTTGCCGCAGTTGCCGCTCCAGTCGATGAAGGGCTTGTCGATCGACACCTGGCCGAACAGGTAGTCGACGTCGTGGTCCGGGCGCTTGCTCTTCGACAGGATCACCACCTTGCTGGTGCTCGAGGTCGCGCCGCCCATGCCGTCGACCTGCTTGCCGTAGGGATCGGGCGAACCGATCACCCGCAGCAGCAGCTTGTCGCGCGCGGCGCCGGCCTTCTGCGCGGACTGCGGCAGGTCGCGCTGGCGGAAGAACACGCCCTTGCTGGTGCCGCCGCGGATGTAGGCGGCGGGAATCTTGATTTGCGGTACGAAGGGCATGGCGGACTCCCGGGTCAAACGACTAGAACAGGCCCATCTGCGTGGCGGGCGGATCGACTTCCGGCAACAACGGCCAGCGCCCGACGATTTCGTAAGCGTAGGGTTTGCCGCCGCCGATGACCAGCAACAACTCGTCGATGGTCCAGCGGACCCACGGATCGACCCGGATCGTTTGCCCCAGCGGTTCGGTGGCGTCGTAGCTGAGCGTGATGTGTGGCGATGGGTTGTGCAGCATGCGCGTTTCGCCGGCGATTTCGATCCGCTTGCGTACATGCGTGCGCAGCGCTTCGAACGACTTCGGCAGGCCATGCCCCTGCAAGGTCCAGTGGATCCGTCCCTCCGGGTCCACCTGGCTGTTGATCCGGTTGAACGCCAGCGTGCAGGCGTGTGCGGAAGCCGCGATCGCCGCGCCGACCGGCAACATCGCATCGCACTCCTGCGCGGTCGGCGAATAGATCCGTTCGGACAACGACTGGTGCCAGTTCGATGGCGCGAACAGGCGCCCGCCCAATCGCTGTTCCAGCCGATCCCTTGCCATGGCCGAGCGGATCGCCTCGACCACCTGCAACGGGGGCAACGCCAGGAACAGCAACCGCGCCTTGGACATCCGTCATGCCGCCTTCGACGACTCGAGGAAATCCTGCGCGAAGCGCTGCAGCACGCCGCCGGCTTCGTAGATCGAAACCTCTTCGTCCGAGTCGAGCCGGCAGGTCACCGGCACTTCGACCGTTTCGCCGTTGCCGCGATGGATGACGAGCGTCAGGTCGGCGCGCGGCTTGCGCTGGCCAACGACGTCGAAGGTCTCGGTGCCGTCGATGCCGAAGGTCTTGCGGTTCTGCCCCGGCTTGAACTCCAGCGGCAGCACGCCCATGCCGATCAGGTTGGTGCGATGGATGCGCTCGAAACCCTCGGCGACGATGGCCTCGACGCCGGCCAGGCGCACGCCCTTCGCCGCCCAGTCGCGCGACGAACCCTGGCCGTAGTCGGCGCCGGCGACGACGATCAGCGGCTGCTTGCGCTGCATGTAGGTTTCGATCGCTTCCCACATGCGCACGACCTCGCCTTCCGGTTCGACGCGCGCCAGCGAGCCCTGCTTGACCTGTCCATCGACCACCGCCATTTCGTTGACCAGCTTCGGGTTGGCGAAGGTGGCGCGCTGCGCGGTGAGGTGGTCGCCGCGGTGCGTGGCGTAGGAATTGAAGTCTTCTTCCGGCAGGCCCATCTTCGCCAGGTATTCGCCGGCGGCGCTGTCGGCGAGGATCGCATTCGACGGCGACAGGTGGTCGGTGGTGATGTTGTCGCCGAGCACGGCGAGCGGGCGCATGGCGCGCAGCGTGCGTTCGCCGGCCAGCGCGCCTTCCCAGTACGGCGGGCGGCGGATGTAGGTCGACATCGGGCGCCACGCGTACAGCGGATCGGTCTTCGCGCCGGTCTCGACCGCGAACCTGAACATCGGCTCGTAGACCTGGCGGAAATGTTCCGGCTTGACGCTGCTCTTCACGATCGCGTCGATTTCCTCGTCGCTGGGCCAGATGTCCTTCAGCGTGACCGGCTTGCCGTCGGCATCGAAACCGAGCGTATCCTTCTCGATGTCGAAGCGCACCGTGCCGGCGATCGCGTAGGCGATCACCAGCGGCGGCGAGGCGAGGAAGGCCTGCTTGGCGTAGGGATGGATGCGGCCGTCGAAGTTGCGGTTGCCCGACAGCACCGCGACCGAATACAGGTCGCGATCGACGATTTCCTGCTGGATCTTCGGGTCCAGCGCGCCGCTCATGCCGTTGCAGGTGGTGCAGGCGAAGGCGACCACGCCGAAGCCGAGTTTCTCCAGTTCCGGCAGCAGCTTCGCTTCTTCCAGGTACAGCTGCACCGCCTTCGAACCCGGCGCGAGCGAAGTCTTCACCCACGGCTTGCGCACCAGGCCCTTCGCGTTCGCATTCCGTGCAAGCAGGCCGGCGGCGATGACGTTGCGCGGGTTCGACGTGTTCGTGCACGACGTGATCGCGGCGATGATCACCGCGCCGTCCGGCAGCCGGCCCTGCGCCTCTTCGGCCCTGGCGGCCTCCAGCTTGGCCTCGTCGGCGATACCGCGCTCGTGCAGCGCCGACGTCGGCAGGCGCTTGTGCGGGTTCGACGGGCCGGCCATGTTGCGCACGACGCTGGACAGGTCGAAACGCAGCGTGCGTTCGTATTCGGCGGTCTTCAGCGCATCGGCCCACAGGCCGGCGGTCTTCGCGTAGGTTTCGACCCGCCCGACCTGCGCCTCGTCGCGGCCGGTCAGGCGCAGGTAGTCCAGCGTCTGCTGGTCGATGAAGAACATCGCCGCGGTCGCACCGTATTCCGGCGCCATGTTCGAGATCGTCGCGCGGTCGCCCACGGTCAGCGCCGCCGCGCCTTCGCCGCGGAATTCGAGGTAGGCGCCGACGACCTTTTCCTTGCGCAGGAATTCGGTCAGCGCAAGGACGACGTCGGTCGCGGTGATGCCCGGCTGCGGCTTGCCCGACAGTTCGACGCCGACGATGTCCGGCAGGCGCATCCACGAGGCGCGGCCCAGCATCCCGTTCTCGGCTTCCAGGCCGCCGACGCCGACCGCGCTCACGCCCAGCGCGTCGACGTGCGGCGTGTGGCTGTCGGTGCCGACGCAGGTATCGGGGAAGGCGATGCCCCGGCCGTTATCAGTTTGTTGCACGTAGACCACCGGCGACATCTTCTCCAGGTTGATCTGGTGCATGATGCCGTTGCCCGGCGGGATCACGTCGACGTTGCGGAACGCCTTCTTGGTCCAGTCGATGAAGTGGAAGCGGTCCTCGTTGCGGCGGTCCTCGATGGCGCGGTTCTTGGCGAACGCGTCCTTGTCGAAGCCCGGCGCTTCCACCGCCAGCGAGTGGTCGACGATCAGCTGCACCGGCACCACCGGGTTGACCTGGGCCGGATCGCCGCCGCGGTCGGCGATGGCGTCGCGCAGGCCGGCGAGGTCGACCAGTGCGGTCTGGCCGAGGATGTCGTGGCACACCACGCGCGCCGGGAACCACGGGAAGTCGAGGTCGCGCTTGCGGCCGATCAACTGGCCCAGGTAGGCGGCGATCTTCCCCGGCTCGGCCCTGCGCACGATGTTCTCGGCGTGGACGCGCGCGGTGTACGGCAGCTTGTCCCAGGCACCGGGGACGATGTCCTCGACGGCCGCCCGGGCGTCGAACCAGTCGAGGGACGAACCGGCAAGCGGCTTGCGGTATTTCGTGTTCATGGCGGGCATCCGGAATCTGGGCTGGCATGCGCGGTGGGAACATGTTGCTCCCGCCGCGATTACGGGAACGGAAATCCTCCCGCGGTCGTTGCGCACAATCTGGCACCAACGAAACCATTGATCAATCTTGATCAAATCAATCAATACGATGGTGCAGCACGGCCGTTCACGCCCCTGTCGCGACCGGCCCCGGGCCGACCATACGGGGCCGTTGGTATCATGTCGGCCTTGCCCAGCCACGAGCCACGCCATGACCCCGGAACAACTGCTATCCACCTATGGCCCGCGCGAATCGATGGAATACGACGTGGTCGTGGTCGGCGCAGGTCCCGGCGGCCTGGCGACCGCAATTCGACTGAAGCAGCTGGCCGCCGAGGCCGGCCGCGAAGTCTCGGTCTGCGTGCTGGAGAAAGGCTCCGAACCCGGCGCGCACATCCTGTCCGGCGCGATCATGGACCCGAAGGCGCTGGCCGAACTGTTCCCGAACTGGAAGGAACTGGGCGCCCCGCTCAAGCAGGCGGTGACCAGGGACGAATTCCTGTTCCTCGACGAAACCTCCGCCCGGGCCACGCCGAACTGGCTGCTGCCGGAATGCTTCCACAACGAAGGCAACTACATCGTCAGCCTGGGTGCGGTGGTGCGCTGGCTGGCGCAGCAGGCCGAGAGCCTGGGCGTGGAAATCTTCCCCGGCTTCGCCGCCGCGGAAATCCTCCATGCCGACGACGGCGCGGTGAAGGGCGTCGCCACCGGCAACATGGGCATCGGCAAGGACGGCGAGCCGACCGACCAGTTCCAACTGGGCATGGAGCTGCACGCGAAGTACACGATCTTCGCCGAAGGCGCGCGCGGCCAGCTCGGCCGGCAGCTGATCGACAAGTTCAAGCTCGACGAAGGCAAGGATCCGCAGAGCTACGGCATCGGCATCAAGGAACTGTGGCAGGCCGATCCGGCCAAGCACCAGCCCGGCCTGGTGGTGCACACCGCCGGCTGGCCGCTGGATGCCGACACCTACGGCGGTTCGTTCCTGTACCACGCCGAAGACGGCAGGATCGCGATCGGCTTCGTCGTCGGCCTCGATTACAAGAACCCGTGGCTGAGCCCGTTCGAGGAATTCCAGCGCTTCAAGACCCACCCGGCGATCCGCAAGCACCTGGAAGGCGGCAAGCGCATCGGCTACGGCGCGCGCGCGATCACCGCCGGCGGCATCCTGTCGCTGCCGAAGACCGTGTTCCCCGGCGGCGCGCTGGTCGGCTGCGAGGCCGGCTACCTCAACGCCAGCCGCATCAAGGGCAGCCATGCCGCGATCAAGACCGGCATGCTGGCCGCCGAGGCCGCCTTCGCGGCGCTGGGCGAAGGCCGCGCGCAGGATGAGCTGAGCGCGTATCCGGCCGCGTTCGAGAAGAGCTGGCTGTTCGCGGAACTGCGGCAGTCGAAGAACTTCAAGCAGTGGTTCAAGAAGGGCCGTTCGCTGGCGACGCTGATGACCGGCATCGAGCAGTGGCTGCTGCCGAAGCTTGGCATCCGCAATCCGCCGTGGACGATCCGCCACCACACGCCGGACCATGCGACGCTGCTGCCAGCCGCGCAGTGCGAGAAGATCGCGTATCCGAAACCCGATGGCGTGCTCAGCTTCGACCGCCTGAGTTCGGTGTTCCTGTCCAGCACCAACCACGACGAGGACCAGCCCAGCCACCTGACGCTGAAGGACGCAGCGGTACCGGTGAACGTCAACCTGAAGGAATACGCCGGCCCCGAGGCGCGCTACTGCCCGGCCGGCGTGTACGAATTCGTCGGCGTCGACGAAGGCAATCCGCGGCTGCAGGTCAACGCGCAGAACTGCGTGCACTGCAAGACCTGCGACATCAAGGACCCGACCCAGAACATCGTCTGGGTCGCGCCGCAGGGCGGGGGCGGGCCCAACTACGCCGGCATGTAATGCCGGCGCAGGAAACGGGCGCATCACGCGGGGATGCCGTGCCCGCCCTCTCCTCTTCGCGGGCGGGGCAAGCGCTCCGACGGACCGCTAACGGAACGGATGCAGAATAGCCCGGCCCTCCCACCAGAACCCGATATGCCGACTCCCGCCAGCGCCGCACCCGAAGGACTTTCCCGCCGTACCTTCTGGATCCTGCTCGCACTGGCCGTGCTGAGCATCGCCGCCGGCATCGGCCTGCGCGAACCCACCCCGCCGGACGAACCGCGCTTCGTGCTGGCCGCGAAACACATGGTCGAATCCGGGCAGTGGCTGTTCCCGCACCGCGGCAGCGAGTTGTACGCGGAGAAGCCGCCGACCTTCATGTGGTTGCAGGCGGCTTCGTACGAAGTCGTGCGCAACTGGCGCATCGCCTTCCTGCTGCCGTCGCTGCTGTCGGCGCTGCTGGTGCTGTGGCTGGTCCACGACCTCGGCAAGCGCCTGTGGAACGAGCAGACCGGCCGCTACGCCGCGCTGGCGGTGTTCGTGGCGCTGCAGTTCGGGCTGATGGCCAAGCGCGCGCAGATCGACATCACCGTGGTCGGGATGATGACACTGTCGCTGTGGGGCCTGCTGCGCCACCTGCTGCTCGGCCCCGACTGGCGCGCACTGTGGCTGGGCTGCTTCGCCGCGGGACTGGGCACCGTGACCAAGGGCGTCGGCTTCCTGCCGCTGCTGGTGCTGGTGCCGTGGCTGGTGCTGAGGCTGGCGCATGGCCCGAAACCGGAATGGAGCGGCGCGAACCTCGGACGCAGTGCGCTGGGGGTGCTGTTCTTCGCGCTCGGCGCCGGGGTCTGGGTGTTCCCGATGGCGTACGCGGCCTACGCCGGCAGCGACCCGGCGCTGCAGCGCTACGCCAACGAAATCCTGTTCCGGCAGACCGCCACGCGCTACGCCAACGCCTGGCACCACGTGAAGCCGTGGTGGTACTTCGGCCAGGTGATCCTGACCCTGTGGTTGCCGCTGTCGTGGCTGCTGCCGTGGCTGGCGCCGGCGTGGTGGCGCGAGCTGAAGCGTTTCGACGCGCGCTACGTGCTGCTGCTGGGCTGGGCGCTGCTGGTGCTGCTGTTCTTCAGCGCCAGCCCGGGCAAGCGCGAGGTCTACATCCTGCCGGCGTTGCCCGCGTTCGCGCTGGCCGCCGCGCCGCTGCTGCCGGGACTGCTGCAGCGCAAGGGCGTGCGCCGGCTGCTGCTCGGCTACCTGTTCGCGTTCGCCGCGGTGTTCCTGCTGGGCTCGTTGGCCGCGCTGACCGGGCACGGCCACTGGGCCGACAAGCAGGCGTCGATGCGCGGCATGGACGCTTCGACCGTGCGCGCGATGCTGCTGTGGCTGCTGGCGCTGGGTATCGCCTGGCTGGCCGCGGCGCTGTACGGCTGGCGCCGCAAGACCTGGCCGGCCGTGGTCGCGGCGACCGCGGTGCTGTGGATCATCTTCGGCATCGGCCTGACCCCGACGCTGACCGCCGACAGTTCGGCGCGGGCATTGATGGAGAAAGTCGGCCGGCGCATCGGCCCCGGTGCCGAGCTGGGCATGGTCGGCTGGAAGGAACAGAACCTGCTGCAGGCCGACCGCCCGGCGCGCGATTTCGGCTTCAAGAAATCGTGGCAGCAGCAATGGGCCGGCGCCGAGGCGTGGCTGGCGGAAAAGCCCGAAAAACGCTGGGTGTTCGTGCTCGACGAGGCGATGAGTCCCTGCGCCGACCCGGGGCAGGTGGTGGCGATCGGCCAGTCGAACCGGCGCAACTGGCTGCTGGTGCCGGGCACGGCGTGGAAGCCGGGTTGCCGGACGCCGGAACTGGCGGGGCAGGCCGCTTACGAGATCGACGATAATGACGACTGACGCCTCGCCCGATCCGAGCATGAGCCAGCTTCCCCTTTCCGTCGTCGTCCCGGTCTACAACGAACGCGACAACGTCGCGCCGCTGGTGAACGAGATCGTCGCGGCATTGCGCGGCAACGCGCTGCTGAATGGCGGCGGCTTCGAAATCGTCTACGTCGACGACCATTCGACCGACGACAGCCTGCAGGTGCTGCAGTCGCTGAAGTCGACGACGCCGGAACTGCGCGTGCTGCACCACGTGAAGAACAGCGGCCAGAGCACCGCCATCCGCACCGGCATCAAGGCCGCGCGCGGCGAGTGGATCGCCACGCTCGACGGCGACGGCCAGAACGATCCGGCCGACATCCCGAAACTGCTGGCCGCGCGCGACGCGGACACGACCGGCACGCGGATGTTCGCCGGCTGGCGCGTCAACCGCCAGGACAGCGGCAGCAAGCGCTGGGCGTCGAAATGGGCCAACGCGATCCGCTCGCGCCTGCTGCAGGACGACACGCCGGATACCGGTTGCGGGCTCAAGCTGTTCGAACGCGCCGCCTTCCTCGACCTGCCCTACTTCGACCACATGCACCGCTTCCTGCCGGCGCTGATGCAGCGCGCGGGCTGGAAGACGGTCAGCGTGCCGGTCAACCACCGCCCGCGCGGCAGCGGCGTGTCGAAGTACAACAACCTCAACCGCGCGCTGGTCGGCATCCGCGACCTGCGCGGCGTGGCGTGGCTGATCGCGCGCAGCAAGCGCACGCCGGTGGAAGAACTGTGAGCGCGGACGTCCACTGGCTGAACCAGGAAATCGTGTGGCTGGGCTGGACCGGCCTGCACGTCACCGGCTGGAAGCTGATCGGCTACACCGGTGCCTTCATGTTCGGCGGGCGCTGGCTGGTGCAGTTCATCGCCTCGAAGCGCGCGCGCAAGCCGGTGATCCCGCGGCTGTTCTGGTACATGAGCGTGGTCGGCAGCCTGATGACGCTGAGCTACTTCCTGTTCTCCGCCAAGCAGGACTCGGTCGGCGTGCTGCAGAACCTGTTCCCGGCATTCACCGCGCTGTACAGCCTGTACCTGGACATCAGGCACCGCGGGTGGAAGCGCAACAAGGCGACGCATTAGGCGCAATGCTTTTGTAGAGTCGAGCTTGCTCGACCGTTCCGGGTTTATCGCACGGGGAACGAAAAGCGGTCGAGCGAACCCGACCCTACGCAGCACACCGCGCACAAAGCCCGTGCACTTCCAGCGTCTGCGCCTGCGGCCTGAAGCCGAGCGCCTTGGCGCGGTCTTCCAGCTGCGAGACGACTTCGACGTCTTCGAGTTCGACGGCGCTGTGGCAGCGGTCGCAGATCAGGAACGGCACCGAGTGCTGCGCGCTGTTGGGATGGTGGCAGGCGACGAAGGCATTGACCGATTCCAGCTTGTGCACGAAGCCGTTGGCCATCAGGAAGTCGAGCGCGCGATACACCGTCGGCGGGGCGTCGGCGCCGACGCCCTTGCTTTCGCGCACCAGCTCCAGCAGTTCGTAGGCCTTCACCGGCTTGCCGGCTTCCGCGATCAGTTCCAGTACCCGCGAACGGATCGGCGTCAGCCGCAGCCCGCGCTCAAGGCAGGCCGCCTCGACCGCGCGCACGAAGCCGCCCGCGTCGTCGACGTGGTGCGACGGGTCGGTGCAGGCTTCGTGATGGGCGTGCTTGCGGGCCATGTTCGGGTATTTAGGCGCTTTTCCCCGCGATTTCAACCGCGGCGGCAATGCGCTTCAGCGCCTCGTCCCGGCCGGCCAGGTACACCGTCTGCGAAATGTCCGGGCTGACCTGGGTGCCGGTGATCGCCACGCGCAGCGGCTGCGCGACCTTGCCCATGCCCACGCCGAGTTGCGCCGCCACGTCGTGCAGCGCGACGGAAACCGCTTCGACAGTCCATTCGGGCAACACGGCGAGCAGCTCGCGCGCCTTGGACAAGGACACCGCGGCTTCCGGCTTCAGGTGCTTGGCCACCGCGGCCTCGTCGTAGGTTTCCAGCGGCACGAACCACACCGCCGACTTCTCCGCCATTTCCTTCAGGGTCTGCACGCGCTCGCGCAGGGCAACGACGATGTCGGCGGCCTTCGGCCCCTTCGACGGGTCGAGGCCCAGCTTCCGCAGCTGGTATTCGAGCTGCGGTGCGATGCTCTCCGGCGCGTCGGTCTTCAGGTAGTGCTGGTTGACCCAGCCCAGCTTGGCCATGTCCAGGCGCGCGGCCTTGCTGTTCACGTCCTTCACGTCGAACAGGTCGATCAGTTCCTGCCGCGTGAACAATTCCTGGTCGCCGTGCGACCAGCCAAGCCGCGCCAGGTAGTTGATCAGCGCGTGCGGCAGGTAGCCGGCGTCCTTGTACTGCATTACGTCGGCCGCGCCGGTGCGCTTGGACAGCTTGGCGCCCTGCTCGTCCAGGATCATCGGCATGTGCGCGAACTTCGGCACCGGCGCGCCGAGCGCTTCGTACAGGTTGATCTGGCGCGGCGTGTTGTTGATGTGGTCGTCGCCGCGGATGACTTCGGTGATGCCCATGTCCCAGTCGTCGACCACCACCGCGAAGTTGTAGGTCGGGTAGCCGTCCGGGCGGAAGATCACCATGTCGTCGAGCTCGCTGTTGGCGATCTCGATGCGGCCCTTGATCAGGTCGTCGAACGCGACCACGCCGTCGAGCGGATTCTTGAAGCGGATGACGCGGTTGGGATCGTCGCGGTACGGCAGGTTCAGGGCGCGCGCGGCGCCGTTGTAGCGCGGCTTCTCCTGCCTGGCCATCGCCGCCTCGCGCATCGCGTCGAGCTCTTCCTTCGACTCGTAGGCGTAGTAGGCCTTGCCCTCGGCGACCAGCTGCTCGGCGACTTCCCTGTAGCGGGCGACGCGATCGGTCTGGTAGATCGGGCCTTCGTCGTAGTCCAAGCCCAGCCAGTCCATCGCCTCGAGGATCGCGTCGATCGCCGCCTGCGTGCTGCGCTCGCGGTCGGTGTCCTCGATGCGCAGGATGAACTGGCCGCCGCGATGGCGCGCCTCCAGCCAGCAATACAGCGCGGTGCGCGCGCCGCCGATGTGCAGGTAGCCGGTGGGACTGGGGGCGAAACGGGTGCGGCAGGTCATGGGGGACTCGGATTGCGGAATCCGCTGATTTTACCCTGTAGGAGCGGCGTGAGCCGCGATGGGGCTTTCCCATGAACGCTCCATCGCGGCTCACGCCGCTCCTACAATAGGGCCATGACCACCCTTTTCATCTCCGACCTGCACCTCGACCCCGCCCGGCCTGCGGTCACCGAACTGTTCGGCCGCTTCCTGCGCGAGGAGGCCCGCCGCGCCGACGCGCTGTACATCCTCGGCGACCTGTTCGAGGCCTGGGTCGGCGACGACGACACCTCCGAGGTCGGCGCCTACACTGCTGCCCGCCTGCGCGAAGTGGCGGACGCCGGCGTGCCGGTGTTCTTCATCCGCGGTAACCGCGATTTCCTCGTGGGGACCGATTACGCGCGCCGCGCCGGGTTCCGCATCCTGCCCGACCCGGCCGTGGTCGCGCTGTACGGCAAGCCGACCCTGCTGATGCACGGCGACCTGCTGTGCACCGACGACGTGCCCTACCAGCAGTTCCGCGCGCAGACCCGCAATCCGGCGTGGCAGGCGCAATTCCTGTCGCAACCGCTGGCGGCGCGGCTGGCCTTCGCCGCGAAGGCGCGCGAGGCGAGCATGGCGCGGCAGAAGGAGATGCTGGGCAGCGACAAGGCGCAGTTCGAGACGGTCACCGACGTGACCCCGGCGACGGTCGAAGCGACCTTCGCGCGCTACGGCATCGACATGCTGATCCACGGCCATACGCATCGTCCGGCGATCCACGGACTCGACGTTGCTGGCCACGCATGCAAGCGCGTGGTGCTGGGCGACTGGTACGAGCAGGGGTCGGTGTTGCGGGCGGATGCGGGCGGAATGAAGCTGGAAAAGCTGTAGGCCGGCGCTTTCTTGGACCGTCATCCCCGCGAAAGCGGGAATGACGAACGAACGCTACGGGGCTTCCAGCGCCGCCAACTCGTCTTCGTCGAACCCCGCCGACAACCGCGCCTCGAGATTGAACGGCCCGTGCAGGTAACCACCTGCATACTCGCGAAGCAATTCGCGGAATCTTGAACGCGGGTCGATACCGCGCTGCCCGCAATACCAGCGGTACCAGCGCGAACCGGCGGCGACGTGGCCAACCTCTTCGCGCAGGATGACGACGAGGATGTCGGCGGTGGCGTCATCGCCGAGTGAACGCAGCTTGGCAATCATCCCCGGCGTCACGTCCAGGCCGCGCGCCTCCAGCACGCGCGGCACCAGCGCCATCCGCGCCAGGCCGTCGTGCGCGGTCTTCTCGCACATTTCCCACAGGCCGTTGTGCGCGTCGAAGTCGCCGTAGTCGTAGCCGAGTTCCTGCAACCGCTTGCGCAGCATGGCGAAGTGGCGCGATTCGTCGTTGGCCACCGAAACCCAGTCGGCGTAAAACTCCCGCGGCAACCCGCGGAACCGATACGCCGCATCCCAGCCCAGATCGATCGCGTTGAGTTCGATGTGGCAGACCGCGTGGATGAAGGCGGCGCGGCCCTCGACCGTGCCGAAGCCGCGCCGCGGCAGGTCGCGCGGATGCACCAGCCTGGGCTTCGACGGCCGACCCGGCATGCGGATCGGTTCGGGCACGGGGGCGTCTTCGGGAATGGCCAGTTCGCCGCACGCGAACGCCGCCGCGCAGCGCTGCGTCAGCGCGGCCTTTTCGCCGGGATCGGCGGTGGCGAGACAGAGGGCGGCGGCGTCGAAAAGGGATTGCATGTTTCCGCAGGGCACGGCGCGCCGCCCCCCCATCAACCGACGCGGCGCTTGTGCTTGGCTTCGTCGCTGCGCAGCTGCTGGATGCGGTCGAAATAGCCGTCCTCGATGCCGGTGACGTATTCGCCGTTGAAGCACGACGAGTCGAACCGGGCCAGCTCGCGGTTGCCCTCGCGCACCGCGGCCTCCAAGTCCTCGAGGTCCTGGTAGATCAGCCAGTCGACGCCGAGCAGCTTCTCGATTTCCTCGATGCTGCGGCCGTTGGCGACCAGCTCGTCGGCGGCCGGCATGTCGATGCCGTAGATGTTCGGGTAGCGCACCGGCGGCGCGGCGGAGGCGAGGTAGACCTTGCGCGCGCCGGCGTCGCGGGCCATCTGCACGATCTGCTGCGACGTGGTGCCGCGCACGATCGAATCGTCGACCAGCAGCACCACGCGGTTGCGGAACTCCAGGTTGATCGGGTTCAGCTTGCGGCGCACCGACTTAACGCGCTCGCCCTGCCCCGGCATGATGAAGGTGCGGCCGACGTAGCGGTTCTTGATGAAGCCTTCGCGGTATTTCACGCCGAGCACGTTGCTGATTTCCAGCGCCGCGTCGCGCGAGGTGTCCGGGATCGGGATGATCGTGTCGATGTCGTGGTCCGGGCGCAGGCGCAGGATCTTCTCGCCCAGCTTGACGCCCATGCGCATGCGCGCCTTGTGCACCGAGACGTTGTCGATCATCGAGTCGGGACGGGCGAAGTACACGTATTCGAAGATGCACGGCGCGTGCTGCTGCGGCCCGGCGCAGACTTCGCTGAACAGTTCGCCGCGCGCGGTGATCACCAGCGCCTCGCCCGGCATCACGTCGCGCACGCGCTGGAAGCCGAGGATGTCGAGCGCCGCGGACTCCGACGCGACCATGTATTCGGCGCCTTCGTTGTGCTCGCGCTTGCCCAGCACCAGCGGACGAATGCCGTGCGGGTCGCGGAAGGCGACGAGGCCCAGGCCGAGCACGGTGCTGACCACCGCATAGCCGCCCTTCACCCGCTTGTGCACGCCGGCGACCGCGCGGATCGCCGCGTCCGGCGACAGCGTGCGCTGCTTGTCCAGTTCGTGCGCGAACACGTTCAGCAGCACTTCGCTGTCGGATTCGGTGTTGATGTTGCGGCGGTCGGTGGCGAACACTTCCTGGCGCAGCGCGTCGGTGTTGATCAGGTTGCCGTTGTGCGCCAGCGCGATGCCGTACGGCGAATTGACGTAGAACGGCTGCGCCTCGTCCAGCCCCTCGGAACCGGCGGTCGGGTAGCGGCAGTGGGCGATGCCGACCCGGCCTTCGAGCACGCTCATCGACTGCGCGTTGAACACGTCGCGGACCAGGCCGGTGCCCTTGTGCACGCGCAGGCGGCTGCCGTCGGCGGTGGCGATGCCGGCCGCGTCCTGGCCGCGGTGCTGCAGCACCGTCAGGCCGTCGTACAACTGCCCGGCGACGTTCTGCGCGCCGACGATACCGACAATGCCGCACATGGTCTGGGGATTCTCCGGCTGGTTCTGTTCGCCCGCTCAGTTGGGGGCGGATGACCCCGGATCCAACGGTTCCGGGGCGGACGGTTGCGTTCGTTCTGGCGGTTGCTGGACGCCTTCGTCCAGCGGCACGGGCAACGGCAGGTTCGCGTGGCCGTCATTATCGCCTGCCGGCGCGGCATTGCCAAAGACGATCCGTTCAGCCACCCAGTCCGGCAGCCAGCCGCGCAGCCACAGCGCGCCCGGCAACAGGGCCGGAACGACCCGTGAGCGCTGCCAGGACGATTCCTGCGGCATCCGGGTGAAACCCAGCAGCAGCAACAGCGCGCAGGCGACGAAGACGCCGCGGACCAGCCCCAGGCCGAGCCCCAGCACGCGATCCAGCCCGGACAGGCCGACGCCCTTGACCAGCTTGCCGACCACCCAGCCGGCCAGGCCGACGAAGACCATCACCGCAACGAAGCACAGCGCGTAGCCGCCGAACAGCTCCGTCAGCGCCGGCTGGCCGTCGTCCGAGAGCATGAAGGCGACCTCGCCGCCGTAACGGAACGCCACCCAGCTCGCCAGCACCCAGGCCAGGATCGACGCAACCACGCCGACGAAGCCGCGCAGCAGGCCGAGCACGGCCGAAACGCCGACCAGCGCCAGCAGGGTGACATCAAGCAGCGGCATGCGAACCCGTATCCGGTTGCACCGGGCGAAGGCGGCCAGCTACCGGTTTCCGGCTCCCCGTCTTCAAGGGTGCGGGCGCACCATGCCATTGACGCCGAGCTTGGCCGCGACCTGCGCCTTCAGCTTGTCGGCGTCGTCGCGGCTGGCCACCGGACCCACGCGCACGCGGCTGAGCGTGCCCTTGTCGGTGCGGACCTGCTCGACGAAGGCGCTGAACCCGCTGGCGCGGGCCTTGTCGCGCAACGCGATGGCGTCGGCGCTGCTGCTGAAGGCGCCCAGTTGCACGGCGAAGCCGGTGCCCGAGGCGGCCGGCTTGGCCGGTTCCGGCCTGGGTGCCGGCGGTTGCGGCGCGGCGGCGACGGGCTTGGCCGGCTCGGCCTTCGCCGGCGCGGGCCTGGCGGGTTCGGGAGGCAGTGCCTCGGTCCGCACCGGCTGCGCCGCGACCGCGGGCCGGGGCGCGGATGCGGATTCCGCATCGGCATCGAGCACGACCACCTGCGCCTTGACGTCGTCGCGCACCTTCACCGCTTCCAGCCGTACGATCTCGGCCTGGGCGCGGTCGGCGTAGGGGCCGATGCGCACCCGCCACGCCGGCTGGCCGTTGACCAGGTCGGCGACGCTGTAGCCCGGCAGCCGCGACTGCTTCAGCCGGGCGATCACCGCATCGGCATCGGCCTGGCTGGCATAGGCGCCGAAGCTGACCGCGTAATCGCCGCCGGCGACGGCGGCCGGCAGCATCGCGCCGGGGTTTTCCGCGGGCGTGGCAGGCGCCGCATCGTCCACCGGCGCCTGCAGGCCGACCGCGCCGCCCTCCGGCGCGTTGCCGGGCGCGTTCAACGGGATTTCGACGAATTGCCCCGCCGGCTCTTCCGGCACCTTCAGCGGCACGTCGGAGACGCCGCTGTCGGGCGCGGGGCCCTTGATCAGCATCGGCAGGAAGATCACGGCCAGCGCCACCAGCACGACGGCGCCGATCAGGCGTTGTTTCAGGGGTGTATCCATCGATTTCCCGGAAGCGCGGCGGGGGATGCCGGGGCGATTATAGGCACGGGCCGGCGCCCTTCCCCATCACCGGCCTGAATCCAGATGCGCCAGCGCCGCGGCGGCGGTATGGAACGAACCGAACGCCAGCACGCGGTCGCCCGGCCGTGCCCGCGCCAGCGCCGCATCCAGCGCCTGCGCGACGCCGGCGTGGCGTTCGCCGCCGCCGGCCGCGGTACCGGCGAGCTTCGCCGCCAGCGCATCGGCGGTCTGCGAACGCGGACCGGCGTCGTCGATGCCGGCGAGGAACCAGCGCGCGACCGCGTCGTCGAACGCGGCGACGACCTGCGCCGCGTCCTTGTCGGCCAGCGCCGCGTACACCGCGAACGTGTGCGCGCCACGCGGCTGCAAGTCGAGCCACGCGGCGAGTTCGCGCGCCGCCTGCGGGTTGTGGCCGACGTCGACGAAGACGTCGACGCCGTTGCGTTCGAAGTGCTGCAGCCGCCCCGGCAGGCGCACGTTGGCGATGCCCGGCGCGAAGGCGGAATCGGGCGGCGGAACCGGCAACGCCCGCAGCGCCGCGATCGCGGCGGCGGCGTTGTGGCGTTGCGCCGGCGCGGGCAGCGGCGGGTCCGGCAGTTCCAGTTCGGCGCCGACCTCGCGCCAGCGCCAGTGCCCGTCGCCGGCGGGTTCGGCGAAGAAGTCGCTGCCCAGGCGCAGCGCGTTGGCGCCGATCGCGTAGGCGCGGCGCAGCACGCTGGACGGCGAGTCGATCTCGCCCAGTACCAGCGGCTTCCACGCGCGGGCGATGCCCGCCTTCTCCGCGCCGATGCTTTCGCGGTCTTCGCCCAGCCAGTCGGCGTGGTCGATGTCGACCGTGGTGATCACCGCGACGTCGGGGTCGACGATGTTGACCGCATCGAGGCGGCCGCCGAGCCCGACCTCGAGCACGGCGAGGTCGAGGCCGGCCTGCTGGAACAGCCGCAACGCGGCCAGCGTGCCGAATTCGAAATAAGTCAGCGGGACGCTGTCTCCTTCTCCCTCCGGGAGAAGGTGCCCCGAAGGGGCAGATGAGGGTACGGCGGAGCCAGCAATGCCTGAACCATCGTCGCTTCGCCGTACCCTCACCCCAACCCCTCTCCCGCCGGGAGAGGGGCTCAAGCGCGCGTGCTCGACCGTCTCGAACGCTTCGATCAGCACTTCGTCACTCACTTCCACGCCGTCGATGCGCACCCGCTCGTTGTAGCGCAACAGGTGCGGCGAGGTGTAGGTGCCGACCTTCCAGCCGGCGGCGCGCGCGATCGATTCGACGAAGGCGACCGTCGAGCCC
The DNA here is from genome assembly GCF_010211755.1 of Pseudoxanthomonas sangjuensis. Lineage (GTDB taxonomy): Bacteria > Pseudomonadota > Gammaproteobacteria > Xanthomonadales > Xanthomonadaceae > Pseudoxanthomonas_A > Pseudoxanthomonas_A sangjuensis. Next base: position 68,557 of record NZ_PDWR01000004.1, on the reverse strand, counting down.
TTGCCGTTGGTGCCGGCGACGGTGACGACCTGTTTCGCCGGCTGGCCGAGGCCCATCCGCGCGGCGACCTCGCGCACGCGGTCCAGACCCATGTCGATGGACTTCGGGTGCTGGCGCTCGATGAAGTCGAGCCAGTCGGCGAGATCGCGCTTCATGGCCATGGACTACACGCCGCGGGATTACAACGCGCGGTGCTTGGCCTCGCCGAAGAACGGCGTGTGGTGCGCGCAGTCGTTCAGGCGCACGACTTCCAGTTGTTCGACCGTCGGGCCCTCCAGCAGGTTGATCGTGGTCGGCGCCTGCCGGAACGACCAGACGCGCGAGATCGGCAGGCCCATGATCCGGCACAGCAGCACGCGGTTGACCGCATCGTGCGCGACCAGCAGCAGGGTGTCGTCGTCGCCGAGCCCGTCGACGGCGCGCGCCAGTCCGCGCCAGGATCGGTCCAGCACCTGGCGCAGCGACTCGCCGCCGGGCATCAGCACGGTTTCCGGTTCCTCGCGCCACGCGCGCAGGCGCGCGGGGTCCTTTTCGTCGATCTCGCTGGCCAGCAGGCCTTCCCATTCGCCGTGCGCGATCTCCTGCAGGTCGGCGTCGAGGCCGAGCATGTCCACGCGCGCCTCGCCCAGCGCCAGTTCGGCGGTGCGGCGCGCGCGCGCCAGCGGCGAGGCCACCGCGCGGTCGATGCGCAGGTCGTTCAGGCGGCTGCCGAGGGCCCGGGCCTGGGCCTCGCCGACCGGCGAAAGCGGGATGTCGATCTGGCCCTGGTAGCGGCCTTCGGCGTTCCACGGCGTTTCGCCGTGGCGGGCAAGCAGGATGCGCATGCAGCGGTGTTTCCTTGGGTGGGGGCCGCCTGCGCCCGACGAACGGGCGAAACGGGAGCGGCATGATACATGGGCCCGGCCCCGGCTCCCCACAACCGGGGGCGGCAGGCCGGCGGCGTATAATCCGCGCCCTCTTTTCCGCACAGGCGTGGCCGTTCCCATGACGCAAACGATGAAGGCGCTGGTCAAGCGCGAGGCCGGCAAGGGCATCTGGATGGAACAGGTGCCGGTGCCGGCGCCCGGCCCGAACGAGGTGCTGATCAAGGTCGAGAAGGCCGCCATCTGCGGCACCGACCTGCACATCTACCTGTGGGACGAATGGAGCCAGCGCACGATCAAGCCCGGCCTGACCATCGGCCACGAGTTCGTCGGCCGCATCGCCGAACTCGGCCCCGGCGTCAGCGGCTACACGGTCGGCCAGCGCGTCTCCGCCGAAGGCCACATCACCTGCGGCCACTGCCGCAACTGCCGCGGCGGCCGCACCCACCTGTGCCCGTACACGGTCGGCATCGGCGTCAACCGCAACGGCGCCTTCGCCGAATACATCGTGATGCCGGCCAGCAACCTGTGGCCGATCCCCGACCCGATCCCGTCGGAACTGGCCGCGTTCTTCGATCCCTACGGCAACGCCGCGCACTGCGCGCTGGAATTCGACGTGGTCGGCGAGGACGTGCTGATCACCGGCGCCGGCCCGATCGGCGTGATCGCCGCCGGCATCTGCAAGCACATCGGCGCGCGCAACGTCGTGGTCACCGACGTCAACGACTACCGGCTGAAGCTGGCCGCCGACATGGGCGCCACGCGCGTGGTCAACGTCGCCAACACCTCGCTGAAGGACGTGATGGCCGACCTGCACATGGAAGGCTTCGACGTGGGCCTGGAGATGAGCGGCAACCCGCAGGCGTTCAACGGCATGCTCGACTGCATGTACCACGGCGGCAAGATCGCGCTGCTCGGCATCCTGCCCAAGGGCGCCGGCATCGACTGGGACAAGATCATCTTCAAGGGCCTGACCGTGCAGGGCATCTACGGCCGCAAGATGTACGAGACCTGGTACAAGATGACCCAGCTGGTGCTGGGCGGCTTTCCGCTGGGCAAGGTGCTGACCCACCAGCTGCCGGCCGACGAATTCCAGAAGGGCTTCGACCTGATGGAAAGCGGCAAGGCCGGCAAGGTGGTGCTGAGCTGGCCGTGAGCCCGCTTCGGCAAGGCGGAAAAAAAGGGCGCCTTGCGGCGCCCTTTCCGTTGCAGGGTGGGTACCGGCCGGGTGGTTACGGCGCTTCCACCGAAATCGTGAGCACCACGCGGCTGTCGGCCAGGTAGTCGAAATTCTCGAAGCCGGCGCTGTTGGTGTCGTAGTAACCCAGGCTTACCGAAGCGGGGCCGAAGCTCCTGCTCAGGCTGACCGAGTAATCGGTGTAGTCCTCGAGGCCGACATCGTCGCCGAAGGTACTGCGGCCGACGCTGACGTCCAGGCCGAAATCGGCGGGCAAGCTCCAGCTGCCGCCCAGCGCATAGTAGATGCCGGTATCGTCGGTGCCGCCGAAGTCGTTGGTGTACGCCAGGGTGAAGCTGTAGTCCTCGAAGAACGTGGTCTTGGTGATCAGCTCGCCGAAATTCAGCTCGCTCGCACCCGGATAGCTGTACTCGTTGTACATGATGTCGAAGTTGACGTTGTCGCCGAAATCGACGTTGTAGCCGATATAGCCATCGACCTCGAAATCCGGATCGCCCGCGCCGAAATCCACGTTCGAGGCCCACACGCCGGCGTACACACCGACCGGCGAGGTGTAGGTCAGGCCGGTCTGGAAAGCCGGGTCCTCGTCGGTCTGGCTCACGCCGCGCCAGACGTAGTCGCTGGTCGCCGCCGCGCTCCAACTCCACGGCGAGGATGCTTCTTCTTCGGTCGCTTCCTGCGCAAAAGCAGCCAGCGGCATCGCCGCCAGCATGAGAGCTACTGCAAGACTGAGTTTGACGGGCTTCATTCCGGGGTCTCCTGTTGCGTGCTGCGACGGTGGGGAAGGACGAAGCCGGCGACGTAACGAGACCGCAATCGCAGGCTCACGTTTTTTTAACCAAACCGATAGTGCGACGCAACATGCAGGCCGTCAAGCCCGCAAAACCTTAGTTTTCTTTGTTTCTTTTGAAACGGAATCAAGGGGTTGGAGATGCCGGGAACACCCCGTAGCGCCGCGGCGCCAGGCGCACCCGATCGCCCGGGCGCGGGACGCCGGGCGCATGCGCGTCCGCCGGCGGCAAGTCGATCTCGACCTCGTCCTGCGTACCCTCGTCCAGCCTCGCGCGCAGGCGCAGGCGCGGACCGCTGCGCAGGCTGGACAACACCGTCGCCGCCCAGCCGGGGCCGTCGCCCCCCACGCACAGGTCTTCCGGGCGCACGTACAGCTCGACCGGGCCGTCGCCGGCATCGGCGGCGAAGTCCAGCCCGGCCACCTGCACCCTGCCCTGTTGCGCCCGGCCCGGCAGGCGGTTGACCTCGCCGACGAAGGAATACACGAACGGCGTACGCGGCCGGTCGTAGGCCTCGGCCGGACTGCACAGCTGCTCGATGCGGCCGCGGTTGAGAATGGCGACGCGATCGGCCAGTTCCAGCGCCTCTTCCTGGTCGTGGGTGACGAACACCGTGGTCAGCCCGGTGCGGTCGTGCAACTCGCGCAGCCAGCGGCGCAGGTCGCGGCGCACCTGCGCGTCGAGCGCGCCGAACGGTTCGTCCAGCAGCAGCACGCGCGGCTCGATCGCCAACGCGCGCGCCAGCGCCACGCGCTGGCGCTGGCCGCCGGAAAGCTGCGCCGGATAGCGTTCCTCCAGCCCTTCCAGTTGCACCAGTTGCAGCAGTTCGCGCACGCGTTCGCGGATGCGCGCGTCGGGCCAGCGCTCGCGCCCGCGGCGCACGCGCAGGCCGAAGGCGACGTTCTCGCGCACGTTGAGGTGGCGGAACAGCGCGTAGTGCTGGAACACGAAACCGGCGCGACGCGCCTGCACGCTCAGCCGCGTCGCGTCCTGCCCGTCGAGCAGCACGCGCCCGCCGTCGGCATGTTCCAGCCCGGCGATGATCCGCAGCAGCGTGGTCTTGCCCGAGCCGGACGGCCCGAGCAGGGCGAGCAGTTCGCCCTGGCGGATTTCGAGGTCGACGTCGTCCAGCGCAACGAAATCGCCGAAGCGCTTGGCCAGGTTCTCGATCTTGATGCCCATGTGGTCGTTTCCGGAAGAAATTCAGTGCCGGTGCGTGGCCGACAGCGCCTCGCCGTGGTGTCGCTCCAGCCACGCCTTCAGCGCCAGCGTGGCCAGCGCGCTCAACGCCAGCAGCGCGGCGCAGGCGAACGCGGCGCTGTAGGCGTATTCGTTGTAGAGGATTTCCACGTGCAGCGGCAGCGTGTTGGTGCGCCCGCGGATGTGCCCGGACACCACCGACACCGCGCCGAACTCGCCCATCGCGCGCGCGCCGCACAGCAGCACGCCATACAGCAGCGCCCAACGGATGTTCGGCAGCGTCCCCCGCCAGAACGTCTGCCAGCCGTTGGCGCCCAGACTGAGCGCGGCCAGCTCCTCGTCGTTGCCCTGCTGCTCCATCAGCGGCATCAGTTCGCGGGCGATGAACGGGAAGGTGACGAACACCGTCGCCAACACGATGCCCGGCAGGGCGAAGATGATCCTCGGCAGCTTCAGCGTGAACTCGCCGAGCAGCGGCAACGTCGCGTGCCAACCCTCGTCGACCAGCGCGTACGCCCAGCCCTGCGCGCCGAACACCAGCACGTAGATCAGGCCGGCGACCACCGGCGACACCGCGAACGGCAGGTCGATCAGACTGACCAGCACGCGCTTGCCGGGGAATTCGTGCTTGCTGACCGCCCACGCCGCGGCGACGCCGAACAGCAGGTTCAGCGGCAGCACGATCGCGGTGACCAGCACGGTCAGGCGGATCGCCGCCAGCGCGTCGGCCTCGCCGATCGCGGCGACGAAGCCCTGCACGCCGCCGCGCAAGGCCTCGACGAACACCAGCAGCAGCGGCAGCAGCAGGAACGCGAGCAGGAAACCGAGCGCGGCCGCGACCAGCAGCGCGCGCACCCAGCGCGGCTCGGTGACGGCGGAAGCAGGGTGCGGCTTGCGGTCGGCTCGATCCACGCGGTTGGGTTCCAGTGTGCGCTCCGGTGACGCCGGCCCCGGTGCCGCATGCCGCGGCAGGCCGGGAGCCATGGTGGAAGCGGCTTCGCTCATCTGCGGCCCCTGCGTTCGGAACGCAGCAACCGCGACTGCAGGGTGTTGACGGCGAACAGCAGCGCGAACGACAACAGCAGCATCGCCGCCGCGATCGCGGTGGCGCCAGCATAGTCGAACTCTTCCAGCTTGATCACGATCAGCAGCGGCGCGATCTCCGACACGTTCGGCAGGTTGCCGGCGATGAAGATCACCGAGCCGTATTCGCCGACGCCGCGGGCGAACGCCAGCGCGAAGCCGGCCAGCACCGCCGGCCACAGCGACGGCAGCACCACCCGCCACACCGTCTGCCAGCGACTCGCGCCCAGCGTGGCCGCGGCCTCCTCGAATTCGCCCTCGATGTCGGCCAGCACCGGCTGCACCACCCGCACCACGAACGGCAGGCCGATGAACACCAGGGCGACGACGATGCCGAGCGGCGTGTACGCGACCTTGATGCCCGCCGTTTCGAGCCAGCGCCCGAGCCAGCCGTTCGGTCCGTACAGCGCGGCCAGCGCGATGCCGGCCACGGCGGTCGGCAACGCAAACGGCAGGTCGATCATCGCGTCGAACAGGCGCTTGCCGGGGAAGCGATAGCGCACCAGCACCCACGCCACCAGCGTGCCCAGCGCCGCGTTGAACGCCGCGGCGGCCAACGCGGTGCCGAAGCTGACCGACAGCGCTGACAGCACGCGCGGCTCGCTCCAGATCCGCCAGATCCCGTGCCAACCCAGCCCGGCGCTCTTGAGGAACACGCCGGCCAGCGGGATCAGCACGATCAGGCCGAGCCAGAACAGGGTGTAGCCCAGGCTCAGGCCGAAGCCGGGGATCACCCGGCGCCGGCGCGGCGTTGGCAGGCGCACGACCGCCATCTCAGCGTCCGGACTGGATCTGGTCGAACACGCCGCCATCGGCGAAGTGCTTCTTCTGCGCCTGCTCCCACGAACCGAAGGTGCCCTCGATGGTCACCAGCTCCAGCTTCGGGAAGCGCGCGACGTCCTTCGGGTCGGCGTATTCCGGCTTGCGCGGGCGGTAATAGTGCTTCGCCGCGATGCGCTGCCCTTCCGGCGAATACAGGTACTGCAGGTAGGCCTGCGCGACCTCGCGGCTGTCGTGCCGGTCGACGTTCCTGTCGACCAGCGCCACCGGCGGCTCGGCCAGGATGGACAGCGACGGCACCACGATGTCGAACTTGTCCGGGCCCAGTTCCTCGATCGACAGGAAGGCTTCGTTCTCCCACGCCAGCAGCACGTCGCCGATGCCGCGCTGGACGAAGGTGGTGGTGGCGCCGCGCGCGCCGGTGTCGAGCACCGGCACGTGCTTGAACAGCGCCTCGACGTACATCCGGGTCTTGGCTTCGTCGCCCTTGAAGATCTTCAGCCCGTAGGCCCACGCCGCCAGGTAGTTCCAGCGCGCGCCGCCGGAGGTCTTCGGGTTCGGCGTGATCACCGAGACGCCGCGATGGATCAGGTCGTTCCAGTCGCGGATGTTCTTCGGGTTGCCCTTGCGCACCAGGAACACGATCGTCGAGGTGTACGGCGCGCTGTTGTCGGGCAGGCGTTTCTGCCAGTCGGCGGGGAACAGCTTCGAGCGCTGGGCGATGTTGTCGATGTCGTAGGCCAGCGCCAGCGTGACCACGTCGGCCTCGAGGCCGTCGATCACCGCGCGCGCCTGCTTGCCGGAGCCGCCGTGCGAGGTCTCGATCTCGACCTTCTGGCCCCTGGTTTCCTGCCAGTGCTTCGCGAACGCGGCATTGAAGTCGCGGTACAGCTCGCGGGTCGGGTCGTAGGACACGTTGAGCAGCTTCAGGTCCTTCGCCGTCGCGGCGAAAGCCAGGACCAGCACGAAGCCGGCCAGCAACGGAAACAGGTGGCGGAGGATGCGTGGGGTGGTTTTCATTTGCGGTTCTCCGTCATCGGGTTCAGAAGGCGACCTGCAGGCGGGCGAACACGGCTTTCTCGTCCTCGCGATCCGCACCATTAGCATTTCCGCCTTCGAAACTTGTATCCAAATAGTTAAGTACCAGTTTCAGGTTGCTGTTGAGATACCAGTTCAAGCCCAGCACCCAGGCCCTGGCCTCGCCGGCGGATGCCGTCGGGTCGGCGAACAGCGGGAAACTGTCCTCGTCGACTTCCAGCACGCCGTAGCGGCCGACCAGTTCCCACGCCCCCCAGCCGCCCTTGCCTGGCGCGAACGGATGCGACGGCCTGACCACGCCGCGGTAGTTGGCGTCCTCGCCGGTCAGCACGTAGCTGGCGGTGGCCTGCCACGACCTGTTCTCCAGTTCGGCGCGGGTTTCGCCGACCAGCAACTCCTGCTTCGCCACGATGTATTCGGCGAGCAGGCCGAAACGGTTGCGATAGAAATAGCCCTGCGGCGACCAGCGGACATGGCGGCCGTCGGCGGCCACCGCACCGCGGTAGGCGAAGAACTGCTGCTGTCCCGGCGTGCGATAGCGCGGCAGGAAGTTGTTGCCGCTGCCTTCCACGTCGCCGACGCCGGCGCCGAGGCCGAAGCCCAGCCCCGACCAGAATCCCGGGCCGTTCTTGAACGGCTCGAAGAACACGCGGCCGGCGTATTCGAAATTGTCGTCGGGGTTGCTGGTGACCGCGTCGCGGCCGTCGACCGTGCCGTTGAACACGCCAATCGCGTAGCCGACGCGGCCCTGCGCCAGCTCACCCTGCAACTGCACGCCGATGTCGCGGTTCGGCGCGATCTCGCTGGGCAGCGCACGCTCGACGTCGGACAGCGCCGACGACGACTGCAGGCGTTCCAGGCCCACCGGCGAGGTGAACTTGCCCAGCCGCACGGTCGCGGCCGGGCTGAACTTCAGGTCCGCGTAGGCATCGACGATGCTGGCGCTGTCGCCGGCGAACTCCGGGGTGAAGCGGAAGCCGACCCACTTGCCCAGCGTACCTTCGATGGTCGGGCGCGCCGTGCGCAGCAGGAAAGTGTCGTTGGCCGATGCCGGGACGCCGCTGTCGAAGAAGCGGCCGTCGCCCTGCAGCAGGCCGCGGATCCTGACTTCGTAGGCGCCATCGGCCGACTTCAGCGCCGCGCCCTTGTCGTTGACGGCTACCACCGACGCCTCCTTGGCCTTGGCGACGCGGTCTTCTTCCTGCAGTTCGAGCCTGCGCTCGAGGATGCGCAGGCGCTGGTCGAGGTCGGCGAGGCTGGCCTCGCCCTGCCCGTCCTCGCCGACGGCGGCATCGCCGCCCAGCCGGCGTTCGAGCGCTTCGAGCCTGCGCTGCAACTCCTCCACCGTCGGCTTGTCCTGCGCGAACGCCGGAACCGCCAGCGAACACAGCGCCGCCCCCATCAACCTGAGGCCGCGCTTCCCGCCCCTGGCACCCGTGGACGACTTCGCCCGCATTTCGATTTCCCCGCATGTTGGCCGACGGCCGGAAGTGGAATACTCCCTATTCAGTTTCGCAGGCGGAAATGACTTCGCGCTAGCCGCTGATAGCCAGCGCGCATGACGTGACGGGCACCGGCGCCGTCCCGGCTAAAATGGCGCTTTCCCCAATCGATGCCCGCATGCCCACGCCGACCGCCCCCGCCCTCACCGGACGCTACGCCGCCGAACTGGAATCCATCCGCGCCCAGGGCCTGTTCAAGTCCGAACGCATCATCACCAGCCCGCAGTCGGCGGAGATCGAGCTGGCCGACGGCCGCAAGGTGCTGAATTTCTGCGCCAACAACTACCTCGGCCTGGCCGACCACCCGGACATCATCGCCGAGGCCAAGAAGGCGCTGGATAGCCACGGCTTCGGCATGGCCTCGGTGCGCTTCATCTGCGGCACCCAGGACCTGCACAAGCAGCTGGAGGCGAAGATCGCCGAGTTCTTCGGCACCGAGGACACGATCCTCTACGCCGCCTGCTTCGACGCCAACGGCGGCCTGTTCGAGCCGCTGCTGGACGAGACCGACGCGATCGTCTCCGACGCGCTCAACCACGCCTCGATCATCGACGGCGTGCGCCTGTGCAAGGCGAAGCGCTACCGCTACGCCAACTGCGACATGGCCGACCTGGAGAAGCAGCTGCAGCAGGCCCGTGCCGACGGCGCCCGCACGATCATGATCACCACCGACGGCGTGTTCTCGATGGACGGCTTCATCGCCCCGCTGGATGAGATCACCGCGCTAGCCAGGAAGTACGACGCGCTGGTGCACATCGACGAATGCCATGCCACCGGCTTCCTCGGCGCCACCGGCCGCGGCTCGGCCGAGGTCAAGGGCGTGCTCGACCGGATCGACATCTTCACCGGCACCCTCGGCAAGGCGATGGGCGGCGCACTGGGCGGCTTCACCACGGCGAAGAAGGAAGTGGTCGAGCTGCTGCGCCAGCGTTCGCGGCCGTACCTGTTCTCCAACTCGCTGCCCCCGCACGTGGCCGCCGCCGGCATCAAGGCGTTCGAGATGCTGTCCTCGGCCGGCGAGCTGCGCACCCGCCTGCAGGAGAACACCACCTACTTCCGCGAGCGCATGACCGCCTCCGGCTTCGACATCAAGCCGGGCGTGCACCCGATCTGCCCGGTGATGCTGTACGACGCGCCGCTGGCGCAGCGCTTCGCCGAGCGCTTGCTGGAAGAAGGCATCTACGCGATCGGCTTCTTCTTCCCGGTCGTGCCGAAGGGCCAGGCGCGCATCCGCACGCAGATGAGCGCGGCGCACACGCGCGAGCACCTGGACCGCGCCATCGATGCCTTTACCCGCATCGGCAAGGAACTCGGCGTGGTGTGACGCGCGCCGCGGGGGCACGGCGCGCCGTGCCCCCTACGACAACATTTCGATTTCCGCCGCGCTCAGTTCGCGCCACTGGCCTTTCGGCAAATCGCCAAGCCGCAATCCGCCGATGGCCACGCGCACCAGCCGCAGCACGTTGATGCCGAAAGCGGCGAGCAACCGGCGGATCTGCCGGTTGCGGCCTTCGTCAAGCACGATTTCCAGCCATGAGTTCTTTTCGCCGGCGCGCAACAGCGTCGCCGCCTTCGCCGACAGTCGTTCGCCATCCGCATCGACGCCTTCCAGCAACCGCGCAAGCAACGCTTCATCGGGTATCGCATCGACCTGCACGTGGTAGGTCTTGTCCGGGCCGCCGGCCGGATCGGTGATGCGCGCCGCCCACTGCGGGTCGTTGCTGAACAGCAGCAGGCCCTCGCTGGCCTTGTCGAGGCGCCCGACCGGCGCGATCCAGCCGATTTCCTTCCCGTCCCGGCGCGCACCGTCGAAGCAGCGGTACACCGTGTCGCGGCCGCGCTCGTCGCTGGCCGTGGTGACCAGCCCGCGCGGCTTGTTGAGCATCAGGTAGACGCGATCCACCCTGGTTGCATCGCCGATCCCGCGGCCGTCCACGGCGATGCGCCGGCCCGCGTCGATCGGGAATTCGGCATCGCGCACGATCCTGCCGTCGACGCTGACCCGGCCGGCGGCGATCCAGCGCGCCGCCTCGCTGCGCGAGCATAGGCCCCGCTTCGACAATACCCGCGCCAATCCGTGGCGCGGCGGACGGGCGCGCGTGGCGCTGTTCATGCATCGATCCTCCGGGAGCGGCGCCACACGCTAGCAAATCCGGCCAACGCAAACACGAACGGCCGGGTTCGCCCCGGCCGTTCGTGTGTCGCGACTTCCCCTGGAAAGCTTACTTTTTCTTCTTCTTGCCCTTCTTGTCGGTCGGTTCCGGCTCGGCAACCGGCGTTTCGACCGGCTTGGGGGCGGTATCGGCACGACGGCCGGCGCTGTAACCGGTGGCCTTCAGCCAGGCGTCGAAGTCGTCGGCGGTCATCTTCTTGCCGTTCTGGGTCATGCTGAAGCGGTACGGCGTGTTGTCGTACTGGGTCTTCGGCTTGTAAGCGGTCGGATCGTTGGCCTTGGGCGCTTCCGCCGGCTGCTTGGCATCGTCGGCGGCCGCCACCTGCTTGCAGGCCTCCACGCGCTGGCGCAACAGCACCCGGTCGACCGACAGGGTCTCGTCGTAGGCGCTGGCCAGCACGCCGCTGGGCGCGCCCAACCGGGTATTGGCGCCGACCAGTTCGCCCGACAGCGGCGAAGCCAGCGTGGCGCGCGCCGGCACGGGCTGCGCGGCGGCCATTTCGGCGCAATTCGACGCGGCCTGCGCCGCCGAAGCGATGCCCAGAAGCGACAGACCGGCAAAAACGAACTTGCGCATATCGATGGATCCCCGAGGTTTGGACGGCCCGAAGTTTGGTCGGGCTTTTGCGCGAGGGCAAGCGGCGGAATGTGACAACGTGACTCCAGTTCGAATATTGCCCGCGCCGCGTGCGGCAAGCGTGGACTGCGTCACGGCCGTTTCGGCGCACCGCAGCGATACGATGCCGCAGACGCACGAAACCCGGCACGGGGCCGGGTTTCGTGGGATTGCCTGGCGGGCGACCGATGCGATCGGCTGCCCGTTGAGGAACGCCTGAAAATCAGTTCAGGACGTTCAGCTCGGTGCGGCGGTTCTTCTCGCTCTTGCAGCCCGGCAGCGTCTGCTCGGTCGGCTCCAGCGGACGGCTTTCGCCGTAACCGATCGGGCCAGACAGGCGGCCGGCATCGATGCCCTTGCCGGTCAGGTAGTCGTACACCACGCGGGCGCGACGCTCCGACAGGCTCTGGTTGTACGCATCCTTGCCGCACAGGTCGGTGTGGCCGGCGACTTCGACGCGCAGATCCGGGTAGCGGGTCAGGATCTCGGCCGCGGTGTCGAGGATCTCGATCGAATCGGGACGCAGCGTGTCCTTGTCGAAATCGAAGTTCACGCCGTTCAGGTCGATCGTGATCTTGTCCGGGGCCGGCGGCGGCGGCGGCGGGGCCGGAGCGGGCTCCGGAGCCGGCGGCGGCGGCGGGGCGGCCTTTTCGCCCAGCGGGATCACGATGCCGACCGAAGCCAGCAGGTCGCCGAAGCTGTCGGCGTCGTCGACCGAACCGTCGTACGACGGGCCGATCGCCGAGTCGTCGAAGTCGATGCGGTAGGCCAGTTCGGCGCGCACGCCGACCTTGCCCAGTTCCGACTGGATACCGCCGCCCAGCTTGGCGGCGAAACCGCCTTCCTCACGCTGCCCCGGCGAATCCGGGCTCGGGAACGCGTCGAACTCTTCTTCGGCACGCTGGTAGCCCAGGCCCGCAAGCAGGTACGGGTGCCAGTTGCGATCGGCCATCATGAAGTGGCGGCGCAGGTCCAGCGAGATGCCGTACTGGCTCCAGTTCAGGTTCGGATTGGTCGACAGGCTCGGGTTCTGGTAGTTGAGTTCGCCGTCGACCGACCAGTTCGGGCTGATGAACTTGCCCAGACCCAGCGCACCGAACGCGGCGTCGTCGGTGTTGCGGTCGTTGTCCTGCACGTTGACGCCGACGGCGCCCGTCAGGTACCAGCGATCATCGAACTCCTGGGCGGATGCGGCCTGCGCCACGCCCAGCCCCGCGAGCAACGCGGCACAGAGAAGTTTCTTGTTCATTTGCAGCTCCTTTTACCAATGAAAACAGAGGGGGGTTGTTAAGACGTCCCAGGTACAACTCGGGTGGTTCCGAAATTACTTTTCCGACCGCCAGACGACCATGTCTGCATGCCATCGTCGTCAAACATTATGCGTGACGAAGTGAAGGCTTCGTTAACGTTAACATAACAGTACCGTCGGATAAACAGTCTTCCGACCAAGGGTTTTGCCCCATGAAATCCGTCGTCCTGACCCGTTATCTGCCCATAGACGACCCCGGCTCGCTGCTCGATGCGGACCTGCCCGTGCCCATCCCTGGCCCGCGCGACCTGCGGGTCCGGGTCGAGGCGGTTTCGGTCAACCCGGTCGACGCCAAGGTCCGCGCGCCGAAGCCGCAGGTCGAACCGCAGCCACGCGTGCTGGGCTATGACGCCGCCGGCACGGTCGACGCGATCGGCGCCGAAGTGACCGGTTTCGGGCCGGGCGATGCAGTCTACTACGCGGGCGACGTGACCCGCCCCGGCAGCAATGCCGAGTTCCAGCTGGTCGACGAACGGCTGGTGGCGAAGAAGCCGGCCTCGCTCGACTTCGCCCAGGCCGCCGCCTTGCCATTGACCGCGATCACTGCCTGGGAGCTGTTGTTCCAGCGCATGCCCTACGCCTTCGAGGGCGGCGGCGCGGGCAGGACCCTGCTGGTGATCGCCGGCGCCGGCGGCGTCGGCTCGATCGCGATCCAGCTGGCGAAGCTGGCCGGATTCCGCGTCGTCGCCACCGCCTCGCGCACGGAATCCATCGACTGGTGCCGGCGGATGGGCGCCGATGCGGTGGTCGACCACCGCCAGCCGCTGGCGCCGCAACTGCAGGCGCTGGGCCTGGCGCAAGTGGAGGCGGCACTGAACCTGGCCGACACCGACCGCTACTGGCAGGAACTGGGCGAACTGCTCGCGCCGCAAGGCCATGTCGGCCTGATCGTCGAGCCGGCCGGCGCGTTGCGCATCGGCGACCCGTACAAGGCCAAGTGCATCGGCATCCACTGGGAATTCATGTTCGCCCGCCCCCGCTTCCGTACCGCGGACATGGACGAACAGGGCCGCATCCTCGCCCGGGTGGCCGAACTGGTCGACGCCGGCAGGCTGCACGGCACGCAGACCCGCAACCTGTCGCCGATCAATGCCGCCAGCCTGCGCGAGGCGCACCGCCAGCTGGAATCGGGCACGACGATCGGCAAGCTGACCCTGTCCGGCTGGTGACCCGGCATGCCGACCCCATCCGAAAACGGACTGCACGCCGCCTTCGACGCGATCGGCGTCGAACAATTGCGCGCCGGCGGCGGCATGAAGTGGACGACGTTCCCCGACTGCATCGGCGCCTTCGTCGCGGAAATGGATTTCGGCACGGCGCCGGCGGTGAGCGCGGCGCTGCACGAAGCCGTCGACCGCGGCCGCACCGGCTACCCGACCGCCGGGCTGTTCCACGAACTGGCGGAAGCGACCGCCGGCTGGCAACTGTGCCGTTACGGCTGGTCGCTGCCGCCCGACGCGGTGCAGCCGGTGCCGGACGTGATCAAGGCGCTGGAAGTGATGCTGCGCTTCTACCTGCCGGAAGGCGCGCCGGTCGTGGTGCCGACGCCGTGCTACATGCCGTTCGTGCCGCTGATCGAACAGCTGGGGCATCCGGCCGTGCAGGTCCCCGCGCGCCGCGACGGTGCGCGCTGGCGCTTCGACCATGAACGCATCGATGCCGCCTTCGCCGCCGGCGCGCGCGCCCTGCTGCTGTGCAACCCGCACAACCCGCTCGGCCGCGCATACGAACGCGCAGAACTGGAACGACTCGCCGAAACCGTCGAACGCCACGGCGCGCGCGTGCTCGCCGACGAAATCCACGCGCCGCTGGTTTTCGACGATCGCCGGCACGTGCCGTATGCGACGATCTCGCCGGCGGCGGCCGCGCACAGCATCACCACCGTTTCCGCGTCGAAGGCGTGGAACCTGCCGGGCGTGAAGTGCGCGCAATTGCTGTTCACCCGCCATGACGACCGGCGGACGTGGCACAAGCTTGGCCACCTGCTGACCAGCAACAGCGTCAGCACGCTCGGCATTCACGCCCACATCGCCGCGTACCGCGACGGCGGGGCGTGGCTGGAATCGTTGCTCGGCTATCTGCAGGGCAACCGCGACCTGTTGACCGGCTTCCTGCGCGAACGGTTGCCGCGGATCGGTTACGCGGAACCGGAAGGCACCTACCTGGCATGGCTGGATTGCAGCGCACTGGAACTGCCGCCGCCGTTGGGGCGCTGGTTCCGATCGGCAGCGAAGGTCGCGATGACCGACGGCCGCGAATGCGGCGCCGGCTTCGAGAACTACGTGCGATTCAATTTCGCGATGCCGCGGCCGTTGCTGGTGCAGGCGCTGGAACAGATCGAGCGGGCGGTCGCCGAATGCTGATTCGGGCCTTGCCCCACTCCCCGATTCCCGGCACCCTTCGCGCACCGTACGCCAGCGTAGCCACCTGATGTCCTTGCCCGCCGACGCGCCCAACCCGCACTACCCCCACCTGTTCGCCCCGCTGGACCTGGGTTTCACCACGCTCCGCAACCGCGTGTTGATGGGCAGCATGCACACCGGCCTCGAAGACCGCGCCCGCGACTTCCCGCGGCTGGCCGCCTACTTCGCCGAGCGCGCCGCGGGCGGCGTCGGCATGATCGTCACCGGCGGCTTCGCGCCGAACGTCGTTGGCTGGCTCAAGCCGTTCGGCAGCAAGCTGTCGTGGCCGTGGGAAGTGCGCCCGCACAAGTTCCTGACCAAGGCCGCCCACGACGGCGGCGCGAAGATCTGCCTGCAACTGCTGCACGCCGGCCGCTACGGCTACCACCCGCTGCAGGTCGCGCCGTCGAAGATCAAGGCGCCGATCAATCCGTTCACCCCGCGCGCCATTTCCGCGCGCGGCATCGAGCGGCAGGTCGACGCCTACGCCCACAGCGCGAGACTCGCGCGCGAAGCCGGCTACGACGGCGTCGAGATCATGGGCTCGGAAGGCTACTTCATCAACGAATTCACCGCGCCGCGCACCAACCGGCGCAACGACGCCTGGGGCGGCACGCCGGAGAAGCGCATGCGCTTCGCGGTGGAGATCGTGCGCCGCGTGCGCGAAGCCTGCGGCCCCGACTTCATCATCGTCTACCGGCTGTCGCTGCTGGACCTGGTCGAGGACGGCAACCAGTGGGACGAGATCGTCGCGCAGGCGCAGGCGATCGAGAAGGCCGGCGCCACCATCATCAACACCGGCATCGGCTGGCACGAAGCGCGCATTCCGACCATCGTCACCAGCGTGCCGCGCGCGGCCTTCGTCGACGTCACCGCCAAGCTGAAGCCATGCGTGTCGCTGCCGCTGGTGACCAGCAACCGCATCAACATGCCCGACGTGGCCGAAGGCGTGCTCGCCGCCGGCAAGGCCGACCTGGTGTCGATGGCGCGACCGCTGCTGGCCGACCCGCAATGGGTCGAGAAGGCCCGCGCCGGGCAGCCGCAGCGCATCAATACCTGCATCGCCTGCAACCAGGCCTGCCTGGACCACGTGTTCGAGAACAAGGTCGCGAGCTGCCTGCTCAACCCGCGCGCCTGCCACGAAACCGAGCTGGTCTACAGGAAGACCTACTCGCCGAAGCGGATAGCGATCGTCGGCGCAGGCCCGGCCGGCCTGGCCTGCGCCACCGTCGCGGCCGAACGCGGGCACCGCGTGACCCTGTTCGACGCGGCCGGCGAGATCGGCGGCCAGTTCAACTACGCGAAGCGGATCCCCGGCAAGGAGGAATTCCACGAGGCGATCCGCTATTTCGCCAACCGGCTGGAGCAAACCGGCGTCGACCTGAAGCTGGGCACCACCGCCACGGCGGAGATGCTGCGCGACTTCGACGAAGTGGTCGTCGCCACCGGCATCGTCCCGCGCAAGGTCTCGTTCCCGGGCTCCGACCACGCCAAGGTCGTGGGCTACCTCGACGTGCTCTCGGGCAAGGTCGCGGTCGGCCGGCGCGCGGTCATCATCGGCGCCGGCGGCATCGGCTTCGACGTGGCCGAGTTCCTGACCGTCGAAGGCGAGTCGCCAACCCTCGACAAGGCGCGCTGGATGGCGGAATGGGGCGTGGACCCCGGCTTCGAGGCCCGCGGCTCGCTGGCCAGGCCGCGGCCGGAACCGCCGGCGCGCGAGGTCTGGCTGCTGCAGCGCAGCCCCGGCGCCCCCGGCAGGAAACTGGGCAAGACCTCCGGCTGGGTGCACCGGGCCACGCTGAAGGCCAAACGGGTGCAGATGCTGGGCGGGGTCGAGTACCTGGGCGTCGACGACGCCGGCCTGCGCATCCGCGTCGGCGATGTCGAGCAGGTCCTGCCGGCCGACCACGTGGTGGTCTGCGCCGGCCAGGAGCCGCGCCGCGAGCTGCAGGCCGCCCTGCAGGCGCTGGGCAAGGCGGCGCACCTGATCGGCGGCGCCGACGTCGCCACGGAACTGGACGCCAAGCGCGCCATCGACCAGGGCAGCCGGCTGGCCGCGGCCTTGTGAGGCCGAGCTCGGGCAGCGCCTGAACTGCATTCGCGAGCACGCAACAAATCCATTCCCGATCAAACAGTTAGGCCGCCTGTCAAGTCACCGGGTTCAGCCACAGTTCGGCTTCGTAACCGTACCGTGCGCACACTTTTCCGGCCCGCCACCCAGTTCCGGCAGGCCAACCCGGCCCCTCTGCACCTTGGCCGGACCCGGGCGACCCGTGTGAAGGTCGCCTCCCCATGACGCCCCATCCGTGTCCCACCCGTACCGTCTCCCCCGTTGGAGAAGGCAGGGACGCACGAGCAAGACGGAGCAAGGAGTAACGATGAAACTGGCCTGGATCCTTTGGCTGTCGCAATTGCTGCCGCAGCCGGCCGCCGACTCGCTGTGCCTCAGCACCACGGTTTACCTGGAAGCCCGCGACCAGACCCTGCGCGGCCAGCAGGCCGTGGCCGAGGTCGCCCTGCGCCGCCTCGACAGCGGCCTGTGGGGCGACTCGATGTGCGAGGTCGTCACCGCACGCAAGCAGTTCGCGCCGAGCCTGGTCGCCCCCGGCACCCGCCTGAAGAACGGCGATGCCTGGGCGCGCTCGATCAAGGTCGCGCTGGGCGCCGAGCGCAACTGGGCCCTGCCCGCCGGCCAGCGCCAGGAGATCGTGCCCGGCGCCAGCCACTTCGCCGCCCACGCCATCGCCGCGCCGAGCTGGCGCAACGCCTACCAGGTGGCGACGATCGGCGACCACACGTTCTATCGCGTGCAGAAGCTCTGACGGCACCCGGCCGGTCGACTACGGTCGCATCGACGCAAGCGGAGGGTCTGGGATAATTCCCGGACCCTTTTTCGTCAGGATCCCGCATGAAGCTCTACTGCAAGCCCGGCGCCTGCTCCACCGCCGACCACATCGCCCTGGAATGGACCGGCCAGCCCTACGAACTGGAGCTGATGACCGCCGAAGCGATGAAGGCGCCGGCCTACCTCGCGATCAATCCGGGCGGGACGGTGCCGGCGATCGTCGATGGCGACTTCGTCCTGACCCAGAACGTGGCGATCCTCGGCTACATCGCCGACCGGCATCCGCAGGCCGGACTGGCCGGCGACGGCAGCCCGCGCCAGCGCGCCGAGGCCATGCGCTGGCTGGCCTTCGTCAACTCCGACCTGCACCCGGCCTACAAGCCGCTGTTCGTACCCGGCGCGTTCCACGCCGACGCAAGCCAGCACGAGGCCGTGCGCGCGGCGGCGCGGCGGCGCCTGCGCGGGCTGTACGAGGCCGCCGACCGGCAACTGGCGGGCAAGCAATGGCTGGCCGGTTTCCGCAGCTTCGCCGACCCGTATCTCTACGTGACCCTGCGCTGGGCCGATCGCACCGGCGTGGATCTTTCCGGACTGGAAAACATCGCCGCGTTCCGCCAGCGCATGGAAGCCGACCCGGGCGTGCGGGCCGCGTTGAAGGGCGAAGGCTTGGCCTGAGCCGGGCAGTCCGGCTCCGTCGGCAGCCTATGCCGGCGCTGTTCCCGTGCCGAGTGCGGCGCGCGCGTCGGCCAGCCAGCGCCGGCCGAGGGCGTCGCTCTTGGCTTTGGCCAGGGCCTCGGCCACGTCCGGCAGCAACGCCTCGAGTTCCTCCACGGTCGAGCAGCGCTCGACCTTCAACTGCAGGAAATAGCCCTTCAGGCCGAGGTGGGCGCGGATGGCTTCGCTGGCCAGGTTGTACAGCGCGGTGTAGCGGTCGGCCGCCGCGGCCGGGACGCCCGCCGCCTGCACCGGCGCGGCTTCCGCGCCAACGCCCGCGGCGCCGGCCGGCGAACGCAGTTCGATCAGCCCCTGCTCCTGCAATTGCTGCAACGTGTCGGCCGGCGCGCGCAGCGACTCGATCAGCGTCGCCAGGTCCGACGCGCTGCGCTGGCCATCGACCATCAACAGGATCGAACGCACGCTGGCGGGCAACTTGCGCGAGCGCTGCTCGATCTCCTGCCGGCCGGCATCGGTCTTGAAATACTGCATGTCTGCCATGTTTTCCCCTGATATCAGGCCGGGGACCCCTCCCCGCCGCACTGCGGCACGCCTGCTAGCGTATTTTGGCCGCGCGACCCCATCGTATACCGGAATGACGTCACATTCCGGCCCGGGCACGGTTTCCCCGCCCCGGCACCGGCCAGGCGCGACAAGCGGGTGCGGATTCCCGTGGTGGCCTGCCGCGCATCACGCGGGCCAGGTCTTCCGGCCCGGCGGAAAACGCCCTCGCCCCTGCCCCTCCCGCAGGGCGGGAGGGGAGTCGGCGCCGTGCGCGTCCGGCGTCGGTCAGCGCCGATCCAGCGGGACGAATGCCAGGTCTTCCGGCCCGGTGTAATTCGCGCTGGGGCGGATGATCTTGCCGTCGATGCGCTGCTCGATCACGTGTGCGCTCCAGCCGCTGGTGCGGGCGATGACGAACAGCGGGGTGAACATGGCCGTCGGCACGCCCATCATGTGGTAGCTGACCGCGCTGAACCAGTCCAGGTTGGGGAACATCTTCTTGATGTCCCACATCACCGATTCCAGGCGCTCGGCGATGTCGTACATCTTCATGTTGCCCTGCTCTTCCGACAGCTCCTTCGCGACCTGCTTGATCACCTTGTTGCGCGGGTCGGACACCGTGTACACCGGGTGGCCGAAACCGATCACCACTTCCTTGCGCTCGACGCGGGCCTTGATGTCGGCCTCGGCCTCGTCCGGGGTCTCGTAGCGCTTCTGCACCTCGAACGCGACCTCGTTGGCGCCGCCATGCTTCGGCCCGCGCAGCGCGCCGATGCCACCGGCGATGCAGCTGTACATGTCGCTGCCGGTGCCGGCGATGACGCGGCAGGTGAAGGTGGAGGCGTTGAACTCGTGCTCCGCGTACAGGATCAGCGAGGTGTGCATCGCGCGCACCCAGCTCTCCGGCGGCGTCTCGCCGTGCAGCAGGTGCAGGAAGTGGCCGCCGATGGAGTCGTCGTCGGTCTCCACGTCGATGGCGCGGCCGTTGTGGCTCCAGTGGTACCAGTACAGCAGCATCGAACCCAGCGACGCCATCAGCTTGTCGGCGATGTCGCGCGCGCCCGGGTGGTTGTGGTCGTCCTTCTCCGGCGACACGCAGCCCAGCACCGACACGCCGGTGCGCATCACGTCCATCGGGTGCGCCGACGGCGGCAGTTCCTCCAGCGCGGCCTTGACCGCCGCCGGGATGCCGCGCAGCGACTTCAGCTTGGCCTTGTAGGCGCGCAGCTCGGCCTTGTTGGGCAGCTTGCCGTGCACCAGCAGGTGGGCGATTTCCTCGAACTCGCTGGTGGTGGCCAGGTCGAGGATGTCGTAGCCGCGGTAATGCAGGTCGTTGCCGGTGCGGCCGACCGTGCACAGCGCGGTGTTGCCGGCGGCGGTGCCGCTGAGGGCGACGGACTTCTTCGGCTTGAAGGCGGTGGTGGTGGCTTCGCTCATGGCATTCTCCACTTGTCTCGGAATCATTTCTTCGCCGCGAACAGCGCGTCGAGCTTCTGTTCGAAGGCGTGGTAGCCGATGCGGTCGTACAGTTCCTCGCGGGTCTGCATCAGATCGACGACGTTCTTCTGGTGGCCGTCGCGGCGGATCGCGGTGTAGACGGCTTCGGCGGCCCTGTTCGCCGCGCGGAACGCCGACAGCGGGTAAAGCTGGATCGCGACGCCGACCGACGCGAGTTCGTCGCGGCTGAACAGCGGGGTCGCGCCGAACTCGGTGATGTTGGCCAGCACCGGCACCTTCACCGCGTCGACGAACCTGCGGTAGGTCTCCAGGTCGTACGAGGCCTCGGCGAAGATGCCGTCGGCACCGGCCTCGACGCAGCGCACCGCGCGCTCGATCGCCAGGTCGACGCCTTCGGACTGGATCGCGTCGGTGCGCGCGATCAGGAAGAAGTCGGGATCGGTCTTCGCGTCGGCCGCGGCCTTGATGCGGTCGACCATCTCCGCGAGGGCGACGATTTCCTTGCCGGGCCGGTGGCCGCAGCGCTTGGCGCCGACCTGGTCCTCGATGTGGCAACCGGCCGCGCCGGCCTTGATCAGCGACTTCACCGTGCGTTCGATGTTGAACGCGCTGGGCCCGAAGCCGGTGTCGATGTCGACCAGCAGCGGCAGGTCGCAGACGTCGGTGATGCGACGCGTGTCGACCAGCACGTCCTCCAGCCCGGTGATGCCCAGGTCGGGAATGCCGAGCGAACCCGCGGCGACACCGCCGCCGGACAGGTAGATCGCGCGGAAGCCGGCGCGCTGGGCCAGCAGCGCGTGGTTTGCGTTGATCGCGCCGATCACCTGCAGCGGTTTCTCGGCGGCGAGCGCGGCACGGAACTTCGCTCCCGGAGTTGCGGGGGCGCCGGCGGATGCGTGGGTCATGCGGGGAGGCTCCTTGCTGGTCGGCGGCACGATACGCCGGACGGGCGGGAGCGGTGCGCGATTGGCATGCTCTCGCCGGGCGCAAATCTGGCACTATCCCGAAGGTTGATCAATCTTGATCGGATAAATCAATCTATCCACATGCCCGCCGACCTGCTGTCCGCCCGCGAAACCTGCCGCATCCTCGGCATCAGCCAGGCCACGCTGTACGCCTACGTCAGCCGCGGCCTGCTGGAATCGCGCCCCGGCAAGGACCACCGCAGCCGCCTGTACCCGCGCCAGGACGTGGAGCGGCTGGCGCAGCGCAAGCGCGCCGGGCGCGGCGCGGCGCGCGGCGCGGCGCAGAGCCTGGACCGCGGCCTGCCGGTGCTGGAAACGCGGATCTCGCTGATCCGCCCGGACGGCCCGTACTACCGCGGGCGGTCCGCCATCGACCTGGTCCGCGAAGGCGCCACGCTCGAGGGCGTGGCGCGCCGGCTGTGGGATTGCGGCGACCACGACCCCTTCGGCGTGCCGTTCGCCGAACGATGGCCGGACCGGGTCGCGGCCATCGCCGGCGATGCCGACCTGCCGCCGCTGGAGCGCGCGATGTCGGCGATCCCGCTGCTGGCGCTGGACGTGCGCCATTCGTTCAACTCGGCGCCGCGCGTGCGCAATGAAATCGCCGCGACCCTGCTGCGCCACAACGCCGCCCTGCTGGTCGCGCAGCCGCCCTCCGCCGGTCCCGTGCACCGATTGCTCGCGCAGCGCTGGAAGCCGGGCGACGAAGGTTTCGCCGAGCTGGTGCGCGCCGCGCTGATCGTCTGCGCCGACCACGAGCTCAACGTGTCGGCGTTCGCCGCGCGCGTGGTCGCCTCGACCGGCGCGCACCTGCACGCCACGGTCTGCAGCGGCCTGGCGGCGCTGTCCGGCCCGCGCCACGGCGGCGCCACCGCGCGCGCCTACGCGCTGATCGGCGACGCGCGCGAAGCGGCCACCGCGCGCGATTTCATCGCCGCGCGCTGGCAGCGCGGCGACGACCTGCCCGGCTTCGGCCATGCGCTGTATCCGCATGGCGACCCGCGCGCGGCCGAGCTGCTTGCGCACGTGCGCAAGCAGCATGCAGGCACGCCTGGACTGGCTGCGCTCGAAGCGCTGATCGCCGCGACCGAGGAAATCAGCGGGCAGCGGCCGAACATCGACTTCATGCTCGCGGCGCTCTGCCGCCTCAACGGCCTGCCCGCCACGCCGGCGCTGGTGATGTTCGCGGCCGCACGCCTCGCGGGATGGCTCGCGCATGCGCTGGAACAACAGGCGCAGGGACGGCTGATCCGGCCGCGCGCGAGCTATGCGGGCATCGCCCCGGAGAATGCGGCGCCGGCGGAATGACCGCGTACGGCAGCACGCCAGCGAAAGGCACACCGGCCCCCATGGCGGCGCGGCGGGTCGTGCGGCGTCCCGCTTCGGTGCTTCGTGTGCCCACCCCGCCTGCGTTGCTGGTGGCGCTGTCGATTTCGCGACCCGGAAGGCCGCGACGTCGCCTGGTCGCCGGAAGACGACGCCGATCCCGCGCGCCTGCGCCCGCCGGTCGCGGGCGACGACTGGGCGCGGATGTCAGCTCCCGACCTCGGGGCCGCGCTGCAGCGCGCGCTTCACTTCCTCCAGCGCGTTCGGATCGTCGAGCGTGGAGAGATCGCCCGGATCCGAACCCTGCGCCAGCGCCTGCAGCGAGCGCCGCAGCAGCTTGCCCGAGCGCGTCTTGGGCAATGCATTGACGATGTACACCCGCGCGGGGCGCGCGACCGCGCCGAGGGTCCGCTCGACGGTCTTGCGCATGCCGTCGGCGGCCTGCACGCGCGCGGCCTGCTCGTCGGTGGCCTGGCGCAACGTGGCGAACACCACCGGTACCTGGCCTTTCAGTTCGTCGTTGACGCCGATCACCGCCGCTTCGGCGACGGCCGGGAAGCCCGACACCGATTCCTCGATCTCGCGCGTGCCCAGGCGGTGGCCGGCGACGTTGATCACGTCGTCGGTGCGGCCGAGGATGAAGGTGTAGCCGTCCTCGTCGCGGATCGCCCAGTCCAGCGAGCTGTACAGCAGTTCCTTGAAGTGGCTGAAGTAGCTGCTGAGGAAGCGCTGGTCGTCGCGCCACACCGTGGTCATGCAGCCCGGCGGCAGCGGCGGCTCGATCACCAGCACGCCCTTCTCGTTCGCCTTCGCCTCGAGGCCGGTGGTCTCGTCGATCACGCGCAGCTTGTAGCCGAGGTTCGGCAGGCCCGGCGAACCGAACTTCACCGGCTTCAGGTCCAGGCCCGGCAGCAGGCACAGCACCGGCCAGCCGGTCTCGGTCTGCCAGTAGTTGTCGATCACCGGCTTGCCGAGGGCGTCGTGGATCCAGGTCGCGGTCGGCTCGTCCAGCGGCTCGCCGGCGAGGAACAGCCACTTGAGCCTCGACAGGTCGTGGTCGCGGATGAACGATGCGTCGTGCTTCTTCAGTACGCGGATCGCGGTCGGCGACGAGAACATGGTGCGCACGCCGTACTTCTCGCACAGCGCCCACCAGATGCCGGCGTCGGGGTTGACCGGCAGGCCTTCGTACAGCAGCGACGTTGCGCCGACGATCAGCGGGCCGTAGATGTTGTACGAATGTCCGACCGCCCAGCCGACGTCGGAAGTGGAAAACATCACCTGGCCCGGGCCGACGTCGAACACGGTGCGCATCGACAGGGCGAGCGCGACCGCATGGCCTCCGACATCGCGCTGCACGCCCTTCGGGCGGCCGGTGGTGCCGCTGGTGTAGAGCAGGTAGCTGGGCTCGTTCGATTCCAGCCACTCGACCGGCACTTCGGCGTCGCCGACTTCCGCGCGCAGCGTCGCGTAGTCGACGTCGCGGCCTTCGACGCGCGGCTCCGCCGGATCGAGCCCGCGCGAAACGATCAGCACCTTCGGCGGCGGCGTGGCCGCCTTCGCGCAGGCCTCGTCGACCAGCGGCTTGTACGGAACGACCTTGCCGCCGCGGCTGCCGGCGTCGGCGGCGATCAGCAGCTTCGGCTGCGCGTCGTCGATGCGCACGGCGAGGTTGTGCGCGGCGAAACCGCCGAACACCACCGAATGGATCGCGCCGATGCGCGCGCAGGCCAGCACCGCGAACACCGCTTCGGCCATGTTCGGCATGTAGACGACGACGCGGTCGCCGCGACCGACGCCAAGCTGCTTCAGCACCGCGGCGAAGGCGTTCACCTCGCGGTACAGCTCGCGATAGGTGATCTCGCGGGTGACATCGGTCTCGGTGGAGACCGCGACCAGCGCCAACTGGTCGGGACGCTCGGCCAGGTGCCGGTCGACCGCGTTGTAGCAGAGATTGGTCTGCCCGCCGACGAACCATTTGCGGAACGGCGGGTCGTAGTAGTCGAGGATCTTCTGCGGCGGCTTGTGCCAATGGATGGCCTTGGCCTGCTCGGCCCAGAAGGCCTCCGGCTGCTCCACGGAGCGCTGGTACTCGGCTTCGTAACCCATTTCCCTCTCCCGGGGCTGGAACGGGAAAGAGCGTAGCGCCGGTGCGCGCGGAAGTATCGTCGCCTTTGGTATGAATGATCGGTCCGATCAACCATTCGGACCGGCCTTCCCGCCCCGCCCCGGCCGGCCGCGGCCGGGACGGGACGGTCGAACCCCGCCGGCGATCTTCCCCGGAAGCGGTTTCGCGAAAAGAAAACGCCGGGCAGGCCCGGCGTTTTCGGTAACCGCGGATGCGCTCGCGGATCAGAGCAGGTGGGCGACGCCGCCGCGCTCTTCTTCCAGTTCGGCCAGGGTCTTGTCGATGGCCTTCTGGCTGAACTCGTCGATCGGCAGGTCCTTGACCAGGGTGTACTCGCCGTTCGCGGTGGTCACCGGGAAGCCGAAGATCACGCCTTCCGGGATGCCGTAGGAACCGTCGGACGGGATGCCCATGGTCACCCACTTGCCGTTGCTGCCCAGCACCCAGTCGCGGACGTGGTCGATCGCGGCGTTGGCGGCCGAGGCGGCCGACGACAGACCGCGGGCCTCGATGATCGCGGCGCCGCGCTTGCCGACCTGCGGGATGAAGGTGTTGGCGTTCCAGTCGGCGTCGCCGATCTTGTCCTTCAGCGAGGCGCCGTTGACGGTGGCGAAGCGGTAGTCCGGGTACATGGTCGGGCTGTGGTTGCCCCACACCACCAGCTTCTCGATGTCGCCGACGGCGACGCCAGCCTTGGCCGACAGCTGCGACAGCGCGCGGTTGTGGTCCAGGCGCAGCATCGCGGTGAAGTTCTTCGCCGGCAGGTCCGGCGCCGA
The DNA here is from genome assembly GCF_010211755.1 of Pseudoxanthomonas sangjuensis. Taxonomy (GTDB): domain Bacteria; phylum Pseudomonadota; class Gammaproteobacteria; order Xanthomonadales; family Xanthomonadaceae; genus Pseudoxanthomonas_A; species Pseudoxanthomonas_A sangjuensis. Next base: position 42,886 of record NZ_PDWR01000004.1, on the reverse strand, counting down.
CTTCATGGCGATGTAGGCGTTGGTGTTGGCCGGGTTGCCGACCACCAGCACCTTGACGTCGCGGCTGGCGACCTTGTTCAGCGCCTTGCCCTGGACGGTGAAGATCTCGGCGTTCTTCAGCAGCAGGTCCTTGCGCTCCATGCCCGGGCCGCGCGGCATCGCGCCGACCAGCAGGGCCACGTCGGCGTCCTTGAACGCCACTTCCGGATCGCCGGTGCCGAACACGCCGGCCAGCAGCGGGAACGCGCAGTCTTCCAGTTCCATGATCACGCCCTTCAGCGCGGCCTGCGGCTTTTCCAGCGGCAGGTCGAGCAGTTGCAGGATCACCGGCTGGTCCTTGCCGAGCATTTCGCCGGAGGCGATGCGGAACAGCAGGGCGTAGCCGATCTGGCCGGCGGCGCCGGTCACGGCAACACGAACGGGGGCTTTGGACATCGAAACTCTCCAGTGGGGATGGTGCCGGAGGCCGGGCACGAGCGTCCCGGGCCCGGAAAAACGGCGCGGAATTTTAGCACGCGGCCCTTGGCAGGCCGGCTACGCCATTGGTCGGTAGGGGCACGGCGCGCGCGCGCCCGCGAGGGTCGTCAGGCGTCGAGCAGCTTGTTCCACTCCGCCACGCGGTCGGCCTTGGCGGCCAGCGCGGCGTCGGCGTCGCCTTCGATGACCACCGACTCGATCCCGTCGCCCTGCTGGACCGCATCGACGACCTCGATGCCCGACAGCACCTTGCCGAACACGGTGTGGCGTCCGTCCAGCCACGGGGTGGCGACGTGGGTGATGAAGAACTGGCTGCCGTTGGTGTTCGGGCCGGCGTTGGCCATCGACAGCACGCCGCGCTCGTGGGCCACGCCGTTGCCGGTTTCGTCCTCGAAGCGGTAGCCCGGGCCGCCGCGGCCGGAACCCTCGGGGCAGCCGCCCTGGATCATGAAGTCGGCGATGACGCGGTGGAAATTCAGGCCGTTGTAGAAGCCGCGCCTGGCCAGGTTGACGAAATTGGCCACGGTCAGCGGGGCCTTGTCGGCCAGCAGTTCGACCTTGATCGGGCCGCGGGCGGTGTTGAAGGTGGCGGTCAGGGACATTTTTCGCTCCGGTTCGATCCAAATTCAGGGGGAAAGCCCCGGCTCCGGGGCGCAGCCGGTTATAATACGCCGCTTTCCTCTCCTACTCCCGACGCGCACCTCGGCGCGCCTTTCCGCATGTCCATCGAAAACCTCCGCAACATCGCCATCGTCGCCCACGTCGACCACGGCAAGACCACCCTCGTCGACCAGCTGCTGAAGCAGTCCGGCACCCTGTCCGAGCGCACCGTGCTGGCCGAACGCGTGATGGACAGCAACGACCAGGAAAAGGAACGCGGCATCACCATCCTGGCCAAGAACACCGCGATCACCTGGCAGGGCAACCGCATCAACATCGTCGACACCCCCGGGCACGCCGACTTCGGCGGCGAGGTCGAGCGCGTGCTGTCGATGGTCGACACCGTGCTGCTGCTGGTCGACGCGATGGACGGCCCGATGCCGCAGACCCGCTTCGTCACCCAAAAGGCCTTCGCGATGGGCTTCAAGCCGATCGTGGTGGTCAACAAGATCGACCGCCCCGGCGCGCGCCCGGACTGGGTTGTCGAGCAGGTCTGGGACCTGTTCGACCGCCTCGGCGCCACCGCCGAGCAGATGGACTTCCCGATCGTCTACGCCTCGGCGCTGAACGGCTACGCCAGCCTGGATCCGGAAGCGCGCAGCGGCGACATGACCCCGCTGTACGAGGCGATCATGCAGCACGCGCCGCGGCCGCCGGTGAACCTGGACGGCCCGTTCCAGATGCGCATCTCGCAGCTGGACTACAACAGCTTCGTCGGCGTGATCGGCATCGGCCGCATCCAGCGCGGCAAGCTGAAGAAGAACATGCCGGTGACGGTGATCGACCGCGAGGGCAAGCAGCGTCCCGGCCGCGTCGGCCAGGTGCTGGGCTTCCTCGGCCTGGAACGCATCGAGCAGGAAGAGGCCGAGGCCGGCGACATCGTCGCGATCTCCGGCATCCCGGAGCTGACCATCTCCGACACCGTCACCGCGATCGACGCGCCCGAGGCGCTGCCGGCGCTGACCGTCGACGAGCCGACGATTTCGATGACCTTCCAGGTCAACAACTCGCCGTTCGCCGGGCAGAAGGAACATTCCGGCGGCAAGTTCCTGACCAGCCGCCAGATCCGCGAGCGCCTGGACCGCGAGAAGGTGCACAACGTGGCCCTGCGCGTCGAAGACGGTTCGGACGCGGACAAGTTCCTGGTTTCCGGCCGCGGCGAGCTGCACCTGTCGGTGCTGATCGAGACCATGCGCCGCGAGGGCTACGAGCTGGCGGTGTCGCGCCCCGAAGTGATCATCAAGGAGATCGACGGCCAGCTGATGGAGCCGTTCGAGCAGTTGGTGGTCGACGTGGAGGAAGAGCACCAGGGCCCGGTCATGGAGCGCCTGGGCATCCGCAAGGGCCAGCTGAAGAACATGGAGCCGGACGGCAAGGGCCGCGTGCGCCTGGAGTACATGATCCCGGCGCGCGGCCTGATCGGCTTCCAGAACCAGTTCAAGACCCTGACCCAGGGGTCCGGCCTGCTGTTCCACGTCTTCGACCACTACGGCCCGAAGGAAGAAGGCCAGATCGCCAAGCGCCCGAACGGCGTGATGATCTCCAACGGCACCGGCCCGACCCCGGCCTACGCGCTGAACATGCTGCAGGAACGCGGCCGGCTGCTGGTCGGCGACGGCGACGAGGTCTACGAGGGCCAGCTGGTCGGCATCCACGCCAAGGACAACGACCTGACCGTCAACGCGCTGCGCGCCAAGCAGCTGACCAACATCCGCGCCGCCGGCAAGGACGACGGCATCCAGCTGACCCCGCCGATCCGCATGTCGCTGGAACAGGCGCTGGACTTCATCGACGACGACGAACTGGTCGAGGTCACGCCGAAGGCGATCCGCCTGCGCAAGAAGTTCCTGACCGAGAACGACCGCAAGCGCGCCGGCCGCGCGGCCTGACCTCCCCCCGCCGCCGGCCGGGCCGACCGACCGGCGCGGCTCCCTGAACAGCGGCGGCGACCGGCGTTGCGCGCGGCGCCGCGGCTGGGTAGCCTGCGTGCGTTCTGCTCGGGGAATGCATCCATGCGGCGATCGATCCTGACATCGGCGACGTTGTTGCTCGCGCTGGGCGCGTGCCGGCCGGAAACGCCGGCGCCGCCGCAGGCCGGGCCGATCCAGGCGCCGCCCGCGGCCGAATCCGCGCCGACCGATTTCATCTTCGCCGAACTCGACATCGCCGACCTGCAGGAACGCATGCAGCGCGGCGAACTCGACAGCCGCACCCTGACCCAGGCCTACCTCGACCGCATCGCCGCGATCGACAAGGCCGGGCCGCACCTCAACGCGGTAATCGAGCTCAATCCCGACGCGCTGAAGGAGGCCGCGCTGCGCGACCGCGAGCGCAAGGGCAAGGCGGTGCGCGGCCCGCTGCACGGCATCCCGATCCTGCTGAAGGACAACATCGACGCCGTGCCGATGGTCAATTCCGCCGGCTCGCTGGCGCTGAAGGACTTCCATCCGAAGAACGACGCCTTCCTGGTCCGGCGCCTGCGCGAGGCCGGCGCGGTGATCCTGGGCAAGACCAACCTCAGCGAATGGGCCAATTTCCGTTCGATCCGCTCCACCTCGGGCTGGAGCGCGCGCGGCGGGCAGACCAGGAACCCCTACGTGCTGGACCGCAATCCCTGCGGCTCGAGCTCCGGCAGCGCGGTCGCGGTGTCGGCCAACCTCGCGGCGGCGGCCATCGGCACCGAAACCGACGGCAGCATCATCTGCCCGGCTTCGGTCAACGGCATCGTCGGCCTGAAGCCGACAGTCGGCCTGGTCAGCCGCGACGGCATCATCCCGATCTCGCACAGCCAGGACACCGCCGGGCCGATGGCGCGCAGCGTCGCCGACGCCGCGGTCCTGCTCGGCGCGCTGGCCGGCCGCGACGAGGCCGACCCGGCCACCGCCAACGCCACCTGGAACACGGTGCTGGACTACCACGCGCACCTGCTTCCCGACGCGTTGCAGGGCGCGCGCATCGGCGTGCTGCGCAGCAAGTTCTCGATGCATCCGGACGCGGCGGCGGCGATGGAGGGTGCGCTCAAGGTGCTGCGCGACGCCGGCGCGACCGTGGTCGACGCGGAGATCCCCACCGACGGGCAGTGGAACGACGACGAAATGCAGCTGCTGCTGTACGAGTTCAAGGCCGGCCTGAAGCGCTATTTCGACGCGCACCCGGAAGCGCCGGTGCGTTCGCTGGCGCAGCTGATCGGCTACAACCAGCGCAACGCGGCGGCGGAAATGCCCTACTTCGCCCAGGAACTGTTCGAACAGGCCGAGGCCAAGGGCGGGCTGAGCGATACCGAATACATCGCCGCGCGCAACCGCGCCCGGCGCCTGGCCGGGCCGGAAGGCATCGACGCGGCGCTGAAGGCGCAGCAACTCGACGCGCTGATCGCGCCGGCCACCGGCCCGGCATGGCTGACCGACCCGCTGACCGGCGACCATTTCGCCGGCGAAGGCTACGGCGCGGCCGCGGTGGCGGGCTATCCCAGCCTGACCGTGCCGATGGGCAACAGCAACGGCCTGCCGCTCGGGATCGTGTTCATCGGCGGCGCCTGGAGCGAACCGCGCCTGATCGAACTGGGTTATGCCTATGAGCAGCTGACCCGCGCGCGCAAGCCGCCGGAATACCGCCCCCACCTGTCCTCGAACGCGCCCGCAGTACGTTAATTCGGGTAGGCACGCCGTTTCACATTAGTGCCGGCCCGGGCGTAGGATTGAACCGGGGATTGTCTCGCCGTGTTCACTTCCGGGGCGAATGCCAGATCGATGGGTGCGAACGCCGACCGTGCTTCGGAACTGCGCGTGCCGCGAGGATTGCACGCGGGCGCCGTCGCGCGGTTGCACCGCCTGCACGCGCTGTCGTGGCTGGTGCTGGTGCTGGGCTGCCTGATTTCGATCCTGTTCGGCTGGCTGGTCTGGGGCCTCGCGCGCGACGGCACGGCATCGCCGGGGGCGCTGCCCATCGTCGCCATGAGCGCCTGCGGCGTGTTCTTCTCCGCCCTGGTGTCGGCGTTGCTTCGGCAACTCGCGCGCGCCTACCGGCGCAACCGCGCCATGGTCGATGCGGTCGCCGACCACCTGCCCGCGCTGATCGCCTACATCGGCCGCGACGGCCGCTACGGCTTCACCAACCGCGCCGTGCGCGACTGGTTCTCCGCGGCCGAAAACTGGAGCGGGCGTCACTTCGCCGAGGCGCATGCCGGCGACCCCGTGTTCCGCGCTTCGCTGCAACGCGCGATGGACGACTGCACGCCCGAGCACTGGATCTGCTGGCAGGCCGAACTGGGCGCGCCGCCGCGCCCGGTACAGGCCTACCTGGTGCCGGACCTGGACAAGAACCGGCGCATCGCCGGCTGGTACCTGATGGCCTGCGACACCAGCGAGCAACAGCAGGCCTACCGCGAGCTGGCGCAGGCGCGCGACCAGCTGCAGCGCGTCACCGACATCATGCCCGCCTACCTGGCCGAGTACGACCGCGACGGCACGCTGGTGTTCTTCAACCGCGCCTGCGCCGAGTCCGAGGTCTGGAGGGCGCGCTACCGGCCCGGGGTGACCATGCGCGAACTGATCGGCGAGCGCCTGTACCGGGACTGCGAACCGCAGGTCGAGTCGGCGCTGGCCGGCCAGACCGCCGAATACGAAAACGTCGTGCCGGGCGGTTCCGGCTTCCGCCGCCTGCATTCCTACTTCACCCCGGACGTCGACGAGGACGGCAGGGTCCGCGGCCTGCTGGTGCTGACCACCGACATCACCGAGAAGATCCAGCTGGAGCAGGCGCTATACGACGCCAACGAGCGCGCCCAGGTCACCCTGAGCTCGATCCGCGAGGCGGTGGTCAGCATCGACGTCGATTCCTGCGTGACCTACATGAACCCCGCCGCCGAGCAATTGAGCGGCTGGAGTTGCGACGAGGCGCTGGGCCAGCCGCTGCAGCGGGTGCTGCCGCTGCGGCCGGCGCAGCAGGCCGAGAACGGCGATGGCCTGCAGTCGTATGCCGTGGCCGGCGACCAGGAACTGGTGCGCCGCGACGGCCGCCACATCCTGGTCGAACACTCGCAGTCGCCGCTGCACGATCGCGACGAGGCACGGGTCGGTTCGGTGCTGGTGCTGCGCGACGTGACCGAAGCGCGCGCGCTGACCGCGCGCATGGCCTACCTGGCCCACCACGACCCGCTGACCGGCCTGCCCAACCGCCTGCAGCTCAACGACACCCTCGGCCAGCTGATCGGCACGGCCACCCGGCACGGCCACGGCCTGGCGGTACTGTTCATCGACCTCGACCTGTTCAAGCACGTCAACGATGCGCTCGGCCACCACATCGGCGACCAGTTGCTGCAGCAGGTCGCGCGTCGCATCCAGCGCAGCGTCGGCCGCGACGGCAGCGTCTACCGCACCGGCGGCGACGAGTTCGTCGTGCTGCTGGACAACGTGGTCACCCGCAACAAGGTGAACCAGATCGTCGAGCTGCTGCTCGAGATCGGCGCGACCCCCTACGCGCTGGCCTCGCACGAACTGCACCAGGCCTTCAGCATCGGCGTCGGTCTGTTCCCCGACGACGGCTACGACGCCGCCACGCTGATGATGCGCGCCGACGCGGCGATGTACCTGGCCAAGCGCAGCGGGCGCAACGTCTGCCGCTTCTACACCCGCGAGCTGGCGGCCAGCGTCGACGCGCGCATCGAACTGGAGAACAGCCTGCGCCGCGGCCTGCGCAACGGCGAACTGAGCCTGCACTACCAGCCGCAGATCAGCGGCATCGACGGCCGCGTCGTCGGCGTCGAGGCGCTGCTGCGCTGGCAGCGCCGCGACCGGCTGGTGCTGCCGGCGGAGTTCCTGCCGATCGCCGAGGAGACCAACCTGATCGTCGAGATCGACCAGTGGGCGATCCGCGCCGCATGCCGGCAGAACCGCCTCTGGCAACAGGCCGGCCTGCCGCCGATCCGGGTTTCGGTCAACATCGCCGCGGCCAACTTCGACACCGACAACCTGATGCAAACGGTGCTCGCGGCGCTGGAGGAAAGCGGCATGCCGGCCGAACTCCTGGAGCTGGAGGTCACCGAGACCACGCTGATCCGCGACGTGCAGCGCACCGACCGCAGCCTGCGCGCGCTGAAGGCGCTCGGCGTAGGCATCGCCATCGACGACTTCGGCACCGGCTTCTCCAGCCTCAGCTACCTGGGCAACTACGGCTTCAACGTGCTGAAGATCGACCGCTCGTTCGTGCACGACGTGGTCGAGCCCAGCCAGGGCGCGATCACCCGCGCGATCATCGGCCTGGCCAACCAGTTGCAATGCCGGACCATCGCCGAAGGCGTCGAGACCGAGGAACAGCTGCAATGGCTGGTCGACAACAGCTGCGACGAACTGCAGGGTTATCTGTTCAGTCCGCCGCTGCCGGCCGACGAAATCGCGCGCTTGCTCGCCAGCGGCAGGGCCTGGCCGATCCCCGACACCAACGCGGTGCAGCCGGTGCCGTGGGGGTGAACGCGGGCGCTGCGGTTCAGCGCGCCGCGGGAGTCGTGGCCGCCCGGCCCTGCTTGCGCACGATCGCCAGCGCGATTTCCAGCGACTGCTCGTAGTTCAGGCGCGGATCGACGGTGGAGCGGTAGCAGCGCTCCAGGTCGGCATCGGTCAGTTCGCGCGCGCCGCCGGTGCATTCGGTCACGTCTTCGCCGGTCAGCTCCAGGTGCACGCCGCCCAGGCGCGTTCCGGCCGCGGCATGCAGGTCGAACGACTGCTCGACTTCGCCGAGGATGTTGTCGAAGCGGCGGGTCTTGTAGCCGTTGCTGGTGCTCTCGGTGTTGCCGTGCATCGGGTCGCAGACCCACAGCACGCGGCGGCCGTCGCGGCGCACCGCTTCCAGCAGCGGCGGCAGCTTCTCGGCGATCTGCTTCGCGCCCATGCGGTGGATGAAGGTCAGCCGGCCCGGCTCGTCGTCCGGGTTCAGCACGTCGATCAGGCGCAGCAGCTGGTCCGGCTGCACCGACGGGCCGACCTTGATCGCGATCGGGTTGCGCACGCCGCGCAGGTATTCGACGTGCGCGCCGTCGGTCGCGGCGGTACGCATGCCGATCCACGGGAAGTGCGTGCTCAGGTTGAACCAGCCCCACTGCCGCGGCACCTCGCGGGTCAGCGATTCCTCGTAATGCAGCAGCAACGCCTCGTGCGAGGTGTAGAAGTCGATGCGGTTGAGGTTGTGCACCTCCGAACCCGACAGCGTCTCCATGAAGCGAACCGCGTCGCCGATCGATTCGACCATCCGCTGGTATTCGCTGGAGCGCGACGACAGCTTCATCCAGCTCAGGTTCCAGTATTCCGGGTGGTGCAGGTCGGCGAAGCCGCCGTCGACCAGCGCACGGACGAAGTTCATCGTCATCGCCGAGCGCGCGTGCGCCTTGATCATCAGCCGTGGGTCCGGCACCCGCGCCTCGGCGGTGAATTCCGGGCGATTGACCACGTCGCCGCGATAGCTGGGCAAGGTCGTGTCGCCACGGGTTTCGGTATCGGCCGAACGCGGCTTGGCGTACTGGCCGGCAAAGCGCCCCACGCGCACTACCGGCTGGCGCAGGCCGTGCACCAATACCAGCGACATTTGCAGCAGCACCTTCAGCCGGTTGGTGATCGTGCCGGCTTCGCAGTCGCTGAAACTTTCGGCGCAATCGCCGCCCTGCAGCAGGAAGCGCTTGCCTTCCTGCGCCTCGGCCAGCTGCTGCTTGAGCGCGAAGATTTCCCACGAAGTGACCAGCGGCGGCAACTGGCGCAGTTCGGCCAGCGCCGATTCCAGCGCGGCGGCATCCGGATAGGTCGGCATCTGCAGCGCGGTGCGCGAGCGCCACGAATCCGGTTTCCAGTTCGCGGGAGGGTTCACGGCGCGGAGGTTACGGTCGGCACTGCTCATGGCGGAAGCTGCGGGGAAACGCGTGGGGATTGGCCATGTTGCCAGATTCCCGCTCCACGCGAAAATTTCGTTACCGCTGCAACGCCCCCCGCTGCCGGCGATCAGCGGCGCCCCGGCCGGAACGCCGCCCACAGGGCCCAGGCCAGCAGCGCGATGAACCACAGCAGGCTCCATTCCGGCATCGACAGGCCGAGGAAGGTCCAGTCGACCTTGGCGCACTCGCCCGAACCGGTGAACACGCGGCGCAGCACGTCGCCCAGCGGGAAGGCCTGCAGCATGAAATTCAGGTCCGGGCCGCAGGCCGGCACCTGGTCCGGCGGCAGGTGCTGCAACCAGACGTGGCGACCGGCGATGGCGATGCCGAGGCCGGCCGCGAGCAGCACGAGGACGCCGTGGGCGCCGCGGCCCGTCCGCCCGCGCGGCCCGTGCAGGGCACCGGCCAGGAAGACGAGGCCGAGCAGGATGAAGGCGCCGCGCTGGAAGCTGCACAGCGGGCACGGCACCAGGCCCAGGAAGTATTCCGTGTACAGCGCGAAGGCCAGCAGGCCGGCGCAAACGGCGAAGCCCAGCAGGTACTGCGCGCGGAAAGACCAGCGGAACGGATTCATCGCCTGCACGTCGTTGTCGAAGTCGCCGCGATTATCGCAAGCGCCGGAAAAAACGAAACCCCGGACCTGCCGGGGTTTCGCGAACGGTTCGTGCCGCCGGATCGACGGTTGCCGTGCGGTTACTCGACCGCTTCCGGACGGTCGACCAGCTCCACGTAGGCCAGCGGCGCGTTGTCGCCGGCGCGGAAGCCGCACTTCAGGATGCGGGTGTAGCCGCCCGGGCGCGACTGGTAGCGCGAGCCCAGCGTGGTGAACAGGGTGCCGACCGCTTCCTTGTCGCGCAGGCGCGAGAAGGCGAGGCGGCGATTGGCGACGCCGTCGGTCTTGGCCAGGGTGATCAGCGGCTCGACGACGCGGCGCAGTTCCTTGGCTTTCGGCAGGGTGGTCTTGATCAGGCCGTGCTTGATCAGCGAGGCGGCCATGTTGCTGAACATCGCATCGCGATGGGCGCTGGTGCGGCTGAATTTGCGGCCGGATTTCTGGTGGCGCATGGGAATGATTCCTTACGGGTGAATGTTGGAACTCTGGACTTCGTTGTCGCCATCGTGGCGTTGTTGCCTGGACTGCGGTTGGCCCTGGTCCGGCATCCCTTGCCGGACGTGCCGCGAACTTCTGTTCGTCGGCGATGGTGTTGCATGGTGGAGCAGCCGTGGCCCGCATCGCCGCGGGCCACGGAAAGGCGTCAGCCGAGCATGCCGTGGGCCGAGACGCCGGCCGGCGGCCAGTTCTCCAGCTTCATGCCGAGCGAAAGGCCGCGCTGGGCGAGCACTTCCTTGATTTCGGTCAGCGACTTCTTGCCCAGGTTCGGGGTCTTGAGCAGCTCCACTTCGGTCTTCTGGATCAGGTCGCCGATGTAGTAGATGCTCTCGGCCTTGAGGCAATTGGCCGAACGCACGGTCAGCTCGAGGTCGTCGATCGGGCGCAGCAGCACCGGATCCACGCCGGCCGTCTGCTGCTTGGCCGGGCCGCGGTCGCGGTGGGTGAAGTCGCCGAACACCGACAGCTGGTCGCTGAGGATGTCGGCGGCGGTGCGCACGGCTTCCTCGGCGTCGATGGTGCCGTTGGTCTCGATGTCGATGATCAGCTTGTCCAGGTCGGTACGCTGTTCGACGCGCGCGGCCTCGACCGCGTAGGCGACCTTGCGCACCGGCGAGAACGAGGCGTCGAGGACCAGGCGGCCGATGGCGCGGGACTCCTCGTCCGGGCGACGACGGGCGGCGGCCGGCTGGTAGCCGAAGCCGCGCTCGATCTTCAGGCGGATGTTCAGCGCCGTGTCCTTGGTCAGGTGGGCGATGACGTGGTCCGGGTTGAGGATCTCGACGTTGTGGTCGGTCTTGATGTCGCCGGCGGTGACGAGGCCCGGGCCCTGCTTGGACAGGGTCAGGGTGGCGTTGTCGCCGGTGTGGATGCGGATCGCCACGTCCTTGAGGTTCAGCAGCACTTCGAGCACGTCTTCCTGCAGGCCCTCGATGGTGCTGTACTCGTGGAGCACGCCGTCGATTTCGACCTCGGTGATCGCGAAGCCGGGGATGGACGACAGCAGGACGCGACGCAGCGCGTTGCCGAGGGTATGTCCGTAACCGCGCTCCAGCGGCTCGATCACGACCTTGGCGCGGTTGTCGGTGATGCGTTCGATTTGCGGGCCGCGCGGGCGCAGCACCTGCTGGTTGGTAACCGTCATGTAGCGGGGTCTCCTGCCAACCCCGGTCGGGGGAACCGGGGGTGCGTGAAATGGATTACTTCGAGTACAACTCGACGATCAGCGCCTCGTTGATGTCGGCGGGCAGATCCGAACGCTCCGGCACGGCCTTGAACACGCCGCTGAACTTCTTCGAATCCACTTCGACCCACGACGGGCTCAGGTCCAGCTGCTCGGCGACGGTCAGCGATTCCTGCACGCGCAGCTGCTTCTGCGCCTTTTCCGACAACGCGATCGCGTCGCCGGCCTTGACCTGGTACGAAGGCAGGTTGACCGGCTTGCCGTTGACCAGCACGCCACGGTGCGAGACCAGCTGGCGGGCCGACGGGCGGGTCACCGCGAAACCCATGCGGTAGACGACGTTGTCGAGGCGGGTTTCCAGCAACTGCAGCAGGTTCTCGCCGGTGTTGCCCTTCTTGGTGCTGGCCTTCTTGTAGTAGTTGCGGAACTGGCGCTCCAGCAGGCCGTAGATGCGCTTGACCTTCTGCTTCTCGCGCAGCTGGGTGGCGTAGTCGGACAGCTTGCCCTTGCGCGCGGCGCCGTGCTGGCCGGGCTTCTGCTCCAGCTTGCACTTGGAGTCCAGCGCGCGCGCCGGGCTCTTCAGGGACAGGTCGGCGCCTTCGCGGCGCGCGAGCTTACAGGTAGGACCGATATAACGAGCCATTTCTTATCGCCCCCTTAGACGCGACGCTTCTTCGGCGGACGGCACCCGTTGTGCGGGATCGGCGTCACGTCGATGATGTTGGTGATCTTGTAGCCGACGTTGTTCAGCGAACGCACGGCCGACTCGCGGCCCGGACCCGGGCCCTTGATGCGCACTTCCAGCGACTTGACGCCGTAGTCCAGCGCGGCGCGGCCGGCCTTCTCGGCGGCGACCTGCGCGGCGAACGGGGTCGACTTGCGCGAGCCGCGGAAGCCCGCGCCGCCCGAGGTCGCCCACGACAGCGCGTTGCCCTGGCGGTCGGTGATGGTGACGATGGTGTTGTTGAACGAAGCGTGGACGTGGGCGACGCCGTCGGTGACGACGCGCTTGATCTTCTTCTTAGGTGCCTTGGCGGCGGACGGCTTGGCCATGTTGGTCGCCCCTTACTTCTTGATGGCTTTGCGCGGACCCTTGCGGGTACGGGCGTTGGTACGGGTACGCTGGCCGCGCAACGGCAGGCCGCGACGGTGGCGCAGGCCGCGATAGCAGCCCAGGTCCATCAGGCGCTTGATCGCCATGCCGACTTCGCGGCGCAGGTCGCCCTCGACCGTGTACTTGCCGACTTCGGCGCGCAGGCGCTCGACTTCCGGCTCCGACAGGTCGCGGATCTTGGTGGTCACAGGCACGCCCGCGGCTTCGCAGACCTGCTTGGAACGGGTACGGCCGATGCCGTAGATGCTTTGCAGCCCCACCCAGACGTGCTTCTGGGCAGGCAGGTTGACACCTGCAATACGCGCCATGACGCGGTTCTCCAAACTGTGGTGTTGGCCCGAAACGCACGAAACCCGCGAGGTTTCGCGCAGACGGACGGAGTGAACTGATAAGTTTAGCAAGGTCCCGGGTTACTTGGAAGTCCAAGCCCGTCCACGGACGGGTCTGGACCCGGCATGGGGAGTGTGCCCATGCTCCGGCGCCGGAATCGGCCTGGGACCGGTCCGGCCGGCTTGCGCCGGCCTTCCCCGCCCCGCCCCGCGCTACTCCGGCGCAGGGACTGGCTGGTTCTCACCCGTGCACGAGACCGCTGCACGGGCCGCCCATCATTGCCGGCCTGCCGTCGCGGAGGACGGGGCCGGCGTTGCATTCATCAGCCGCGCGGCAAACCGCGCGAGCCGCCTTTCAGGTTCGCCTTCTTCAGCAGGCTTTCGTACTGGTGCGACATCAGGTGCGCCTGGATCTGCGCGATGAAGTCCATCACCACCACCACCACGATCAGCAGCGAGGTGCCGCCGAAGTAGAACGAGGTGCCGAGCTGGGTACGCATGATCTCCGGCAGCAGGCACACCGCCACCAGGTACAGCGCGCCGGCGCCGGTCAGGCGGGTCAGCACGCCGTCGACGTAGTCGGCGGTGGCCTTGCCCGGACGGATGCCAGGGATCAGCGCGCCCGACTTCTTCAGGTTCTCGGCGGTTTCCTGCGAGTTGAACACCAGCGCCGTGTAGAAGAACGCGAAGCCGATGATCAGCGCCGCGAACACGATCATGTGCAGCGGCTCGCCCGGGGCCAGCGCGTTGGAGATGCGCTGCAGCCAGGTGGCCGAGGTCGACTGGCCCGACCACATCGCCAGCGTGGCCGGGAAGGCCAGGATGCTGGAGGCGAAGATCGGCGGGATCACGCCCGACATGTTGAGCTTCAGCGGCAGGAACGAGGTCTGGTTCATGTACGCGTTGCGGCCGCCCTGGCGTCGCGCGTAGTTGACCGTGATCCGGCGCTGGCCGCGCTCGACGAACACCACGAACCAGGTGAAGCCCAGCACCAGCAGCGCGATGACGACCAGCGCGATGAAGCTCATCGTGCCTTCCTGCACCGCGCCGAAGGTCTGCACCACGGCGCCCGGCAGGCCGGCGACGATGCCGGCGAAGATGATCAGCGACACGCCGTTGCCGATGCCGCGCTCGGTCACCTGCTCGCCCAGCCACATCAGGAAGATGGTGCCTGCGGTCAGCGCGACCACCGCGGTCAGCACGAAGCCCAGGCCCGGCGCGTAGACCACCGGCGCGCCGCCCGGCGCCACCTGGTTCTGCAGCGCCAGCGCGATGCTGCCGCCCTGCACCACCGCCAGCAGCACCGCGCCGATGCGCGAATACTGAGTGATCTTGCGGCGGCCGGACTCGCCTTCCTTCTGCAGCGCCTTCAGGCTGGGGAAGATGTGCACGCCCAGCTGCATCACGATCGACGCCGAGATGTACGGCATCACGTTCAGCGCGAAAATGCTGAAGCGGTGCAGAGCGCCGCCCGAGAACATGTTGAACATGTCCACGATGCCGCCACCCTGCTGCTGCATCATCGCCAGCATGGCCTCGGGGTTGACGCCCGGCACCGGCACGTAGCAGCCGATGCGGTAGACGACCAGCGCGCCCAGCACGAACAGCAGGCGCTGGCGCAGTTCGGTGAACTTGCCCAGACCGCCGGCGATGCCGCCCACGTTGCCCTGCGCCATGCGCCGCTTACTCCTGCACGCTGCCGCCGGCAGCCTCGATGGCCGCCTTGGCGCCGGCGGTGACCAGCACGCCCTTCAGCGCGAAGGCCTTGCTCAGCTCGCCCTTCTTCACGATCTTGGCCCGCTTGGCCTTGGCCGGAACCAGCTTGGCCTCGCGCAGCACGGCGAAGGTGATCTCGCCGGCGGCCAGCTTGTCCAGCTGGTACGACAGCACTTCGGCGGTGTCGTCCTTCAGCTTGGAGCGGAAGCCGACCTTCGGCAGGCGCTTGATCAGCGGCATCTGGCCGCCTTCGAACTTGGCCTTGATCTTGCCCTTGCCCGCGCGCGCGAACGAACCCTTGTGGCCGCGGCCGGCGGTCTTGCCCAGGCCGGAACCGATGCCGCGGCCGACACGGACGCGTTCGGTGCGGGCGCCCTCGGCGGGCTTGAGAGTATTGAGACGCATGTGATTACTCCTCGACCTTGACGAGGTAGTGAACCTTGGCGATCAGGCCGCGCACCTGCGGGCTGTCCTTCAGTTCACGCACGTCGTTGAGCTTGTTCAGACCCAGCGCCTTCACCGACAGGCGGTGACGCGACTGGGAACCGCGCAGGCCGCGCACCAGGCGCACCTTGACCGTCTTGGACTGCTCAGACATGGGTCAGTTCCTCCACCTTCTTGCCGCGCTTGGCCGCGATGCGGGCCGGCGACTGCATTTCGCTCAGGCCCTTCAGGGTGGCGCGGACCAGGTTGATCGGGTTGCGCGAACCGGTGGCCTTGGCCAGCACGTTCTTGACGCCGACCGCTTCCAGCACGGCGCGCATCGCGCCGCCGGCGATCACGCCGGTACCTTCCGAGGCCGGCTGCATGAACACGCGTGCCGCGCCGTGGCCGGACTTCACCGAGTGCCACAGGGTGCCGTTGTTCAGGTCGACGGTCATCATGCCCTTGCGGGCGTATTCCATCGACTTCTGGATCGCGACCGGGACTTCGCGGGCCTTGCCGTAGCCGAAGCCGATCTTGCCGTTGCCGTCGCCGACCACGGTCAGCGCGGTGAAGGTGAACTGGCGGCCGCCCTTGACCGTCTTGCTGACGCGGTTGACCGCGACCAGCTTCTCGATCATGCCGTCGTCGATTTTTTCCTCGCGGGGCGCGCGATCACGGTCGCGGCCACGCGGTGCACGTTCTTCTGCCATTTCCGAATACCTTTGTGAGTGGATTGATTACGGCTGCTGCCGCTTATGGTTGTGGACTGTCGCGGTGTTCCGCGTTCGCGAAGCAGAAGTCGCGGCGCGTCCGATACATTCCCCTATCGGCGGGGGTGCTGCCACTGCAAGAGCCTGCATGGGGACGGACCCCATGCATTGCAAATCAGAACTGCAGGCCGCCTTCGCGGGCGGCGTCGGCCAGCGCCTTGACGCGGCCGTGGTAGCGGTAGCCCGAGCGGTCGAAGGCGACCTTCTCGATGCCTGCGGCCTTGGCGCGCTCGGCGATGATCTTGCCGACGCGCGTGGCGGCGTCGCTGTTCTTGCCGTTCTTCAGGCCTTCCTTGACGTCCGCCTGCAGGGTGTTGGCCGAGGCCAGCACCGTGGAGCCGTCGGCGCTGAAGATCTGCGCGTACAGGTGCTGGCCGGTGCGCAGCACGCTCAGGCGCGGCACGCCTAGTTCGCGGATGTGCGCGCGGGTCGACTTGGCGCGGCGCAGGCGGGCTTGGTTCTTGATGCTCATGATTAAGTACCTTTAGAAGCGGATTGGCGCGGGCTTTCCCCTTTTGAATCCCCGGCCTTGGCTGGCCGGGCTTTCGCGGGGGCCCCGCATTACGCCTTCTTGGCTTCCTTGCGGATGATGGTTTCGTCGGAGTACTTCACGCCCTTGCCCTTGTACGGCTCCGGCGGGCGGAAACCGCGGATCTTGGCGGCGACTTCGCCGACGCGCTGCTTGTCGGCGCCCTGTACCAGGATCTCGGTCTGCGTCGGGGTGGCCAGGGTGATGCCTTCCGGCGCCTTGAACACGACCGGATGCGAGAAGCCCAGCGACAGGCTCAGGTCCTTGCCCTGCATCGCGGCGCGGTAACCCACGCCGACCAGCTCGAGCTTGCGCTCGAAGCCTTCGGACACGCCCTTGACCGTGTTGGCCAGGATGGCGCGGACGGTACCGGTGATGGCGTCGTCCCCGGCCGTGACCGGCGACAGGTTGACCACGCCGTTCTCGACCTTGACTTCGACGCCGGCCGGCTTGGCCAGCGACAGGGCGCCCTTCGGGCCCTTGACGTTCAGGGCATCGCCCTGGGTATTGATTTCCACGCCCTTCGGCAGGGCGATCGGCTTCTTGGCTACGCGGGACATTGGTTCGGCTCCTTCGCTTAGGCCACGATGCACAGGACTTCGCCGCCGACGCCCTGCTGGCGCGCCTGCGCATCGGTCAAGATGCCCTTGGAGGTGGAGATGATGGCGATGCCGAGGCCGCCGAGCACCTTCGGCAGCTCGTCCTTGCCACGGTACTGGCGCAGGCCCGAGCGCGAGACGCGCTGCAGCTTCTCGATGACCGGCTTGCCCTCGAAGTACTTGAGGACGATCTCGAGTTCGGACTTGTTGTTCTGGCCCTGCACGACGCGCAGGTCGGTGATGTAGCCCTCGTCCTTCAGGACCTTGGCGATGGCGACCTTCGTCTTCGACGACGGCAGCTTCACCGTGGGCTTGCCGACGGCGGCGGCATTCTTGATGCGCACCAGCAGGTCGGCGATGGGATCAGTCATGCTCATGGATTCACCTTATGAGTAGCACCGATATCCGCTTTCGCGAAAATCTGTTCGGGTTGTGGGTACAGCTTGCTCGGAACCGCCGGCCCCGGAAGGCCGGCGCGGAGCCGGGCATTGTACCCGGTTCCGCGGGATTTTGCCCGCCCGGCTTTTACCAGGAGGCCTTGCGCAGGCCCGGCACGTCGCCGCGCATGGTGGCTTCGCGCAGCTTGTTGCGGCCCAGGCCGAACTTGCCGTAGACGCCGCGCGGGCGGCCGGAAAGCTCGCAGCGGCTGCGCTGGCGGCTCGGCGAGGAGTCGCGCGGCAGCTTCTGCAGCTTGGTCGACGCTTCCAGCTTCTCCTCGTACGAGGCGTCGGCGCTGGAGATGATCTTCTTCAGCGCCTCGCGCTTGGCGGCGTGCTGCTTGGCGAGTTTGGCCCGCTTGATATCGCGGTTAACCATCGAGGTCTTGGCCATAATCGGTTTCCTGCGACTTAGTTGCGGAACGGGAACTTGAACGCCTCGAGCAGCGCCTTGGCTTCGGCGTCGGTCTTGGCGGTGGTGGTGATGGCGATATCCATGCCGCGGACCGCGTCGACCTTGTCGAAGTCGATTTCCGGGAAGATGATCTGCTCCTTCACGCCCATGTTGTAGTTGCCGCGGCCGTCGAACGAACGGCCGGACACGCCGCGGAAGTCGCGGACGCGCGGCAGCGCGATGGTGATCAGGCGATCGAGGAATTCGTAGGCGCGAGTGCGACGCAGGGTGACCTTGCAGCCGATCGGCCAGCCGTCGCGGATCTTGAACGAAGCCACGGAGACGCGCGACTTGGTCGTGATCGGCTTCTGGCCGCTGATCGCGGCCAGGTCGGCCACGGCGTTTTCCAGGATCTTCTTGTTGGTGGCCGCTTCACCCACACCCATGTTGATGGTGATCTTGGTGATCTTCGGCACTTCCATCGGATTGGCGTAGCCGAACTTCTTGATCAGAGCCGGCACCACCTCTTCCTTGTAGATTTTTTCCAGACGAGTGGTCATGACCTCATTCCTCAGGCGTCGAGCGCCTCTCCGCTGGAGCGGAACACACGCAGTTTGCGTCCATCCTCCAGCACCTTGAAGCCAACGCGCTCGCCCTTGCCCGTGGCCGGGTTCAGGACCTGCACGTTGGAGATATGGATCGAGGCTTCGCGCTCGACCACGCCGCCGGCGATGCCCGCCTGCGGGTTCGGCTTGGTGTGGCGCTTGACGACGTTCACGTTCGACACGACCACGCGGTCGCCGTCGACGCGGACGATTTCGCCCTGCTTGCCCTTGTCCTTGCCGGCGATGACGACCACCTGGTCGCCCTTCTTGATACGGTTAGCCATTGTTCTGTCCTCCGCTCACAGCACTTCGGGCGCGAGCGAAACGATCTTCATGAACTTCTCGGAGCGGAGTTCGCGGGTGACCGGCCCGAAGATGCGGGTACCGATCGGCTCCTGCTTGTTGTTCAGCAGGACCGCGGCGTTGCCGTCGAAGCGGATCAGCGAGCCGTCGGCGCGGCGCACGCCCTTGCGGGTGCGCACGACCACGGCATCGTAGACCTCGCCCTTCTTGACCTTGCCGCGCGGGATCGCGTCCTTCACGGTGACCTTGATGATGTCGCCGATGCCGGCGTAGCGGCGCTTCGAGCCGCCCAGCACCTTGATGCACATCATTTCCTTGGCGCCGGAGTTGTCGGCGGCTTCGAGGTAGCTTTGCACCTGGATCATGTTTAAGCCCTCTTATTCAGCCGCGCGGGTGACGATTTCCACCACGCGCCAGTTCTTGGTCTTCGAGATCGGGGCGACCTCGACCACGCGGACGATGTCGCCTTCCTTCGCACTGTTGTCGGCGTCGTGGGCGTGGAGCTTGGTCGAACGCTTGATGTACTTGCCGTACAGGGCGTGCTTGACCTGACGCTCCACCAGCACGGTGACGGTCTTGTCCATCTTGTTGCTGACGACGCGGCCTTCGATGGTGCGTTGCGCTTTGTCTTTGTTATCGCTCATCTCGGGCGCTCCTTACTTCGACTGGCCGAGCAGCATGTTGACGCGAGCGATCTCGCGCCGCACGCGGCGGGCCTCGTGGGTCTTGGCCGGCGGCAGCTGGCCGGTGGCCTTCTGCATGCGCAGGGAGAACTGCTCCTTGCGCAGGTCGGTCAGGTGGGCGTTCAGCTCTTCGGCGGACTTGCCGCGCAGTTCGTTGATGTTGGCCATTAGCGCACCGTCCGGCTCACGAAAGTGGTGGTGAC
Source organism: Pseudoxanthomonas sangjuensis (assembly GCF_010211755.1). Taxonomy (GTDB): domain Bacteria; phylum Pseudomonadota; class Gammaproteobacteria; order Xanthomonadales; family Xanthomonadaceae; genus Pseudoxanthomonas_A; species Pseudoxanthomonas_A sangjuensis. The sequence continues at coordinate 23,432 of NZ_PDWR01000004.1, read as the reverse complement.
CGAGAGCTTGGCGGCGGCCAGGCGGAACGCCTCGCGCGCGGTCGTCTCGTCGACGCCCTCGATTTCATAGATCATGCGGCCCGGCTGGATCTGCGCGACCCAGTACTCGACGTTGCCCTTGCCCGAGCCCATGCGGACTTCGATCGGCTTCTTGGTGATCGGCTTGTCGGGGAACACGCGGATCCACATCTTGCCGCCGCGCTTGACGAAGCGGCTGATGGCGCGGCGCGCGGCCTCGATCTGACGCGCGGTCAGCTGGCCGGTCGCGGTCGCCTTCAGGCCGTATTCGCCGAAGCTGACGGCGTTGCCGGACCAGCTCAGGCCGTCGTTGCGGCCCTTGTGCATCTTGCGGTACTTGGTTCGTTTCGGTTGCAGCATGACTGATTACCTCGCATCACGATCGCGGGACGGACGCGAGGGACGTTCGCTGCGCTCGGAGCGCGGGGCGTTGTCTTCCTGCTTTTCCTGGCCCACCTGGCTGAAATCGAAGATTTCGCCCTTGTAGATCCACACCTTGATGCCGATGATGCCGTAGGTGGTCTTCGCTTCGGCAAAGCCGTAGTCGATGTCGGCACGCAGGGTATGCAGCGGCACGCGGCCTTCGCGGTACCACTCCGAACGCGCGATCTCGGCGCCGTTCAGGCGGCCGGCGACGTTGACCTTGATGCCCAGGGCGCCGAGGCGGATCGCATTGCCCACGGCGCGCTTCATCGCGCGGCGGAACATGATGCGGCGCTCAAGCTGCTGGGCGATCGACTCGGCCACCAGCTGCGCGTCGAGCTCGGGCTTGCGCACTTCGGTGACGTTGATGTGCGCCGGGACGCCCATCAGGTCGGACACTTCCTTGCGCAGCTTCTCGATGTCCTCGCCGCGCTTGCCGATCACCACGCCCGGACGGGCGGTGTGGATCGTCACGCGCGCGGTCTTGGCCGGACGCTCGATCAGGATCTTGCTGATGCCGGCCTGGGCCAGCTTCTTGCGCAGCATCTCGCGAACCTTCAGGTCGGCCGCCAGGTAACCGGCGTATTCCTTCTTGTTGGCGAACCACTTGGAATTCCAGTCCTTGGCGATGCCCAGGCGGATTCCGGTCGGATGAACTTTGTGACCCATCGTTTTCTTCCTTCCGCCTTACTTGCCTTCGCCCACGACCACGGTGATGTGGCTGGTGCGCTTGAGGATACGGGTGCCGCGGCCCTTGGCGCGGGCCATGAACCGCTTCAGCACCGGGCCTTCGTCGACCATGATGGCCTTGACCTTGAGCTCGTCGATGTCGGCGCCCTGGTTGTTCTCGGCATTGGCAATCGCCGACTCGACCACCTTCTTGATCAGGTGGGCGGCCTTCTTGTCCGAGAACTTCAGCAGGTTGACCGCGCGCTCGGCCTGCAGGCCGCGCACCTGGTCGGCGACCAGGCGGGCCTTCTGCGGGGAGATGCGCGCGGTGCGCAGGATGGCTTTCGCTTCCATTGTCATCGCTCCTTACTTCTTCGCCGCGGCGGCTTTCTTGTCGCCACCGTGGCCCTTGAAGGTGCGGGTGATGGCGAACTCGCCGAGCTTGTGGCCGACCATGTTCTCGTTGACCAGCACCGGAACGTGGTTCTTGCCGTTGTGCACGGCGATGGTGAAGCCCACCATTTCCGGCAGGATCATCGAACGGCGCGACCAAGTCTTGATCGGCTTCTTGCTGCCGCCGGCGGCCTCCACCTTCTTGATGAGGTGGTGATCGACGAACGGGCCCTTCTTGAGTGAACGTGCCATGGTCGATTAGCCCCTACGATCGCGGACGATGAATTGCTGAGTGCGCTTGTTCTTGCGCGTCTTGTAGCCCTTGGTGGGCACGCCCCACGGGGTGACCGGGTGCGGGTTGCCCTGGCCGGCCTTGGCCTCGCCGCCACCGTGCGGGTGGTCGACCGGGTTCATGGCCGCGCCGCGGACGGTCGGGCGCACGCCGCGCCAGCGCTTGGCGCCGGCCTTGCCCAGCTTCTCGAGGCTGTGCTCGTCGTTGCCGACTTCGCCGACGGTGGCGCGGCATTCGACCTGCACCTTGCGCACTTCGCCGGAACGCAGGCGCAGCGTGGCGAAGCCCTGCTCGCGCGCAACCAGCTGCACCGCGGCACCCGCGGCACGGGCGATCTGCGCGCCCTTGCCCGGCTTCAGCTCGATGGCATGGATGGTCGTGCCGACCGGGATGTTGCGCAGCGGCAGCGTGTTGCCGGTCTTGATCGGCGCGTCGCTGCCCGCGATCACCTGGTCGCCGGCCTTCAGGCCCTTCGGCGCGATGATGTAGCGGCGCTCGCCATCGACGTAGCACAGCAGCGCGATGTGCGCGGTGCGGTTCGGGTCGTACTCGATGCGCTCGACGCGCGCCGGGATGCCTTCCTTGTCGCGCTTGAAGTCGATCAGGCGGTAGTGCTGCTTGTGGCCGCCGCCGATGTGACGGGTGGTGATGCGGCCGTGGTGGTTGCGGCCGCCGGTCTTGCCCTGCTTCTCCAGCAGCGGCGCGTACGGCGCACCCTTGTGCAGGTCCGGCGTCACGACGCGCACCGCGGAGCGGCGGCCGGCGGACGTGGGCTTGAATTTCATCAGAGACATGGGTCGTTACCTCAGGCCGTGGCCGACACGTCGATGGCCTGGCCATCGGCCAGACGCACGTACGCCTTGCGCCAGTTGCCGCGGCTGCCACTGCGGCCGCGGAAGGACTTGTTCTTGCCCTTCACGTTGACCACATTGACATCCTCGACCTTGACGGCGAACAGCTGCTCGACCGCGGCCTTGACGTCGGCCTTGGTGGCGTCGTTCGACACTTCGAAGACGTACTGGTTGGTGACTTCCTGCAGGCGCGCGGTCTTTTCCGAGACACGCGGGGCGCGCAGCACGCTGAAAATTTTGGCAGACGCGCTCATGCCAGCCACTCCTCGATCTTCTTGACCGCCTCGGTGGTGACGACGACGGAGTCGGCGCCGACCAGCGAGACCGGGTCCAAACCCTGGACGTCGCGCACTTCCACGTACGGGAGGTTGCGGGCGGACAGGTACAGGTTTTCCGAAGCGTCCTCGGTGACGATCAGCGGGCGCTGACCGACTTCCAGACCCTTCAGCTTGGCCAGCAAGCCCTTGCTCTTCGGGGCGTCGACGTCGAAGCCCTCGACGACCTTCAGGCGGCCCTGGCGGTTCAGTTCCGACAGGATCGCGGCGATCGCGGCGCGGTACTGCTTGCGGTTGACCTTCTGCTCGAAGCTGCGCGGCTTCGCGGCGAAGCTCACGCCGCCACCGACGAAGATCGGCGCGGTCAGCGCACCGTGGCGGGCGCCGCCGCCCTTCTGCTTCTTCGACTTCTTGGTGGTGCCGTTGACCTCGGCGCGGGTCTTCTGCGCCTTGGTGCCGGCGCGGCCGGCGTTGCGATAGGCGACGACGACCTGGTGGACCAGGTCTTCGCTGAATTCGCGGCCGAACACTTCGTCGGAGACCGACAACTTGCTGGCGCTACCGTTGATGGCGAGTTCCATGATGTTTCTCCTTACGCCTTGCTCGCCGGACGCACGATCACGTCGCCACCCGGGGCACCCGGGACGGCGCCGCGCACGGCGATCAGGCCACGCTCGGCATCGACGCGAACCACTTCCAGGTTCTGCGTGCTCTGCTGCACGGCGCCCATGTGGCCGGCCATCTTCTTGCCCGGGAACACGCGGCCCGGCGTCTGGCGCTGGCCGATCGAACCCGGAGCACGGTGGCTCAGCGAGTTACCGTGGGTGGCGTCGCCCATGGTGAAGTTGTGGCGCTTGATGGTGCCCTGGAAGCCCTTGCCCTTGGTCACGCCCTGGACGTCGACCTTCTGGCCCACCGAAAAGATGTCGGCCTTGATTTCGCCGCCGACCTGAAAATCGCCCAGCTTGTCGGCTTCGACGCGCAGCTCCCACAGGCCGCGGCCGGATTCGACCTTGGCCTTGGCCAGGTGGCCGGCTTCCGGCTTGGTCAGCAGCGACGCGCGGCGCGTGCCCACGGCGACCTGCACGGCGGAATAGCCGTCGGTTTCCGGGGTCTTCACCTGGGTGATGCGGTTCGGGGTGGCTTCGATCAGGGTGACCGGGATGGACTGGCCGTCCTCGGTGAACACCCGGGTCATGCCGGCCTTGCGGCCGACGATGCCCAACGAATATTTCTTCGCAGTCATGGTCGCAGGCCTCAGGTCAGCTTGATCTGGACGTCGACGCCGGCCGCGAGTTCGAGCTTCATCAGCGCGTCCACGGTCTTGTCGTTGGGGTCGACGATGTCGAGCACGCGCTTGTGCGTGCGGGTTTCGTACTGGTCGCGCGCGTCCTTGTCGGCGTGCGGCGACACCAGGATGGTGTAGCGCTCGATCTTGGTCGGCAGCGGGATCGGGCCGCGCACCTGCGCGCCGGTCCGCTTGGCCGTTTCGACGATCTCGCTGGCCGAGCGGTCGATCAGGCGATGATCGAAAGCCTTGAGCCGGATCCGGATCTTTTGGTCCGCCATGACGGAATTCCTATCGTTGAAAAGAGCGACGGGCGCGGCCTCTGGGATGCCTTGCCCCGGTGGCCCGGCCGCGGTGGCCGGGTTCTTCCTGAAAAACTAGGCAGGCCGGAAATCCGGCCCGCCCAGACAAAAAAGTATAGAACGCGCGAACAGGCCCGTCAACACCTCGACGATGCCGAAAGCGCGGGACGGCCATGCCGCCCGCGGGATCGCGCGACCCCTCCATGTCTGGCGAACACGAGGAACTTCCCTGCCCCTCTTTTCGCGGTAGTCGGCGACCTCCCAGGGCCGCCTTGGTCCGTCTTTTGCGACTTCCGGCCCCCCCAGGGGCCTGGTCGCTGGCTCCCCGGCAAAAGCACCCGGGGACGACGTTCCAGCAAGGCATCCGCGTTGCCGCGGACGCGCCGTCACGTCACTTGATGATCTTGGCCACCACGCCGGCGCCGACCGTACGGCCGCCCTCGCGGATCGCGAAGCGCAGGCCCTCGTCCATCGCCACCGGGTTGATCAGCGCCACGGTCATCTTGATGTTGTCGCCCGGCATCACCATCTCCACGCCTTCCGGCAGCGTCACCGCACCGGTGATGTCGGTCGTGCGGAAGTAGAACTGCGGACGGTAGCCCTTGAAGAACGGGGTATGACGGCCGCCCTCGTCCTTCGACAGCACGTACACCTCGGCCTCGAACTCGGTGTGCGGGGTGATCGTGCCCGGCTTGGCCAGCACCTGGCCGCGCTCCACTTCGTCGCGCTTGGTGCCGCGCAGCAGCAGGCCCGCGTTGTCGCCCGCCTGGCCCTGGTCCAGCAGCTTGCGGAACATCTCCACGCCGGTCACCGTGGTCTTGGTGGTCGGGCGGATGCCCACGATCTCGATTTCGTCGCCCACCTTGATCACGCCGCGCTCGATGCGGCCGGTCACCACGGTGCCGCGGCCCGAGATCGAGAACACGTCTTCCACCGGCATCAGGAACGGCTTGTCAACGTCGCGCTCCGGGGTCGGAATGTAGTCGTCCAGCGCCTGCACCAGCGCAATGATCGACGGCACGCCGATCTCCGACTGGTCGCCTTCCAGCGCCTTCAGCGCCGAACCCTTGATGATCGGGGTGTCGTCGCCCGGGAACTCGTACTTGGACAGAAGCTCGCGCACTTCCATCTCCACCAGCTCCAGCAGCTCGGCGTCGTCCACCATGTCCGCCTTGTTCAGGTAGACCACGATGTACGGCACGCCCACCTGGCGCGCCAGCAGAATGTGCTCGCGGGTCTGCGGCATCGGGCCGTCCGCGGCCGAGCACACCAGGATCGCGCCGTCCATCTGCGCCGCACCCGTGATCATGTTCTTCACGTAGTCGGCGTGCCCCGGGCAGTCCACGTGCGCATAGTGGCGGGTCGGGCTTTCGTATTCGACGTGCGCCGTCGAAATCGTGATGCCGCGCGCCTTCTCCTCCGGCGCCGCGTCGATCGACGAGTAGTCCTTGAACTCACCGCCGAAACGCTCCGCGCCCACCTTCGTCAGCGCCGCCGTCAGCGTCGTCTTGCCGTGGTCCACGTGGCCAATCGTGCCCACGTTCACGTGGGGCTTGGTGCGCTCGAATTTACCCTTTGCCATGGTTTGACTACCTTCTTATCTGTGATTCGGAACTTTGGTTGGCGAAGGCCTCAGGCCTTCTTGACGACCGCGTCGGCGATGTTGGCCGGGGCCTCGGCGTAGTGGTCGAACTCCATCGAGAACGTGGCGCGGCCCTGCGACATCGAACGCAGCGTGGTGGCGTAGCCGAACATTTCGCCCAGCGGCACCATCGCGTTGATGACCTTGCCCGACGGGCTGTCGTCCTGGCCCTGCAGGATGCCGCGGCGGCGGCTCACGTCGCCCATCACGTCGCCCAGGTAATCCTCCGGCGTGACGATCTCGACCTTCATCATCGGCTCGAGCAGGACCGGCTGGGCCTTGCTGAAGCCTTCCTTGAACGCCATCGAGCCGGCGACCTTGAACGCCATTTCGTTCGAGTCGACGTCGTGGAACGAACCGTCGACCGCCTTGATCGCGATGTCCACCACCGGGTAGCCGGCCAGCGGACCGTTGCGCATCGCTTCCTCGATGCCCTTGCCGGCGGCGGCGACGTATTCCTTCGGCACCACGCCGCCGACGATGGCGGATTCGTAGCTGAAGCCCGCGCCGCGCTCGACCGGCGACATCTCGATGACGATGTGGCCGTACTGGCCGCGACCGCCGGACTGGCGCACGAACTTGCCTTCCTGCTTGACCGCCTTGCGGATGGTCTCGCGGTAGGCGACCTGCGGCTTGCCGACGTTGGCCTCGACGTTGAACTCGCGCTTCATGCGGTCGACGATGATCTCGAGGTGCAGCTCGCCCATGCCGGAGATGATGGTCTGGCCGGACTCTTCGTCGGTGGCGACGCGGAACGACGGGTCTTCCTGCGCCAGGCGGCCCAGCGCCAGGCCCATCTTCTCCTGGTCGGACTTGGTCTTCGGCTCGACCGCCATCGAGATCACCGGATCCGGGAACACCATGCGTTCCAGGGTGATGACGTGGTCCTGCGCGCACAGGGTGTCGCCGGTGGTGACGTCCTTCAGGCCCACCGCAGCGGCGATGTCGCCGGCGCGCACTTCCTTGATCTCGTCGCGGTTGTTGGCGTGCATCTGCAGGATGCGGCCGATGCGCTCCTTCTTCGACTTGACCGGGTTGTAGACCTGGTCGCCGGAGTTCAGGGTGCCGGAGTAGACGCGGAAGAAGGTCAGCGAACCGACGAACGGGTCGGTCATGATCTTGAACGCCAGCGCCGAGAACGGCTCGTTGTCGCCGGCCTTGCGGCTGGCTTCCTTGTCGTTCTCGTCGATGCCCTGCACCGGCGGACGGTCGATCGGCGACGGCAGCAGCTGGATCACGGCGTCGAGCATGGCCTGCACGCCCTTGTTCTTGAACGCGGTGCCGCAGTAGACCGGGATCACCTCGGTCTTCAGGGTGCGCTCGCGGATGCCGGACAGGATCTCGGCCTCGGACAGGTCGCCCTCTTCCAGGTACTTGTTCATCAGCTCTTCGCTGGCCTCGGCCGCGGCCTCGACCATGAAGCTGCGCGCCTCGGCGGCCTTGTCGGCCAGGTTCGCCGGGATGTCGCGGTACTCGAACTTGGTGCCCTGCGAGGCGGCATCCCAGTGGATCGCCTTCATCTTGACCAGGTCGACGACGCCTTCGAAGTTGTCCTCGGCGCCGATCGGCACCTGCATCGGCACCGGATAGGCGCCCAGGCGGGTCTTCAGCTGGTCGACGACCTTGTCGAAGTTGGCACCGGTGCGGTCCATCTTGTTGACGAACGCGAGGCGCGGCACGGCGTACTTGTTGGCCTGGCGCCACACGGTCTCGGACTGCGGCTGCACGCCGCCGACCGCGCACAGCACGAACACCGCGCCGTCGAGCACGCGCAGCGAACGCTCGACCTCGATGGTGAAGTCGACGTGCCCGGGGGTATCGATGATGTTGAAGCGGTGCTCCGGCATCGAGGCATCCATACCCCTCCAGAACGCGGTGGTCGCGGCGGAGGTGATGGTGATGCCGCGTTCCTGCTCCTGCTCCATCCAGTCCATCGTCGCGGCGCCTTCGTGCACCTCGCCGATCTTGTGGTTGACGCCGGTGTAGAACAGGATGCGCTCGGTCGTCGTGGTCTTGCCCGCGTCGATGTGGGCCATGATGCCGAAGTTGCGGTAACGCTCGATGGGGGTAGTACGGGCCACAATCGCCTCTCAAATATCTCTGTTGGAAGCCGGCGCATCGGCGCAGGCTTTGTGGGAATCCCACATGGCCGAATGCCGCCTCGCGGCGGCCTTCGGATTCGTCGCGCGGCGCCGCGGCCGCGATGGCGCCTGTCAGGCAGCGCCGGGGACCCCTCGAAACCGAGGGGCGAGGACATTACCAGCGATAGTGCGCGAACGCCTTGTTGGCTTCCGCCATGCGGTGGGTTTCTTCGCGCTTCTTGATCGCGCCGCCGCGGTTTTCCGAAGCGTCCAGCAGCTCGGCCGCCAGCTTGCGCGGCATCGAGTTCTCGCCGCGCTTGCGCGCCGATTCGATCAGCCAGCGCATCGCCAGGGCCAGGCGGCGCGAGGCGCGCACTTCGACCGGCACCTGGTAGGTGGCGCCGCCGACGCGACGCGACTTGACCTCGACGGTCGGGGCGACGTTGTCCAGCGCCTTCTCGACCAGCTCAAGCGGGTTCGGATTCTTCTCGCCAATGACGTCCATGGCGCCATAGACGATCGACTCGGCGACCGACTTCTTGCCGCTCAGCATCACCATGTTGATGAAGCGGGCGATGGTCTGGCTGCCGTGCTTCGGGTCGGGCAGGACGGTACGTTGGGGGGCGGAACCTTTACGCGACATGATTCTGTTTCCTTAACCTTAGGCCTTCGGACGCTTGGCGCCGTACTTCGAGCGGCTCTGGCGGCGCTTGGCGACGCCGGCGGCGTCCAGCGAACCGCGCACGGTGTGGTAGCGCACGCCCGGCAGGTCCTTGACGCGGCCGCCGCGGATCAGCACCACCGAGTGCTCCTGCAGGTTGTGGCCTTCGCCGCCGATATAGCTGATGACCTCTTCCTGGTTGGTCAGGCGCACCTTGGCCACCTTGCGCAACGCCGAGTTCGGCTTCTTCGGGGTGGTGGTGTAGACGCGGGTGCACACGCCGCGACGCTGCGGGCACTTGTCCAGCGCCGGCGAGGCGCTCTTGTAGGTGGTCGCCTGCCGCGGCTTGCGGACCAGCTGGTTGATGGTTGCCATTTTTCGGGATTCTTCGACGAATGGGGCGCAGACCCGGGCGGACTGGGCTTTGCGCGTGAAAACGACGGCAGGCCGCAACCGGCCTGCCGAGACAGGAAAGTATAGCGGGCAGCGCCAAATCCCGTCAACCGGGGCCTCGCCCTGCCTGGCCCCTCCCGGGCCGGAACACGGGGCGCATCCTGCACCCCATTTCACCTGGTACTACCCTGCCCGACCGGCAACCGGCCGGGCAGTTGTTGCGGACCTTACTCTTCCGCGCCAGTAGCCGGCTCGGCGGCCTCCTCGACCGCAGCCGGAGCCGCGGCCGGGGCGGCCAGCGCCTCGACCTCGGCTTCGGTCAGGCCGGAAGCGGTGCGGCGACGCTGGTTGTGGTAGGCCAAGCCGGTGCCCGCCGGGATCAGGCGGCCGACGATCACGTTCTCCTTCAGGCCGCGCAGGCTGTCGCGGGTGCCGCGTACGGCGGCCTCGGTCAGCACGCGGGTGGTCTCCTGGAACGAGGCCGCGGAGATGAACGATTCGGTCGCCAGCGAGGCCTTGGTGATGCCCAGCAGCACCGGCTCGTACTTCGCCGGCAGCTCGTTGCGCGCGGCCAGCTTGGCGTTTTCCTCGATCACCCGCTGCTTCTCGACCTGCTCGCCGGCCAGGAACTTGCTGCCTCCGGCGTCGGTGATCTCGACCTTGCGCAGCATCTGCCGGGTGATGACCTCGATGTGCTTGTCGTTGATCTTCACGCCCTGCAGGCGGTACACGTCCTGGATCTCCTTGACCAGGTAGGCCGCCAGCGGCTCGACGCCGAGCAGGCGCAGGATGTCCTGCGGGCTCGGTTCGCCGTCGACGATGGTTTCGCCCTTGGCCACGTGCTCGCCCTCGAACACGGTGATGGCCCGGTACTTCGGGATCAGCTCCTCGTGCTCGTTGCCGTCGCTGTCCTTGATGATCAGGCGCTGCTTGCCCTTGGTGTCCTTGCCGAAGCTGACCACGCCCGAGCGCTCGGCCAGGATCGCCGGATCCTTCGGCTTGCGCGCCTCGAACAGGTCGGCCACGCGCGGCAGACCGCCGGTGATGTCGCGGGTCTTCGACGCTTCCTGCGGCACCTTGGTGACCACGTCGCCGACGCCGACGGGCGCGCCGTCCTGCAGGTTGACGATCGAGCGCGGCGGCAGCAGGTACTGCGCCGGCAGGTCGGTGCCCGGGATGCTCAGGTCCTTGCCGTCCTTGTCGACGATGCGGACGATCGGGCGCAGGTCCTTGCCGGTGGAACCGCGGCGCTTCGGGTCGGTGATCTCGCGCGAGGCCAGGCCGGTCAGTTCGTCGGTCTTCTCGATGACGGTGACGCCGTCGACGAAGTCGACGAAGCGGACGAAGCCGGCCACTTCCGACACGATCGGGTGGTTGTGCGGATCCCAGTTGGCCACGGTCTGGCCGGCCTTGACCGCATCGCCGTCCTTGACGGTGATGTTGGCGCCGTACGGCAGCTTGTAGCGCTCGCGCTCGCGGCCGTGGGCGTCGAGCACCGAGACTTCGCCCGAGCGCGACACCGCGACCAGGTTGCCGCTGGCGTGGTCGACGGTCTTGAGGTTGTTGAACTTGACCGTGCCGGTGGTCTTGACCGTGACGTTGTCCACCGCCGCCGCACGCGAGGCCGCGCCGCCGATGTGGAAGGTACGCATGGTCAGCTGCGTGCCCGGCTCGCCGATCGACTGCGCGGCGATGACGCCGACCGCTTCGCCGATGTTGACCAGGTGGCCGCGCGCCAGGTCGCGGCCGTAGCAGTGCGCGCAGACGCCGAACTCGGATTCGCAGGTGATGGTGGAACGCACCTTCACCGACTGCACGCCGGCGTCCTCCAGCTTCTGCACCCAGACTTCGTCGAGCAGGGTGTTGCGGGTCACCACCGGATCCTCGTCGTCGCCCGGCAGGAACACGTCCTCGGCCACGATGCGGCCGAGCACGCGGTCGCGCAGCGGCTCGACCACGTCGCCGCCTTCCACGATCGGGGCCATGGTCAGGCCGTCGTGGGTGCCGCAGTCGTTCTCGGTGATCACCACGTCCTGCGCCACGTCGACCAGGCGGCGGGTCAGGTAACCCGAGTTCGCGGTCTTCAGCGCGGTGTCGGCCAGGCCCTTGCGCGCGCCGTGGGTGGAGTTGAAGTACTCCTGCACGTTCAGGCCTTCGCGGAAGTTCGCCTTGATCGGCGTCTCGATGATCGAGCCGTCCGGGCGCGCCATCAGGCCGCGCATGCCGGCCAGCTGGCGGATCTGCGCCTGCGAACCGCGCGCGCCGGAGTCGGCCATGATGTACAGCGAGTTCATCGACTTCTGGTCGATGGTCTCGCCCTTCGCGGTCTGCACCTTGTCGGTGCCGATGGTGTCCATCATCGCCTTGGCGATGCGCTCGTTGGTGCGCGACCAGATGTCGACGACCTTGTTGTAGCGCTCGCCGGCGGTGACCAGGCCGCTCTGGTACTGCTCCTGGATCTCCAGCACTTCCTGCTCGGCTTCGCCCAGGATCGCCTTCTTCTCGGCCGGGATCAGCATGTCGTCGATGCCGATGGAGACGCCGGCGCGGGTGGCGAAGGCGTAGCCGGTGTACATCAGCTTGTCGGCGAAGACGACGGTGTCCTTCAGGCCCAGCATGCGGTAGCTGGAGTTGATCAGGCGGCTGATCGCCTTCTTGTTCAACTCGGTGTTGGCCAGCGCGAACGGCAGGCCGTCCGGCAGGATCTCGGCCAGCAGCGCACGGCCGACCGTGGTGTCGACGATCGAGGTCGCCTTGGAACGCGTGCCGTCCTCGGCGACCACGGTCTGGTTGATGCGCACCTTGACCTTGGCATGCAGCTCGACCGCGCGGTTGTCGTAGGCGCGGCGCACTTCGGCGACGTTGGCGAACGCCATGCCCTCGCCCTTCTTGTTCTCGAGGGCGCGGGTCATGTAGTACAGGCCGAGCACGACGTCCTGCGACGGCACGATGATCGGCTCGCCGTTGGCCGGCGACAGGATGTTGTTGGTCGACATCATCAGCGCGCGCGCTTCCAGCTGCGCCTCGAGGCTCAGCGGCACGTGCACGGCCATCTGGTCGCCGTCGAAGTCGGCGTTGAACGCGGTGCAGACCAGCGGGTGCAGCTGGATCGCCTTGCCTTCGATCAGCACCGGCTCGAACGCCTGGATGCCGAGGCGGTGCAGGGTCGGGGCGCGGTTCAGCAGCACCGGATGCTCGCGGATCACCTCTTCGAGGATGTCCCACACCTCGGCCTCTTCACGCTCGACCAGCTTCTTGGCGGCCTTGATCGTGGTGGCCAGGCCGCGGCGTTGCAGCTTGGCGAACACGAACGGCTTGAACAGCTCCAGCGCCATCTTCTTCGGCAGGCCGCACTGGTGCAGCTTCAGGTACGGGCCGACCACGATGACCGAACGGCCGGAGTAGTCGACGCGCTTGCCGAGCAGGTTCTGGCGGAAGCGGCCCTGCTTGCCCTTGATCATGTCGGCCAGCGACTTCAGCGGGCGCTTGTTGGTGCCGGTGATGGCGCGACCGCGGCGGCCGTTGTCCATCAGCGCGTCCACCGACTCCTGCAGCATGCGCTTCTCGTTGCGCACGATGATGTCGGGCGCGTTGAGCTCGAGCAGGCGACGCAGGCGGTTGTTGCGGTTGATGACGCGGCGGTACAGGTCGTTCAGGTCGGAGGTCGCGAAGCGGCCGCCGTCCAGCGGAACCAGCGGGCGCAGGTCCGGCGGCAGCACCGGCAGCACGGTCATGACCATCCATTCCGGGCGGTTGCCGGATTCGAGGAAGGCCTCGACCAGCTTGATCCGCTTGGTCAGGCGCTTGAGCTTGGTTTCCGAGCCCGTGCTGGCGATTTCCTCGCGCAGGTTGGCCATCTCGGACTGCAGGTCGATGGTGCGCAGCAGTTCGTACACCGCCTCGGCGCCCATCGCGGCGTCGAAGTCGTCGCCGTGCTCCTGGCGCGCCTGCAGGTACTGCTCTTCGGTCAGCAGCTGGCGGCGCTCGAGCGGGGTCAGGCCCGGCTCGGTGACCACGTAGGCTTCGAAGTACAGCACGCGCTCGATGTCGCGCAGGGTCATGTCCAGCATCAGGCCGATGCGCGACGGCAGCGACTTGAGGAACCAGATGTGCGCGACCGGCGAAGCCAGGTCGATGTGGCCCATGCGCTCGCGGCGCACCTTGGCCAAGGTCACTTCGGTGCCGCACTTTTCGCAGACCACGCCGCGGTGCTTCATGCGCTTGTACTTGCCGCACAGGCACTCGTAGTCCTTGATCGGGCCGAAGATCGCGGCGCAGAACAGGCCGTCGCGCTCGGGCTTGAAGGTGCGGTAGTTGATCGTTTCCGGCTTCTTCACTTCGCCGAACGACCACGAGCGGATCAGGTCCGGCGAGGCCAGGGCGATCTTGATCGCGTCGAAGTCGACGGTGGTGCGCTGCTGGTTGAACAGGTTGAGCAGGTCTTTCATTAGTTTTCTCCGTCAGGAGGAATTCTTGGGGGCGGGAAGTGGAAAGTCCGGCCGGGAGGCGCGTCTCCCGGCCGTCCGGATCAGTTCTCTTCCAGCTCCATGTTGATGGCCAGCGAGCGGATCTCCTTCACCAGGACGTTGAAGGATTCCGGCATGCCCGCGACCATCTCGTACTCGCCGTCGACGATGTTCTTGTACATCTGGTTGCGGCCCTGCACGTCGTCCGACTTCACGGTCAGCATTTCCTGCAGGGTGTGCGCCGCGCCGTAGGCTTCCAGCGCCCAGACTTCCATTTCGCCGAAGCGCTGGCCGCCGAACTGCGCCTTGCCGCCCAGCGGCTGCTGGGTGACCAGCGAGTACGGGCCGGTGGAGCGCGCGTGCATCTTGTCGTCGACCAGGTGGTTCAGCTTCAGGTAGTGCATGTAGCCGACCGTGGTCTGGCGATCGAACGGTTCGCCGGTGCGGCCGTCGTACAGCTGGGTCTGGCCGCTGCTCGGCAGGTCGGCCAGCTGCAGCATGTACTTGATCTCCGACTCGGCGGCGCCGTCGAACACCGGAGTGGCCATCGGCACGCCGTCGGTCAGGTTCTTCGCCAGCGCGATCAGCTCGTCGTCGTTGAACTGCGACAGGTCGACGCGCTGTTCGCCGGTGACCTTCTGGTCGTGGTTGTAGATCTGCTCGAGGAACGCGCGCAGGTCCTTGACCGCGGCCTGGGCGTCGAGCATCTGCTGGATCTTCTTGCCCAGGCCCTTCGCCGCCCAACCGAGGTGGACTTCGAGGATCTGGCCGATGTTCATGCGCGACGGCACGCCCAGCGGGTTCAGCACGATGTCGACCGAGGTGCCGTCGGCCATGTACGGCATGTCCTCGACCGGCACCACGTTCGACACCACGCCCTTGTTGCCGTGGCGGCCGGCCATCTTGTCGCCCGGCTGGATGCGGCGCTTCACCGCCAGGAACACCTTGACCATCTTCAGCACGCCCGGGGCGAGGTCGTCGCCCTGGGTGATCTTGGCGCGCTTGTCGGCGAAGCGCTTCTCGAACTCCTTCTCGTGCGCGGCGATCTGCTTCTGCGCGCGCTCGATGGCTTCCGAGGCGTCGTCGTCCTTCATCCGGATCGAGAACCAGTCGGACTTCTTCAGGCCGTCGAGGAAGGCGTCGCTGACCGTGTCGCCCTTCTTCAGGCCGGCGCCGCCGTTGGCGACCTTGCCGACGATCTGCGAGCGCAGGCGGGCGTAGATGGCGCTTTCCAGGATGCGGAACTGGTCGTCGAAGTCCTTCTTGACGCGCTTGATCTCGTTTTCCTCGATCTGGCGCGCGCGCTTGTCCTTCTCGATGCCGTCGCGGGTGAATACCTGCACGTCGATGACCACGCCGTCCATGCCCGGCGGCACGCGCAGCGAACTGTCCTTAACGTCGCTGGCCTTCTCGCCGAAGATCGCGCGCAACAGCTTCTCTTCCGGGGTCAGCTGGCTTTCGCCCTTCGGCGTGACCTTGCCGACCAGGATGTCGCCGGCGCGCACTTCGGCGCCGATGTAGACCACGCCCGACTCGTCGAGGCGGTTCAGCGCGCTCTCCGACACGTTGGGGATGTCGGCCGAGATCTCTTCCGGGCCGAGCTTGGTGTCGCGGGCCTGCACGGTCAGCTCTTCGATGTGGATCGTGGTGTAGCGATCCTCTTCGACCACGCGCTCGGACAGCAGGATCGAGTCTTCGAAGTTGTAGCCGTTCCACGGCATGAACGCGATCAGCATGTTCTGGCCCAGCGCCAGCTCGCCGATGTCGGTCGAGGGGCCGTCGGCCAGCACGTCGCCGCGCGCGATCACGTCGCCCACGTTCACCAGCGGACGCTGGTTGATGCAGGTGTTCTGGTTGGAACGGGTGTACTTGATCAGCGAGTAGATGTCGACGCCGGCATCGTGTTCGCCGGAGATCTCGTCCTCGTTGACCTTGACCACGATGCGGCCCGCGTCGATCTGCTCGACCACGCCGCCGCGCTTGGCGTTGACGGTCACGCCCGAGTCGCGCGCAACGGCGCGCTCGATGCCGGTGCCCACCAGCGGCTTCTGCGAGCGCAGGGTCGGCACGGCCTGGCGCTGCATGTTCGCGCCCATCAGCGCGCGGTTGGCGTCGTCGTGCTCGAGGAACGGCACCAGCGCCGCGGCGACCGACACGGTCTGCATCGGCGACACGTCCATGAAGTGCACTTCCGCCGGCGGCTTCAGCAGCGACTCGCCCTGGAAGCGGCACGGCACGAACTGTTCGGTCAGCTTGCCCTTGGCGTCGTGCAGCGCGTTGGCCTGGGCGATGACGTATTCGTTCTCCTCGATCGCCGACAGGTACTCGATTTCGTCGGTGATCTTGCCGTCCACGACCTTGCGGTACGGCGTCTCGAGGAAGCCGTACTGGTTGGTGCGGGCGAATACCGCCAGCGAGTTGATCAGGCCGATGTTCGGGCCTTCAGGCGTCTCGATGGTGCAGACGCGGCCGTAGTGGGTCGGGTGCACGTCGCGCACCTCGAAGCCGGCACGCTCGCGGGTCAGGCCGCCCGGGCCCAGCGCGGAGACGCGGCGCTTGTGGGTGACTTCCGACAGCGGGTTGTTCTGGTCCATGAACTGCGACAGCTGCGAGGAGCCGAAGAACTCCTTGATCGCGGCGGCCACCGGCTTGGCGTTGATCAGCTCCTGCGGGGTCAGGCCCTCGGACTCGGCCATCGACAGGCGCTCCTTGACCGCGCGCTCGACGCGGACCAGGCCCACGCGGAACACGTTCTCGGCCATTTCGCCGACCGAACGCACGCGGCGGTTGCCCAGGTGGTCGATGTCGTCCACCGTGCCGCGGCCGTTGCGGATCTCGGTCAGGACCTTGATCACTTCCAGGATGTCGGAAGTCTCGCCGTTGGTGCCGACCAGACGCTTGGCCTCCTCGTCGCTGCGCTGGCTGAAGTACTTGTGGTCGTACAGCACGGCCTCGCCGGTGACTTCCTTGCGGCCGACGCGGCGATTGAACTTCATCCGGCCCACGGCCGACAGGTCGTAGCGCTCGAAGGTGAAGAACAGGTTGTGGAACAGGTTCTGCGCCGCGTCCTTGGTCGGCGGCTCGCCCGGGCGCATCATCCGGTAGATCTCGACCAGCGCTTCCAGCTGGGTCTTGGTCGGGTCGATGCGCAGAGTGTTCGACAGGTACGGGCCGCGGTCGAGGTCGTTGACCCACAGCGTGCCGACGCTGTCGATGCCGGCCTTGCGGAACTTGTCCAGCTGCTCGACGGTGATCTCGTCGTTGGCGTTGGCCAGCAGCTCGCCGGTGTTGGCGTCGATGACGTCGTGCGAGAGGATGCGGCCGACGATGTATTCGTCCGGCGCGGCCACGGCGGCGATGCCGGACTGCTCCAGCTGCTTGACGTGGCGCGCGGTGATGCGCTTGCCGGCCTCGACGATCACGCGGTCGCCGTCGGCCAGGTCGAAGTTCAGGGTCTCGCCGCGCAGGCGCTCGGCCACCAGCTCCAGCTGCACGCCTTCCGGCAGGATGTGGAAGGTGTTGATGTCGAAGAAGGTGTTGAGCATCTCCTCGTTGGAGTAGCCCAGCGCGCGCAGCAGGATGCTGACCGGCAGCTTGCGGCGGCGGTCGATGCGGGTGAACAGCGCGTCCTTCGGGTCGAACTCGAAGTCCAGCCACGAGCCGCGGTAGGGGATGATGCGGGCGCTGTACAGCAGCTTGCCCGAGCTGTGGGTCTTGCCGCGGTCGTGGTCGAAGAACACGCCCGGCGAGCGGTGCAGCTGCGAGACGATGACGCGCTCGGTGCCGTTGACGATGAAGGTGCCGTTGTCGGTCATCAGCGGGATCTCGCCGAGGTAGACCTCCTGCTCCTTCACGTACTTGATCGCCTTGGTCGGCGATTCGCGGTCGTAGATCACCAGGCGCACGGTCACGCGCAAAGGCGCGCCGTAGCTCATGCCGCGCTGGCGGCACTCGCGCTCGTCGAAGGCCGGCTCGCCGAGCTTGTAGCCGACGTATTCCAGCGCGGCGTTGCCGCTGTAGCTGACGATCGGGAACACCGACTTCAGCGCGGCGTGCAGGCCCTTGTCCTCGCGCTTGGCGGGATCGGTGTGCTCCTGCAGGAACTCGCGGTAGGAGTCGACCTGGATGGCGAGCAGGAACGGGACCTCGAGGATCGAGCGCTGCTTGCCGAAGTCCTTGCGGATGCGCTTCTTCTCGGTGAACGAATACGTCGTCATGTGGCTGTGCCTCTGGCATCTGGGAGCCGCGCGCCGGCGGCTCCGGGGGGATGTTCGTTGCCGTTTCCTTGTCGCAAGGAAAAGCGGGAAATCGTCAGTTGGAAGCCGCTGGTATTGCCGGCACCAGCACGCCTGTCTGAATCTGCTTCCAACTACCAACTCGGGATTTTGTGGTTCCTGGTTGTTGGTTCTTGGTTGCCGGGAAGGGCGTTATCCGTCTTCCCCAACAACCAGAAACCAAGAACCTGCAACCGCACTTCAACAACGGCCAAAGGCCAGGGGCTTGCGCCCCCGGCCTCGGCTTGCCGTCACGATGTTGCGCGGACGGCGTGCAACGATTACTTGACTTCGACGGTCGCGCCGGCAGCCTCGAGGTCCTTCTTGAACTTCGCCGCGTCGTCCTTCGACGCGCCTTCCTTCACGATGCCGCCGGCCTCGGTCAGGTCCTTGGCTTCCTTCAGGCCCAGGCCGGTGATGGCGCGGACGGCCTTGATGACTTCGACCTTCTTGTCGCCGGCCGACTTCAGCACGACGGTGAACTCGGTCTGCTCTTCGGCCGGGGCGGCGGCGGCGGCCGGACCGGCGGCCACGGCGACCGGGGCGGCGGCGGAAACGCCGAACTTCTCTTCGATGGCCTTGACCAGCTCCATCACTTCCATCAGGTTCTTTTCGGCGATCGCGTCGACGATCTGTTCGTTGGTAAGGGACATGTGATTACCTTTGAATGATTTCTGGGTTAAGGATTACGGACGTCGAACTCAGGCTTCGGCCGCGGCTTCGGCGACGGCTTCCTCGCCGCCACCCTGCTTGTCGGCCACGGCCTTGACGGCGCGGGCGAACATACGGGCCGGCTCGGACAGCACGCTGGCCAGCATGGCCAGGGCCTGTTCGCGGGTCGGCAGCGAAGCCAGCACGTCGACGTGGCTGGCCGGGTACAGCTGGCCATTCAGCGCAACGAGCCTGGGCTGCAGCTTGTCGTTGCCCTTGGCGAATTCCTTGATCAGGCGGCCGGCGGCGCCGGGCTCCTCGGTCGAGAACGCGTACAGCAGCGGACCGACGAGCTTGTCCTTGACAACCTCGTATTCCGTGCCTTCGACGGCGCGCGCGGCCAGCGTGTTCTTGACGACTTTCAAGTACACGCCGGTTTCGCGGGCCTTCTTGCGCATCGCGGTCATCTGCGAGACCGTGGTGCCAGCGTATTCGGCGGCGATCAAGGAGTGGGCCTTGGCGGCGACGTCTGCCAGTTCGGCGACAACTTCTTGCTTCTGGGACAGATTCAGAGCCATTTACACTCCTCCGATTGAATTCCGCTCGCGGCTCCTGCCGCTCGCGGTCCAGGGCGGCGTCCTTCCTGGACGCCGGGGACGCCGATCGGCATCCCGGTGGTGGCCTTTCCGACTCTCGTCCCAATCGCGTTGGAACCAGAAACTTCCAGAAGGCGGCACCATCTGCGCAGGCTTCTCCGCTGTTACGCGGATGGATCAAGCGACCCCGCTTGCCCCGACGGCGACTCCGTGCAATGCACCGAGCTTCCCTGCCCGTCGTCGTGGCGCGCTGACCGCACCTGCGGTCTTTGACGGCTGTCGCTTCGGGCCTGCTCGGCCATCCGCGACTGCCCCCAAAATTTGGTTGCGCCCTTCCCCGTCGCCGGGGGAGGGGTGAAGCATTCTTCCGGCAAACGCGTCCGCGCAAGCGCGGACGCGCCGCCACGTCACTTCAGGCTCAGCGAAGCCTGGTCGACGATCACGCCCGGACCCATGGTCGAGCTGATCGAGATCTTCTGCAGGTACTGGCCCTTGGCCTGCGACGGCTTGGCCTTGACCAGGTCGGCGAGCAGCGCCTGCAGGTTCGACTTCAGCGCCTCGTCCTCGAAGCTGGCCTTGCCGATCGTGCAGTGGATGATGCCGGCCTTGTCGGTGCGGTAGCGCACCTGGCCCGACTTGGCGTTCTTCACCGCCTCGGCCGGGTTCGGCGACACGGTGCCGACCTTGGGGTTCGGCATCAGGCCGCGCGGGCCCAGCACGGTGCCGAGCTTGCCGACCACGCGCATCGCGTCCGGCGTGGCGATGACCACGTCGTAGTTGATGTCGCCGGCCTGCATCTTCTCGGCCAGGTCGTCCATGCCGACCACGTCGGCGCCAGCGGCCAGGGCCTCGTCGGCCTTCGCGCCGGCCGGGGCGAACACCGCCACGCGCACGCTCTTGCCGGTGCCGGCCGGCAGCACGGTCGAACCGCGCACCTGCTGGTCGGACTTCTTCGCGTCCACGCCCAGGCGCACGGCGACGTCGACGGACTCGACGAACTTTGCCTTGGTCGCGGTCTTGATGATCTTCAACGCCTCATCGATGGCGTAGGCCTTGCCCGGGGTGACCGCGGCGAGGATCGCTTTCTGTCGCTTGTTCAATGCCATGTCCTCAACCCTCCACCGTCAGGCCCATCGAACGGGCCGAGCCCGCGATGGTGCGCACCGCCGCATCCAGGTCGGCCGCGGTCAGGTCGGGCTCCTTCGCCTTGGCGATGTCCTCGAGCTGCTTGCGGGTGACCTTGCCCACCTTCTCGGTGTTCGGGCGCTTGGAGCCGGACTGGATGCCGGCCGCCTTCTTGAGCAGCACGGTGGCCGGGGTGCTCTTGGTGATGAAGGTGAAGGTACGGTCGGAATAGGCCGTGATGATGACCGGCACCGGGATGCCCGGCTCCAGCTTCTGCGTGGCGGCGTTGAACGCCTTGCAGAATTCCATGATGTTCAGGCCGCGCTGGCCCAGCGCGGGACCGACCGGCGGCGAGGGGTTGGCCTGGCCGGCCTTCACCTGCAGCTTGATGTAGCCGATTACTTTCTTTGCCATTTCGATTGTCTCCGGGTGCTAGCGCCCGAACCTCGGGCTCCCCATCGCGCCGGAAAAATCACGCGTCCCGGCACCGCGTAAAACCATGATTCACAAGGACTTTCGCCCCACGGCACGAACGGCCGCAACAGGTGCGGCCGGCGTTTCGCCCGGTCCAGCGGGCACAGTGAGCCGCTTAATATAGCAGCTTTTGGCGGCCCGTGGGGCCGCCGGGCCCGGCTCAGGCCTTCTCGACCTGGCCGAATTCCAGTTCCACCGGGGTGGACCGGCCGAAGATCAGCACCGCCACGCGCAGGCGGCTCTTCTCGTAATTGACCTCTTCGACCACGCCGTTGAAGTCGTTGAACGGGCCGTCGGTGACGCGAACCATCTCGCCCGGCTCGAACAGTACCTTCGGCCTGGGCTTCTCGACGCCTTCCTGCACGCGATCGAGGATGGCGGCCGCCTCTTCGTCGCGGATCGGCAGCGGACGGTCGGCGGTGCCGCCGATGAAACCGAGCACCTTGCTGGTCTCCTTGACCAGGTGCCAGCTCTCGTTGTCCATGCGCGGTATGCCGGCTTCGTCGTGGGTTTCGATCTGGACCAGCACGTAGCCGGGGAAGAACTTGCGCTCGGAACGGCGCTTCTGGCCGGAGCGCATCTCCACCACTTCCTCGGTCGGCACCAGCACGTCGCCGAACCGGTCCTGCATGCCGGCGCGCGCGATGCGGTCGCGCAGGGCCTGCGCCACCGATTTCTCGAAGCCCGAATAGGCGTGAACGACGTACCAACGCTTCAAGGCATTCTCCTTACGCGGCGCGACCGGAACCGAGGAGCCACTCGATCGCGTTCTTGATGACCAGGTCGAAGCCGGCCAGGATCAGGCTGAGGATGACGACGGCCACGATCACCACCCAGGTCATGCGCCAGGCCTCCTGGCGAGTCGGCCAGACCACCTTGCGCAGCTCGAAGCGCGACTCGCCGAGGAACTCGCGGGTCTGGCGGCCCTTGGCCGTGGTCAGGAACACGCCCGCGCCGAGCACCAGCCCGGCGACCACCGCCAGCGCACGCAGGGGCGTGTTCCACTGGCCGGCGAAATACCACCAAGCGGCCAGACCGGCCGCCAGCAGCGCCAGCGCCAGCACGTACTTGGCGATGTCGGCGGCGGAAGCGCCGGCTTTCGGATTTTCGACCTTGCTGTTCAAGATGACGCCAACTCTTCGATGATGTGCGGCCGGCCACGAGGGCCGGGACCGCCGCGGCAGGCCGCGGGTTTGGCACGCCAGGAGGGACTCGAACCCCCAACCTGCGGTTTTGGAGACCGCTGCTCTGCCAATTGAGCTACTGGCGTAAATTGTGGAACCGCTTAGACGGCGACGGCGAGCCGTCTCCGACTCGCCCTTCGACGCGGCAAAGCCGCCTTGCGGCGACCCTGCCAGATACAGCTTACTTGATGATCTTGGCCACCACGCCGGCGCCGACCGTACGGCCGCCCTCGCGGATCGCGAAGCGCAGGCCCTCGTCCATCGCCACCGGGTTGATCAGCGCCACGGTCATCTTGATGTTGTCGCCCGGCATCACCATCTCCACGCCTTCCGGCAGCGTCACCGCACCGGTGATGTCGGTCGTGCGGAAGTAGAACTGCGGACGGTAGCCCTTGAAGAACGGGGTATGACGGCCGCCCTCGTCCTTCGACAGCACGTACACCTCGGCCTCGAACTCGGTGTGCGGGGTGATCGTGCCCGGCTTGGCCAGCACCTGGCCGCGCTCCACTTCGTCGCGCTTGGTGCCGCGCAGCAGCAGGCCCGCGTTGTCGCCCGCCTGGCCCTGGTCCAGCAGCTTGCGGAACATCTCCACGCCGGTCACCGTGGTCTTGGTGGTCGGGCGGATGCCCACGATCTCGATTTCGTCGCCCACCTTGATCACGCCGCGCTCGATGCGGCCGGTCACCACGGTGCCGCGGCCCGAGATCGAGAACACGTCTTCCACCGGCATCAGGAACGGCTTGTCAACGTCGCGCTCCGGGGTCGGAATGTAGTCGTCCAGCGCCTGCACCAGCGCAATGATCGACGGCACGCCGATCTCCGACTGGTCGCCTTCCAGCGCCTTCAGCGCCGAACCCTTGATGATCGGGGTGTCGTCGCCCGGGAACTCGTACTTGGACAGAAGCTCGCGCACTTCCATCTCCACCAGCTCCAGCAGCTCGGCGTCGTCCACCATGTCCGCCTTGTTCAGGTAGACCACGATGTACGGCACGCCCACCTGGCGCGCCAGCAGAATGTGCTCGCGGGTCTGCGGCATCGGGCCGTCCGCGGCCGAGCACACCAGGATCGCGCCGTCCATCTGCGCCGCACCCGTGATCATGTTCTTCACGTAGTCGGCGTGCCCCGGGCAGTCCACGTGCGCATAGTGGCGGGTCGGGCTTTCGTATTCGACGTGCGCCGTCGAAATCGTGATGCCGCGCGCCTTCTCCTCCGGCGCCGCGTCGATCGACGAGTAGTCCTTGAACTCACCGCCGAAACGCTCCGCGCCCACCTTCGTCAGCGCCGCCGTCAGCGTCGTCTTGCCGTGGTCCACGTGGCCAATCGTGCCCACGTTCACGTGGGGCTTGGTGCGCTCGAATTTACCCTTTGCCATGG
>NZ_PDWR01000049.1 GCF_010211755.1 Pseudoxanthomonas sangjuensis | reverse complement strand
ATGAAAATTCTCGTCGCCTACAAGCGGGTGGTGGACTTCAACGTCCGCATCCAGGTCAAGCCGGACGGTTCCGGGGTGGTCACCGAGGGCGTCAAGCTCTCGCCCAACCCGTTCGACGAGATCGCGCTGGAAGAGGCCCTGCGCCTGCGCGACAGGGGCGTCGCCACCGAGGTGGTGGTCGCCACCATCGCCCCGGCCGACGCCCAGGCGCATTTGCGCAACGGTTTGGCCATGGGCGCCAACCGCGCCATCCACGTGGTCGCCGACCAGCCGATCCAGCCGCTGACCGCCGCCCGCACCCTGCTCAAGCTGATCGAGAAGGAACAGCCGGACCTGGTCATCCTGGGCAAGCAGGCCATCGACGACGACAGCAACCAGACCGGGCAGATGCTGGCCACGCTGTGGGGCCGCCCGCAGGCGACCTTCGCCTCGAAGCTGGACATCGCCGACGGCAAGGCCACGGCGGTGCGCGAGGTCGACGCCGGCCTGGAGACGCTGGAAGTCGACCTGCCGGCGGTGGTCACCACCGACCTGCGCCTGAACGAGCCGCGCTTCATCAAGCTGCCGGACATCATGAAGGCCAAGAGCAAGCCGCTGGAGACGCTGCCCTTCGCCGACCTGGGCGTCGAGTCCGCCGATTTCCTCAAGACGACGCATTACGCGCCGCCGGCGAAACGCAGCAAGGGCGTGATGGTCAAGGACGCGGCCGAACTGGTCGCCGCACTCAAGCAAAAGGGGCTGCTGTGATGGGCAAGGTTCTGATCGTCGCCGAACACCTGGACGGCAAGCTCAACGCCGCCACCGCCAAGACCGTCAGCGCCGCCGTCGCGCTGACGCCGGAAACCATCGATGTCGTCGTGCTGGCTGCCGACCCGGCCGCCGTGGCCGCCGAAGCCGCGCAGATCGCCGGCGTGTCGAAGGTGCTGACCGTCGCCCACCCGGCCAATGCCAATGCGCTGGCGCAGGTGCTGGGCCCGCAGGTCGCCGCGCTGGCGAAGCAGGGCTACAGCCACGTGTTCGCCCCCAGCACCACCTTCGGCAAGGACCTGACCCCGGTGGTCGCCGCGCTGCTGGGCGTCAGCCAGGTCTCCGACGTGATGACGGTGGAAGGCGCAACCACCTTCACCCGCCCGATCTACGCCGGCAACGCGATCGTCACCGTCGAGGCCCCGGCCGGGCAGACCGTGGTCGCCACCGTGCGCACCGCCTCGTGGCCCGAGGCCGCGCGCGGCAACCGTGCGCCGGTCGAAGCGGTTTCGGTGGATGCCGCGCTGCCGGCGCACACCCGCTTCGTCGCGCTGTCCGCCGACAAGACCGACCGCCCCGACCTGCAGTCGGCCCGCCGCGTGGTCTCCGGCGGCCGCGGCGTCGGCTCGGCGGAGAACTTCCAGATCATCTACCGGCTGGCCGACAGGCTCGGGGCCGCGGTCGGCGCCTCGCGCGCCGCGGTCGACGCCGGCTACGTGCCCAGCGACCTGCAGGTCGGCCAGACCGGCAAGATCATCGCCCCGGAGCTGTACATCGCCGTCGGCATCTCCGGCGCGATCCAGCACCTGACCGGGATCAAGGACGCCGGCACCATCGTCGCCATCAACAAGGACGCCGACGCGCCGATCTTCGAGGTCGCCGACATCGGCCTGGTCGGCGACCTGTTCAAGCTGCTGCCGGA
>NZ_PDWR01000048.1 GCF_010211755.1 Pseudoxanthomonas sangjuensis | reverse complement strand
GTCGGGACGTGAGATCCGGTGTGCGGCCCCTGCTGAATTACGGTGCCGCTACACCGAGGCGTTATCGGGCGCGCACACCGGGCTCTCGGCGTTTACAGTAGGGGAAAGCCAAGACATAAGGCGTTAGCGCCCATGAGCAGACTCATCAGCGGCTTGATCTTCGTCCTAATCGCGGGCTGCAATAGCTCGGACTTTCCTCCAGCGGCTGGCACACCATGCCAAGAGCCCTTCGTAAATCTCGTTAGCTCCGGTGCGACCCAGGAGGATCAGGCTGTCCTTCGCGAGGCATCTGAGGACTTTTGCGCGGTGGTCGCGGGCAAGGAGCCCATCCATGCCAAGTTCGACGAGACGGCACCTCTACCATCTGACGGCGGTACCAAGTTTTACATTGGTCGCAAATACAAGCTGACCGTACTTAACAGTCTCTCTGGGTTTGGGTCATTCCACGGCACAGCTCACGGCCCCATCATTACATTTGATGAGTCATTTGCGGCAGGCAACACCAATGAGATCTCAAGCATTCGTGTCTATCCGCTCCCCAAATAGCCGGCGGATGGGCGCTAACCAATCATTCAAGCCGACGCCGCTTCGCGGCGCGGCTTAATTCCGGCGTTAGGCGCTTATCGTGGATAAGGTGCAATTCCGACAGACCATCATCAGCACTGGAGCAGTCGGTGCCATATTCGGCATTATCCCCGTGCTTGGCATCTTGGCGTGGCGCTCGGAGTACAGCCGCAATCCCAGCCCGCCACCTTCATTTCTTTCGCAAGCCTTTGATCTCGGTTTGGTCTTTTTTGCCAGCGTCGCGTTTTGCATACTGTTCTTCGGCTTGCTGCCAATGGCCGTGCAACATGTCTTTGTTTGGGCGGTGCGTCGCTTGACCGGACGCGCCTAACAATTCATTCAAGCCGAACCGGCTTCGCCGGTCGGCTTAATTCAGGCGTTAGGCCTCAGAAGCGCCATGACGAGAGCCGGGAAGAAGTATCTTTATGGTGCCGTAGCCATCGCGCTCGGACTGCTAGCTATTGGCAACATAAGAATCGATGCGCCTGAAGGGCTTCGAGGTACGTTGGAGGCGCAGGGTCGCGTTACTAATTGCGAGTTCCGCGGCTTGGGGCGCTACAGTTCGCAATATTTCATGGGCCTGACACTGGATACTCCCAGCACCCCATATCTAAGATTTAATGGGCCGACCAAGGAGAGAAAGAACTACGAGGCCATGTGTTCTCGAAAACCGGTGGTGCATGTCTACTACCACGCCGTTAAACGCGTTTTCGGCCCCGTGCGCTTTTGGATAGACCGTATCTCTGAGGCCTAACAGTGCGTTCAAGCCGAAATTGCATCGCTCCGCCGTCCATATGGCAGGTACAGCTTGCCATATGGCCAGCTACGCGCTGCAATTCGGCTCAACTTAGGCGTTAGGGCTCACATGAAAGATCTCTGGTTCGGGTTGGTCATGCTCGCTCTTGGAGCCGGAATGTTTGTTTGGACGCAGAAAGATTTCGCCGGCCTAGTGCGCAACACTGGACGCCTCTCCATGTGGGGCGGCTTGCTGCCTTCGACTCGCATCGGCCTTACTTCAGTCTCGCTCTTTGCAATTCTTGCTGGGGTTCATGTCCTTACATTTGATGGCACTCGCTCGGCACTAGACAATATCGTTGCGGCACTCCTGCTCTTCCTGCTTTTTGGCGGGCTCATCCACGATTTTGTGTACTGGCTTCTGGCTAGGCCCTCAGATCGCGGCAGTGAGCCCTAACAATTCATTCAAGCCGATGCCACTTCGTGGCACGGCTTAATTCAGGCGTTAGGCCCCACTGGGAGGGCTCATGTTAATTGGACTTGCAAGAAGCCTTGCTGACAAATCTCTGCCTACGAGAATCGCTCAGCGGTTGATTTGCCTTTGTTTGGTTCTGGCTGCAGGTCCTGCGTTCGCAATGCCTTCCGGATGCGGCCTGCCGGAAATCACGAGTGCACGCGAATTGCAGCAATTTCTGAGCCTTCGCGCTGTTGAAGTGATCAAACGGGCAGCAAACCGCGATGACGGGCTCACAGCACTTATCGCCTCCTCTGCAAGCTTCAGCCTTGGCGCAGGCGACGTGGGCCGTCCATTGGGTACAGGAGTCGCTGGCGCTCGCGAGCTTGCGCGGACAATGAACGCGGACACCTATCGTTTCTTTGGCTGGGACTACATGGACATGCCAGCGGATGCATGTTCAAGGCACAAGGCTGTAGTCGAGTTCATCGACAGTCATGCGAAGAACGTGTCCCGTATGGAGTTCGTTTTTGAATCGGGTCGCGTGGTGAGCGCCACCGGCTGGGAAAGATCGTATGTATCTGGTCGGTTGTAGGGTCGGGCCAGCTACTGGTGGGGCCTAACAATGCGTTCAAGCCGAAATTGCATCGCTACGCCGTCCATATGGCAGATATAGCTTGCCATATGGCCAGCTACGCGCTGCAATTCGGCTTAACTTGAGCGTTAGGCCGCCCTAGTGAGCTTCGCGACCCGGGATAGAGCGTGGATCGAACCCTTATCAATATGGACAGGGTTCACCCCCGTTTTCACGGACACTTACGAGAAGGCCGATCAAGGCCATGAGGAGTGTTCATGTCGAAGCGAAGGAAGTTCAGCACCGAGTTCAAGCGCGGTGCGGTTGAGCAGGCCAGCCAGCC
>NZ_PDWR01000047.1 GCF_010211755.1 Pseudoxanthomonas sangjuensis | reverse complement strand
TGCGTCGAACACGGTGAACTTCGAGTACCTGCAGAAGGACAACGTGGGCGAGGCGACGCTGACCGAGACGCAGGGCTTCACCGGCGGAACGACGATCAACGCCGGCGCGCTGACCGTGGCCGGGACGTTGGAAACGCCGACCGTCGTGCTGGCCGACGACACGGCGCTCAACGTGGGCGGCACGCTGCAGGGCAACGGCGGCGGCTATGCCTCGATCACCGGCAGCGCCGGCGTCAATACGGTGACCGTGGCCGAAGGCGCACTGCTGCAGGGCAACGGCGACCTGGGCGGCGGCGACGACGTGCTCGACGTGGCGGGCGCGCTGGACAGCGATGGCGGCGTATTCCGGCTGGGCGATGGCGACGACATGTTCGTGGTGCACGACACCACGGTCATGCTCGGTACGGTCGATGGCGGTCTGGGCAACGACATGCTCAACGTCAATGTCAGCGGCGGCAATACGGTGCCGCTGGGCAGCCTGCTGGGCTTCGAGTCGCTGGGCAAGTCGGGCGACGGCACCCTGCAGATCAACGGCCCGTCGGAGTTCATCGACGTGGACGTGTTCGGAGGCGTGCTGGAAGTGAGCGCCAGCGGCAGCGTCGCGGCGCAGAACACGGCCGTGGCGTCGGGCGCGACCTTGCAGGTCGATGGCGCGTACACCGGCACCGCCGGCAACGACACACTGACGGTGGCCGGCATGGTGACGGGCAGCGGCACGGTGGCCCTGGGCGATGGCAACGACAGCTTCACGATCCAGGACGGCGCGGATCTGTCGGGCCTGCTCACGCCGGTCGACGGCGGCGCCGGCACCGACACCTTCAATGCCGACATCGCCGGCGAAGCCACGCTCGGCGGCGCGATCAACTTCGAGACGCTGACCAAGACCAACACCGGCACGCTGCACGTGGACGGCCCGGCGCCGTCGGCGTTCGCCACCGTGATCGTCGACTCGGGCACGCTCGATGTCGGCACGGACGGCAGCCTCGACGGCGTGCAGAGCACTTACGTGGCGATGGGCGCCACGCTCAACGTGGACGGCAGCTTCAGCGGCAGCGACGGCGACGACGTGATGGAAGTGGCCGGCACGGTCATGGGTAACGGCATCGTGGCGCTGGGCGATGGCGACGACCAGCTGGTGCTGATGGAAGGCGCCGACCTGGGCGGGCTGGCCAACGCCCTCGACGGCGGCGCGGGCACCGACACCGTCCAGTCCTACGTGGACACCACGATGGTGCTGGGCCCGACCGTCAACTTCGAGACGCTGGACAAGGGCGGCAATGGCGAGTTGATCGTCGCGGCCGACCAGGGCTTCGTCACCACGACGATCGACCAAGGCACGCTGACCGTCGCGGACGGCGTCGCCCTGAGCAGCCAGAACACCACCGTGAATGTGGGCGCGATCCTCGACGTGCAGGGCGCCTTCACCGGCACCGACGGCGACGACACGTTCGTGTCGATGGGCACGGTGAACGGCGCGCTGTCTTTCGGCGCGGGCGATGACGCCGCGCACTTCATCGGCGGCGATCTGAGCGGGCTGACCGGCGTGGACGGCGGCGCAGGCAGCGCCGACGTGCTGCGCTTCAGTGCGTTGAACCTGGAAGACGACAGTTTCGATCCGATGACGGGCTGGGAACGGGTGGAGCTGCTGGGCAACAGCAGCCTCACCCTGGGCAGCGCACTCGACCTCGCCGGCGGCACGCTGTTCATCGACAACACCTCGCTGTGGACCGCGAACGACGGCGCCAGCCTGGCCGGCAGCGTGGAGAACGCCGGTCGCATCGATGTGGGCACCAACCGCATGGCGATCAGCGGCAACTACACCGGCGGCGACGGCCTGTTGCAGGTAACCGTGTCGCCGGCCAACGGCACCAGCGGCGGCCTGGACATCGTCGGCAACGTCAGCGGCACCACCGGGGTGATCTTCGCCAGCGACGGCACCGACGTGACCCAGCCGACGAACATCCTGGTGATCTCGGCGCCGAACGCGGCGGCAGGGGCGTTCGTGCCCGCGCAGCCGGTGGATGGCTTCGTGCGGTTGGAAGGCAGCGTTTACCCGTGGACGTTCGAACAAAGCGGCATGGACCATAACTGGTACCTGGGTACCGACGGCGGCGGCGTGCTGCCGGAGATCCCCGGCTACGCGGTGTTGCCGACCGTCGGTGCACTGATGGCCCAGCAGGGCGACGACCTGGCGCACCAGCGTCTGGCCGGCGTGCGCGGCACCGACCGGCCGGAGTGCGGGCCGAAAGCGACCGCCGAACGGGCCGGGGCAGGCCTGGTCGACGACTGCAACGGCTTCTGGGTGGCGGCCGCGACCAACGAACTGGAACTGGGCGCCAATCCGGGCTTCGAATTGTCGGGCGACGACGTCGGTCTGTACGTGGGTTTCGATCAGGCCCTCGATCGCAACGACCGGGTCTTGCGATTCGGCGGCTACCTGGGCCTGCTGCACGCGAACTACTGGACCAGCGGCGTCAATTCGACCGATCTGCCCGGCGTGGGCGAGTCGGAGATCGACATGGATACGCCCGTGGCTGGCTTGTATTTCAGCAATCGATGGGCCAACGGCGCCTATGTCGATGTCGTCTGGAGCGGGCAGCGTCCACGCGCCTACGTGCGGACCGCGGACGGCTTCCACGAGCGCCTGGTCGGCAACAGCCTGACCCTGAGCACGCGGGCTGGCTGGCGTTACGCGCTGCAGGGCGGATGGGTGCTGGAACCGCAGGTGCAGGTCGAGGCGAGCCAGGTGCACTGGCAGGATACGGTGGATGCCGCGGGGCGATCGCTCGCGATCGACGACGACGTGGTCAGCTCCGCCCGCGCAGGACTGCGCGTGGAGAAGGCGTTCGAGACCGCGGGCGGCGCATCGATCCGGCCGTGGGCGATGCTGGCAGTGCAGGACGCCTTCGGCGAGAACGCCACCAGCCTGCAGGTAACCACCGCCGGGCCGAACGCAACGCCACAGCTGTTCCCGAACCACGACCGCGGCCTGGCGACGAGCCTGGACGTGGGCGTGGAGGCCACGCTCAACAAGAAGGTCAGCCTGTTCGGCGTGGTTTCGCTGGGTCAGGATCTGGAGGGCACCGACTACGAACATCGCGCGGCGAATGCGGGTATCCGGGTGCGCTGGTAGCGCTGCGTCCCGGTTGCGTCGCCATCGCAGCGGCGCAGCCGGCTCGGTTGCCCGATCGCAACCAGCGGCATCGGTACCGCGAAGCGTGCGATGTTCCGGCAGGGTTTTCGTCGGGGGAGAAACGCGATTCAGCCGAATGATGGATCGGCAGCCGCGCGTTCGGCCGCCTCGGAAAAGCGGTCAGGATTCGCCGGGCGGGCGGTTCGCACCGGCGGCCCGGCGGGCCCGCTGCTGCTGGTCCGGCAGGCAGCGAATCATATGGCGGCTTCCAGTTCCGGCAGCAGCTTGAACAGGTCGCCGACCAGGCCGATGTCGGCGACCTCGAAGATCGGCGCGTCGGCGTCCTTGTTGATGGCGACGATGGTGCCGGCGTCCTTGATCCCGGTCAGGTGCTGGATCG
>NZ_PDWR01000046.1 GCF_010211755.1 Pseudoxanthomonas sangjuensis | reverse complement strand
GGGGTAGGCGCTGGCGCGGGAGCCGGCGCTTCGACCTTGGCCGGCGCCGGAGCGGGCGCAACGGCGGCGGCACCTTCGCCGGCCTCGATCAACGCGACCACGCTGCCTTCGCTGAGCGTGTCGCCGAGCTTGACCTTGATCTCCTTGACCACGCCGGCCACCGACGACGGCACTTCCATCGTCGCCTTGTCCGATTCCAGCGTGACCAGGCCCTGGTCCTTCTTCACCGTGTCGCCGACGGAGACGAGGATTTCGATCACCGGCACGTCGCTGTAGTCGCCGATGTCGGGAACGCGGGCTTCTGTGACTTCAGCCATGGGGGACTCCGCCGGACAAATTCGAAAGTGGATCGCTATTGTGCCATCGCCGCGCGTCGCGCCGAACCCCGCGGCGACTGGTATCTCTTTGGTGCCCGGAGGATACGCCGGCGAATCGTTTCAGGCCGGATCCCGGCCGCGACCGAGGCCGAGCGCACCCCACGCCGCGAGCAGGCGCTCGAAGCCGAAACCGGCGTTGGCCGGGCTGGTCGAGGGCAGGGCGTGGAAGGCGATGCGCGCGGCCAGCGCCGGCGACAATCCGCCCTGCAGGTGGCGACGGAACGCCTGCGCCGCCTTGCCGCCGTTGAACGCGACCGCGCGCAGCCGCGGCAGCGATTCGAGCAGGGCGACGACGTCGTTCGGCACCTCGCTGCCGGGGACGATCGACGCATCGAGGCTGCCGCGGCGTTCGCACCGCCCGATCACGTCCCACAGGCCGACGCCGGCGCGCTGCAGCCCGGCGATGCGCCGCGGATAATCGACCCGCGGATCGAAAGCGCACAACGCGCCCATCAGCGGCCAGAACCGGTTGCGCGGATGCGCGTAGTAGCTGGCCGCGGCCAGCGAGGCGGCGCCCGGCATCGAGCCGAGCACCAGTACGCGGCAGTCCGGCGCCACTGCCGGCGGCAGGCCGCGCAACGGTTCGCGCCTGGCCCGTGCCATCAGGCCGCGGGCGTCTGCCACGGCTTGACCACCAGCAGCGCGCCGATCGCCACCAGCACGGCGCCGGCGACGCGGGTGGAATCGATCGGCTGGCGCACGTGCAGCACGCCGTAGTGGTCGAGCAGGAGCGAACCGAGCAATTGCCCGAACACGACCAGGCAGATCAGCGACGCCGCGCCCAGCCGCGGCACCAGCAACGTCGCGCCGACCACGTAAAGCGCACCGATCGCACCGCCCAGCCAGCCCCACCACGGCACCTTCGCCAGCGCGGCGGCGTCGAAGCCCGGGCGCGTCGCCAGCCACCACAGCGCCAGCACCGCCGTGCCGACGCTGAACGACGCCAGCGCGGCGAACAGCGCGCCGAAGGTCTGCCGGCCCAGGGCCGCGTTGATCAGCGCCTGCAATGGCAACAGCATGCCGATGAAGGCCGCCAGGGCCATGTTTGCCGGATTCATCGCGAGGCCTCGGAATGTTGCGGAAAGGCCCGCAAGATAAACGATTCGCGCACCGCGCGCGGTCGTCGCGACGCGCCGCAACGTTGCGCTCGGGCGCATTCGCGTGAATGATGAAAGGCATGGCCGCCACGACTTCCCCACGTCGTCCGCCGCCGCCCGCGTTGAACGACGATTGCGCGTTGTTCCTCGACGTGGACGGCACCTTGCTCGAGTTCGCCCCGCAGCCGCACCTGGCCGGCCTGCCGGATGGCGCGCTGGAGACGATCGAGCGCCTCAGCGACCGCCTGCAGGGCGCGCTGGCGCTGGTCAGCGGCCGCCCGCTGGCGCAGATCGACCACCTGTTCGCGCCGCTGCAATTGCCCGCGGCCGGCCTGCACGGGCAGGAATTCCGCGGTGCGCCAGCCGCGCCGCGCGGCGGCGCCACCGCGCTCGACGCGTTCAAGCGCGAAGCGCTGGCGCTGGCCGAGCGCCATCCCGGCGTGCTGGTCGAGGACAAGGGCGGCACCGTCGCCCTGCACTGGCGCAACGCGCCGCACAGCGCCGGCGCGCTGCGCGACCTGGCGCAGGCGCACGCCGCGCAACTGCCCGACTACCGCCTGCAGCCCGGCGACCACGTCGTCGAGATCGTGCCCGCCGATGTCGACAAGGGGCGTGCGTTGCGCGCGTTGCTGGCGCACCCGCCGTTCCGGGGACGGCGCCCGGTGTTCGTCGGCGACGACCTGACCGACGAATACGGCTTCGCCGCCGCCAACGAACTGGGCGGCTGGAGCGTGCTGGTCGGCGCGCGCGAACCCAGCCACGCCAGCCACGCCCTGCCCGACCCGCGCGCGGTGCACGCCTGGCTGCGCGCGAACCTGGCGTCGAACCACGGCAAGCGCGCATGAGCCGGACGACCGCCAGCCTCGACCTCGGCGCGATCGGCAACGGCAGCTTCGGCGCGCTGGTCGACCGCAACGGCAGCGTGGTGTGGAGCTGCCTGCCGGCGTTCGACGGCGACCCGGCGTTCTGCGCCCTGCTGTCGCCGCGCGACCACGACGGCGGCTATTTCGGCATCGAACTGGAGGACTTCGAGCGCAGCGAGCAGCACTACCTGACCAACACCGCGATCCTGCGCACCGTGCTGCACGACCGCCACGGCGGTTCGCTGGAAATCCTCGACTTCGCCCCGCGCTGGAAGCAGAACTCGCGCATCTACCGGCCGGTGTCGATCATCCGCAGGATCGCACCGCTGTCCGGCAGCCCGCGCATCCGCGTGCGCATACGCCCGCTGGCCGACTGGGGCGCGCGCATGCCCGAGACCACGTGGGGCAGCAACCACATGCGCTGGCTGCTGCCCGACTTCACCCTGCGCCTGACCACCGACGTGCCGGTGCGCTTCGTCCGCGAGGAACTGCCGTTCGTGCTGGCCCATGCCGCGCACCTGGTGCTGGGGCCGGACGAATCGCTGCTGCGCTCCATCGCCGGCTACGTCGACGAGGCGCTGGGCCGCACCGCCGAGTACTGGCGCGAATGGGTGCGCTACCTGTCGATACCGCTGGACTGGCAGGAGGCGGTGATCCGCAGCGCGATCACGCTGAAGCTGTGCCAGTACGAGGACAGCGGCGCGATCATCGCGGCGATGACCACCTCGATCCCGGAAGCGCCGGACACCGCGCGCAACTGGGACTACCGCTACTGCTGGCTGCGCGACGCGGCCTTCGTGGTGCGCGCGCTGAACCGCCTCGGCGCCACCCGCAGCATGGAGGAGTTCCTGCGCTACATCTTCAACATCGCCACCCACGACGGCAGCCTGCAGCCGCTGTACGGCATCGACTTCGCCGAGCGGCTGGAGGAAACCGAGGTGGACGGCCTGCGCGGCTACCGCGGCATGGGCCCGGTGCGGCGCGGCAACCTGGCCTGGGTGCAGAAGCAGCACGACGTCTACGGCAGCGTGGTGCTGGCCTCGACGCAGCTGTTCTTCGACCGGCGCCTGGCCGATCCCGGCGACGCCGACACGTTCCGCCGCCTGGAACCGCTGGGCGAACGCGCCTTCGCCCTGCACGACGTGCCCGACGCCGGGCTGTGGGAGTTCCGTGGCCGCGCCGAGGTGCACACCTACACCGCGGCGATGTGCTGGGCCGCCTGCGACCGCCTGGCGAAGATCGCCGCGCTGCTGTCCCTGGACGAGCGCGCCGCGCACTGGCGCGAGCGCGCCGACGCGATCCGCGAAAAGACCCTGCAGCGCGCGTGGCGGCCGGCGGCGAACCGCTTCAGCGCTTCGTTCGAAGGCGACTACCTCGACGCCTCGCTGCTGCTGCTGGCCGACATCGGCTTCGTCGCCGACGACGACCCGCGCTACGTCGCCACGGTCGAGGCGATCGGCGCCGAACTCAAGCGCGGCGACGCGCTGTTCCGCTACGTCGCGCCGGACGACTTCGGCGAACCCGAAACCAGCTTCACCATCTGCACGTTCTGGTACATCGACGCGCTGGTGGCGATCGGCCGCAAGGACGAGGCGCGCGCGATGTTCGAGCGCGTGCTGCAAAGGCGCAACGCGCTCGGCCTGCTGTCGGAGGACACCGCGTTCGACGACGGCGAAGGCTGGGGCAACTTCCCGCAGACCTATTCGCACGTCGGCCTGATCAGCGCCGCGATGCGGCTGTCGCGCTCGTGGCAGGAGGCATCGTGAGGGCAGAAGCGCGGAACGGGGAACGAAGAACCAGCGGAGGACGCCCCGCCCGCCCCCACGC
>NZ_PDWR01000045.1 GCF_010211755.1 Pseudoxanthomonas sangjuensis | reverse complement strand
GAGAAGTCCACCGCCCACCTGATTTCCTCCCGCCCGCGCGCCGCTGTGCCGAGGAAGACCGGTAGAAGCTGGTCGGCCGGCGTTGCTGCAAGGCGGTGTTCAAAAAACCTGCGGGTGGGGGCGGGGTGGAAGGAAAAGAAATGGCGGAAAGTGCCGCGGGAAGCCAGGTTCGTCGGAGGGGGGGCGGGCCCTAACCCGCCACATGGACAAATCAAACACACAAGCCGGCGGGCCATGACCCGCCCTACGGATTCAAGAATGCTCAAGATCGAAAACCTCCACGCCAGCGTCGCCGGCAAGGAAATCCTCAAGGGCCTGTCGCTGGACGTGAAGCCCGGCGAAGTGCACGCCATCATGGGCCCCAACGGCGCCGGCAAGTCCACGCTGGGCAACATCCTGGCCGGCCGCGACGGCTACGAAGTCACCGCCGGCTCGGTCGAGTTCGAGGGCGGGAACCTGCTGGACCTGGAGCCGGAAGCGCGCGCCGCCAAGGGCGTGTTCCTCGCCTTCCAGTACCCGGTGGAAATTCCCGGCGTCAACAACACCTACTTCCTGCGCAGCGCGCTTAATGCCCAGCGCAAGGCGCGCGGCGAGGCCGAACTCGACTCGATGCAGTTCCTCAAGCGGGTGCGCGAAAAGCTGGCCGTGCTGCACCTGAAGGACGAACTGCTGCACCGCGGCGTCAACGAAGGCTTCAGCGGCGGCGAGAAGAAACGCAACGAGATCTTCCAGCTCGCCGTGCTGGAACCAAAGCTGGCGATCCTGGACGAAACCGACAGCGGCCTGGACATCGACGCACTGAAGAACGTCGCCGACGGCGTCAACGCGCTGCGCACACCGGAACGCTCGTTCCTGGTCATCACCCACTACCAGCGCCTGCTCGACTACATCAAGCCGGACGTGGTCCACGTGCTGGCCGGCGGCCGCATCGTTCAGACCGGCGGGCCGGAACTCGCGCTGGCGCTGGAAGAACGCGGCTACGCGGCGCTGGAGCAGGCCTGATGAGCGCCCTGCTCGACTCGCTCGCCGCGGCTTTCAACGGCGACGCCGCGCGGCGCGCGGCGCTCGACGAGGCGTTGCACGACGGCCTGCCCGGCGCCCGCGTCGAGGCATGGAAATACACTTCGCTGCGCGCGCTCGAGCGGCGCACGTTCGCCGCGGTCGACGCCGCGCCGCCGGTCGACGCCGCGAAACTCGCCGACATCCCCGCGCCGCGCATCGTCTTCGTCAACGGCCGCTACGACGGCGCGCTGTCGGACTGCGGCAAGCTGTCCGACGGCATCAGCGTGCAGCTGCTGTCCGAAGCGCTGGCCGCGAACGACGACAGCGCGCGCTTCCTGCAGCGCCGCTTCGAACGCGGCGACGAGGTCTTCGCCAGGCTCAATGCCGCACTGGCCGCCGATGGCGCGCTGGTCCGCGTCGAAAGCGGCGTCGTGGCCGAAAAGCCGCTGCACCTGGTCTTCGTCGGCACCGCGGACGGCGCGGACCGCGCCTGGCACCTGCGCAACCTGGTCGAACTGCGCGCCGGCGCTTCGCTGAAGGTGCTGGAGCACCACGTCGGCATCGGCGCGCATGCCCACTTCGCCAACGCGCTGACCCACGTGCACCTGGCCGCGGGCGCGACGCTGAAGCATGCGCGCGTGCAGGACGATAGCGAACGCGCGACGGCCTTCCTGCGCACCGACGCCGTACTCGCCGACGATGCGCTGTACCGGCGCATCGACCTCGACCTCGGCGGCGGCCTCGCCCGCCACGAGCTCAACGTGCGCCTCGAAGGCGACAGGGCGCGCCTGCTGGCCAACGGCGTGCTGCTCGCGAGCGGCCGCCGCCACGTCGAGACGCGGCTGGGCATCGACCACGTCGCCAGGGACACCGGCAGCGAACTGACCTGGCGCGGGCTCGGCGCCGGCCGCGGCCGCGCGGTCTTCCACGGCGGCATCCTGATCCGCGAAGGCGCCGACGGCACCGATGCGGCGCTGTCGAACAAGAACCTGCTGCTGTCGGAGCATGCCGAGGTCGACTCCCAGCCGGTACTGGAAATCCACGCCGACGAAGTGAAGGCCGCGCACGGCGCGACGGTCGGCCGGCTCGACGCGAATTCGCTGTTCTACCTGCGTTCGCGCGGCATTCCGGAGGCGGAAGCGCGGCGACTGCTGACCGCGGCGTTCTGCCGCGAACCGCTGGCGGTGGTCGAGGACGACGCGCTGCGCGGGCTGCTGACCGCGAAGATCGACAACGCGCTGTCCCGGCTGGAGGCATGATGAACCTGCCGGCCGCCACTCCCGCCATCTCGCCCGACTGGGACAAGATCCGCGCCGACTTCCCGCTGCTCGAACGCCAGGTCAACGGCAAGCCGCTGGTCTATTTCGACAGCGCCAACACCGGGCAGAAGCCGGCGAGCGTGATCGAGGCGGTCGACGGCTTCTACCGCCGCCACAACGCCAACGTCAGCCGCGCCGTGCACACCCTGGGCAGCGAGGCGACCGAAGCCTACGAGGAATCGCGCAGGAAGCTCGCCCGCTTCCTCAACGTGGGCGCCGACGAACTGGTGCTGTGCAGCGGCACCACCTTCGCGATCAACCTGGTCGCCTACTCCTGGGCGCTGCCGAAGCTGGAGGCCGGCGACACGATCCTGGTCTCGCGGATGGAGCACCACGCCAACATCGTGCCGTGGCAGCTGGTCGCGCAGCGCACCGGCGCGACGATCAAGGTCGCCGAAATCCGCGAGGACGGCACGCTCGACCTCGACGCGCTGTACAGGGCGATGACCCCGGACGTGAAGCTGCTGGCCGTCGCCCACGTGTCGAACGTGCTCGGCACGGTCAACCCGGTGCGCGAGATCTGCCGCGAGGCGCGCAGGCGCGGCATCGTCAGCGTCGTCGACGGCTCGCAGGCCGCACCGCACCGCAAGGTCGACGTGCAGTCGATCGGCTGCGACTTCTACGCGATCACCGGCCATAAGATGTGCGGCCCGACCGGCACCGGCGCGCTGTGGGCGAAGAAGGAACACCTGCAGGCGATGCCGCCGTTCATCGGCGGCGGCGAGATGATCAAGGAAGTCAGCTTCGACGGCACCGTGTTCAACGATCCGCCGCACAAGTTCGAGGCCGGCACGCCGAACATCGCCGGCTTCATCGGCCTCGGCGCCGCGGTCGACTACCTCGAAACGCTCGGCATGGCCCACGTCGAGGCGCGCGAAACCGAACTGCTGGCGCACCTGACCGAGGAACTGGACAAGGTCGAGGGCCTGCGCATCTTCGGCCACGCACCGGAAAAGGCGGCGGTGGTGTCGTTCCTGGTCGAGGGCGCGCATGCGCACGACCTGGCCACCCTGCTCGACCTCGAAGGCGTCGCGGTGCGCTCCGGCCAGCACTGCGCGCATCCGTTGCTGCAGTTCTACGGCGTCGCCGCCACCCTGCGCGCGTCGCTGGCCTTCTACAATACCCACGAGGAAATCGAGCGCTTCGCCGCCGCGTTGCAAAAGGCCCGTAAACTGCTCGCCTGAGCCCGTGGAACCCGCCATGTCCGAGTCCAGCGCCGACCCCGAACTGATTTCCGTGCTGCGCGAAATCCGCGACCAGCAGCGCGAAGCCATCCAGTTGCAGCGCGAGAACATGGCCATGTACCGCGAGCAACTGGCTCGCGTCGACCGCATCAACGAGCGCGCCGAGGCGATCCAGCAGCGCGCCGGCAAGGCGATCAGGGCCGTGCTCTGGCTCGCGATTCCCCTGCTTCTGTTGCTGATCCTGTCGATGGCCTGGCGCCAGTTGGGCTGAACCCCGAAATGAAAGCCGAACAACCGAGTTTCCGCACCGCCAACCCGGCGGACATCCCCGCCCTGGTCGAACTGGTGACTTCCGCCTACCGCGGCGACGCCAGCCGCGCTGGCTGGACCACCGAGGCCGACCTGCTCGACGGCCAGCGCATCGACCCCGAAGTGCTGCGCCAGGACATCGAGCGCCCGCACAGCATCGTCGTGCTCGCCGAACGCGATGGCGCCCTGCTCGCCTGCGCCCACGTCGCCAACGACGGCGACGCCGGCTACTTCGGCATGTTCTCGGTGCGCCCGGACCTGCAGGGCAACGGCGTCGGCAAGGCGCTGCTGGCCGAGGCCGAGCGCATCGTGCGCGACGAATGGAAGCTGCCGGCGATGCGCATGACCGTGATCGACCTGCGCGACGAACTGATCGCCTTCTACCAGCGCCGCGGCTTCGTCCGTACCGGCATCACCAAGCCGTTCCCCTACGGCGACGAACGCTTCGGCATCCCCAAGCGCGGCGACCTGCGCTTCGAGGTGCTGGAAAAACGGTTCGCCGGGGTCGCGGCATGAGCGAAACCTGGACCTTCGTCTGCGCCACCGGCGAACTGCTGCCGGGCGAGTTCAAGACGGCTTTCGACGAAGTCACCGGCGCCGGCATCGTCGTGTTCAACCTCGACGGCGACCTGTACGCGCTGGAAGACCGCTGCAGCCACGAGGAATTCGAGCTGTCGGCCGGCAGTTTCGACAGCGCCGCATCCAGCATCGAATGCGTGCTGCACGGCGCGCGCTTCGACATCCGCGACGGCCGGGCCCTGTGCGCCCCGGCCTACGAGCCGGTGGCGAAATTCCCGGTCAAGGTGGAGCACGGCGGAGTCTGGAGCCGCGACGACCGCGATTGATCCGCCCGACGCGTGGAAACGGCGGGAAATGCCAGGGCATTGGTTGTAATCGATAACTATTATCATTAGCATAGGCATTAACCAATGCCGATGCCCTGCCCTTTGCGTCCGGATTCCCGGCGGCACCTTCCTCCCCTGCCGCCGCCGGGGATCCGCGACGACAAGAACCCAGCCCCCCCCCCATGAAC
>NZ_PDWR01000044.1 GCF_010211755.1 Pseudoxanthomonas sangjuensis | reverse complement strand
GTGGGCCACTGCGGTGACAACGCCGCGTGCGAAGGCTTCTTCGGCCTGCTCAAGCGCGAGCGGGTCTACCGCATGACCTACCCAACGCTCGATGCCGCGAGGGCTGATGTGTTCGAATACATCGAGCGGTTCCACAACCCGAGGATGCGACGAAGGGTCGCCAGGCAAGACCAGAAGTTCTCAGCCCTTTTACAACCGTCCGTGATTTCGGGGTAGAACCCGACATTGTGATGTTGGGGTTCGCTCCGTTTCAACCCAACCTACTCGTGCTGAAGGCGGGTTGAAACCCGCCCTACCCGTGCTTGAATGAATTATTAGGCGTCACTTGCATTGGCTCGCGGCAAGTTAATAACGCTAATGCTAGGATTTTCAGGAGCCTCATTGCGAAACGTGGCGACAGAGTTAAGACCCTTGGCAAGTGCAATCGCTGCCGCCAAGTGATTGGCTGTTGCGTCCGGCTCGATGTACGCGACATGCGATGATGCGATTTGTCGAATGCCTCTCTCGATAGGTAGCCAATCTGTGCCGTGAGTGTTGGGTGAGAAGCATGAAATGCCTGCAATATTAAGAAGCTCCAGCACTGCCATGAACCGATCTTGCCTTAGCGAGTTGTCGAGAATGTAGAAGGTCCCGACTTGCCTAGTTGCAAGCTGAGAGTAGAACTCTTTGACAGCAACCGCTGTGTAGCTGCGAGTGAATGCATCAAGGACAGTTAGCTCAACAATGTGCCGATACAGGCGATCTGTTGCCGCCGCGGCGATCATCCGACAATCTTGCTGCGCCGCATCAATGGCAGCGAATGCATCCCTTGTATGGGCTTGCATGTGGTTTGGGATAGAAATAGCGTCGTTCGACTCGCGCATGTGCTGAATGGCTACGGGAAACGCTACCAATGCGCCAAGGCAGTCGGCAGCCAACTTGTCGTCTCGAACGTTTACGCCAATCGTGCTCATAACGACCGCCTTGGAGTCTGGTGTGACGCCAAACGCCTGAATTAAGCCGACCCGCGAAGCGGGTTCGGCTTGAATGAATTGTTAGGCCTCAAAGCCGGAACCACAACGGCCGCTCGACCCACGAGATGACTAGGCCGGAATTGCCAGGCTGAATCTGTGCAAAGCGCCAACCTGTAAAGGAGAACTCACCCGCCACAACGGTGTCGGCAGCCGCGAGCACGGCGAAGAATGTCCCAGAGCTACCAAGCCCATACTCAGATCCGACATTGTTCAGTGCATCAGTGTCTGAGACGGAATCTGGGATGCCCTCTACGACAAGGATCTCATCATTAACGTACAGCGTTGGCAGGTACGCAACGAATCCATCCTCGTCGAGGATGTTGCACGTTGCATCCAAGAATTGCTCGAATTTCAGTGGGCTGCCCATTGAGGCCTAACTCTTGTTTACACGGCGACTATGCCACCGTAACGGATATTAACCACCCTTCTCCACCCGCAAACTCCCCACACAAAAAAAGCGGGCCGAAGCCCGCTTTTCAGTTCACAGCATCCCGGTTTCCAGCCGCGCCGCTTCGCTCATCATGTGCCGGCCCCACGGCGGGTCGAACACCAGTTCGACGTCGGCCTCGGCGATGGTCGGGATCATCTCCAGCTTGCTGCGCACGTCGTCGACCAGGATCTCGCCCATGCCGCAGCCCGGCGCGGTCAGGGTCATCTTCACGTCGACCGCGCGCTGGCCATCGTCGCGATGGCGCAGGCTGGC
Organism: Pseudoxanthomonas sangjuensis; assembly: GCF_010211755.1. Taxonomy (GTDB): domain Bacteria; phylum Pseudomonadota; class Gammaproteobacteria; order Xanthomonadales; family Xanthomonadaceae; genus Pseudoxanthomonas_A; species Pseudoxanthomonas_A sangjuensis. The sequence continues at coordinate 3,154 of NZ_PDWR01000044.1, read as the reverse complement.
CTCGTACACCAGGCCCAGGTCGACGATGTTGAACGGGATCTCCGGATCGAAGCAGGTCCGCAACTGCTGCCAGACCAGCCGCTCCACGTCCTCGTCGCCGGCGTCGGTCGGCAGGTCCAGCGATTCCGGCGGTTCCTTGCCGATGGCGTCGGCGTCCTTGCCCGCGATGCGGAACAGGTTGCCTTCCACGAACACCGTGTAGCTGCCGCCCAGCGCCTGGGTGATGTAGCCGTAGCTGCCGGCGGGCAGGGTCACGCTGTCGCCCTGCGGCACCATCACGGCCGGGCAATCGCGTTCTAGTTGGACGGGTTCGCTGCTGCGGGAATACATATCGATCAGATGGGGACGGCGCCTGCTGGCGCAAGCCGGCTTTTTCCCGCCTGCCGCCCGCCGCTGGCCGGCAAACCGTGGGCCGCAGCGTTCCCGTGCCGGAAGACAGGGCTCACGCCGCCGCCGCGACAGGCTATGCTGGCCGGAATTCTGGAGCCCGGATGCCGCCCGATTCCCCCGCCCGCGTCGCACGCGGCCTGTCATTGCTGCTGTTGGCCACGGGCAGCGCCATCGTCGGCGCGCTGTGGGTCCTGCTTGCCCTGCGCAGCGGCCGCCAGTGCAGCTGGATGGCGCTGGCGGTGGCCCTGGATTGCGCGGTGCTGCTGCGCCTGGGCGGCATGCGCGGCGGCTGGAAACGCGCAACCGCGGCGCTGCTCGCGACCGCGGTCGTGATCGCGCTGACCAACTGGTGCATCGTCGCGCTGCAGGTCGGCCTGCCGCTGGGCCTGGACGGCTGGGACGCGCTGGTCCGCCCGGGCCTCGGCTACGCGTGGACGCTGCTGGACCTGGCCACCGGCACCATGGACGCCATCTTCATCCTGCTCGCGCTGGTCGCCGCCGCGCTCCTGGGACGCTGAACTTCACTGCGCCTGCGCCGGCATTTCGTCCAGGCAGCGGGCGAACAACGCCACCGCCTGCTCGATCTCCGCCACCGACAGGGTCGCGTAGCCCAGCAGCAGTCCTGCACGGTCGGGGGGCTCGATGTAGTACTGGGAAATGGACGCCAGCCACAGCCCGCGCTCGCGCGCGTGGGCGATGAAGGCATCGCCCTGTTCGCGGCTGCGCCCGCGCAGCCAGGCGACCAAGTGCATGCCGGCGCTGGAATCGGCGATCTCGACGCGATCGCCGGCCAGGCGGCGCAGGCCCTCCAGCAAGGCCGTGCGCCGTTCCTTCAGGGTCTTGGCGGTGCGGGCCAAGTGGCGCTCGAAGCCGCCGTCGGCCATGAAGCCGGCCAGCGCCGCCTGTTCCACGGTCGGTGCGCCGAAGTCGTCCAGCCATTTCGCCGCGACGAAATCGCCGCGCAGTTGCGGCGGCACCACCATGTAACCGAGCCTGATCGACGGGAACAGGGTCTTGGAGAACGTGCCGATGTAGACGACCCGGTTGTCGCCGTCGAGCGAGCGCAACGCGGCCAGCGGCTTGCTGTCGTAGCGGAATTCGCCGTCGTAGTCGTCTTCGAAGATCCAGCAATCGTGGCGCCGCGCATAGTCCAGCAAGGCCAGCCGCCGCGACAGCGACAGCACCGATCCCATCGGGAACTGATGCGACGGCGTCACGCACACCAGTTGCGGGCGCCGTGCCGGCAAGGCATCCACGCACATGCCCTGCGCGTCCACCGGCACCGGCACCACGCGCGCGCCGTGCACCTTCAGCACCGTGCGGATCGCCGTGTACTGCGGGTCTTCCATCGCCACTTCGTCGCCCTCGTCCAGCAGCACGCGCGCGGTCAACGCCATCGCCTGCTGGGTGCCGCCGACGATCAGCACGTCGTCCGGGACGATGTGGACGCCGCGGCGCCGGGCGAGGTAGTCGCAAACCGCTTCGCGCAGCGCCGGCAAGCCCTGCGCCGTCGGGTAATTGGGCGGGGTGTATTGCGCCGCGCGCGACAGTTCGCGCGCCCATGCGCTGGTCAGCGCCGGATTGGTCGACGGCATGCCGTAGTGGAAGGCATACCTCGGCAAGGGCTGGCGCGGGCCCAGCAGCCAATCGTGGTCGAGCAGCTCGCGCGCGCGCCGCGCATAGGCGGACTGGGGTTCGACCGGCCCTGACGCCGGCTGCGCGACGGCAGTCTGCAACGGCGGCATGACATAACTGCCCGAACCGACCCGGCTCTCGAGGAAACCCTCGGCGCGCAATTGCTCGTATGCGGCGAGCACCGTGTTCCGCGACACCCCCAGTTCGCGCGCGAGTGCCCGCGTCGGCGGCAGGCGCGTGCCGGCGTATACACCGCCACTGAACATGGCCGCCTTCAGCGCGCGGGTCAGTTGCCCATGCAGGGGTCCGTTGCCATCGAGTTCCAGATACACGGGGGATATCGCTCCAACGTCGATTGGCCCCATTGCAGTGTACCCAATTGGATCTTTATAGGGCCAATTATCCGGGTTCAGATAGGGCCAATCTCCCCCTCACCGAGCGAGGACGCCATGACATCGCACTCATTGACCTCTCCGGTCCGGATCATGCCCCAGTTCACCCTGCCCCTCTGGCTGGTCGGCGGCTTTGCCGCGGCCGTCGCCGATCTGGCCCTGGCTGCGGCCTATTGGAGCCAGCACGGCTCCACCACCCAGCGCGTGCTGCAATCGATCGCCGCATGGGTGGTGGGGCCCGCCGCCTATCGCGGCGGCTGGGAAAGCGCCGCGTTCGGCGTGCTGCTCTACATCGGCACCCTGTGCGCGGTGATGGCGCTGTACCGGTTCCTGTCGCGGCACTACCGCGTGCTGGTCCGCCGACCCGTGACCTGCGGCGCACTGTACGGCGTGCTGGCCTACGGATTGATCTTCCATCTCTTCGTGCCTCATTTCAGCGCAGCGGTCACGCGGACGTTGCCGTGGCAATGGGAAGCGATTTGCGTGGCGGTCTATATCGGCATGGTCGGCATTCCGTGCGCGCTGCTGGCGCGCGTCGGGGTGGCATCGAAATAGCAGCGACGGCCACGGCGCGAAACAGCCGCTGCTTCACCGCCCCGGCAACGCGCGAATCAGCGGCTGCAGCCAGGTTTCGTACGGCGCCCACTTCGGCCGCTCGCGCCGCACCACTTCGCCGCGCACCTGGACCGCGCTGGCCGTGGCCACCGCGCGCGTGCTGGCGGCGGTGCTGCGCATGC
>NZ_PDWR01000043.1 GCF_010211755.1 Pseudoxanthomonas sangjuensis | reverse complement strand
CGCGTTCCCCGCCCCTTCCCACTCGTTGCCGGTGGCCCCATGAATCGCCTCGTCGTCGTCTCCAACCGCGTCGCCACGCCCGGCGAATCCCGCGCCGGCGGCCTGGCGGTGGCGCTGCAGGCGGCGCTGCAGGAGCGCGGCGGGCTCTGGTTCGGCTGGAGCGGCAAGGTCGTGCGCGAGGACAGCGGGCGCCTGCACGAACAAAGCGACGGCGACATCCGTTTCGTCACCATGGACCTGAGCCGGCACGATCACGACGCCTACTACAACGGCTTCGCCAACCGCACGCTGTGGCCGCTGCTGCATTTCCGCCTCGACCTGGTCGACTACACCCGCGAGACCCGCGAGGGCTACCGCCGGGTCAACGCGCTGTTCGCCGACCGGCTGGCGCCGCTGTTGCGCGAAGGCGACACGGTGTGGATCCACGACTACCACCTGATCCCGCTGGCGGCGCTGCTGCGCGAGCGCGGCATCGGCTGCCGCATCGGCTTCTTCCTGCACGTGCCGATGCCGTCCAGCGACCTGATGGCGGCGATGCCGGACCATGCGCGGCTGTTCTCGTCGCTGTATGCGTACGACCTGGTCGGCTTCCAGACCCAGCGCGACGTCGAGCGCTTCCAGGACTACGTGCGCCTGTTCGGCGGCGGCAAGGTGCGCCGCGCCGGGTCGATCGAAGCGCCGGGCGGGCGCCGCCTGCGCGTGGGCGCGTTCCCGATCAGCATCGACACCCGCCATGTCGCGCAACAGGCGCAGTCGGCGATGTCCAAGCCGGCGGTGCGCGACCTGCGCACCAGCCTGGAACACCGCATGCTGGCGATCGGCGTGGACCGGCTGGACTATTCCAAGGGCCTGCCGGAGCGCTTCCGCGGCTTCGAGCGCTACCTGCAGCGGCACCCGGACCAGAAGGGCGGCCTGACCTACCTGCAGATCGCGCCGGTGTCGCGCGGCGACGTCACCGAATACCAGCTGCTGCGCAACGAACTGGAGCAGATCGCCGGCCACATCAACGGCAGCCACGCCGCGCCGGACTGGACGCCGCTGCGCTACGTCAACCGCAATTTCGCCCACGCCACGCTGACCGGCTTCTACCGGCTGGCCAAGGTCGGCCTGGTCACGCCGCTGCGCGACGGCATGAACCTGGTGGCGAAGGAATACGTCGCCGCGCAGGACCCGGAGAACCCCGGCATGCTGGTGCTGTCGGTGCTGGCCGGCGCCGCCTACGAGATGAAGGAAGCGCTGATCGTCACCCCGCACGACCTCGACGGCGTCGCCGACGCCATCGCCACCGCCGCGGCAATGCCGCAACCCAAGCGGGTGGAGCGCTGGCGCGCGATGATGGACCACCTGCTGCGTTACGACATCCACGCCTGGCGCCAGCGCTACCTGGAGGCGCTGGAAGCGCGCTGATCCGCGCGCGGCGCGGCAGGACCGGCGCCCGGCTCGTCCGGACTCCATCGTGTCCCCTGCGGATGCGATGCGCGGATCGCGGCACCGCATGCCGCGCATCCCGTTTCGCTGAACGCGGCATGCCGCGACCGTTCGCCGCGATGTTCATCCTGCCGCCCGCCAGGCCTTGTGTTCCGGCATGCGATGCCCGCGACCGGTACAGGCTGGTGACCGCATCGTGAAGGGTCGCATGAACGCGGGCAGGCGAAGCCGGCCGCGATTCATCCATCGCCACCTACGGTGTGCGCGCCCGCGACTGCGGGCACCACCAAAAAGAGAAACTTCAAGGAGTCTGCGATGAAAGCTTTCCTTCCCCTGGGCGTTGCCGTCGTTTCCGTGCTTGCCACTGCTTCCGCCTTCGCCCAGGACGCCGCGTCCGGCGATGCCGGCGCCGACAGGCGCTTCGCCGTGGTCGGCGGCGTGGCCGTGCTGCAACCGGATTCCGACCCGATCGACGGCGCGCGCCTCGACTTCGACGGCGGCTTCGCCCCGACCCTGAGCGCCAGCTGGTACGCCACGCCGAACATCGCGGTGGAATTGTGGGGCGCGGCCGACAAGTTTGAGCACCGCGTGCGCGGCGACGCCGGCAAGATCGGCAATGTCGACTCGCGGCCGGTCGCGCTGAGCGGCCAGTACCACTTCGGCGCGCCGGACCGGATCTTCCGCCCGTTCGTCGGCCTGGGCTACTACGAAGCCAACTTCGACGGCGAAACCGTGGACAGCCTCGGCAACGGCGGCCATGTCGGCATCGACACCGCCAAGGGCGCCATCGGCAGCGTCGGCGTCGACATGAACATCAGCCCGTCGTGGTTCGCGCGCGCCGACGCGCGCTACCTGCACGGCCGTTCCGACCTGACCGAAAACGGCGCGGGCACCGGCGAGGAAGTGAAGTACGACCCGTGGACGGTCGGCGTGGGCATCGGCGCGCGCTTCTGATCCGCGATACGCGCGCAATGCCGGACGACGGCGGCGGGCCCCGGCCCGCCGTCGTCGTTTGCGGGCGCTTCAGGGATGCTCGCTCTCGGCGTGCGCCGGCTCGCGCCGCAACAGGTACACGCCGCTGGCGATGATGATGGCCGCGCCGATCCACACCGGCGTTCCCGGCAGGGTCCGCCACAGCAGCCAGTCCAGCGCCGCAACCCACAACAGCCCGGTGTATTCCAGCGGCGCGACCATCGACGCCTCGCCCAGCTGGAACGCGCGGGTCAGCGCCACCTGCGCCAGCGCCCCGGACAGGCCCAGCGCCGCGATCCGCCAGGCGTCTTCCGCGCGCAGCGGCACCCAGTCGGGAATGGCCAGCAGTCCGCCGCCCAGCGCCATCAGCACGAGGAACCACACCACCATCGCCTGCGAGGTCTCGGTGCGGGCCTGCAGGCGCACCGTGACCGAAGCCGTCGCGTAGGCCAGCGCCGACAGCAGCACCATCCATCCTGCCGGCGAGAACGCCCCGCCCCCGCCGGGCCGCAGCACCACGAGCACGCCGGCCAGGCCGACGGCGATCGCGAGCCACCGCCTCGGCCCGACCTTCTCCCCCAGCAGCAATACCGACAGCGCGGCCACCAGCATCGGCGAAACGAAGATGATCGCGTACGCGGTCGACAGCGGCAGCCGCTTCAGCGCATAGGCGAAGCAGCCGATCATCGCGATGCCCAGCGCCGCGCGCAGCAGGTGCAGCGACCAGCGCACCGGCACGATCGCACGCAGCCCGGCGCTGCCCAGCACCCAGGCCAGCACGAACGGCAGCGACGAGGCGCCGCGCAGCAGCGCCACCTGCATCGGCGGATAGTGTTCGGACAACTGCTTCATCGCCGCGTCCATCAGCGAGAAAATCGCGACGGCGGCCAGCATCCAGGCGGCGGCCCGGCCGGGATTGTGCTTGGGTTCCATGCGCCATTGTCGCACCGGCGCCGGCGAACCCGGCGCCGTCTGGTACACAATGGCGCCCATGGAACCGACGCACGAAGCCGACGACTACCTCGCCGACACCCGGCGCTGGCTGGAGCGCGCGGTGATCGGCCTGAACCTGTGCCCGTTCGCCAAGTCGGTGTACGTCAAGCAGCAGGTGCGCTTCGTGTTCAGCGACGCGACCACTTCCGAAGCCCTGCTCGAGCAACTGGCCGAAGAGCTGGTGGCGCTGCGCGACGCGCCGCCGGAACAGGTCGACACCACGCTGCTGGTGCATCCGTTCGTGCTGCAGGACTTCCGCGACTACAACGACTTCCTCGACAACGCCGACGCCGCGGTCGCCGCGCTCGGCCTGGAGGGCGTGCTGCAGGTCGCCAGCTTCCATCCGCAGTACCAGTTCGCCGGCAGCGGCCCGGACGACATCGACAATTGCACCAACCGCTCGCCGTGGCCGACCCTGCACCTGCTGCGCGAGGACAGCGTGGAACGCGCGGTCGAAGCCTTCCCCGACCCGGACGTAATCGTCGAGCGCAACGTCGAAACGCTTCGGAGGCTGGGCCACGAAGGCTGGCGCAAGCTGCTGGCGCCCTGAACCGACGGCGGAAAAAGGCGGCCGGGGGCCGCCGTTCCGCATCGCGCCGGACGTGCCGGCGCTCAGAAACCCGCGATGAAATTCAGGCCCGCGCCCCAGTCCGGGCTGCCGTCGGACAGGCCCTTGCTGGCGTAAAGCTGCAGCTTGCCGCTTTCCGAAGTGGGGATGATGTAGAAGCCGGTGACTTCGCTGCGCGCGTCGGAGGCTGCCGAAACCGCTTCGCGGTAGTCGTACATCAGGCCGGCGCTGTTTTCCCCGGTCTTGTGGCTGAAGCCGAGGTTGCCGTTCATCACCGAGTCGACCTCGATGTAGTCCGAGTCGCCGAGCACGGTGTAGCCGACGCCGGCGAACAGCGTGGTCGCCGCGCCGACGCTGCGGTACACGTCGACCGCCGCGCCGTAGTCGTTGGCGCCGGTGCCCAGGCCCTTGTCCTCGTCGGCGGTGGCGACCTTGACGTTGCCGGTCAGGTCCACGCCCCACGCGCCCTGCAGCGGCAGCGCATAGGTCGCCGACAGGCGCAGGTCGCCGATGCCGGAAGTCGTGCCGGTGGTCGGTGCGGCGACCGGGTCGCCGGGGTCGGGAACGGGGCCGCCGCCGCGGCCGCGACCGTTGGGGTTGGTGTTGACCACGCTGCCCAGGCCGGGGACCACGTTGGCGTCGCCGTCGACGCGCATCCACGGCAGGCTGGCCTTGAACGTCCAGCCGCCGGCCACGTAGCGCGCGCTGAGCGGCACCGACAGGATCTTGGTGGTGGTTTCGCTGCCGTAGTCGCCGGACGAATAGTCGACGCCGGCGCCCAGGCTGAAACCGTCCTGGGCCCGTGCCGTGCCCGCCAGCGCAAGCAGCGCCAGCAGCGGCACCACGAATGAGGTGGAACGCTTCATCGATGGTTCCTTGTGCTTTTTTTGTCGGATACGCGGATCGCCGCGACGGGCACGAACGGCGCCCGCCGCGGATCCGCATCGATCGCCGGCTTACGGACGGCCGGGGCGCTCGGGTTTCACCGGACGTTCCGGGCGTTCCGGGCGCACCGGACGGTCGATCTTGGCGATGCGCTCGGGCCTGTCCGGGCGCGCCACCTTGGCGACGCGATCGACCTTGTCCACCCTGGCGACGGCCGGATCGGCGCGGTGCTCGGCCGACTTGCCCCGGGCCGACGCATCGGCGAAGGCGCGGCCGCTCTTCACCTCGCCCAGGCTCTTGAAGCCCAGTTCCCTGGCGATCTGGCCCCAGCCCATGCCGTCGGCGCGCATCGCCAGGATGCCGTCGCCGGAGAAAGCCACGGTGGTGGTCGTGGTGCCGTCTTCGTTGGTCACCGTCTCGACGGTCGACGCGCCGAGCAGCGCTTCGTCGAGGCTGGCGTAGGTGCCGTTGCCGATCAGCGCCTGCGCCATCGCCAGCGAGTGGTCGACCTCGCCCCAGCCCATCGGGCCGACGCCGTTGGGCACGACGGTTTCCACCGTGATCGTTTCCATCACCGGGTTGCCGTCCGCATCGACGGCCGGCGTGCCGTCTTCGTTGGTCGCCTGCCGCTCGACCTCGGTGGTCACGGTGATGTCGCTGCCGGTGCGCAGCGCGGCGATCGTTCCGGCGGCAGCGGCCTCGTCGCCGCCGAACAGCGTGTCGGCGTAGGCATCGACCAGGCGGTCGGAAGTGGCGTTTGCGTCGTTCGCCGGCTCTTCCGGCGTCTCCGGCGCGTCCTGCGCGAACGCCGGCGCGGCGGCGAACAGCGCCGCGGCCAGCGCGGCGAACATCAGGTTGTGCTTGTAGTTGTGTTTCGCAGCCATGTTGGTTTTCCTCGTCGGTTGTCGCATGTCGCCGGATGCGGCGCGGACGAGATGCTAGGCAGGAAATCGCCGCCGGAACGCGCCTTCACGCGAATCGTTTAATACCGATTGCGGAAAGTGCAGCGACCGCGTGACCGGCTGCGCAAAAACGCGGTCGTTTCCGACAAACTTCGCAAAGTTCCAAAAGTGGCCAACGATGCATTCATCACGACGATGAATGCGACGCGGATCATTTTTCTTTCACGCGAGCTTCACGCCGATGCGAACAAGTGCGCAAGGTCGTCCGCTTCCAGCAGGCGCCACTTGCCCGCTTCCAGTCCGCCGAGTTCGAGCCCGCCGATACGACTGCGATGCAGCGCGACGACATGGTTGCCGACCGCGGCGAACATGCGCCGCACCTGGTGGTAGCGGCCTTCGTGCAGGGTCAGCCGCGCCTGCCGCGGCGACAGGGCCTCGAGCTGCGCCGGCAGCAGCGGGGTCTTCTCCGATTCCAGCACCAGCGCGCCGCTGGCGAACAGTTCCGCCTCGTCGCCGCGCAGGTCGGCGGCCAGCGTCGCCTCGTACACCTTCGGCAACGACGATTTCGGCGAGATGATCCGGTGCAGCAGCGCGCCGTCGTCGGTCATCAGCAACAGGCCGCTGGTGTCGCGGTCGAGGCGGCCGACCGGCGAAACGATCGGCGAGCGCGCGCGGAAGCGCGGCGGCAGCAGGTCGTAGACCAGGCGCCCGGCGTCCCTGGTCGAACAGGTGTAGCCGACCGGCTTGTGCAGCATCAGCAGCAGGCCCGGCGCCGGGTCCAGCGGTTCGCCGTCGACGCGGATCGCCTCGTGCGCGACCTTGTCGTCGGCGTACAGCACCTCGCCGGCTGCGTCGGTGATGCGGCCTTCGCGGAACATCCACTCGACCTGGCGGCGGCTGCCGTAGCCGAGGTTGGCGATGTGCTTGACCAGTTTCATCGCGGCTTCGCCGCCCCGTTCTTCACGGCTTCGATCACCTTGAATCCGTCGCGACCGGCGACGGCGCGCACGCTGCCGAAATTCGCATTCAGGACCTGCTCGTACGGCAGGTGCCGGTTCGCCACCAGCCACAGGCGACCGCCAGGTGCCAGTGCCTCCGCGGCGACTTCGATGAAACGCCGGCCGATGTCGGGGCGATCCGCCTTCTGCATCGCATGGAACGGCGGATTCGTCACGATGAAGTCGTAGCGGTCCGCCAGGCCGGCGGTGACGTCGTGCCAGCGGAAGTCGAGTTCGACCGTGTCCGCGAACGGCGCGAGGTTGATCCGTGCGCAATCCAACGCGCGCGCCTCGGCCTCGTACAGGTGCAGCGCCGCAACTTGCTCGTTGCGCGCGAGGATTTCCGACGACAGGAAGCCGTAGCCGGCGCCGAGGTCGGCGCCGGTGTCGGCGAAGTCGCGCGGCAGGTGCTCCGCGAGCAGCGCGGAGGCCGCGTCGATGCGGTCCCAGGCGAACACGCCGGGGCGGCTGACGAAACGGCCATTGAGGATCGAACGCGGCGCGTCGAGTTGCGACCATTGCGCCTGCAGTTCCGCATCGTGCGTGCCGTGCAGCGGCGGCGTCCAGAACGCCCGGCAATGGTTCTTCGTCAGCTTGCCGCCAAGGCCAGCGAGTTTCCGCAGGTCGTCCTCGCCCGACTTCGCGCCCTCGTCGTTGGCCATGCCGGCGACGACCGTCCCGCCGGGCGCGGCCAGCGCCACGGCGCGCGCGAACGACGCCCGCATCTCGTCGCGCTGGCGCGGCGGCAGGACCAGTACCAGCGGGAATTGCCGCGCCGGCAAGGCCGTCTCTTCGACGACTTCGAGCCCGGCGCGCGACAACGCATCGGCATCGGGCTTGAATCCCTGCACGCAGATCAGTTGCCGCGTCGGGAATTGCCGCAGCGCCCAGCCGTCGCGCGCGCGCAGGAACAACACCGGCCCGTCCGGCCACGCCAGTTCGCCGCCGGCGAATGGCAGCAGCAGGGTCTGGAGCGCAGGATCGGAAGCGGCCAATGGCGTGTGGGCAGGCAGGGTCGCGGCGATTCTAGCGAGCCGGCGATCCTCTTCGCGAACTTCGCGTCCGCCACGCGTCCGCGACCGCCCGTCGGCCTGCGCGTTCCGCCGGAAAAAATCCTGTTGCAACCTGCAAACGACGCGAGTATCGTGCGCGCCTTCCGCCGAACCGGCGTTTTTTTCGAATCCGCATTTCCATGTCGATGACCCTCGCCAACGCGAAGAACCTGTTTGCACTGTGGCCCTGCCACGGCGCGGACCTGCGCGCGCGCGATGCCGGCAAGCGGTATCCCGAAACCTTGAACACCTAATCACGGCCGGACTCCATGGGAGATCGGCCGCCCCGATCTCCCGAGGCAAGGCGAACGCCCTCGGGTCACGCAATACCCGGGGGCGTTTTGTTTCTGCCGTTCGCAAGGGAAGCGCATCGCGCGCGAATAAGTCCGGCTTTTCCAACCTTCAGGAACACGTTTCCGCCCTGGGGCATCCGGGCGCGCATGGCTGCGCGCACGAGGCAGGGGCGCGGCTGCGACAGGCGCATGTGCGCTGCGTCGTGATGCCTCGACGCGAGCGGCGCGGGGTGGGGAATCGCCAATGCACCGGGCGCATCGCGCCCATGCGAATCGCCGGCCGGTGAAGGCCGCGACGTCCGGCCGCCAGGAGGGCGAGCCACAACCGAAGCTGCACCCCTCGGGTTCACCCCCGTTTTCACGGACACTTACGAGAAGGCCGATCAAGGCCATGAGGAGTGTTCATGTCGAAGCGAAGGAAGTTCAGCACCGAGTTCAAGCGCGGTGCGGTTGAGCAGGCCAGCCAGCC
>NZ_PDWR01000042.1 GCF_010211755.1 Pseudoxanthomonas sangjuensis | reverse complement strand
TCGGAGTACCTGGTGCAGGCGCTGACCGAATACAGGGAAGGCAAGCGCAAGCACCCGACCATGCAGGCGCAGTCCCAGAGCTTCTCCGAGCAGGACATCGCCGACCTCGCCGCCTACCTCTCCTCGCTGAAATAAGCCGCTGCCCATGACGAACGCTTCCCGCCTCGCCATCGCCCTGCTCGCCACGCTGGCAGTCGCCGCCTGCTCGAAGTCCGAGCCCGAAGCCGCCGCCGGCGCGGAAGAGCACGCCGCCGCCGGACATTCCTCGGCGGGCCTGCCGAGCGGCCGCATCGCCGCCGGCGAGGAACTGGCCAAGGCCAAGGGCAAGGCCACCGGCCAGAGCTGCATCGACTGCCACGGCAGCGAAGGCAACGCGCCGATCGACGACCCCTCCCCGAAGCTGGGTGGCCAGTACGCCGACTACATCCCCCACGCGCTGCAGCAGTACCGCGCCGGCGACCGCCAGCACCCGCTGATGACCCCTCAGGCCGCCACGCTCGGCGACCAGGACATCGCCGACCTCGCCGCCTATTTCGGTTCGCGCCAGGGGCAGTTGCGCGACCTGCACGGCGTCGAGTAAGCCATCGGGAAACCATGCAAAAGGCCCGCATCGCGGGCCTTTTCCTTGTGCCGCGCACTCGCCGGCACGACGCATCCGGCGATCAACTGTCGGTCGGAATCGGATTGCGCTTCACCGGGATCTCCGGCGGCGGCCTTGCGGTGGCCGGCTGGTTGTTGAGGTTCGGGTCGGACAGCGCGCAACCGCCGCCGAGCTGCAGGATCGAAATCGTGCAGCTCACCTTCTTCGACGTGCCGGGAATCGCCACCTCGACCGACTTGATGCCCTTGCGCACCCATTCGGCCAGCAGCGATTCGCGCGGCTTCCAGTACTTGTCGAACATCGTCGGCTCGTACGGATACTCCACCCGCTCCAGCCACTTGTTGGCGCGGTCGGCGTCGTAGGCCTGCGCCGCGCGCGAACCCGGCGGCCCGGGCTGGGTCGTGGTCTTGCCGACCAGGTCGTCGGGAACATGCCCGCCGCCGTCCGGGTTGAACCGCCCCGGCTGCTGCCCGACGCCCGGCCCGCCCTGTCCCGCCACGTTGCGGTCGGAAACGCCCCAGTCGTCGCCGCGCTGCGGCGCGGGCCTGGCCGCACCCGGCTGGCTGGCCGTGCCCGGGCCGGCGGCCTTCGTCGTGGCCCGGTTGCCCTGCCCGCTGGCGGCCGGCGTGGCCGCGGGCACCGGCGCGGCACCGGCCGATTGCTGCGCCTCGCCGGTCGCGTTCGTCGCGGCCGACGCCTGCTCGCTGTCCGGCTGCGGGCTGGGGATCTCGCGTTCGCGAAGCTGCTGCGCGGGCGCACGCACGCTTGGCGCGGCAGGGGCGGAAGCGGCGACCTGCGGCACGTCGAACTCCGGCACTTCGACCGGCGCCGGGATTTCGCGTTCGCGCAGTTGCGGGGTCGGCTGGCGCAGTTGCGGCGTGTCGACCGGACGCGGTTCCACCGTCGGCTGCAGCACCGGCGTTTCGACCACGGTGATTTCGCGCACGCGCAGGCGCGGCGCCGGCGCGTGCGGCGTCGGCACCCGGATTTCCGGATTGCGCAGCGTCGGCGGCGGCACGACGAATTCGGTCTCGGTCGGCGTCGGCTCGCTGGCCAGCACCGGCGGCTGCGCCGCAACCGGCGGCGGAGGCGGCGCGGGCTCTGGCTCCGGCGACGGGGTCGTGGCCGGTTCGGCAGGGGCAGGCGCCGCGGCGGTGGCCGGCGGGTCCGGCGATCGCACCGGCGTGGCGGCAGCCGGCGCCGGCGCGGCTTCCGCGGGTTCGCCGCCGCCTTCCTGCTCGGGCGTGCCGGTGCCGACGTACTCGATCTGCACGCGCGCGCCGGGCGCGTCGTCGGCCGGTGGCTCCGGGCTCACCCCGATCAGCGCGAAGATGAAAAGGAACAGCGCGAACAGCAGGTGCAGCGCGAAGCTGACCACCGCGGCGAACACGCGCAGGCCGCGCTCCTCGCGCGGCGGCGGCCCCCAGCCCTGGTAGAACAGCGCGCGGAATGCGTGCAGGCGGTTTCGCGCCCGCCCGCGCGCCGGCGACCTCGGCGGACTGTGCACGAAATGCGCGACCAGCGCGTGCGCCCTGTCGCGGCTGATGCGGCCCAGCCGTTCCGGCAATTCGCGCAGCCACAGGCCCCAGCCGTGCGGCAGGCCGGTCTGCTTCTCCAATAGCGGCGCCGCCTTGCGGGGCAGCAGTGCGGCGATGAGATCGGCGGCTCTCGTCACCGGTCGGCTACGCCGTCAGGCCGTGGTGCTGCGCGGCACGTAGGGCGCGTCGCCGGTGTCGTGGTCGGTGACGTCGCGCACCGCGATGACGCCCGGCACGCGGGCCACGAGGGTCTTCTCGATGCCCTGCTTCAGGGTCACGTCGACCAGGCCGCAGCCGTTGCAGCCGCCGCCGAAGCGCAGCGACACCACGCCGTCGCCGGTGACCTGTTCCACCGCCACGCGGCCCTTGTGCCGGGCCAGCTGCGGGTTGATTTCGTTCTCGACGACCCAGCGCACGCGCTCGACCAGCGACGCCGACTCCGCCGGCGCCTCGCCCTTGATCTTCGGTGCGCGGATCTGCAGCTGGCTGTTCGCGCCCTGCGCGACGTAGTCGATCTCGGCGCCGTCCAGCCAGCGCACGCTGCCGGCGTCGACGTACAGGGTGAAGCCTTCGCAGTCGATGGCCCATTCGTCGCCGGCGAGGTCGCCGGCCTCCGCGAATTCCAGCCGCGCATCGGCACGCGACGTGCCCGGGTTGATCGCGCTCAGGCGCACACCGAGGCCGGGCAGCGCCTCGCGTTCGATCAACTTGCGGAAATGCTGCTGCGCAGTGTCGGAAATCTGGATCATGCGGCTATTCTAGTCGCCCCGCCACGGGGCGCCATCCGTCTTCATAACAGGCGGGGTGTTACGTTCAGGCTAAGGCGACGCCGGACTTGTTCAGCGTTGCCGCGCGCCGGGAAGGGCGCGCCCACGGATCAGGCACGCGGTGGCTGATCCAACGCGAGCCGGATCCGGACATGCGCCGGACCCGGCGTCACTCCAAGACCGCAGGAGCAGGAAACCGCCATGCCCGACCTCGTCCCCCTCGCCCAGGCGCATTGCCTTCCGCTCAAGGGCAAAGAGCACCGCCTGACCCCGGCCCGCGTCGCCGAACTGATGCCGGAACTGCCCGGCTGGGAACTGGCCGAGAACGGCCACGCGCTGGTCAAGACGTTCTCGTTCAACAACTACCACGAAACCATGGCCTTCGTGAATGCGCTGGCGTACATCGCCCACCGCGAGGACCACCACCCCGACCTCGGCGTGCACTACAACCGCGCGGTGGTGCGATATTCCACGCACGACGTCGGCGGGCTGAGCGAGAACGACTTCATCTGCGCGGCGAAGGCCGACCAACTGGTGGGGTGATCCGATGCGACGGAGCACGCCGCGACCAGTAATGATGCTGTTGCTGTCCTGCCTGCTTCCCTTCGCGGGTCCGGCCCAACCGGCCGATGCGCCGGACTTTTTCGCCGCTGTCGACGCCTACGGGCAGAAGCAGTTTGCGCGCTGCGCCGACATTCTGGCGGCCCTCCGCCGGGACCGGGTTCCGTTCCCGCAGAATGGAGAACTGCTGTACGCCGAATGCCTGTCGGCCGCCGGCCGCACCGGGGCGGCCATGGAATTCCTCGACGGGGAACTGGCCTACGGCCGCATCGACCTGGAAGACCTCAAGCACAAGGACCGCCCCGGCCTGAACCGGTTGCGCGCGGGCGGGGACTGGCCGGCGCTCGTGGCCAGGGCCGAGCGGCTTGATGCGGAGCGCAAGGCGCGCATCGATGCGCCGCTGCGCGCGGAATTGCTTGCCCGCCTCGCCAGGGACCAGGCGTTCGAGCGCGCCATCATCGACTCCGGCGATACCAGCGAGACGGCCTGGCGCAACGTGAAGGGCAGCTCCGTCCTCGCCGAAAACACGGACTGGCTGAAGCGCATCGTTGCCGACAAGGGCTGGCCCGGCATCTCGCTGGTCGGCGAAGACGGCGCCAAGGCGGCCTTCCTGATCGCGCAGCACTCCGATACGGACCCGACCTTCCAGGCGCAAGTACTGCCGTTGCTGCAAGCCGCGCTGGCCCGGCACGATGCGGCACCGGAGGACGTCGCCCTGCTTACCGACCGCGTGCTGCTGGCACAGGGCAAGCCGCAGTTGTACGGCAGTCAGTTCAAGAACAACGACGACGGCTCGATGTCGTTGAAACCCTTCGAGGATGAAGCCAACCTCGATGAGCGCCGCCGCAGGATGGGACTGGTGCCGTTGGCCGAATACAAGAAGCTCCTGTCCGAGATGTACCACAAACCGGTGAAATGACCCCGATGCGCCACCCTCTCCTCTTTCCGCCCATCTTCTTCGCCCTCGCCGCCTGCGGTCCATCCACACCGCCCGCGCCGGCCGTCCCGCCGACCGAACTGGCCGCGGTGCGCACGCCACCGCCGGACTATCCGGCCGAACTGGCCTGCACCGGCGTCGGCGGCACGACGCGGCTGCGGATCGCGATCGGCCCGGGCACGAAGCCGACCGACATCGAACTGCTCGCCAGCAGTGGCAACGCGGTGCTGGACGAAAACGCGATCAAGGCGGTGAAGGACTGGGAATTCAAACCGGCCACCCGCGGCGGCCAGCCGGTCACGCAGAAGATCCAGGTGCCGGTGAATTTCCGCCCGCCGGCAGAGCGGCCGGCGGAGTGCTTCCGGTACGACGAGAAGCGCTGACGCCGCGACTCCGCACGCGCCCCCGCGGATCAACGCCCGAGCGGATTGCTGGTATCGCGCAATTGACCGCGCAACTCGCCGCCCGGGTATGTGCCGGAATGCACGTTCGCATACGCTGCGCCCGCCCGGATCGCCGCGACCAGATCGTCGAACCCGCCGACCTGCAACCCCGGGCCCGCCGGTCCGATCACGCCGGCCAGCGTGATCGTGCCGCGGACCGTGCCCGAGGACGGACACATCGGCGCCAACCCCGTTGGATCTGGATTGGTGGCGGTCTGGCAGAGGAACACGATGATCCCGCCATTGGTCCCGCGCGCGCCCAGGTGGATGTGCGCCTGGCGGACTTCGCCAGTCAGTCCGGCATAGCTCAACTGGTAGCGGATCTGCTGCGCCACCGGGTCGATTTGTGCACGGAACATGCCCCGCGCGGCCGTGGACAGGGTTGGGTTCTCCTCGTAGCCACGCAACTCGGCCTGCACGGTTTGCGCCTGCGCGGGCAGTCCGTACACCGCGCCTGCCAGCAGGATGGACAGACAACAGGTACTGTGTTTCATGGGCATAGCCTCCAGTGAATCGGCCTGGCGGCCGAAGAAGGCGCGGGACCCGAAACGCTAGGGCGGCAAGGGTTATGCAGCGATGAAAAAAACCGCGTGCGCCGTACCGGCCGTCGGCGGCGGCGAAGGTTCGCGACTGGTGGAACCGTCGCGCAATCACGCCGCGGCCGCATCCCGGGCCCCGGTTCCGGAAAGCGACCCAGTCGTGCGGCTTATTGCCCCAGCCTGTCCAGGGCCGCCGCCAGGTCCTCCGCCAACGGCGCACTCAACAGGTATGGCGTCTTCCCGCCGTCCAGCGAAAACCGCAACGACGCCGCGTGCAGGAACAGCCGCTTCAGGCCGATCTGCTCGCGCAGCCGCTTGTTGGCCGCCTCGTCGCCGTACTTGTCGTCGCCCGCCACCGGATGCCCGATGTGCCGCGCATGCACGCGGATCTGGTGGGTGCGCCCGGTTTCGATCAGCACCTCGCAGTACGAATGCCCGCCACGCCGTTCCAGCACCTTGAAATGGCTCAGCGAGGGCTTGCCGTTCGGGTTGACCTGCACGTGCCGTTCGCCGCCCTGGTGCAGGCCGACGTGCAGCGGCGCGTCCACCGTCAGCGTCCCGTTCGGCAGCCGCCCGACCAGCAGGGCCAGGTAGCGCTTCTCGATGCCGTCCTCGTGGTCCTCGCGCAGCAGCGCCTGCAGCTCGGCCAGCGCCGAACGCTTCTTCGCCATCACCAGCAGCCCCGAGGTGTCGCGGTCCAGGCGGTGCACCAGTTCCAGCGACTGCCCCGGCCGCAGCGCCCGCATCGTCTCGATGGCGCCGTGGCTGATCCCGCTGCCGCCGTGGCTGGCCACCCCGGACGGCTTGTTGATGACCAGCAGGCGTGCGTCCTCGAGCACGATGGCGGCTTCCATCCGCTTGAGGAACGCGCTCGGCGGCGGCGCCTTTTCTCCCGCTTCGTTGAGATTGACCGGCGGAATCCGCACCTCGTCGCCGGCCTCCAGCTTGCGCTCCGCCTTGGCCCGGCCACCATTGACCCGGACCTGGCCGCTGCGCACCAGCTTGTAGACCAGGCTGCGCGGGGCGCCCTTCAGCTGGCCCAGCAGGAAATTGTCCAGCCGCTGCCCCTCGCGGTCGGCGGGCACGGTCACGGTGCGGGCGGGGCTGCGGGCCGGGGCCGCCGGTGCGGAAGGCAGGGATGGCATTTATCTGTTAAACTCGGCTTGCGAGATAAGGTTTTGATTTCGCTGGAAGTTACACGGCACGCTGACTTTGGAAGCCTGCCGCGGGCCAGAAGCCAGGCTTCCGCGATTCCGGCACAGCGCGTAACCACCGCCCCGGGGGCAGTGCATGTTAACGCGGCTGACCGGCGAATCCGGCTCCCGCCCGGTGCGTCAGACGCCGGTAGCTGAACAACGTCCCGCGCGGCGCGAAGGCCACGACCCGAAAGGTCCGCCCAGCTGCCGCCGGCCCGCAACACGAAAGAACAAGCGCTCCCGCGGCGTGCCGTGGTGTGGAAGCGCTGGAAACCCAACCTGCCCCGCTGCGCCTGCGCAAGGGGTGGCACGTCGATATGCGCGAGGCCGGGCTTCGCGCGGCGGCGGTTCCAGAGGCGAAACGCCACGGCGTTCCGCGCGACGAGAGCGCGCGAGGAACGCAACAATGAAGCGAATGCTGATCAATGCCACGCAGGCGGAAGAACTGCGCGTGGCGATCGTCGACGGCCAGAACCTCTACGACATCGATATCGAGCAACCGTCGAAGGAACAACGCAAGTCCAACATCTACAAGGGCCGCATCACCCGGCTCGAACCCTCCCTCGAAGCCGCCTTCGTCGACTACGGCGCCGAGCGCCACGGCTTCCTGCCGCTGAAGGAAATCTCCCGCGACTACTTCCAGGCCGGCGTCGACCACCACAAGGCCGGCATCCGCGAACTGCTGAAGGAAGGCCAGGAAGTCGTCGTCCAGGTCGACAAGGAAGAGCGCGGCAACAAGGGCGCGGCGCTGACCACGTTCATCTCGCTGGCCGGCCGCTACATGGTGCTGATGCCGAACTCGCCCACCGCCGGCGGCGTTTCGCGCCGGATCGAGGGCGAGGACCGCGCCGAACTCAAGCGCGCGATGGACGCGCTGAACATCCCCGACGACATGGGCGTGATCATCCGCACCGCCGGCGTCGGCCGCGACGCGGAAGAGCTGCAGTGGGACCTCGACTACCTGCTCAGCGTCTGGCGCGCGATCGCCGAGGCCGCGTTGGCCAAGCCCGCCCCGTTCCTGATCTACCAGGAGTCGCGCCTGATCGTGCGCGCCCTGCGCGACTACATGCGCGCCGACGTCGGCGAGGTGCTGGTCGACACCGCGGAGATGTACGAGACCGCGAAGGAGTTCATGCAGCAGGTGATGCCGCACAACCTGCGCAAGCTCAAGCACTACAAGGACGACATCCCGCTGTTCAACCGCTTCCAGATCGAATCGCAGATCGAGGCGGCCTACGAACGCAACGTGCGCCTGCCGTCGGGTGGCTCGATCGTCATCGACCAGACCGAGGCCCTGACCGCCATCGACGTGAACTCGGCCCGCGCCACCAAGGGCGGCGACATCGAGGAAACCGCGTTCCACACCAACCTGGAAGCGGCCGAGGAAGTCGCCCGCCAGCTGCGCCTGCGCGACCTCGGCGGCCTGGTTGTCGTCGACTTCATCGACATGGAAAGCAACAAGCACCAGCGCGAGGTCGAAAACCGCCTGCAGAACGCGCTGAAGTACGACCGCGCGCGCGTGCAGATCGGCCGCATCTCGCGCTTCGGCCTGCTCGAACTGAGCCGCCAGCGCCTGCGCCCGTCGCTGGGCGAGTCCAGCCAGATCGTCTGCCCGCGCTGCGAGGGCCACGGCCGCATGCGCAGCGTCGAGTCGCTGTCGCTGTCGATCATCCGCGTCGCCGAGGAGCACGCGATGAAGGAGAACACCGGGCAAGTGCTGGTGCAGGCCCCGGTGGAGATCGCCAACTTCCTGCTCAACGAGAAGCGCGGCGCGCTGCGCGAGATCGAGCAGCGCCACGACGCGCCGATCGTCATCGTCGCCGACGAGCAGCTGCACACCCCGCACTACGAAGTCACCCGCATCCGCGAGAACGAGCTCGGCGAGGAAACCGCCAAGCCCAGCTACCAGCGCGGCACGCCGCGCAGGCTGCCGGTGCATGCGCTGACCAAGTCGCAGCTCAACATCCCGCCGGCCCCGGCGGTGACCACGGTCCAGCATGCCCGGCCCGCGCCGGTGCGCGAGGAGCGCGAAGAGCCGGCGCCGGCCGCTGCCGCGCCGGTGCAAGCGGCGGCGGCGCCCGCGTTCGCGCAGAAGGGCAACGGCGGCGTCATCGGCTTCTTCAAGCGCCTGTTCGGCGGCGCCGAGGAGCCGACCCTCGCCCAGCAGATCAAGGTAAAGCCCGCCCAGCAGCAGAAACAGCGCGACGAGCGCGGCCAGCAGCGCCGCGACAACCGCAACCAGCAGCAGGGCCAGGGCCGTGGCCAGCAGCAGCGCGGCGGCCAGCAGCAACAGAAGCAGCAGAAGCAGCGCAACGAACAGCAGCAGAAGCAGCAACCAAAGCAACAGCAGAACGCGTCCGGCGCCTCGCAACAGCCGAAGGCCGGTCACGGGCAGCCGCCGAAGCAGCAGCAAGCGCAGCAGAACGCCGGCCCGCAATCGCAAAAGCCGCGCGCCGAACAGCAGCAGCAAAAGCAGAACAAGCCGGAAGCGCCGGTCGAGACCGTCGAGGCGACCGCCCTGCCCGCCGCC
>NZ_PDWR01000041.1 GCF_010211755.1 Pseudoxanthomonas sangjuensis | reverse complement strand
ACAGCTGGGCGATCTCCGGCGCGCGCGCCATCGCCCGCCGCAGCTCGGATTCCGCTTCCTTCAGCCGCCCCAGGTACATCAGCACGTGGCCGCGGGCGACCAGCGTCGCCGGATACTCCGGATCGCCGCGCTTGGCTTCATCGAGTATCGCCAGCGCGCGCGCCTGTTCGTTGAGCGAACTGAACTGCGAGGCGGCGGCCAGCAACAGCGGTATCGGCAGTCGCGTTATCGGCCCCAACCGCGCGATGTACGCCGTCAACGCTTGCACTTCGTTGAAGGTCCGCAACCGGGCCATGACGTCCCGGGCGACCTCCAGCGACGGCGGCGGATACCGGGCGGCCCGCAGCGCGGTTTCGCGCGCGGCACGGTAGCCGCCCCGGTAGGATTCGACGTACGACAGCTGCGACAACAGCGCAACGTCGCGCGGACGCTGCGCGACCAGTTCGCGCAAGCCCATGGCGGCGCGTTCCCAATCGGTCGCCGCGATGGCCGCCTCGACCTGGTTGCGGATCAATCGCTGCGGATCCATTCGTCGCTCCAGCGGATTCCGCCGTCGGCCGTGCACGCCGCGCTAGCCATCGATTTCGACCCCGAGTTCCCGCAAGCGCTGGCGCAGCGGCTGCAACTGTCGTTCGTAGCGGCGCCAGGCGCCGATGCCGCGGCGGTTGAGCGGTTGCCGCACCTGTGCCCGGCTGGCGGTGGCAACCGGCGTGGGGTTGCGGGTGATGTCCGCATATGCCGGATCGTATTCCAGCCCGCAGAAGCGCATCGCATCGCCGAGCACCTGCTCGGGAGAATTGACTAGCGCTTCGTAGCGCACGGTCCGGAATCGATCCGGCAGCACATCTTCCCAATGCCGGACCAGGCGCAGGAAGCGTGCGTAATGCTCGGCCAGTTCGCGCTGGTCGTAGCTGTAGGTGTAGGAACCCTTCGCGAACAGCGCCTTCAGGTTCGAGAAGCAGGCATCCATCGGATCGCGCAAGAGGCACAGGATCCGCGCCTGCGGCAGCGCCCGCGCGATGAACCCGGCGTTGTGGACGTTGAGCGGATTCTTGTCCAGCAGGTACGGCTTGTCCGGATGCATGCCGCGCGTGGCGGCGGCATAGCGCGTGCCCACCGCGCGCCAATCCAGGCGGGCCATGCGCCTGATCGGTTTCTCGCGCGGCGGCGGCTCGTAGAAGCTGTTCGCTTCCCAGCTGACGCTGCGGGCGAAGGCGTTGAGTTCGCCCGCGGAACCGACCAGCGGATGGTTGCCGAGCATGCGGTCGAGGACGGTCGTTCCGCTGCGCGGCATGCCGACCACGAAGATGTGGCCGCGGCGGTGGCCGCCCGGCGCCGCGGGCCCGGGCTCGGCCGATGCCCCGCACGCGCCGATCAACGCCGCCGCGCCGGCCGCATCGGCCTCCGCGCCGTGGCCTTGCCGGTGCCGGCGCAGGGCAGCGGCGGCCTGCAACTGCCGCCACGCTTCATCGACCCTGCCCGCGCCGTCGAGCTCCTTGAACAAGGCATAGCGCAGGTCGACTTCGTCCTCCGCCCGCCCCGCAGCGATCGCCGCCGCCAGGGCCGCTTCGACCCGCGGGACCCGGGCCCCGGGCTCGGCCGACGGAATGCCGTAGGCCAATGCCCGATGGGATTGCGCGAACAACGGTTCGAGTTCCAGCGAACGCTCGTATTCGGCTTCCGCTTCGCCCAAGCGCCCGAGGTGGTTGAGTACTTCCCCCCGCGAAAAATGCAGCAATGGGTGCGCCGGCAGCCTGGCGATCGCGAAATCCAGCAGCGCCAGCGCCGTTTCGTCGTCGCCGGCCAGCCACAGGCGCTGTGCCAGCACCGCGGATTGCGCCAGCACTTCGGGCGACGCCCAGTCCGCCGCACGGATCAGCACCGATACCCGCGCACGCTCGTCGAAATGCAGCAGTTGGCTGGCCACGTAGGGCAACGCGCGCCAGCGCCGGCCGAACTGCGCGGCCTCGGCCGCGCGAAGGGCCGCATTCAGCGCATCGCGATAGTCGCCTTCGTGCAGCGACAGCTGCGACAACTTCAGCCACGCGCCCGCCTGGACCGGATCGCGGGCGACGATGTCCTCGTACGCGCGACGGATGCGTCCCGGGTCGCCGCCTTGCTCGATCGTCCCGGCCAGTGCCCACAGATGCGCGACATCCCGTTCCTTGCTCACGTTGCCACTCCGCGAACGCCCTCAAAAAGCGACGGCCGTCCGGGGGCGGCCGTCGCATCATACAAGCACAACGCGGCTTACATCAGAAGTCGTACTGCACCATCAACCGCACGTGGCGCGGGGTCTGGAACGATGCCGGCAGCAGGTAGGTCGCGGATGCGGCGCCGGTCGCGGAGACTTCCGCGGTCTCGATGACGGACGTCACCTTCTGCTGGTCGAACACGTTGAACACATCCACCTTGAACTGCAGGCCCTGGGCCCACGATGGCGCGTAACGCACGCTCAGGTCGACCGAATTGGTCCACGGCAGACGGCCCTTCGTGCCGCGCGGCACCGCCACCGAGTCGTTCGTCCTCGCATCACCACTCGGGCTGCATTGCATGAACGAGGAACCGTACGGGTGCGGCGAGTAGTTCGCGTCCGGAATGCCGTCCGGGATCGGATCGCCATCCTGGTTGACGGTATCCACGCCGGACGGGACCGGGTCCAGATCCAGCACGCCGAAGCAGTTGATCGGGCGGCCCGACTGCACCAGCAGGTTGGCGCCCACCGACCACTCGTCGTTGAACTCGTAGCGACCGAACAGCTTCAGGCTGTGGCGACGGTCGTTCGGCAGGTAGCCGTAGGTGTCGGTGGTCAGCTCGAGGTAGTCGAAGTCCTGGGTGACGTTGGTGTCGTTCTGCCCGATGTCCGACTTCACGCCACCCTCGGTGTTGCCCTTGCTCTTGGCGAAGGTGTACGAGCCCTGCAGCCACCACTTGTCCCAATGGCCTTCCCAGAAGAACTCGATCGCGCCGTAGGAACGCTTGGCCTTCGGCGACAGCAGCTCGCCCGGCACCGTGACCTCGGTCAGGTTGCCGTCGCCGAGGAAGTCGGTAACGAACACCGCGTCTTCGCCGGGATTGAACATGCGGCAGTACGGGAAGCCTTCGTTCGGCAGGTTGGCCGCGTTGCCGTTGGCGTCGAACCACCAGCCCTCGTCGGGATCGAACGTGAAGCCCGAGCCGGGCGAGTTCAGGACCGCGGTGTAGTCGCAGTTGTCGTCGATCGCCGCCTTCAACTCGCGGTAGATGCCGCGCACGCCGAGCGAGAAGTTGTCGGTCAGCGCCGCCTGCGCACCGAGGATGAACTCGTCCTGGTACATCGGGTCGAGGTTCTTCGAGGCGATGGTCTCGGCCAGCTTCGGATTGCCGGTTTCGGCGTTGATGAAACGGAAATTGCCGGTCGAAACCGCATTCGTCGGGGCGCCGGTGGTCGGATCGATCATGAAGACGCTGCCCGTTTCCGGAATGAAGTCCTCGCGGGTGAACAGCGATGCGCTGGCGCCGCGCACGGCCACGCTCGGGGTCAGCGGCAATGCGTAGCGGCCTGCATTGCCGAACACCTTGAAGGTCGAATCGCCGTTGACGTCCCACGAGAAGCCCAGGCGCGGCCCGAACTGATTGTTGATCTTGACGTAGGTTTCGCCCTGGCCGTTGATGTTCTCGAAGGTGTCCCAGCGGCCGCCGATGTAGGCGATGAAGTTGTCGGTGACGTTCCAGCTGTCCTCGATGTAGAAGGCATGCTGCTTGACCTTCACCGTGGCGCCCTGGCTGGTGTACTGCAGGCGCGCAAGGTCGTACTCGTCGCCGGTATTGGGCGTCTCGTCATCGCCGTTGCTGGTCAGGTAAGTCCACTGGTAGCCGCCTTCGCGGGCGGAACCGGCGCGCGACTCGTAGTCGTCCTGGTCGTAACCGAAGCGCAGCAGGTGGTCGCCCAGCTGCCACTCGGCATCCAGGCGGAACTGCTTGCGCTCGTCGCCCGAGTTGATGTCCTGCAAGGTGCCGCCGCTGACGTTGCACGTGCTCGCGTACGGGCCGGTGATGGCCTGGCGGTAGCCGGGGCGGCTATCGATGACCACCGGGCAGCCACCGGTCGGCGCGACTTCCGGGGTCGGCACGGTGAAGGTTCCGTCGTAGAACGCCTTGCGCCCGTCCGGGCTGACCACGTAGGACGAACGCGAATAGTCGTTCTGGCCCGCCAAGGCCGACAGGGTGAAGGTATCGGTCAGGTAGCCGGTGTACTTCAGGATGTAGTTGTTGCCGCCGCTTTCGGTGACCGTGTAGCCGTTGTAGCCGGTACGTTCGAACTGCCCTTGCTCGTTGTCGTAGGCGTAGGTCTTGGTCTCGCTGTCGTCCGAGAACCCGGTGAACTCGAGCAGGTGGTTGTCGGTGATGTGCCAGTCCAGCTTCAACAGCCAGTTCGGGCTTTCGGTCTTGGCCGTGGTGTTGGTCGTGGCCAGGTGCGAGCCGAAGTTGGTCACCTCGTCCTTGCCGAACGACAGCAGGCCGTAGGCGAACAGCTTGTCCTTGATCAGCGCACCGCTGGCCCAGACGCTGGCGCGGCCGCCCCAGGTTTCGTCGTGCGAATTGTCCGCACGCAACTCGCCGTACTCCGGGGTAAGCGGATTCGAGTAGTAGGTGTCCTTGGGATGCTCGTACAGGGATTCCGGCGTATAGAAGATGTTGCCGCCGGCGTGGAACTCGTTGCTGCCGCGCTTGGTGATCTGGTTGATCACGCCGCCCAGGGAACGACCGAACTCGGCGCCGTAGCCGCCGGTCTTCACCTGCTGCTCGGCGATGGCCTCGAACGGCACCGCCGAGAAATTCAGGCTGCGGAACGAGTTGGTGATGTTGAAGCCATTGACGTAGTACTGGTTCTCGGCGACGGACGAACCGCCGAACGAAGCCAGGTTGCCGAATGCCGCATCGCCGCGCACGGTGCCCGGCGCCAGCAACGCCACGCTGGTGGCATCGCGCGCGACCGGGATCCTGGCGATCTGTTCGGCGGTCATGATGGTGGTGGATTCCACCGACGAAACGTCGATCGGATTGATCGCGTTCCCGATCACGGTCACCGTATCCAGCGTGGCGGCCTCGCCGGTGGCGAAGTCGGCAGTGGTGGCCGTGCCGACGTTGACAACGACGGATCTGCTGGCGCCGCCGCTGGTGGTCACGGTGTACTGGCCGGTCGGCAGGGCGGAGAAGCGGTAACTGCCGTCGCCGCTCACCGTGGCGCTGCGGGTAAAGCCCGTGTTCGGGTTGGTGATGGTGACGGTTTCTCCGGCCGTGGCATGACCCACGATCGCGCCTGCGGTGTTGGACTGCGCCTGCGCACCGCCTGCGAAGCACATGCCCAGCGCCATGCTCAATGCGGTTCGCTTCACACCTCTGGAAAAATTCCTGGAATTCTCGTGGATGGTCATTGGCACTCTCTGCGATGAGGTCGGAAACTGAATGACTGCGACCGGCCGCATCGCGACCGATCATCGGCGCAGATGCAAATTGGAAGCATCTGGCCCGATGAAGCTAACGCCATTTTTACGACCGGGTTATGCAGCGATTGCGCATTCGCGAACACGGATCCTTCACGCCTCGACGACGAATCGAAACGCTTCCTGCATATCGACATCATCGCGTCATGGATCGGCAATCCAGGTGGATCATCAGCGCAATGCATGCACATTTCCGCCAACGCATGGCGCGGATAGTGCTTGGACCGGCTCCACTCTCTCGGCCGGAATTCTTCAAAGGCCGCGGCAATGTTCCGCGGCCTTCTTTTCTCTCGACTGGCGGTAAAGCTTCGTGCACCCCGCGTCAACGATTGGCACCCGACATGCGAATCGAATTGGCCCTCAATCAATCGCTCTTGCGAAGTTATGGTTGGGACTCGTTGGTTACGGTTGCCACGCATGGCGCTTGCGACGGAACGAAAACCCTCCGCGATGGAACTCCATCGGCACCAGCTTCGCTTGTCCGACCAGCTGATCCTGAAAGACGGCTCCATGCCGGAGTTGCACGCGATCCGCGCGCAGGGACGCGGCACGCGGGCCGAGATCCCCGCCGGCTGGATCAGCGCATGCTGGGCCGTTCGTGGCCGCCTGCGGTTCGAAGCCAACGGCTGCGAGTGGGAACTGGCATCGGGACAGGCGCAGGTCTGGCGCGATGGCGCCCTCCAGTGCCGCGGCGACGGGCATCACGGCTGGATCGTCCTCACCGGTCCCGCGCGCGCATGGAGCGCCTGCTTGCGGTCGGGGGAGGCGCGCGCAATGCATGAACTTTTCCTCTGGCAGGGACGCATCCGGCGCGAAACGGCGCACCTGTTCGCCTGCGCGACCAGGGAAGGCGACGTCCGCAACCCGTCGTACACCAGCACCCTGATCGCGGCCTTGTGGGGCAGCCTGTCCGCGTTGCAGTCGGAGCTGCACGACCGCCTGATGCGTTGCAGCGGCCGCACGCTTGCCCGCCAACAACAGACCCTGATGCGCCTGTTGCGCGTGCGCCACGCCATCCGCCACGGCGCGGACCACCGCCTGGACCTGGCCAGCCTGGCGCGGACGGCGAACTATTCGCCCTTCCACCTCATCCGCATCCATCGCATGGTCTTCGACGAAACGCCCTTCGAATACGCCGCGCGCCTGCGCGAGGAACGCGCCTGGCGCATGGTCAACGACACCGGCATGCCGATCTGCGAGATCACCGAATTGCTTGGCTTCGAAAGCCAGAGTGCGTTCTGCCGCGCTTTCAAGAACGCCTTCGGCACGACCGCATCGGAGGTCCGGCGCGGCATCGGCGCCATCGGCGCACGCGCCGCTTGAAACCCGCGAGGCAGGACCATACAGTCCGCGACGGCAGGAAGATCCATTGCCCGGCGTTCCAGGGGGAGGGACATCGCAATGCAGGAAACCCGGTCCGCTTGGCCATGGCGCCGGTTGCTGGCCGGTACGGCAACCATCGGCAGCCTCGACCTGCTGTTCGCCTGGTCGTTCTGGGCGAACAAGGGCGTGACCTTCACCGACATCCTGCATTCGATCGCTTCGGGCTGGTACGGCAAGGCGAGCCGGGACATGGGCGCGACCAGCGCGGCAGTCGGCGCGGCCTCGCATTACGCGATCATCTTCTGCTTCATGCTGGCCTGGTGGCTGGCTGCGAGGCTGGTCCCGGCACTGTCGCGCCGCTGGCTGGCCTTCGGCGCACTGTACGGACTGGCGCTGTACGCACTGATGAACTTCGTGGTGTTGCCGCTGTCCGCGGCCGGCTCGCCGGGCTTCGACAATCGCGCATGGCTCGTTGGCAGCATCGCCATGCACGCCGCGATCGGCGTGCTGTGCGCGTGGTTCGCACGCAAGACCGCATAGGCGACCGCCCTTGGCCCGGGTTCGGACCGCCTTCCATCGCACGGCGGGCGCAATGGTCCCGGCGCATCGCACCGGATTGGCTCTGCACTTCCTGCATGCCGGTCGCTAGCGTGGCTCCGCTGGCATGCCGCCAGCGCACCAGAGGATCGACGATGAAGGTCTTCACGCCCCACGCCATCGCGGTTTGCCTGCTGACATCCTTCGCCATCGCGCCCGGCCCGGCCCGGGCCGGCGAATGCAAGAAGATCCACGCCGACCTGGTCGAGTACTCGACCACCGAAGGCTGCAATCCGGGCCTGAGCTCGTGCTTTCTCGGCATGGTCGACGGCAACCACGGCCTGACCGGCACCACGCATTTCCGCGGCGACAGCTCCGTGCCGGAAAGCCCGGCCACTTCGCCCAACTTCATCATCTACAGCGGCCCGTTCGAGTACCGCACCGAGCACGGCACGCTAACCATGCGCGAAACCGGCGCGACCACCCGCGGCCCGAACGGCGTGGTGACCGCCTACCAGGAGATCGTCGGGGCCACCGGCCGCTTCGCCGGCGCCAGCGGCCATTTTTTCGTCAGCGGCACCAAGGAAGGCGGCATGGTGACCACCTTCGTCAACGGCGAGATCTGCTACCCGGAATGAGCTTCGCGGCGGCCGGCGGGCCGTTCAATGCCCGCCGCCGTCGAGCGCCTTCAGTTCGCCGACCAGCGCGCTCGCCATCTCCGCGCCGTCGCCGTACAGCATGCGCGTGTTGTCGGCGTAGAACAGCGCGTTCTCGATGCCGGCGAAGCCGGTACCCTTGCCGCGCTTGATCACGACGACGTTCTTCGAGCTCACCACGTCGAGGATCGGCATGCCGTAGATCGGCGAGGCCGGATCGGTCTTCGCCACCGGGTTGACCACGTCGTTGGCGCCGATCACCAGCGACACGTCGGTGTTGGGGAATTCCGGGTTGATGTCGTCCATGTCGGCGATCAGGTCGTACGGCACGCCGGCCTCGGCCAGCAGCACGTTCATGTGTCCCGGCATGCGCCCCGCGACCGGGTGGATCGCGAACTTCACCTTGACCCCGCGGTCGAGCAGGCGCTGGGTCAGTTCCCAGATCTTGTGCTGCGCCTGCGCCACCGCCATGCCGTAGCCGGGCACGATCACCACGCGCTCGGCGTAGGCCATCATCGCGGCGACGTCGCCGGCCTCGATGGGTTTCTGCGAGCCGCTGATCTCCTGCGCCGACGCGCCGCCACCGCCGAAGTTCGAGAACAGCACGTTCTTGATCGAGCGGTTCATCGCCTTCGCCATCAGCCGGGTCAGCAGGATGCCGGCCGCGCCGACCATCATGCCGGCGATGATCAGCGCCTCGTTGCCGAGCACGTAGCCCTCGAACGCGACGGCGAGGCCGGTGAAGGCGTTGTACAGCGAGATCACCACCGGCATGTCGGCGCCGCCGATCGGCAGCGTCATCAGCACGCCCAGCGCCAGCGCGGCGAGGAAGAACGCGATCACCGTCGGCATCTGCAGCGACCACACCGCCCAGGCGCCGAGCGCGACCGCGACCAGCGCGACCGCGGCGTTGAGCCACTGCTGGCCGGGGAAGGTGTAGCGCTTGTCCATGCGCCCGTCGAGCTTGGCCCAGGCGATGATCGAGCCGGTCAGCGACACCGCGCCGATCAGCGCGCCGACCACCGCCAGCGCCAGCGTGACCTTGCCCGGCTGGCGCGCGGCGAGGTCGGCGATGGCCGAGGCGCTCCAGTTCGAGGTGTCGCGGCCGAACAGTTCGGAATAACGCAGCAGTTCCACCGCGCCGATCGCCGCCGCCGAACCGCCGCCCATGCCGTTGAACAGCGCGACCATCTGCGGCATGTCGGTGATCGGCACCTGCCTGCCCCAGACCCACGCCAGTCCCGCGCCGATCACGATCGCCAGCAGCATCAGGGTGACGTTGTGCAGGCCGGGCAGGAACAGCGTGGCGAAGGTCGCGATCAGCATGCCGGCACCGGCCCAGCGGATGCCGCTGCGCGCGGTCAGCGGCGAGGCCATGCGCTGCAGGCCGAGCAGGAACAGCGTCGCGGCGACCAGGTAGCTGGTCTTGACGACGGCGGGCAACAGTTCGGCCAGGCTCATGGCTGGTCCCCCTTGCCCGCCGGCTTCTTGCTGGACTTGAACATCTCCAGCATCCGCTCGGTCACCACGTAGCCGCCGGCGGCGTTGCCCGCGCCCAGCAGCACGGCGACGAAGCCGATCGCCTTCTCCAGCGTGGTGTCGGCGTGGCCCAGCACCACCATCGCACCGATCAGCACGATGCCGTGGATGAAGTTGGAACCGGACATCAACGGGGTGTGCAGGATCACCGGCACCCGCGAAATGATCACGTGCCCGGCAATCGCCGCCAGCATGAAGATGTACAAGGCCACGAAACCGTCGCTCATTCCATCCCTCCCGGGCACGGCGCCCTTCGGCCGCATGATAACCGGGCGCTGAACGCAATGGTCAAAGCCGGTGGTCAACCGAAGCCGCGGCCATGCGTTACCCGTCGCGTGAACCGACCGCAGACAGGGCCTAAGCTGTGCTGGTGAGCACGGAACTCGACATCCCGCCGGAAGCCCCCGCGGCCGCGCCGCGACCGGCGACGCTGGAGGCGTTCCTGGCCGGGATCGGCCCGCGCGCCTTCCGCTTCGCCGAGGCCGGCCTGCGCCAGCGCGACGACGCGCTGGACGCGGTGCAGGACGCGATGATGAAGATGCTGGCCTACAAGGACAGGCCGGCCGCGGAATGGACGCCGCTGTTCTGGAGCATCCTGCGCCGCAAGATCGTCGACACGCAGCGGCGCGGCAACTTCCGCCTGCGCTGGCTGTCGCCGGCCGCCGAGGGCGACGAGGAAAGCCGCATCGACTGGGCCGACGCGGGCGCAGGTCCCGCGCAGGCGCACGAGCGGCGCGAGGCCTACGCGAAGCTGGTACGGGCGCTGCGCAGCCTGCCTGCCCGCCAGCGCGAGGCCTTCACCCTGCGCGTGCTGGAGGAACTGGACGTGGCCGACACCGCGCGGGCCATGGGCTGCTCGGAAGGCTCGGTGAAGACCCACCTTTCGCGCGCGCGCGAGGCATTGCAGAGACAACTGGAGGAGTTCCGATGAGGAGCAAGCCGATGACCACGGAATTCGACGACGACAACTTCGACAGGCGGATGCGACAGCTCCACGCCGGGTCGCTGGCCAGCCTTTCGCCGCAGACGCTGGCACGGCTGCGCGGCGCGCGCCATGCCGCTTCGCAAACGGCGCCAGCGCGCGGCCGTGGCTGGCGCTGGCTGGCCGCGGGCGTGGTGCCGGCGGTACTGGCGGTCGCCATCGGCGTGCCGTTCCTGGACAAGGATCCGTCGACCGTACCCGCGGCGGGAACGGCCGTTGCCACGCAACCCGCGGCCGACGGCGACGATTATGCGAATGCCCTGGCCGAAAACCCCGATCTGTACGTCTGGCTGGCTTCCGACGGCCAGCAACTGGCGATGGAGTGATGCGATGAAGAAGATGCTTCCTTCCTTCCTGCTGGGCGGCCTGCTGCTGGCGGCCGGCTCCGCGTTCGCGCAATCGGATTCGGCGGCGTCGCTGCCGGAGTGGGACAAGCTGACGCCGCAGCAGCGCGATGCGCTGGTCGCGCCGCTGCGCGAGCGCTGGAACAGCGACCCGGAACACCGCGCGCGGATGCTGGAGCATGCGCAGCGCTGGCGGCAGATGACGCCGGAACAGCGCGAGAAGGCGCACCGCGGCATGCGCCGCTTCGAGCGGATGAGCCCGGAGCAGCGCGAACAGGCGCGCGCGCTGTTCGGCAAGATGCGCGGCATGAAGCCGGAGGAACGCAGGAAGCTGATCGACCAGTGGAAGGCGATGACGCCGGAGCAGCGGCGCGAATGGATCGAGAAGAACCCGCCGCCGGAAGACATGCCGCGGTCGCCGCATTGACCGAAAAAAAACCGCCGGGAAACCGGCGGTTTTTCGTGGGAGCGGGTGTGTCTTGTCTCGCGGCGGGAGAACCCTGCCCCGCCCGGCTCACATTGCCATCACCGCGATCTGGCAACCAGGGAAGGCGGGGAAGGCGGCGGTAAACCAGGCCGGGCGACGGCGTTGCCCGCGCATTGGTAAGCGTTCCGAACCTGCCAGGCAGAACATTTCCCGCTGGCATCGCTTGCCGAGCACTGTTGCGTCACCAGGACGTCCCGTTCCGTATGGCTGTAACCCTGGAGTTCGCAATGGTGCGTGGCTACCAGGTTCAAGTGCTGCAGGCTCCAGGATGGGGCCTCCGGGGTTCCTGTCTCGTACGCAAGCACGACGGTACCCGGCTGTTCTCCCCTTGCTGCAGTCAGGGAATTGGAGGTCGCACACCCCGTCAAACAAAGAAGCGCGAACGAAAACAAAGCTATTGTCTTCATGGCTTTCTCCTTCTCCTTTTTCAGGCCAGAGCAAAGATACACAACAAAGGGG
>NZ_PDWR01000040.1 GCF_010211755.1 Pseudoxanthomonas sangjuensis | reverse complement strand
GTCCAGCATCAGCCCGCGCCAGGAAAAGCGCGGCGTGTCGTCGATGTGCATTGCCGGCAGCACGACGCGCCCGTCCTCGCCCTGGGTCAGCAGCTGCCATAGCGTGACCGCGCCGTAGAACAGGCCGCGCTCGTCGGTCGCGCGCACGACCACGCCGTCCGGCGTCACGTCCAGCGAATAGGCTTCCGGCGAAGTGGTGCCGGTGGTGACGGCTTCGAAGCGGATGCCGCCGGACGCGCCGCTTTCCCCGGGCTTCAGCTCGGGCCATTTCGCCGCGGCGAGGAATCCGTTGAAGCGTTCCGCCACGCGCCGCGCGGCATCGCTGTCGGCGTGCAGTTTCGTGCCCGCGTCGACGACGAATTCGCCGCTGCCGGTTTGCAGCGTCGCGGGCACGGGGATCAGCGCCGGCTGGATCGCCTCGGTGGAGGCGGCCGGGGCGGACGGCTCCGGCTTGCCGGCGCCCTGCGTGCAGGCGGGCAGCAGGGCCACGGCGGCGAGCGTGGCGGCGATGCGGAGAAAGAGCGAAGGCTTCATCGGGTTTCCCGTTTCCTGGCGCGAGGCGCCGATGTTAGGCGTGGGCGGGTTGAAAGGGTGCGAAAAAGGCAAGACTGCAAAAGAAAAAGGGCCCGGACAAGTCCGGGCCCGTGAAGTGGAGCACTGCATGCAGCCGGGAGAGAATCAGAACTTGAAGCGCAGGTTCAGGTAGTACTGGCGGCCGTTGGAATACATCGCGTACGGCAGCACGCCGGCGGCGCTGCTGGTGTAGTACGACTTGACCGGATCGTTCAGGTTCAGGCCGTCCAGGCTGACGGTCAGCCAGTCGGTCGCCTTGTAGTTGAACGACGCCGACACCGTGCCGAAGTCGTCCTCGTAGAACGCGTCGGTGCGGCTGACGCCGGCGTAGAAGGCCTCGCGGAAGCTGTAGGTGACGCGCGCGCTGAACGTTTCGTTCTCGAACCAGCCCGACAGGTTGTAGGTGTTCTTCGAGGTGCCGTTCAGCGGGCCGCCGTTGGCGGTCTCGCCGTCGGCGTAGGTGTAGTTGCCGTCGAAGCCGAAGTTCTCGCCGATCGGCTGCTTGTAGGTCAGCTCGAAGCCCTTGACGCTGCCGTTGGTGTTGACCGGCACGGAAACCAGATAGTCGCTGTACACGTCGGTGCCGGTCTCGTGGCTGGCGGCCTGGTCCTTGTACTGGATGGTCGCGTTGCCGAAGCCGACATAGTCGTCCAGCTGCATGCTGTACACGCTGGCGGCCAGCAGCGCGCGCGGCGCGAAATACCATTCCAGCGAAGCGTCGAAGTTGGTCGAGACCAGCGGCCTCAGGTTCGGGTTGCCGCCGCTGCCGGTGTGGGTCAGGTCGTCGAGCGACAGCGAACCGGCCAGCGCCGAATAGTCGGGGCGGGTCATCGTGCGCGAGGCCGCGAAGCGCGCCACCACGTCGTCGCCGAGGTTGAACTTCAGGTTGGCGCTCGGCAGCAGCTTGGCGTAGTCGTTGTTGACCGTGACCGGCAGGTAGTCGCCGAAGGCCGAGCCGGTGATCGCGCCCGGGATGCCCGAGGCCACCGGCAGCGCCTGGTTGTAGCGGATGTCGCTGTCGGTCTTGACGTAGCGCAGGCCGACGTTGCCGCTCCAGTTGTCGCCCTCGAAGTTGGCCTGCACGTACGCGGCGCTGTTCTTCTCCTTCACCCCGTACACGTCGGAGAAATAGAAGCGCTCGGGATTGTTGCGGTTGGCGAACTCGGCGTTGATCGCGGCCAGCTGTTCCGGCGTGTAGTACCAGATGCCGCCGGGGAAGCTGCCGTCGAGGCCGCTGGCGAAGTCGCCCGGGTAGTGGCCGGCGCCGGACGCGTAGCCGGCGTAGGAGGCGATGTCGTTCCAGGCCGTGGCCCAGTTCGGGCCCTGCGCGATCTCGAAGTCGTTACGGCGCTCGTGCTCGGCGTAGCGCACGCCGAAATCGAGCGACGCCAGCGCGCCGTCGACGAAGCCGTATTCGCCATCGGCGGCGAACCAGTCTTCCTTGTCCTCCACGTCGATGCCCTGGCCGCCGAAGATCCAGCCGAATTCCGGATGGTGGTTGGTGGCGGCGTTGCCTTCGCCCAACGACCAGTCGATCGCCTCGCCGATGCCGTGCATCTGCCAGCCCAGCGTTCCGCCGGTCGGGATCAGGCCGGTTTCCAGCACGTCCTGGGTCGGGCTGCTGCCCTTGCCCTTGCTGGTGCCGGCCTGGAACTTGAAGCCCAGCGAGTCGCCGGCCTGCCAGTCGGCGCTGAGGGCGACGTAGTTGGACGAGGACTTCGCGCCCGGGCGCGAGATCATGTCGTACACGCCGTAGGGCACGGCGCTTTCCGGGTCCGCCGTCCAGCTGGCGCTGGTGAGCACGCCGTTATCGATGGTGTAGGCGGTCGGCGCCTGCGAACCGATGAACTGGCTGCCCCACAGCATGAAGTTGCGGTTGTAGTTGTCCGCCTTCAGTTTCGAGGTGAAGGCGTTGAGGTCCAGGGTCAGGTCGTCGCTGGCCTTGAACTCGATGTCGAGCACGCCGCCGGTGCGCTTGCGTTCCTGTTCGAACAGCACCGCGCCCAGCAGATTCGGGTACAGCACGTTCTGGCCGTCGACGGTGGCGGCACCGTAGCCGCCGACCACTTCCTGGCCGTCGCGGCGCAGGTGGCGCTCTTCGGAGAAGGCCTGCACCATCACGCCGAAGTTGCCGGCGTCGTTCTTCCAGTTGAGCAGGGCGCTGAGCTGCGGGTCGGTCTTGCCCGGCAGGTCGGCATGGACCGCGCCGAGCGCGGCGCTGGCGGTGAAGTTGTCGGCGTACTGCAGCGGGCGGCGGGTGATGATGTCGACCGAACCGGTGGCGCCGCCTTCGACCAGCTTGGCCTCGGACGACTTGTGCACGACGACCTGGTCGACGATTTCCGACGGCAGCAGCGAGAAGCTGACGCTGCGGCCCACGGTCTGCACCTGGCTCAGCACGAACCAGTCGCCGGTGCCGATGTTGTGGCCGTTGACCAGGGTCTGGGTCAGGCCGGGGCTGGTGCCGCGCATGCTGACGCGGTCGGCTTCGTCGAAGCCGCCCTCGCTGGCGCTGGAGGAGCTGATGGTCACGCCCGGCAGTTCGCGCAGCGTGTCGGCCACGTTCTTCGCCGGCAGCTTGCCGATGTCCTCGGCGGTGACGACCTCGACGTGCGACTTGGCGTCGCGCTTGACGTCGAGCGCCTTCTCGATGCTGCCGCGGATGCCGACCACGGTGATCGTGTCGAGCTGCTTGGCCTCGTCGGCCGTCGCCGGGGCTTCCTGCGCGACCGCCTGCGCCGCGAGGCCCAGGCTGGTCACGATCGCGGCCGAAAGCAGGGTCTTCTTGTATTTCATGGTGTGTCCCCTCGTTGGTTGAGTTGTTGGAAGCGGCGCCGGTTGCCGCGCCGCTGGTTGCCGATACCGCCTTCCCGTTCTTTCTCTTGCCCGTTTGCCGCGATCCATCGCCCGCCGCGCATGGACGCCGCGCGGCGCACAACGAACCGCTCCTAACCGCTGCCCGCGTGGTCGAGGTACCAGTTCGCGGCGCCGACGACGCCGAGTTGGCCGTGTTCGACCAGGTGCACGGGGATGCGTTCCAGCGCCGCGCGCATCGGCCCCTTGTTGAGGAAGCGTTCGGCGAAGCGGCTGTGGAGGAGGAATTCGCGGATCTGCGGCAGGAAGCCGCCGGCCAGGCGGATGCCGCCGGTGGCGCCGTAGTTCATCGCCATGTCGCCGACCGCGCTGCCGAGGATGCCGCAGAAGGTTTCCAGCGCCTCGCGCGCGATCGCGTCGCCGCCGGCTTGCGCGGCGGCGGTGATGTCGCTTGGCGCGGACAGCGCCGACCGCGCGCCGCGCAGTTCGCACAGCGCGTTGTAGAGGTTGCGGATGCCGGGGCCGGAAATCGCCGCGTGCTCGATCGACACGTGCGGTTGCCGCTTCAGCATCAGCGCCAGCAGCGCCAGTTCCAGTTCGTTGCCGGGAGCCAGCGCGGATTGCCCGGCTTCCGTCGGCAGCACGAAGCCGCGCTCGCCGCGCGGGATCCACAGCGCGGCGCCCAGGCCGGTGCCGGGGCCCAGCACCAGTACCGGGCCGCGCACCGCCGGCCGTTCCGGGCCGGCCACGCGGGTCGCCTCGCGGCTGTCGAGGGTGGCCGCGGCATGGGCCACGGCCTCGAAATCGTTGACCAGGCGCAGGTCGGCGAAGCCCAGGCGCTCGCGGGTTTCGCGGATCGACAACGGCCACGGCAGGTTGCTGGTGATGACGGTGCCGTCGTCCAGCGCGTAGCCGGCGCTGGCGATGACGCCGCGGTCGATCTTCGCGCCGTCGTGGCCGCCGAGGAACTCGGCGATGAAGTCGGCCAGGCCGGGATGGTCGGTGCAGTGGTACTTGCGGAAGGCGAGCACCTCGACCGGCGCGGCGGGGCCGGCGCTGCGCACGATGGCCAGGCGCACGTGGGTGCCGCCGACGTCGGCGGCCAGGAACGGCGCCCCGTTCACCCGCGCGTCTCCTGCGGTTGGACTGACCATTGCGACCATGCCTCTCCCATGCCTCGCACCCGTCGCGGCGCCGAATTGGACGCCGGTTTGGACGGAGTTTGGACATGCAAAGACAACGATGTCAATGGTCTGTCATCGGTTTGCCGTGCAAACCGGCCAATCCGTGCCGGCTCGCCCCTGTTCAGCTGGCGTGGCCCCGGATTGTTTGCAAATTTGTCGGTATTCCGGCTGCGGACCCGAGCCGCCTTTCCGGGGCGGCGACCGCTCCGGTGGCGGGCGGCGACATCGCGAAAACCGGCCGCAGTAAGGTGCCGAAGCCGGCAAACGGTTGCCGTGGCGGCTGAAACCGGGAAAACTATGACAACGTTGGCCCGGGCCTGCCGTGCAGGTTCCCGGGGGACGCGAGCTGACCAGGGGGTGCGGTTCGGCCATGGCCATGCGCAGCACGACTACCATCGCTATCGCCCACGCCGCCGCCGCGATGCCGGCGTGACCCGAGCCATCGCCACCGGACATCGCCATGCGCAGAGCCACCATCAAGGATGTCGCAGAACGCGCCAAGGTCTCGCTGAAGACCGTGTCGCGGGTGATCAACAACGAACCGTCGGTGATGCAGGCGACGCGCGCGCGCGTGCTGCACGCGATCGCCGAGCTCGACTACGAGCCCGACCCGTCGGCGCGCAACCTGCGCAGCGGCACGCCGTTCGTGATCGGCCTGGTCTACGACAACCCGAACCCGTACCACATCATCG
Source organism: Pseudoxanthomonas sangjuensis (assembly GCF_010211755.1). Taxonomy (GTDB): domain Bacteria; phylum Pseudomonadota; class Gammaproteobacteria; order Xanthomonadales; family Xanthomonadaceae; genus Pseudoxanthomonas_A; species Pseudoxanthomonas_A sangjuensis. The sequence goes on along the minus strand of NZ_PDWR01000040.1, from coordinate 7,890 downwards.
CGGTGCAGAACGGCGTGCTCGCCGCCTGCCGCGAGACCGGCTTCGGCCTGCAGATCCAGCCGGTCGATTCGACCTCGCCGCTGCTGGCCGACGAACTGATCGAATTCGTGCAGCGCTCGCGCCTGGCCGGGCTGGTGCTGACCGCGCCGATGTCCGAGCGCAAGGAGCTGGTCGACGCGCTGGCCGCGCGCGGCATCGCGCTGGTGCGGATCATCGCCGCGACCGAGGACCCCGACGACGGCCTGCCGTGCGTCTACGTCGACGACCGCGACGCCGCCTACGAGATCACCGAGCACCTGATCCAGCTCGGCCACCAGCGCATCGGCTTCCTGTGGGGCGGGCCCGAGCACCGCTCCAGCGGCGAGCGCTACGCCGGCTACGAGCAGGCGCTGAGGGACTACGGCATCACCGTCGACAAGCACCTGGTGGTGCCCGGCGACTACACCTTCGACGACGGCTTCCGCGGCGCACGCCGCCTGCTGGCGCTGCGCGAGCCGCCGACCGCGATCTTCGGCAGCAACGACGAGATCGCCGCCGGCGTGCTGGCCGCGGCCAAGTCGGCCGGCATGAACGTGCCCTACGACCTGTCGATCGCCGGCTTCGAGGACAGCCCGTTCTCGCGCCAGTCGTGGCCGCCGCTGACCACCGCCAAGCAGGCCACCGAGGACATCGCCCGGCAGGCCGCGCGCCTGCTGATCGCCGGCCTGCGCCAGGATGCCTACGCCGACAATCCGACGCCGCCGCGCAACCAGGGCTTCGTGCCGCAACTGGTGGTGCGCGGCTCGACCGCACCGATGCGGCCGCGGCCGCCTTCCCCCCAGAGCAGCCCATGACCCAGCAACCCGCACGCTCCGCGGCACTGCCCGCGCCGCAAGACACCCTGATGTTCAACGAGGCGGCGCAAACCGCCGACGTCGTCGCCGCGCAGTTCGCGCGCAACGAAGCGGTCGTCGCGAAGCTCGCCGCGGCGCTGCGCGCCAGCCCGCCGGCCTTCGTCGCCACCTGCGCGCGCGGCAGTTCCGACCACGCCGCGACCTACGCGAAATACCTGTTCGAGACCCAGCTCGGCTTCGTCACCGCGTCGATCTCGCCGTCGGTCGGTTCGGTGTACGAGGCGAAGCAGCACCTGCGCGGCGCGCTGTACCTGACCATTTCGCAATCCGGCAAGAGCCCCGACCTGCTGCACAACGCGAAGGCCGCGCGCGCGGCCGGCGCGCACGTGGTCGCGCTGGTCAACGTCGAGGATTCGCCGCTGGCGCAACTGGCCGACACGGTGATCCCGCTCGGCGCCGGCCCGGAAAAGAGCGTCGCCGCGACCAAGAGCTACCTCGCCTCGCTGTCCGCGATCCTGCAGCTGGCCGCGCACTGGGCCGACAGCGCGCCGCTGCGCGGCGCGCTCGACGAACTGCCGCAGGCGCTGCGCGCGGCGTGGCAGGCCGACTGGTCGGCGCTGACCGAAGGCCTGGTCGATGCGCGCAACCTGTTCGTGCTCGGCCGCGGCCTCGGCCTCGCCGCCGCGCAGGAAGCGGCGCTGAAGTTCAAGGAAACCTGCGGCCTGCACGCCGAGGCCTACAGTTCGGCCGAGGTGAAGCACGGGCCGATGGCGCTGGTCGGGCCGGGCTTCCCGGTGCTGTGCTTCGCGCAATCGGACGAAACCGAGGCCGGCATGCTGGCGCTGGCCAAGGAATTCCGCGGCCGCGGCGCGCAGGTGTGGCTATCGTCGGCACGCGGCGATCTGCCGCTGGTGCCGGCGTCGAACCCGGCGGCCGCGCCGTTGCTGACCATCCAGAGCTTCTATCGCGCGATCAATGCGCTGGCGTTGCGCCGCGGCCATAATCCCGACGTGCCGCCGCACCTGAACAAGGTCACCGAGACGGTCTGAGTCCGACATGAGCACGCTTGCCCTGACCAACGCGCGCGTACTGACCGACGACGGATTCGCGGCGGGCGCCGCGGTGCTGGTCGAAGGCGGAAGGATCCTCGACCTCGTCGCCGCATCCGAAGCATCGAAGCGCGCCGACGAAGTACGCGACCTGCACGGCGCCTACCTGCTGCCGGGCTTCATCGATGTCCAGGTCAACGGCGGCGGCGGCGCGCTGTTCAACAACGACACCTCGGTCGAGGCGCTGCGCACGATGATGCGCGGGCACCGCAGGTTCGGCACCACCGGCATGCTGCCGACGCTGATCAGCGACGACGCCGGGGTGATGGCGAAGGCGGTCGCCGCGGTGCGCGAGGCGATCGCGCAGGGCGTGCCGGGCATCCTCGGCATCCACCTCGAAGGCCCGTACCTGGCGCCGGCGCGCAAGGGCACGCACGACACGAACAAGTTCCGCGTGCCGGACGCGGCCGAGATCGAGATGGCGACCGCGCTCGACAACGGCGTCACTCTGGTCACGCTGGCGCCGGAACGGGTGCCGGCCGACACGATCCGCGCCTTCGTCGAACGCGGCGCGGTGGTCGCCGCCGGCCATACCGCGGCCAGCTACGAGGAAACCCGCGCCGGCATCGACGCCGGCGTCAGCGGCTTCACCCATCTGTACAACGCGATGACCCCGCTGCAAGGGCGCGAACCCGGCGTGGTCGGCGCGGCGCTGGAGGATCCGCACACGTGGTGCGGCGTCATCGTCGACGGCGTGCACGTGCACCCGGCCAGCCTGCGCGTGGCGCTCGCCGCGAAGCCGAACGGCAAGGTCTTCCTGGTCACCGACGCGATGCCGATGGTCGGCGCCGACAGCCCCAGCTTCGACCTGTACGGCGAAACCATCACCGAAGTCGAGGGCGTGGTGCGCAATGCCGCCGGCGCGCTCGCCGGCTCGGCGCTCGACATGGCCAGCGCGGTGCGCAACAGCGTGCGCCTGCTCGGCCTGCCGCTCGACGAGGCCGCGCGCATGGCCGCGACCTACCCGGCGCAATTCCTCGGCCTCGGCGACAGCCACGGGCGCATCGCGCCGGGTTATCGCGCCGACCTGGTCGCGCTCGGCGCGGACGACTTGCAGGTGCTCGATACCTGGATCGCCGGCGTGCCGGCGACCTGACCCGCAATCCCGCAGGGGCGACGCAAGCCGCGGCGCGCTTCGTTCCGATTGCGGAAAGGCGGCAGCCGAAGCGTTCGCGGCCCGCGTCGCTCGGACAGGAGGTGGATGTGGTGAATCCGAAACGCTTCGCTTCCGTCGACGCGCTGCGCGGCATCACCGTCGCGGCGATGCTGCTGGTCAACAATCCCGGCGACTGGGGCCACGTCTATGCGCCGCTGCTGCACGCCGAATGGCACGGCTGCACGCCGACCGACCTGGTGTTCCCGTTCTTCCTGTTCGTGGTCGGCGTATCGATCGCACTGGGCATCGTGCCGCGGCTGGAAGGCGGCGCCGATCCGACGCCGCTGCGCCGCGCGATCCTGGTCCGCGCGGCGAAGATCGTCGGCCTCGGCCTGCTGCTGAACCTGCTGTCGTACTACAGCTTCGACCGGGAATGGTTCCGCCCGTGGGGCGTGCTGCAGCGGATCGGGTTGTGCTTCGCCGCCGCCGGGCTGCTCGCCACCCTGGCGAAGGCGCGCGCGCAATGGCTGGTCGCCGCCGCGCTGCTGTTCGGTTACTGGGCGTTGCTGGCGTGGGGCGGTTCGTACGAACGCCACGTCAACCTGGCGAACCGCGTGGACGTCGCGCTGCTGGGCCCGCTGGTCTACAAGTACGACGCGGCGACGGGGCTCGGCTACGAGCCGGAGGGCCTGCTGAGCACGCTGCCGGCGATCGCCACCGTGCTGCTCGGCGTGCGCGCCGGCGAATGGCTGCGCCGGGACGGAACGATGCGGCTGCTGTCGGCGGGCGTCGTCGCGCTGCTGCTCGGCGCGGCGTGGGCGCGGGTCTTCCCGCTCAACAAGAACCTGTGGACCTCGTCGTTCGTGCTGTGGACCGCGGGCTGGGCGATGCTGGCGCTCGCGTCGTGCCACCTGCTGGTCGACCGCTGGCGATGGCCGGCGCTGGGCCGTCGCTTCGGCGTCAACGCCATCGCCGCGTATGCGGGCTCGGGGGCGCTGCTGTGCGTCCTCGTCGCGCTGGGCGCGTGGGAAACGATCTATCGCGTCGGCTTCGCCGGCTGGATGGCGCCGCTGTTCGGGCCGTACGTCGCATCGCTGGCGTTCGCCGCCGCCTACGTGCTGTTCTGGTGGGGCGTGGTCTGGCTGATGGACCGGCGCGGCTGGTACCTGAAGATATAGAACCGGCCCTGCACTTGATGCGGGGTCGGCAGCCATGCTTTTGCCTCGACGAGGCTTCGCGGCGTGGCGGGCCCCGGCACATGCCATGCCTGCCGCTGATGCGGTAAAAAGGCTGCATCCCCCGCCACGCGAAGCCGACGCCATGAAAACGCCCCGGATTTCCGTCCTCGCCACGGCCCTGTTGCTGGCTGCCTGCGGCAATGCCGACACCAACGCCGGCACGAATGCCGGCGATGCCACGAACGAAGCCGCCGCGCCTGCGGCAGCGGCGGGCACGCCGGCGAAGACGACCGCGAACACCGGCGCCTTCACCGCGTGGAAGGATCCGCCGGCCGCACCGGCGGTGCCATCGCCGGCTTTCTTCAGCCATGAAGTGGCGACCTTCGACGAACCGTGGGCGATGGCTTTCCTGCCCGACGGCCGCCTGCTGGTCACCGAGAAGAAGGGCAGGCTGAAGCTGTACGACATCGCCGCGAACAGGACCAGCGAGATCGCCGGCGTGCCGGCAGTCGACTACGGCGGGCAGGGCGGCCTCGGCGACGTGGCGCTGCACCCGCAATTCGCCGAAAACCACCGGGTCTATCTCAGCTATGCCGAAGCCGGCGAAGGCGACACGCGCGGCGCGGCGCTGGCGCGCGCGAAATTGGACCTGGACGCGGACGGCAACGGCGGCCGCCTGTCCGACTTGCAGGTGATCTGGCGGCAGGTGCCGAAGGTGACCGGGCAAGGCCATTACAGCCATCGCATCCTGTTCGACCGCGACGGCAAGTTGTGGCTGGCTTCCGGCGAGCGGCAGAAGTTCACGCCGGCGCAGGACATGCGGGCCAACCTGGGCAAGGTGCTGCGCCTCAACGACGACGGCACGGCGGCGGCCGACAATCCCTTCGCCGACAAGGGCGGCGTGACTGCGCAGATCTGGTCGCTGGGCCCCCGCAACATCCTCGGCATGGCCTTCGATGCGCAGGGCCGGTTGTGGGAGGTCGAGCATGGTCCGCGCGGCGGCGATGAACTCAACCGCGTCGAGCGCGGCAGCAACTACGGCTGGCCGGTCGTGTCCTGGGGCAATCACTACGACGGCCGCGACATTCCCGACCACGACACGCGCCCGGAATTCAACGCGCCGGAAGCGTGGTGGAACCCGGTGATCGCGCCCGCCGGCTTCATCATCTATTCCGGCGACCTGTTCCCGTACTTCAAGGGCAACGGTTTCATCGGCGGGGTGGGGTCGAATTCGCTGGTGCGGATCCAGTTCGACGGCGACAACGCGCGCGAGGTCGAGCGCTACGACATGGGCGCGCGCATCCGCGAAGTGGAGCAGGGCCCCGACGGCGCGATCTGGCTGTTGCAGGACGGCGACGGCGCCAGGCTGCTGAAGCTGACCCCGGCGGGCTGATCCGCAGGCTGCGGGGCGGTTCGATTGCCGCCCCGCCTTCCTCCGCTCCGATCCTGGCTCAGCACGGGCCCAGGCGGTCGCCGTGGTTCAGGTGGCCCTGCACCGCCGACCGCGGCAGTTCCATGGTCTTCCTGCCCTTGTGGCAAACCAGCGCGGTGTCGCCGCCGGCCTTGCCGGAACCGACCGGAACGACGACGCAACCGGCGAGGGGCAGGATCAGCAACGCGGCCAGCAGGCGCTTCATGAGAAGCTCGGTCACGCCCGCGATCAATTCGGCCTTCTGGTCCGAAGACGCGCCTTCCTTCGTGATCTTGATGTTTACGTACGGCAAGCCGGACTCCTCCTTCGATTGCAAGCGCCCGAACCGAACCGAACCGGACCGGACCGGATCGCGGCTCTGGCATGACCGAATTGTCAGGCAGCGACCAGCGTGCTCAGGGCGTCGGCGGCCATGGTCGGGGTGAACTGCACGATCTGGTACTGCGCCACGCCATGCATGTGGAACGGATCCTCGGCCAGCAGGGCCTCGAGCGCCTGGCGCGAATCGGCGGTCGCCAGGATGATGCCCCCTTCCCGCGGTTCCTTGCGGCCGGACAGCAGGAACGCGCCCCTGGCGTAGTTGCGGGACAGGAAATCCCGGTGCGCGGGTATGTGCCGATCCACTACCTCGAGCGGCACGGTGTACGTCAGCAGAACCAGAAACATCATGGAATTCCCTTTGGCGGCCCGGCGCCTGGCTGGATGGCGAATTGTAGGGCCTCGCGTCGCCGGCAATGCGGTCGACGGGCCGGTCAGCGGTTCCTGGACCTGGCGAAGGCGCCGAGCCCGCAAATAGCGGCGATAGCGAGCGGCAGGAAGCCGAGACGGTCGCCGTTGGAAAGCATGACGCCAGCGACGACGACGGATCCGCAGGCGGCCATGACGAGCTGTTGGGGCGTGGGGTTTCCTGGGTGCTGCATGCGGGATTCCCGGGATTGCGATGCGGCGGGTCCGAGCGTCGGAATCAGGCCGGGCCGCGAAGCGGGTTCGGCTCGAACAAGTTGTTAGCTCTTGCTGACGGTGTAACCCTCATGCTCAAGAACGCGCTTACAGAGCTCCACAAAATCTACATGCGTGAGGTCATTCTTTGAGTCGTTTGTACGCCAAGCACAGACCCGGAACGAAGCGGACTTTGAGCTGGCTTCTATGTGATCGACGGTTGGAAGCAGGGAAAATCCGGCCTTGTAGTGATGCTTCCCGGTCTTTGATGCGTCGTTATCGTATGTGCTTATAAGCGTCCAATCCAGCTTCTCACCGGTGTAGGCATCGTTGCCTGACGATGAGACGACAGCGGCGTGAATTGCATCTTTGTAGGCTGAAATTGTGCAGATGTGGCCGCGCTTGCGGTCTCGCTTGACATGCGCAGCGGCTTTCCGGTGCAGCCAGCGAGAGTAAGCCTCTTGGCTGGTCTGATCATGCAGCTCGCGTGGGAGTAGGTGTTTCTTTGGCAATGCTTAGTGCCTTATGTCTTGGCTTTCCCCTACTGTAAACGCCGAGAGCCCGGTGTGCGCGCCCGATAACGCCTCGGTGTAGCGGCACCGTAATTCAGCAGGGGCCGCACACCGGATCTCACGTCCCGACGCCCGAACAGTTGCGCGAGGTTTCCCTCGCACCGATAAGCGTGGGCCGGACGTGATGCTCTCGACCGACCTACTTTAGCGCGGAGGACGAGATGACGGCAGTCGGAATCGATGTGGGCAGCCGTCGATGCAGCGATCAAGGCCTTGTTGCGGGAACACACCACGCCCGCGTTGCGTTCGTCCAAGGGGCTCGGCCCGCAATTCCAGGCCAGTGTGCTGGCGTTGCTACCGGAGCTTGGACAATTGACTCGCAGGGAGATTGCACGCCTGGTGGGCGTGGCGCCGCTCAACCGCGACAGCGGCCAGCGCCAGGGCAAACGCCGCATTTATGGCGGGCGCGCCGAAGTGCGGGTGGCGCTGTACATGGCGACGCTATCGGCGGTGCGATGGGAGCCGGTGATGCGGGCGCACTACCAACAATTGCGAGCACGTGGAAAGGCGGGGTTCTACCCCGAAATCACGGACGGTTGTAAAAGGGCTGAGAACTTCTGGTCTTGCCTGGCGACCCTTCGTCGCATCCTCGGGTTGTGGAACCGCTCGATGTATTCGAACACATCAGCCCTCGCGGCATCGAGCGTTGGGTAGGTCATGCGGTAGACCCGCTCGCGCTTGAGCAGGCCGAAGAAGCCTTCGCACGCGGCGTTGTCACCGCAGTGGCCCAC
>NZ_PDWR01000003.1 GCF_010211755.1 Pseudoxanthomonas sangjuensis | reverse complement strand
TGCATATGCGCGTTCATGCTCGTTTCTTCTGTAACCTGCAGAGCGCACCCATGCTCGACGACTAGCCGCGTCGTCGGCAGCGTGAGATGGGTGTAAGCGACAGGGGCGGGACAAGGCGGAAAGGGACCAAGTCTACCCGCCCGCGGGAGGCGCCGATGCCGGAGGGTTGCGGCGCCGCTTCCGGTGCCGGCTCACCGACGGGCAGGGCGGAAGCCGCGGCAAGGCAGGACATGGTTGTTAATGACAATTATTATCATTTAAGATGGTGGGGTCGGACGTTAGCCAGATCGCCGCGTCCCCAATGACCCATCGGGGACCCCATCCATGCCTAACGCTTCCCGCCGCCGGGCCGGCTTTCCATGCATTTCCCTGCTGGCCGCCGGCCTGCTGGCCGCCGCCCACTCCCATGCCCAGCCTGCCGACGACGCGTCCGGGCCCGGTGCCACCGAGCTGGATGCCGTCCTGGTCGTCGCCCAGCGCGCCCAGCGCGTGAGCAGCGGCGCCACCGGCCTCGACCTCGACATCAAGGCGACGCCGCAGTCGATCAGCGTCGTTTCCCGCGAGCAGATGGAGCAGTTCGGCGCCGACACCATCAACGACGCACTGCGCCTGGCGACCGGCATCAGCGTCGAGGAGTGGGAAACCAACCGCACCAACTACGCCGCGCGCGGTTTCGAGATCAAGAACAACCAGATCGACGGCGTGGGCCTGCCCAACGACTGGGGCATCGTCACCGGCGCGCTGGATTCCTACGGCTACGAGGAGCTGGAGGTGATCCGCGGCGCGAACGGCCTGCTGACCGGCGTGGGCAATGCGGCGGGCACGGTCAACTACGTGCGCAAGCGGCCGACCAATGAAGGGCAGGGCGGCGTCGGCATCAGCGCCGGCTCGTGGGACAACCGGCGCATCCAGGGCGACTATTCGTCGCCGGTCACCGACGACGGCCGCTGGGCCGCGCGCATCGTGGCCGCCCACGAGGAGGGCGGGTCGCACCTGCGCGATTTCGCGAACGACCGCAGCTTCCTCTACGGCGTGGTCGATGGCCAGGTCGGCGAGCGCGGCACGTTGGCGCTGGGCTACGCCTGGCAGGCGAACAGGACCGACGGCAACATGTGGGGCGCGCTGACGCTGGTCAACAACGACGGCACGCAGGCGGAATTCGACACCAGCGCGTCGACGACCCAGGACTGGACCTACTGGAACACGACGACCCAGAACGGATTCGCCGAATACACCCACGAACTGTCGCCGGACTGGCGGCTCAAGGCCTCCTACAACTACCGCCGCAGCGGCAACGACGACCAGTTGTTCTTCGCCTACAGCAGCACCGGCCTGGATCCGCAGACCGGCGAAGGCCTCTACGGCTGGCCCGGCAAGTACGTCGACGAAACCACCGCCCACCTGGGCGATGTCTCGGTCGGCGGCCGCTACACGCTGTTCGGTCGCGAGCACGAGGCGATCCTCGGCGCGAGCGTCGCGCGCAGCGAGCAGACGTACTGGAACCATGCCCCGGATTCGGGCTTCGATGCACTGCCGGGCTTCCCCTATGCCGGCAACGCGGTGCCGGAACCGGACTGGGGGCCGAAGACCTTCTACAGCGTGCTCGACCAGCGGCTCAAGCGCGTCTACGGCGTCGCCCGGCTGGCGCTCACCGACCGGTTCAAGGCGGTCGTCGGCTTCAACTTCGCCGAGTACCACCGCGACGGCGACAACTCCGGCGTGCTGTTCGACCAGACCGAACGCGAGACCAGCCCGTACGGCGGCCTGACCTACGACTTCACCGACAGCCTGCTTGGCTATGTCAGCTATTCCGACATCTACCAGCCGCAGGACCAGTACGACATCGACCGCAACTACCTCGACCCATCGAAGGGCGTGAACTACGAGGTCGGCGTGAAGAAGGACTGGCTCGGCAAGCGCCTGCTGACCACGCTGGCCTGGTTCCGCGCCGAACAAGAGGGCTTGTCCACCTACGCCGGCGTGACCGGGGACCTGCAGTACTACTACACCGGCATCGACGTCGAGTCCGAGGGTTTCGAGTTCGAGGCCGTCGGCCGGCTGGGCGACCACGTCAGCGCCGTGCTCGGCTACACCACGCTGGAACTGACCGGGCCCGACGGCGAAGACGTCTACGAATGGTACCCGCGCCACACCGCCAACCTGCAGGTGGCGGCGAAGCTGCCGTCGTACCCGGCGCTTGCCTTCGGCCTGGGCGGTCGCTGGCAGAGCAGGACTTCGGGCCTCGACAGTTACACCGGCTACACGGTCCGGCAGGCTGCGTATGCGGTGCTGAACGCCTTCGTTGCGTGGGACTTCGTGCCGAACGCCACCCTGCGGCTCAACGCCAACAACCTGGCCGACGAGAAATACGTCACCAGCCTCTACCAGGTCGGCTACTACGGCGCGCCGCGCAACTACTCGCTGAGCCTGGACTGGCGGTTCTGACGGCGATCGACGAGCCACCGACATGACGGCAGCCTATCTCTTCCTCTCGTTGCTGGCCGCGCTCGGCTTCTACCTGGCCTGCGCGCACCAGCGGTTGTGGCAACGCGCGCGCGGGCATGCGCGCGCACTGCGCGTCGCGGCGTGGCTGTGCGTCGCGTTCGCGCTCGCGGCGGCGATCGCGGCGCTCGGCACCTGGGCGGGCGTGTTCGCGGCATCGGCGGCGGTCATGCTGGCAGCGGTGCTGCTGCCGTACATCGATGCATGGCGGCAGGCGCGCGGCGCGCCCCGCGGGGAGCGCGGCCATGTGGGCTAGATCGCTGGCCGCCGCGCTGCTGGGACTGCCGCTGACGGTCGGCCTCGTGGGATTGATCGCGTTGCTGTGGCCGGGCAGGCAGGAGATCGTCGCCTTGCCGTGGTTGCTGATGTCGTTCCCGGTTTGGATCGGTGCGATGTCGCTGGCCTTCGCCTTCAGGAGCGGGCTGCGCGCATGGCTGTGGCTGGGCGGCGCGACGCTGCTGTGCTTCGCGCTGATCCATCTGTCGAAATGGCTCGGCTGGGCCGGGGCGGGCGCATGAAGGCGGCGACGCTGCGCACCTTCCTGTCGCTGCATACCTGGGTCGGGCTGCTTGCCGGCATGCTGTTGTTCATCGCGTTCTACGCCGGCGCGATCACCGTGTTCACCCACGAACTCGGCGACTGGCAGCGGCCGGCGGCCGGGCGGGCGGCCGCGGATCCGGTCGGGCGTTCGCAGGCCTTGCTCGACGCGGTGCTGGAGCAGCCGCTGGAGGAAGGCGGCGTCTACCTGGTGCTGCCCGGCGAGCACGGCCCGCAGCCGTCGGTCTACTGGTACGACGAATCGCGCGGCGAGCAGCGGCGTTTCGTTCCCGACGACGTCGCCGTGCTGGAGGAAACGCCGCCGCGTTCGGGTTTCGTCGATTTCGTCTACGACCTGCATTTCACCGCCGGGTTGCCGCGCGCCTTCGGTACCTACCTGTTCGGCGTGGTCTGCATCCTGTACGGGCTCGCGCTGGTCAGCGGCGTGGCGATCTACGCACCGGGATTCTTCAAGGACCTGTTCGCGCTGCGATTGGGCAGGAACATCAAGCGGCTGTGGCAGGACGCGCACAACGTGGTCGGCATGCTGTCGCTGCCGTTCCATGTCGTCTTCGCCTGGAGCGGCGCGGTGCTGACCATCGGCATCCTGCTGCTGGCGCCGTTCCAGTCGCTGGTCTACGACGGCAAGCTGATGCAGGTGCTGGAAGCGGATTTCGAAGTCGCGCCGCACGTGGCGCCGGCCGGGGTGGCCAGGCCGATGCTGCCGGTGGCGGAATTGCTGCGCCGGGCGGAAGCGGCCGTCCCGGGGCTGCGGGCCGAGGGAATCGATTTCGACAATGCCGGCGATGCCAACGCCCGGGCCACGGTCTACGGCGCCGTCGCGCAGCGCCGCCTGAGCAATCTGGCCGGTGTCGCCCTGGACGCCACGAGCGGCGACGTGGTCGCCGTTTCCGAGCCGCGCCACTACACGCCGGGCAGGGCGCTGCTGTACGGCCTGTACACGCTGCATTTCGGCAACTTCGGCGAATACGCGGTGAAGTGGCTGTACTTCGCGCTCGGCCTGGCCGGCGCGTTCCTGTTCTACAGCGGCAACCTGCTGTGGATCGAGGCGCGGCGCAAGCGCCGCCAGCCCGAACAGCCGCGCCGCACCCGGGTGATGGCGGCGCTGACGCTGGGCGTCTGCCTGGGTTGCGTGGCCGGCGTGTCGGCGGCGTTCCTGGCCGGGGCGCTGCTGCCGGAAGCCTGGGCGCCGCGCCTCTACTTCATCGTCTTCTTCGCCAGCGTCGCGTGGGCCGCGCTGCGCCGGCCGGCGCGCGCCGGGCACGAACTGCTGTGGCTGTGCGCGCTGTTGACCGCGGCCATTCCGCTGGCCGGCTGGCTCGGCTCGGGCGAACACCTGCCCGCGGCGTTCGTGCATGGCCACTGGCAGCGCTTCTTCGTCGATGCCATCGCGCTGGCCATGGCGCTTGTGTTCTGGCGCATGGCGCGGGCCACGTTGCGCCGCGGGTCGGACGGCGACCCGAACAGCGTGTGGTCGCTGCGCTGAGCCGAACCTCCATCAACGGCGACGGGGCCGGACCGGGCGGGCGGTGAAGGCCCGGGGACGGCCGGGACGGAACCGCAAACAAGCCCGGCAGTGCGCCGGCCCGGCCGCGCTCCGGTACTGCCGGTTGACCATCCGCTTGCGCCCGGGGCCGTATGGGTGCGTCGCAAAATGCCGATTTGTGATGGGGGTGTTAATTTCGGCCCGGGTGCAGGGGAAGCGCCGGATGCGTGGGCGCGCACGACCAGCGTCACACCCGAAAAATCGACGATCCGAACGTTCAGGATGACCTTGGGAGGGGACACCATGATTGTTTCGAAACCGCAGTGCCGTCTGCTGTCGCTGGCGGTGCTCGCCGCCCTGTGTGCGTTGTCGCAAGCCCATGCGCAGGAAGCCGCGCCGGCTGCGCCGGACGAGAAGAAGGACGAACCCACCACGCTGGCGACGATGACGGTGACCGCGCAGAAGCGCGTGGAAGCCGCGCAGGACGTGCCGATCGCGGTGACCGCGCTGTCGGAGCAGTTGCTGCAGGACACCAGCGTGCGCGACATCAAGGACATGCAGATCCTGGTGCCGGGCCTCACCGTCACCAGCACCCAGAACGAGGCCATCACCACCGCGCGCATCCGCGGCATCGGCACGGTCGGCGACAACGTCGGCCTGGAGTCGTCGGTCGGCGTGGTCATCGACGGCGTGTACCGGCCGCGCAACAGCGTCGGCTTCGGCGACCTGGGCCAGCTCGAGCGCATCGAGGTGCTGAAGGGCCCGCAGGGCACGCTGTTCGGCAAGAACACCTCGGCGGGCGTGATCAACGTGGTCACCCGCAAGCCGAGCTATTCGCAGTTGGCCGAGGGCGAGGTCACCGTCGGCAACTACGGCGCGCTCGGCGTGGCCGGCAGCTACAACGACGCGCTCGGCGACAACATCGCGTTCAGCGTGTACGCGGCCAAGCGCAAGCGCGACGGCTGGATGGACGTGGAGACCGGCGCCGGTCCGCGCACCGAGACCGACGACTACGACCAGAACTTCCACACCGTGCGCGGCAAGCTGCTGCTGGAGCCGACCGACAACGTCGAGATCCTGCTCGCCGGCGACTTCACCAGCCGCGAAGAGAACTGCTGTACCGCGGTGCAGCTGATCAGCGGCAGCACCGCGCCGCTGATCAACGCGCTGGGCGGCGGCAACGCGATCGCGATCCCGGCCGACCCGTGGAAGCGGCTGGCCTACAGCAACCGCAGCACCGCGCAGGACATCAAGGACAAGGGCGTGCAGGCGCAGGTCGACTGGAACCTGTCCGCGTTCGGCGGCGCCACCCTGACCTCGATCACCGCGGTACGCGACTGGCAGGCGATCAACGGCCGCGACTTCGACTTCAGCACGGCCGACCTGATCTACATGAACCCGGACGAGGACGAGTCGTTCAACGGCTTCGAGACCTTCAGCCAGGAACTGCGCCTGACCGGCGCCACCGACAAGGTCGACTGGCTGGTCGGACTGTTCTACGCCGACGAGGATCTGGACCGCACCGAGAGCTACCGCATCGGCCCGGCCTACGAACCGTACCTGTCGATCGGCCTGCTGTCGCGGATCAACCCGGCGCTGGCCACGCTGCCGAACGCGGCGACCTTCCTCGCCGACGCCACCGGCCGCGCGCCCGGCACCGTGTTCGCCGGGCTCGGCGCCCTGGACAAGTACAAGCAGAACGCGAAGAACGCGGCCATCTTCACCAACAACACCTGGCACGCCACCGACGCGCTCGACCTGACCCTGGGCCTGCGCTACACGCACGAGAAGAAGACGCTGGATGCCGTCTACGACAATCCCAACGGCAGCCCCGGCTGCGCGTCGTATTTCGGCCCCGCCGGCATCAGCCAGGCCGCGATCGGCCGCATCGCCGCGGCGCTGACCGCGCGCGGCGTGCCGTTCGCCTCGTTGCCGCCGGCGACGCAGCAGAGCCTGATCGGCAACATCGTCAGCTTCAGTTGCCTGCCGTGGACCAACGTGCTGCACGACGGCCGCACGCCCCACCAGGAACGCGAGGAGAAGGAGTGGTCGGGCACGCTGAAGGCCGCCTACCGCTGGAACGAGCACGTGATGACCTATGCGTCGGCGGCGCGCGGCTACAAGGCCGGTGGCTTCAACCTCGACCGCACCCAGGCGGCCATCGCGACCAATCCGCTGCCGATCAATCCGACCACGGCCGACACCTCGTTCCCCGGCGAATTCGTCGACAGCTACGAGCTGGGCGCCAAGACCACCTGGGCCGACGGCAACCTGCTGCTCAACGCCACGCTGTTCCACCAGACCTACGACGATTTCCAGCTCAACAGCTTCCTCGGCACCAGCTTCGTGGTGCGCTCGATCCCCGAGGTGGTGTCGCAGGGCCTGGACAGCGAGATCCTGTGGCAGCCGAAGGCCGCGCCCGGCCTGATGCTGCAGGCCGGCCTGATGTACGCCGACACCAAGTACGGCGACGACATCCCCGGCAGCGACTTCGTCTACCCCGGCCCGCTGTACAAGCTGCCCGGCGCGCAGATGAGCTTCGCGCCGAAGTGGTCAGGGTCGGCCTCGGCGACCTACGACTGGGATTTCGGCGCCAGCCTGGTTGGCCGCTTCAACATCGGCGCCAAGTACATGTCCGAGTACAACACCGGTTCGGACCTGGACGCGGAGAAGCTGCAGGACGCCTATACCGTGGTCAACGCCCGCTTCGTCGTCGGCGCGCGCAACAAGCGCTGGTCGGTCGAACTGTGGGGCACCAACATCTTCGACGAGGACTACGTGCAGGTCGGCTTCGACGGGCCGCTGCAGGCGCTGGGCACGCCGGAACCGGGCAATCCCGGCAACACCTACGACGCCTTCCTCGGCGCGCCGGCGATGTACGGGGTGACCTTCCGCATCAACTACCACTGACCGCCGTCCCGGCCGGACGCATTGACCGGACGGGGCGACAAACCCGCCGGTTTCGGCTACAACGGCACCGTCCTCCACGACGGTGCCGTTTCCCCATGCCGGCTGTTGCCCCGTACATCCCCACCGATGCCGAACTCGCCGCACTCGCCGCCGCGCTGGGCGCGCGCCTGCGCGACAACCACGACCATCTGGTCACCGCCGAAAGCTGCACCGGCGGCTGGATCGCCAAGTGCGTGACCGACATCGCCGGCTCGTCCGACTGGTTCGATTGCGGCATGGCCGCGTACAGCTACGAGGCCCAGCAGGCGCTGCTGGGCGGGCGTCCGCAGACGCTGGAGGACTTCGGCGCGGTCAGCCGCGAAACCGTGGTCGAAATGGTGTCCGGCGCGCTGATCCATTCCGGCGCCACGGTCGCGGTCGCGGTCACCGGCATCGCGGGGCCCAGCGGCGGCACGCCGGAGAAACCGGTCGGCACGGTCTGGGTGGCGTGGAAGCGCCGCGGCGGCTATGCGAAGGCGGAGGTGTTCCGCTTCGACGGCGACCGCGAGGCGGTGCGCCGGCAAACCGTTGCCGCCGCGCTGCGGGGACTGGAGGCGCTGTAGCCATGTTCGGAGCGCACGCTGCCGGCGGCGACGGGAGAGGCGCCTGATGTGGGAAAGGCTGGGCACGATGCGCGACCTCGGCCGCGTGCAGGAAATCGCCTCGGTGCTGATCCGCTACGGCTTCGGCGACGTGGTCCGGCGCATCGGCGCGGCCGCGGCGCTGGAGCGCGCCGGCCACCTGCTGCACTGGCATGCGGCGGAGGAGGGCCTGCTGCAGCTCGAGGTGCCTGCGCGCGTCCGCCACGCGTTGCAGGACCTGGGGCCCAGCTTCGTCAAGCTGGGACAGATGCTGGCCACGCGCGTCGACCTGCTGCCGCCGTCCTGGATCGCCGAGCTGAGCGAACTGCAGAACGCGGTCCCCGCGTTGCGTTACCAGGACATCCTGCCGCAGCTGATCGAGGACCTGGGCGAGGACCCGGACGACGTCTTCGCCGCGATCGATCCTGTGCCGATCGCGGCCGCCTCGCTGGCGCAGGCGCACCGCGCGGTGCTGGCCGACGGCACCGACGTGGTGCTCAAGGTGCGCCGGCCCGGGATCAGGGACACCATCGAAGCCGACCTGCGCCTGCTCAGGCACCTGGCCGAGATCGCCGAGGCCGAATTGCCCGAACTGCGGCGCTACCAGCCGGTGCGGATCGTGCAGCAGTTCGGCGTGTCGCTGCGCCGCGAACTCGACTTCGCCGCCGAGTGCCGCAGCGCCGAACGCATCGCCGCCAATTTCGCCGGCCACGGGGAAATCGTCATCCCGCGCGTGTACTGGCAGTGGACCAGCGAGCGGCTCAACGTGCAGGAAATGCTGGACGGCATCCCCGGCCGCGATCTGGCGGCGGTCGACGCCGCCGGGCTCGACCGCCGGCAACTGGCGCGCACCGGCGCGGGCATCGTGCTGAAGATGGTGCTGGAGGACGGCTTCTTCCACGCCGATCCGCACCCCGGCAACATCTTCTACATGCCCGACGGCGCGATCGGCGTGATCGACTTCGGCATGGTCGGGCGGGTGTCCGAGCAGCGCCGCTTCCAGATCGTGCGCCTGTTGCACGGACTGGTGGGGCAGGATTCGCGCAGCGTCGCCGACGTGCTGGTCGACTGGACCGAAGGCAGCGGCGACATCGACGAAGGGCGCCTGCAGGAAGCGGTCGACGTGTTCGTCGACCAGTACCGCGGCGTGCCGCTGAAGGACCTGCGCATGGGTGCGATGCTGGTCGACGTGACCGCGCTGCTGCGCGAGCACGGGCTCAGCCTGCCGGCCGAACTGGCGTTGATGATCAAGGCCTTCCTGACCCTGGAGGGCATGGGGCGCCAGCTCGATCCGGATTTCGACATGGCCGGCGAGGCGCGGCCGTTCCTCGAGCGGGCGATGCTGGCGCGCTACTCTCCGGTCGCGGTGGCGCGACGCGGCAAGCGCGCGCTGGGCAACGTGGTCGACCTGCTGCGCGACATGCCGCGCGACCTGCACCGGCTGCTGCAGTACGCGCGGCGCGGCCGGCTGCACCTGCAGATCGAGGTGACCACGCTGAAGGCCTTCGGCGACAAGGTCGACCGCGCCGCGAACCGGCTGACCATGGGCATCATCACCGCCGCACTGATCATCGGCTCGTCGATCGTGATGCACAGCAATGGTGGCGGGTTCTCCAGCCGCTGGATGCTGTGGGTGGGCGTGGCCGGGTTCATCGGCGCCGCGCTGGGCGGGGTGTGGATTTTGTTCTCGATGTGGCGGGGCGGGCGCCGGTAGGAGCGCTCTTGGGGCGATGCTCTTCGCCACGATCTCCACGAAGGCATTGCGCCCGTGGGACATCACTGTAAATTGCAGAGTATCCAGCCATGGCAACAAACAGTAGGTCGGGGCTATGCCCCCGACCCACGGTATCGGATCGGTCGGCAGTGCCTCAGTTTGAAATTCGGGATACTTGAGCGTTCAGATTGCGAAGAGGGCGGCTAAGGCGCGTTAGGATCGTTCAGAGGAAGTTCCAAAGTAGCCCCCTTCTTTGGAAGTACCGCATCCACCATCTTCACAAAGCGATTCCAGCCGTAGCCACTGGAAATCGCTAGACGCTGGAACATGATGAGCGAATGCAAGTGTTGGGCCAACATCGGATGCCCAACGTCTTCCGTCAGCCACTGATGGAATTTGCTTTTCCTTTCCCCTTTTTCGTTCTTCGGATTTTTTGATTCCAGTTCCTGAAGAAGCGAGGGAGCAATCCGTTCATAGACCAAATCCCGCGTGTAGTGGGCGACGACGCTGTACCTATTCTTCTGTATCCCCGGCCAGACCCATCCCTTCAGTTTGTAGATGTTCTCGTAGAACTCATCTGGGAAGCGTTTCGCCCAAGCCGCCAACTCTTTGCGAACGATCATCTCCAGATATTTTTGGAGTGCGTCTTGCGGTCGGATTCCCTGATAGCCAGTGGCCTCGTCAATCAGGGCAACGATGCCGACTTGGGCCAACGCACGGATCAGTATCTCCGCCTGCACAGCTACATGCTGCTGTCTCTTATCCAGTGCGCCAGCATCTCTAGCCTGCAAATAAACGTCACAGACCCGTGGCAATAGTTCGGCGCTATACCCGAAGGCTCTGGTTCCCTTTGCGGTCAGAAATTCAATCTGACTTGACGTCACCTCCAAATCCTTAGAAATAAAGGGTTTAAGGTTCTTCGCGGTCAAGAACGCAGGCAAATTAACGTCGGCTTCGTAGTGGCCGCGGCCTTTCGCCTGCCGCGCGCGTCCCAAAGCGCGCATGACACCGCTTTGCGTCAGGAGTCGGCGTCCGTCCTCCAAAACAGCACAAGGAATTTCGAGTTCCCCAAGTTTGATGCCGCCCTCATGAGTTGCCCTCGGGAGGCTTTGTTGCTTCCACCTTGTTTCAGCAGCCTTTTTCGCAATTGCCTTCCTCTCTGATTGCGTCAGCGCGGCAGCTCTGGCGTGACCGCCTGCCGCCTTACCTACAGT
The DNA here is from genome assembly GCF_010211755.1 of Pseudoxanthomonas sangjuensis. GTDB lineage: Bacteria > Pseudomonadota > Gammaproteobacteria > Xanthomonadales > Xanthomonadaceae > Pseudoxanthomonas_A > Pseudoxanthomonas_A sangjuensis. The sequence continues at coordinate 170,517 of NZ_PDWR01000003.1, read as the reverse complement.
CTGATCGTTGGCACTCATGCAAGCACTCCTCCTGATAATGCTTGCAATATATTAGACTGCTCGTCAGAATGCAAGCATCAATTCAATTTGATGCTTGCAATACGGGAAGATTGGACGGGTTGACGGGGTGTGATGGTAGTAGTAATACTACCTATATGGATCTGAGCGACACCCAACAAGCTATTCTCGCCTTCCTCGCCGAGCGCATCGCTAGCGAGGGCATGCCACCGTCGCAGATCGAGGTTCAGCGGGCTTTTGGCTTCAAGTCGGTGCGTGCCGCGCAATACCATCTCGAAGCACTAGAAGCCGCCGGCGCCATCGAGCGAGTGCAGGGCCGGGCCCGCGGTATCCGCTTACTGCACGCACCGCAACCGCCGCAACAGGAACTGGTGCTGTCGGCAGCCAACGATGATGCGCTGCGCCTGCCTATCCTCGGCCGAGTCGCTGCCGGCGCGCCGATCGGCGCCGATGCCGACACGCACGGCTACGTGATGCTCGACCGCGCCTTTTTCCACCCATCGCCGGACTACCTGCTCAAGGTCAGCGGCGACTCGATGCGCGACGAAGGCATTTTCGACGGCGACCTGATCGGCGTGCACCGCACCCGCGATGCGCGCAGCGGCCAGATCGTGGTCGCGCGCGTCGACGACGAAATCACGGTCAAGCTGCTGAAGATCGGCAAGGACCGCATCCGCCTGTTGCCGCGCAACCCCGACTACGCGCCGATCGAGGTGCAGCCGGACCAGGACTTCGCCATCGAGGGCCTGTACTGCGGCCTGGTGAGGCCGAACCGGTGAGGCGGGCGGGGCAGGCCATGGCGAGGACTTTTCCGACACCGCGCGCGGGCATCGGCCTATGCCTTCTGTTTTTCCTGCGGAATATTTTCTTCGACAAGGCCGGCGCGTCTCAGTCCATGCGATGCACCGCCGTTAGCCTGACCCCATTCCCGATTTCCAAGACCTGAGGACACCACGATGGACGAGAACAAGAAGCGCGCGCTGGCCGCGGCCCTGACCCAGATCGAACGCCAGTTCGGCAAGGGTTCGGTGATGCGCATGGGCGATCGCGTGATCGAGCCGGTCGAAGCCATCCCCACCGGCTCGCTGATGCTGGACCTGGCGCTGGGCATCGGCGGCCTGCCGAAGGGCCGCGTCGTCGAGATCTACGGCCCGGAGTCCTCGGGCAAGACCACGCTGACCCTGCAGGCGATCGCGCAGTGCCAGAAGATGGGCGGCACCGCGGCCTTCATCGATGCCGAGCACGCGCTGGACCCGGTCTACGCCGCCAAGCTGGGCGTGCAGGTCGACGACCTGCTGCTGTCGCAGCCCGATACCGGCGAGCAGGCGCTGGAGATCGCCGACATGCTGGTGCGTTCCGGCTCCATCGACATCGTCGTCATCGACTCGGTCGCGGCGCTGACGCCGAAGGCCGAAATCGAGGGCGAGATGGGCGACCAGCTGCCGGGCCTGCAGGCGCGGCTGATGAGCCAGGCGCTGCGCAAGCTGACCGGCAACATCAAGCGCTCCAACACCCTGGTGATCTTCATCAACCAGCTGCGCATGAAGATCGGCGTGATGATGCCCGGCCAGAGCCCGGAAACCACCACCGGTGGCAACGCGCTGAAGTTCTACGCTTCGGTGCGCCTGGACATCCGCCGCATCGGCGCGATCAAGAAGGGCGACGAGATCATCGGCAACCAGACCAAGATCAAGGTGGTCAAGAACAAGCTGGCGCCGCCGTTCAAGCAGGTGGTCACTGAAATCCTCTACGGCGAAGGCATCAGCCGCGAAGGCGAACTGATCGACATGGGCGTGGATGCCAAGCTGGTCGAGAAGTCGGGCGCCTGGTACGGCTACGCCGGCGAGCGCATCGGCCAGGGCAAGGACAACGCCCGCAACTACCTGCGCGAGAACCCGCAGGTCGCGGCGAAGCTGGAAGCCGAGCTGCGCGAGAAGTTTCAGCCGGCCGAGGCATCGCGCGACGATGCGGACAGCGACGACGAATAAGGATGCCTGTCTCCAGGGACGGAAATCTTCATGGCATTCCCGCCCGCGCGGGCGAGAATGCCGGACATGTCGCCATCCGCTCCTTTTCTCGTCATGCCCCGCGCAAGCGGGGCCTTTTTGCTTGCCGGATGCGCCAGCCTTTTGCACCGGGAGGTCGATGCTCGTCGATCGCATGGCGGGAGATGCCGTTCCTCGCCATCGCGGGCGCCGCAGCGTTATCGTTTGCCGTGTCTCTGCTCCGGAAGGGAGAGATCGCAATGTGCGGCCTGACTGACCGGTTCAAGTCCGCGCCGGGAGTGCGCGACGCATCGTTCACGATCCTGCCGGAAGGCGCCGTTGCCATGCCCGGTTGTCTCGGCTTCGGGGCCGTGCCCTCGGGCAGCCGCGGACGGTTGGCACGGGCTGTCGCCGGGGTGTAGCGTGGATGTCGCCGCGGTCAAGGCGTTCTGCAGCCGTTTCCCGGCCGTCGCGTCGAAGCTGGCCGGCCCGCCGAGCAACGTGCTGCTGTATTCGGTGGGCAACAAGTACTTCGCCTACTTCAAGACCAGCGAGCCGGAGAAATGGCGCTTCAGCATCCGGGTGACGCCGGAGCGCTTCCTCGAGCTGACCGGGGTGCCCGGAATCAAGCCGGCGCGTTACATGGGTCGTTTCCATTGGGTCACCATCGTCGACGTGCGCACGGTCCCGGCCGATTACCTGAAGGAGCTGATTGGCTGGTCGTACGACAAGGCGCTGGCCGGCCTGCCGAAGCGCAGGCAGGCGGAGGTGCGGGCCGCCGCCGCCGTGGAGCCAGGGCGCGGACCGGGGAACCGATAAGGAGAGCGACCATGGCCACCGACAGCGACTACATCGAATACGTGCACGAACAGACCGGCTTCGGGTCGCGGCTGGCGTACAAGCGCATGTTCGGCGAGTACGGGCTGTACCTGGATGGCAAGGTCGTCGCTTTCGCCTGCGACAACAGCCTGCTGCTGAAACCGACCGCAGCCGGGCGCGCGCTGTTGCCGACGGTCGCGCTGGGCAAGCCGTATCCCGAGGCGAAGGACTATTACGTACTGGACGAATTCCTCGACGACACGGAACTGCTGCAGCGGATACTGCAGGCCACCGCCGACGCATTGCCGGCGCCGAAGCCCAGGCCGGCGAAGAAGTCCGCCGGGTCGACCAAGCCGCCGGGCAAGGTCGCCGGCAAGGCAACCGCCGGGCCCGCCGGGAAGCCGACACGGAAATGAATGGCAGCGACGAATTCGGCCGCCTTCCCGGCGAGGGCGAGACCGCCGCGACCAGCCGGCAACGCAAGCGCCGCCCCGAGCCGACGCCGGCGCAGCGCGCGCTCGGCCTGCTGGTGCGCCGCGAGCATTCGCGCAAGGAGCTGACCCGCAAACTGACCGCGCGTGGCGTCGATGCCGCCGAAGCCGCGGCCGCGGTCGAACGGATGAGCAGCGAAGGCTGGCAGGACGACGCGCGTTTCGCCGAGTTCCTGGTCCGCAGCCGTGCCGCCAATGGTTACGGCCCCGCGCATATCCGTGCCGAACTGGCCATGCACGGCCTGGACCGGGAAACCATCGCCGCTGCGATGGACGCCTTCGATGGCGACTGGCTCGTGATCGCCCGCAACCTGGTCCGCCGCCGTTTCGGCGCAGCCGGGCCACGGGATGCGGCGCAACGGCGCAAGGCCGGCGACCTCCTGGTCCGGCGGGGCTTCGATGGCGACAGCATCCGCGCGGCATTGCGCGGGGACGCGGAATAGGGCCGCCTTCGCGGTCGGCCGCGGAAGCGGGCATCCCGGGCCCGCGGGACCGCCCGGTTTGGTAATCTTGACGGCCTTTTCCGGGTTGACGGCCCGCTGCTTCGTCCGCATCTGGACGGTATCGGCAATGCCCCCTTGCCCGCCAGACCTCGCCAGCCAGATGACCAGCGACAAGACGCCAGAATTCACCACCGCCCGGGTCCGCAGGGACTTCCTCGATTTCTTCGCCTCGAAGGGCCATACCATCGTGCCGTCGGCGCCGCTGGTGCCGGGCAACGATCCGACCCTGCTGTTCACCAACTCGGGCATGGTCCAGTTCAAGGACGTGTTCCTCGGCGCCGAGAAGCGCAGCTACGTGCGCGCGGCCGACGTGCAGCGCTGCCTGCGCGCCGGCGGCAAGCACAACGACCTCGACTCGGTCGGCTACACCGCGCGCCACCACACCTTCTTCGAGATGCTCGGCAACTGGTCGTTCGGCGATTACTTCAAGAAGGAGGCCATCGCCTGGTCGTGGGAGCTGCTGACCCAGGTGTGGAAGCTGCCGGCCGAACGCCTCCTGGTCACCGTCTACCAGACCGACGACGAGTCGTACGAGCTGTGGAACAAGATGGTCGGCCTGCCGCCGGAGCGCATCATCCGCATCGGCGACAACAAGGGCGCGCCGTATGCCTCGGACAACTTCTGGCAGATGGCCGACACCGGCCCGTGCGGGCCGTGCACCGAGATCTTCTACGACCACGGTCCGGAAATCCCGGGCGGCCCGCCGGGCTCGCCCGACGAGGACGGCGACCGCTTCATCGAGATCTGGAACAACGTCTTCATGCAGTTCGACCGCCAGCCCGACGGCACGCTGGTGCCGCTGCCCGCCCCGTGCGTCGACACCGGCATGGGCCTGGAGCGCCTGGTCGCGGTGCTGCAGCACGTGCACAGCAACTACGAGATCGACCTGTTCCAGACGCTGATCAAGAAGGCGGCGGAGCTGACCGGCACCACCGATCTGGAGAACAAGTCGCTGCGCGTGATCGCCGACCACATCCGCGCCTGCTCGTTCCTGATCGTCGACGGGGTGCTGCCGTCGAACGAGGGCCGCGGCTACGTGCTGCGCCGGATCATCCGCCGCGCGCTGCGCCATGGCTGGATGCTCGGCACGCGCGAACCGTTCTTCCACAAGCTGGTGCCCACGCTGGTCGAATTGATGGGCGAGGCCTACCCGGAACTGCCGGCGGCGCAGGCCACGGTCGAGCGCGCGCTGAAGGCCGAGGAGGAACGTTTCGCCGAGACGCTCGATTCCGGCATGAAGATCTTCGACGAGGTCGCCGCCAGGGCCGACCGCATCATCCCGGGCTACGACGCGTTCCGCCTCTACGACACCTACGGTTTCCCGCTCGACCTGACCGAGGACATCGCGCGCGAGCGCGGCCTGGTGGTCGACGTTTCCGGCTTCCAGGACGCGATGGAGCAGCAGCGCGAAACCGCGCGCGCCGCCGGCAAGTTCGCGTCGAACACCGGTTTGCCGGCGGAACTGGTCGCGCAGCTCGCGCCGACCGGATTCCTCGGTTACGAACACCTCGACGCCGGCGGCCTGCAGGTCGTCGCGCTGCTGAAGGACGGCCGCCCGGTCGATTCCGTTTCCGCGGGCGACGAAGCGGTGGTGATCCTCGACAAGACCCCGTTCTACGCCGAATCCGGCGGCCAGGTCGGCGACACCGGCGTGCTCGCGGAGAAGGGCGTCGAATTCGACGTGACCGACACGCAGAAATTCGCCGGCCAGTTCTTCGGCCACGTCGGCAGGGTCGCGAAGGGCGGCATGAAGCTCGGCGACCACGTCGTCGCTTCGGTCGATGCGGAGCGCCGCGCGCGCATCGTGCTCAACCATTCGGCCACCCACCTGCTGCACGCCGCGCTGCGCGGCGTGCTCGGCACGCACGTGCAACAGAAGGGCTCGCTGGTCGCGCCCGACCGCCTGCGTTTCGACTTCTCGCACTTCCAGCCGATGACCGCGGCCGAAATCGCCGAGGTCGAGCGCCGCGTCAACGCCGAGGTCCGCGCCAACCATGAGGGCGAGGTGCGGCACATGGGCATGCAGGAAGCGCTGGACTTCGGCGCGATGGCGCTGTTCGGCGAGAAGTACGGCGAGCGCGTGCGCGTGTTGCGTTTCGGCCCGACGTCGACCGAACTGTGCGGCGGCACCCACGTCGGCCGCACCGGCGACATCGGGCTGTTCAAGATCGTCAGCGAGGGCGGCGTGTCCGCCGGCGTGCGAAGGGTCGAGGCGGTGACCGGGCAGGGGGCGCTGGACCACGTCGCCGGCGAGGAAAGCCGCCTGCGCCAGGCGGCCGCGCTGTTGGGCGGCAATGCCAACGACGTGGTCGACAAGATCCGCCAGGTCACCGAAAACCAGAAGAAGCTGGAGCGCGAACTGGAATCCCTGAGGGCCAAGGTCGCCTCGGGCGCCACCGCCGACCTGGCCGGTTCCGCGGTCGATGTCGGCGGCGTGCGCGTGCTCGCGGCGCGGCTGGAAGGCTTCGACGCCAAGGCGCTGCGCGAGGCGGTGGATCGCCTGAAGCAGCAGTTGGGCGATGCGGTGATCGTGCTGGCCGGCGCCAGCGACGGCAAGGCGGCGCTGGTCGCGGGCGTGAACGGGACCGCAACGGGCAAGGTCAAGGCCGGGGAACTGCTGTCGCACATCGCCGGTCAGATCGGGGGCAAGGGCGGCGGCCGCCCGGACCTCGCCCAGGGTGGTGGCGAGGACGGGCCCGCCCTTGCGACTGCGCTGAAGGGTGTCCAGGGCTGGGTTTCCGAGCGCCTGCACTGAATCCATCCGGGGCTGCGGCGTGCTCCAACAGGGGGGAATAGGCCGTGACCCCCGTGCTTGCGGGGGCTCCATACCCCCGCTACCATGCTTCACGTTTATGTACGAAATCTGGAAGCGTCCCGGGCAACCGAGTTGCCGATCGGGGCGCCCCCCGGCATTACCCTGCCGGATCAAGGAGAACGACCATGTTGATTCTGACCCGCCGCGTCGGTGAAACCCTGATGATCGGAGATTCGGTCACGGTCACCGTTCTCGGCGTCAAGGGCAACCAGGTGCGCATCGGCATCACCGCGCCGAAGGACGTCGCGGTGCATCGCGAGGAAATCTACCAGCGCATCCAGCGCGGCGAGGACAACCACGCCGCCCAGCCCGCCACGGAAGCCAGCGCTTCCGACTGAGCCGGCCCGGTACCAATTCGAATCCTTCCGCACCGTGCGATCCAATGCGCGGATTGCCGCGGGTACGGCCCATCCGGTATCCTAGTCGCTTGTGTCGCGGCGCAACCGCGGCCGACACGCCCGGAGTGATGCCCGAGAGGCCGAAGGGGCTCCCCTGCTAAGGGAGTATAGGGTCAAAAGCTCTATCGAGGGTTCGAATCCCTCTCACTCCGCCAGTGTCGGAATTACTTGGGACGATTGACGGAAGATCGGGTCCTCAGGCAAAATTCCGCTTCTTTCACGCGCCCGTAGCTCAGCTGGATAGAGTACCTGGCTACGAACCAGGCGGTCGGGAGTTCGAATCTCTCCGGGCGCGCCATCCACGACGGAAAGCCGGCAAGGAAACTTGCCGGCTTTTCTTTTGGTCGGCTTCCATGCCGCATGGGCCCCGGGTCGTTGCGGCGGTCGCCTCGCGTCGCCGCTTGCGTCGGGAATGGGCCGAAGACTCCGCATCGCCGCGCAGCCTGCCGCCCGGCTGCCGAAACCGCGGCGATCGCGGCAAATATTCAAACCCTAAGGATTCCGGCGCCATCCGGGGCGGATCCCCGTGCCAACCTTAGCGGGGATTTCACGCTGCGGTTGCGAAAATTCCCCTCACAGGGGAATGGCGGCAGAACACTGGGGGTTCCTTCTCTGATGCGTCCGTCCAAAACCATGCTCGGGCTGGGGCTGCTGGCGATGCTGCCGCTGCAGGCAACCGCCGCGACCTATACGGTCGGCCCCTCGGGGCGCCAGTACACCCAGTTGTCCACCCTGTTCAACAGCGTCGACCTCGCCCCCGGCGACATCGTCGAGGTGGACGGCAACGCGACTTACAACGGTAACATCGTGGTCGGCGACGACGATGGCGGTAGCCCGTCCAACCCGGTGACCATCCGCTGGCGCCGCGTGGCCGGCGCGACCCGGCCGCGCCTGTCGGGGGGCACCCACACGATCAAGTTCGAGCAGTCGAACAATGTCGTGTTCGAGGGTTTCGAGGTCACCGGCGGCTCCAGCACCTGCATCTTCAGCGAAGCGCACAACGTCACCGTGCGCGACGCGTACGTGCACGACTGCCCCTCGCACGGCATCCTCGGCGCCGACCAGAATTCGGGTTCTTTCACGCTGGAATACAGCGAGATCGCCCGCGCCGGCGCCGGCACCACGCGGCACAGCATCTACATGCAATCGGACGAGGTGACCTTCCCCGATACCGTGTTCCGCATGCGCTACAACTACATCCACGACGGCAACGGCGGCGTGCTGGTGCGCACGCGGCACCAGCGCAGCGAGATCTACTACAACTGGATCGAGAACTCGGTCTACGGCGAGATGGAGCTGATCGGCCCCGATTGCGACACGCAGAAGGCGGGCTGGACGACCAACCTGCGCCGCGAGGACGCCGACGTGGTCGGCAACGTGCTGGTGCACACCAACAGCTGGCAGAACGCGATACGCATTGGCGGCGACCTGGACGGGCGCAGCCAGGGGCGGGTGCGGCTGGTCAACAACACCGTGGTCTTCGCCCGCTCCGGCGCCGCCAATGCGGTGATGGTGCAACTGGGCGCGGGTTCGCTGGAAATGCACAACAACGTGGTCTACCAGACCGCGGCCGGCAGCGCGCCGGCGATCGTCCGCGAGAACCCGGCCAGCGAGGTGGGGCAGCCCGACGCCTGCGAGCCGCAGAGCCGCGAACCCTGGTCCGACGGGCGCAAGGTGGCCGGCAGCAACAACTGGGTACAGACCAGCGCGACGCTGGTGCCGGCGGAATGGACCGGCACGCTGCGCGGCAGCGACCCGCAGTTCGCCGACGTGGCGCAGCGCAGGCTGCGGCCGCGCCAGGGCAGCCCGCTGCTGGCCGCGGGCAACAACAATCCGGCGACGCCCGCGGCGTTCCCGTTCCCGTCGCCGCAACCGCTGCCCGCCTACGATCCGCCGCTGGCGACGAAGCTGGCCATCGGCGACGCGCATCCGCGGCTGGTGCTGCACGGCAGGATCGGCATCGGCGCCCTGGAGCGGCTCGACATAGACGAGGTGGCGCAGCCGATCCGGGCCGATGGCGCGCAGCCGAAGATTCCCGGCAAGGCCCCTTCTTCCTCGGCCACGCCGGCATCGCAGCAGGTCGTGGGTCCGCGTGCGGCTCCGGCCGCCGCCGGCGATGCCGATGCCGCGATATCCGCACCGGCGCCCCGGGCCGCCAATCCGCGCATGCTGCCGGTTGCCGCCAGCGACCCGGCGGTCCTGGCGCGGTATTTCCGTGCCGGCCCGTTCAAGCGTTTCCGCCGCGGGGTCGTCAAACCCTGATCCGCATGCCCGGACGCGCCGGGAAGCCGCCCCCGACCGTTCGTCCGATACCTGTCCGGTCGCCTCCTGCCTTCGCGTTGGTGGAAGTGATACCGCGGGAACGACCGGTATCCGCAGAAACGGGATGAATGGCGCGCCGAGGGGGCGCAGGGTGGGCGAAGGCCCGGACAGGGGGCAGGGGCAGTATGGAACATTCGTTGAACGCGCCCGGACAGGGTCGGGCGTCGTGCATGGCGCATCGTCGTACGCAGGGTTGCCGCGTGGCGGGGAGGCGGCCATGAAGTCCAGTCGCGCCAGCCGCAAGAGCAACGCGGCGCGCATGCTGTGGATACTCGAAACCGCGGTGCTGGTCGCCGCGGTGCTGGCGGCCGCGTGGATCCGCTTCCGTGGCGATCCCGAGTACCACGTGCTGTTCGCCCAACAGGCGCCGGTCCGCGCCGCGCTGGTGGCGCTGTTCATCACCGGTGCGATGGCGGCCTTCGGCCTGTACCAGGTGCACATGCGCCACAGCCGCCTGGACTTCCTGCTGCGGATGGCCCTGTCGTTCGCTTTCGGCGGCATCGCCCTGACCGTCCTCTACTACCTGTTCCCGCCCGCCTACATCGGCCGCGGCGTGCTGGCCATGTCGCTGGCCGCCGGCCTGGTCGGCGTGGTGCTGGTGCGCGTGCTGTGGGTGCGGGTGTTCCAGTCGGAAACCCTGAAACAGCGCGTGCTGATCGTCGGCGCGGGCAAGAACGCCGACCTGATCAATTCGCGGCTGCGGCGCGAAAGCGACCGGCGTACCTTCGTCCTGGTCGGCTTCGTCCCGGTGCCGGGGCAGCCGCAGCTGGTGCGCGAGGACCTGCTGGTGCGGCCCGGCGAGGCCGGCCTGGCCGAACTGGTCGAGCGCCTGCAGATCGACGAACTGGTGATCGCGCCTGACGAGCGCCGCGGCGGCCTGCCGATGGAGGACATGCTGCAATGCGTGCAGCACGGCGTTTCGGTGGTCGACCTGTCGAGCTTCTTCGAGCGCGAAGCCGGGATGATCCAGCTCAACGTGGTCGATCCGTCGTGGCTGGTGTTCTCGGGCGGCTTCGACTATTCGACGCCGCGCCGCCTCAGCAAGCGGTTCTTCGACCTGGTCGCGGCCGGCACGCTGTTGCTGGCGACCTGGCCGCTGATGCTGCTGGTGGCGCTGGCGGTGTGGCTGGAATCGGGCGGGCCGGTGCTGTACCGGCAGGTGCGGGTCGGCGAACATGGCCGCCACTTCACCCTGACCAAGTTCCGCAGCATGCGCATCGACGCGGAGAAGGACGGGGTGGCGGTCTGGGCCAGCAGGGACGACGACCGCAGCACCCGCGTCGGCAAGTTCATCCGCAAGACGCGTCTGGACGAACTGCCGCAACTGTTCGCGGTGCTGAGCGGCGACATGAGTTTCGTCGGGCCGCGCCCCGAGCGCCCGCAGTTCGTCGACATGCTCTGCGGCGAGATCCGCTACTACGGCGTGCGCCACAGCATGAAGCCGGGCCTGACCGGCTGGGCGCAACTGCGCTATCCGTACGGCGCCTCGGTGCGCGACGCCGAGGAGAAGCTGAAGTTCGACCTGTTCTACGTGAAGAACCACGGCCTGGTCTTCGACCTGATGATCCTGCTGCAGACGGTCGAGGTCGTGATGTTCGGGCGCGGCGCGCGCTGAAGGCGGTGGCCGGGGCGGCGCGGGGCCTAGCGCGGCAGCAGCTGCCGCAGCATGCGGCGGGCGGCGAACGGCGCCAGTTGCAGCACTTCGCGGCGCGCGCCGGTATCGGGCGCCAGCCGCCACGCGCGCCCGGCCAGGTGCAGCGCGTCGGACCAGCGTCCGCGGATCAGCATGCCGCGGGCGTTGCGCGCGTAGGTCGAAGCCAGCGCGCGATCCAGTTCGCCGTCGTCGACCAGTCCGCGCGCGTCGCCGATCGCGCGTTCGACCACGCGCACGTAGTCGTCGTAGGTGCTGGATTCGGCGGAAAGTCCGTCGTGGCCGCGCATCGCGCGGACCAGCGGCGCCTCGACCACGCCGATCGGCCAGCGCCGCGCCACGCGCAGGTGGAAATCGATGTCCTCGGCGGTGCGCAGGCTTTCGTCGAAGCCGCCGATGTCGTCGAACACCTCGCGGCGCAGGATCGCCGAGGCCGGGGCCAGCGCCGGGTTGTGGATCACCCAGCGCAGCGCGGGGCCGTCCTCGTGGATCGTGTCGCGGCGGCGCAACACGTCGATCGGCGCGCCGGAAGCGTCGACGCGCTGCACGTCGCACAGGACCATGCCGAGGTCGGGGCGCGCTTCCAGCAGCGCGAGCTGGCGTTCGGTCTTTTCCGGCAGCCATTCGTCGTCGCTGTCGAGCAGGGCGAAATAGCGGCCGCGGGCGATGCGCATGCCGTGGTTGCGCGCGGCGGAGACGCCGGCATTGGCCTGCCACGCGTAGCGGATGCGTTCTCCATAGCGTGCGCGCAGCGCGTCGCCGGTGCCGTCGCTGGAGCCGTCGTCGACCACGACGATCTCGTCGATGCGGCGGGTCTGCGCCAGCGCGGTGTCGATCGCGCGCACCACCAGGTCCCGCCGGTTGTAGGTGGGGATGATCGCTGAAACCTCGACGGACGACATGCTGAAGGATCTCTCCAAGAAACTGTTGTACGCCAGCGGCCTGCTCGGCCTGTACCACCGCCTGCGCAATGCGGACCGGCTGACCGTGGTGATGTTCCATCGTACCCTGAGTCCGGACGATCCGCGCTGGCGCAGCTGCGATCCGGACTACACCTTGTCGACGCGCTGGCTGGCCGAGTCGCTGGCGTTCTTCAAGAAGCATTACAGCGTGGTGTCGCTGGCGCAGGTGCTGGCCTCGCGGCGCGACGGCGCGCCGCTGCCGCCGCGGCCGCTGCTGATCACCTTCGACGACGGCTGGGCGGACAACGCCGATTACGCGCTGCCCGAGTTGCGGAAAGCGGGCCTGCCGGCGCTGCTGTTCGTGGTCGCGGACGCGATAGGGACCCGCCAGCCGTTCTTCCAGGAACGCCTGATCGCGGCCTGGCGCCGCGGCGCGCTGAAGGTGGCCGAACTGGCGCAGGCGATGCGGGCGCTGCCCGGGACGGAATGGCATCCCGCCGGCGAATCGATCGGCGAACTGCGCGAGGCCATCGCCCGGCTCGAGGCGCTGCCCGCGGAGCGCAGGAACGCGGTGCTGGCGCCGCTGATGGCCGCGCTCGACGACGGATTGCGGCACATGGTGGACGTCGGGGAACTGCAGCGGTTGCAGGCCGGCGGCGTCGCCCTGGGCCTGCACGGCAAGACGCATACGCCGATGAAGCAGGCGGTCGACCTCGATGCGGAGCTGTCCGGCGCGCGCGCCGCGCTGGCGGAATGCCTGGGCCGGGGCGGGCCGGACGCGGAGTCGATGTCGTTCCCGCACGGTTCGTTCGCCGACGCGATCGCGCAGCGCGCGCGCGAGTCGGGCTACGAACTGGTATTCACCAGCGTGCCGGTGCTGAATCCGGTGCGGCCGAAGGTCGGCTGGCTGCTCGGGCGCACGGGTTTCGAAACCGATGCGGTGGTCGATGCGCGCGGCCGTTTCCGTCCCGACTGGCTGGCGCTTTACCTGTTCCGCAAGCCGGCGCAACGGCTGGCGTAGGAGCGGCGGTTTTTAACAGGCGAATGTCTGTTCAAGCCGCGATGCCTTTCCCGCAATTGGGGAATGAACGGAGAGGAGTGAGGAGCGAGCAACAGCCGCCGCCTGGGATCCCCTCGCTTCTCGCTCCCCTCCGCTCGATCCTGTCGAGCCGCTCCTACTCGTCCTCGTCGGCCGACGTGAGGAACCACTCCGGCTCGGTCGCCATCGTCCGGTTCCAGCGCACGAACACCGGCCGCCGGCCGCGTGCGCTGAAGCCGCATTCCTTCCAGCCTTGCAACTGCGCTTCGGTACCGGCGATCTCCACCGACACCGAGGCGTAGCCGCAGGCGCGCGCGGCGGCCAGCAAGGCCAGCACGTGGTGCCGCGACATGCCGTGCACGCCGTTGTCCGACCAGAAGTCGAGGACGTGCAGCGCGCTGTCCCTGGCCTGCACGGCGAACCAGGCCTGCGCCTCGCCGCCGCCCTTCGGGACCAGCCAGAGATAGCGCGTGGTCGCCAGCGGCGATTCGTCGAAGCGCCACTTCGCCTGCAGGCTGTCGCGCACCGACAGCACGCCGTCGCCTTGCGGCGAGGCGTTCCACAGCGCGTCCATCTGCGCATCCGCGCGCGGCCGCCATTCGTGGCGCAGGCGCGGGCCGTGGAAGCGCTGCCAGCCGTCGCGCACGGCGACGGCCGCATCCAGCACCCAGCCGGCCGGTACCGCCAGCCATGCGGGCAGTCGCGCACGCAGGTAGTGCCCGTAGCGCAGCACGCGCGCGTAGCGGACCATTTCGGTCAGCTGGCTGTAGCCGATCCGCTTGAACACCGCGGCGGCCTTCGGGTTCGGGAAGCCGTACAGCAGGTCCAGTTGCTGCCTGCCCGCGTCGATCAGGCCCTGTTGCAGCATCAGCGCCGGGCCCAGCGAGCGATGCGCGGGCAACACCGCCAGATCGACCAGCACGCCGGCGTGCAGGTCCTGGCCGCGGAAGCGCATGCGCCGCCGGCCCGCACAGGCGGTGCCGACGAAGTCGCCGCTGGCGGCCTCGAGCAGCAGTTGCAGCAGCGGCGGCCCGTTCGGGCCGGACAGGTAGAACCAGTCGTACTTCGCCGCAATGCGGTCCTCGCGGCCCAGGTTTCCCCACCATACCGACAGCACGGTGTCGCGGTCGTGCAACGGGTCGCCGGTGCGGACGACGTACTGCGGCGGCGGCGACGCCTGGCCCATCGGTCAATCCAGCTCCGGCACGTCGCCGGCCAGCACCGGCGGCATGTGCAGGTAGCGGGTGGTGCGGCGCTTGTTGCGAATGTCCTCGTAGACCGCTTCGGCCTGCGCTTCGGAAATGCCGAGTGCGGCGGCCAGTTCGCTCGCGGGGCGGTCGTGGTTCAGCGCCCACAGCGCCAGGTCCATCTGCTGGTAGGGCAGGGCGAAGTAGAACTCGTCCTGGCCCTGGCTGAGGCTGTAGGTGTCGGTGGTCGGGACCGCGGCGCAGACGCGCTCGGGCAGGCCGAGGTGGCGGGCCATCGCGTACACCTGCGACTTGTACAGGTGGGCGATCGGCTTGACGTCGGCCGAGCCGTCGCCGTTCTTGACGAAGAAGCCCTGGTCGTATTCCAGCCGGTTCGGCGTGCCGACCACCGCGTAGTTCAGGCGGTCGGCGTGGAAGTATTCCAGGGTCTTGCGGATGCGCTGCTTGAAGTTGGTCGCGGCGACGATGGCCAGGTAGTCGGCCAGCGCCAGGTCGCGTTCGACGAGTTCGCCCGCCGGCGTTTCGGCGACCAGCCGGAAGCGGTTGATGCGGCCTTCGGTGCCGCCGTCGATGACGATCTTGAACTTCCAGCCGTCGCCGTATTCCGGCACCGTGTTGCGTACCGCCGCGTCGCGCGCGCGGTAGCAGCCGATCGCTTCCAGCGCCGGGGCGATGTCGACGGTCTCGGTGCGCACGCCCAGATGACTGGCGAGGATGTTCGCGCGCGCCGCGCTGTCGTCGGAGGAGTCGCGCTCGGGCAAGATCAGCGCGAACACGCGGTCCGGGCCCAGCGCGCGCACCGCCAGGGCGATGCTGGTCGAGCTGTCGATGCCGCCGGAGATGGCGACGACCAGCCCGCGCCGGTGCAGTTGCCGCGCGACGATCTCGCGCAGCCGCGCGGCGATGCGGTCGGCTTCCTGTTCGTAGTCGAGGTCGAGGACGCTGGGGCCGAGGATGGCGGGCTGGTCGAGGCGGCTCATGGGTTTGCGGTCTGCTCCATCAGTTGGACGCGACGCACCTTGCCCGACGCGGTGCGCGGCAGGGCGTCGACGAAGGCGACGTGGCGGGGGATCTTGTACGGGGCCAGGCGCGTGCGGCAGTGCGCCTTGATCCGGTCTGCGGCGCGCGGCGGCAGGGTTTCGCCGGCGACGACGAAGGCCTTGATCACCTGGCCCATCACTTCGTCGTCGACGCCGACCACCGCGACTTCGCGCACGTCGGGCAGCTCGGCGATCACTTCCTCGACGTCGGCCGGGTGTACGCGGTGCGCGCCGGTCTTGATCATGTCGCTGCGCCGGCCCTGCAGGAACAGGTAGCCGTCGGCGTCGAGGTGGCCGATGTCGCCGGTGTGCAGCCAGCCGTCGCGCAGCGCCGCCGCGGTCGCCGCAGGATTGTTCCAGTAGCCCGGCATCACGTTGGCGCCGCGCACGCAGACTTCGCCGCTTTCGCCGGCGGCGGCGTCGCTGCCGTCCTCGCGGACGATCTTCCATTGCACGCCATCGATCGGGATGCCGGCCGAGCCCAGCTTTTCCTCCAGCCGCTCCGGCGGCAGCCAGCTGATCCGCGAGGTCGCCTCGGTCTGCCCGTACATCACGAACAGCCGCGGCGCGGGCAAGGCCTCACGCAGGCGGCGGGTCAGCGCGGGGGACATCGCGCCGCCGGCCTGCGTGAGGTAACGCAACGAAGTCAGGGCGTGCTTCCCCTGCGCCAACGCTTCCAGCAGCAGGGTGAACGTCGACGGCACGCCCGGGAAACCGGTCGCCCGTTCGCGCTCGATCGCGTCCAGCACCAGCTGCGGGAACATCAGGCTGGGGCCGAGCACGACGCAGCCGCCGACGATCAGGTGGGTGTTCAGCACCGAGGCGCCGTAGGCGTAATAGAACGGCAGCACGCTGAGCGCGCGGTCGTCTTCGGTCAATCCCAGATAGGCGACGATCGATTCCGCGTTGGCCAGCAGGTTGGCGTGGGTCAGCATCACGCCCTTGGGGTCGCCGGTGGTGCCCGAGGTGTACAGGATCAGCGCGAGGTTGCCCGGCGCGGCCGCGTGGGCGACGTGGCCGGATTCGCCGCCGTCGTCGGGCAGCAGCGGTTGCGCATCCTCGGCGGCCGTCGAAGACGGCATCGGCTGCAGTTGCGCGATGGCCTCGGCGACGTCGCGGTTGCCTCGTTCGTAAACCACATGGCGCGCGCCGCAATGGCGCAGCCACGGCAGGAAGTCGCGCTGCCGAGCCTGCGCGTTCAGCGGTACCGCCACCCCGCCGGCCAGCCAGGCGCCGTAGCAGGCGACCGCGGCCTCGATGCGATTGGGCATGACGATGGCGACGCGATCGCCCGCCTGCAGACCGTCCGCGCGCAGGTGCGCGGCGAAGCGGTGCGCCTGGCGCCAGAACGCGCCGTAGCCGATGCGGCGCTCGCCGTCGACGATGGCCGTGCGCTCCGGTGCGCGCAGGGCCACGCGTTCGACACGGGCGGGAAGGCTGTCCATGGCGCGCAGCGATCAGCCCGCGAGCTTGCGGCTGACGAATTCGTCGACGGTCTGGATGGAGTCGAAATTCGCCGGGGTCATCTCTTCCGGCACGATCTGCAACTTGAACTGGTCCTCGAGGAAGAAGATCAGTTCGTGGATGCCGGTCGAGTCGATGATGCCGCCGCGAATCAGCGAATCCTGGTCGCCGATGGCGGAAGGGTCGTCCGAGAACAGGAAGTTCTCCAGGATGAACCGTTTGATCTGTTGCCTTTGCTGCATTTAAGGGATCCCCCGACACTGTGTCGTGCACTCTGTGGATACGGAAACCGGGGGCGCGTCCGGCCAGCATCCGCTCTTCCGTTTGTAGGTGGGTGGATGGGGTCGGGCGGGCGGCGCGACGTCGCCGCCGGGACCCCCCCATCCGGAAGGAAAGATTCGCCATGCGATGCACGCTGTTCGTACTGCTGCTGCCGTTATTGGCCGCCTGCCGCTCCGGCGACGCGCCGCCCCCGGCCACGCCGCCGCATGCGGTGCGCGATGCCGTGCCGAGTGTCCACGCTTCGGAGAAGGGCGATTACGCCGTCACCGAACTGGTCGCGGGGCTCGACCACCCGTGGTCGCTGGCGTTCCTGCCCGAGGGCGGCATGCTGGTGACGGAGCGCCCCGGCCGCCTGCGCCGGATCGGCGCCGACGGGCGGGTTTCGGAACCGATCGCGGGCTTGCCGAAGCTGTTCGTCGAAGGGCAGGCGGGCCTGCTCGACGTCGCCCTGTCGCCGGATTTCGTCCGCGACCGGCTGGTCTACCTGTCCTTCGCCGAGCCGAACCTGCGCGGCAACGTGGCCGGCACCGCGGTCGCGCGCGGGCGCCTGCAGGGCGGCGTGCTGCAGGATGTCGAGGTGGTCTACCGGCAGGAACCGAAGCTGTCGGCCGGGACCCATGTGGGGTCGCGGCTGGTGTTCGACGACGCCGGCCACCTGTTCGTCACCCAGGGCGACAACCGCGTCGCCGCGGCCGCCGCGCAGGAGCTGGACAAGCTGCAGGGCAAGCTGGTGCGGATCTGGCCGGACGGGCGCATCCCCGACGACAACCCGTTCGCGGGGCGCGCCGGCGCGCGGCCGGAAATCTGGTCGTATGGCCATCGCAACATGCAGGGCGCGGCGCTGCACCCGCGGACGCGCCGGCTGTGGACCAGCGAACACGGCCCGATGGGCGGCGACGAGATCAACATCGAAGACGCCGGCGCCAATTACGGCTGGCCGCTCGCCACGCACGGCATCAACTACGACGGCAAGCCGATGCCCGGTTCGCGCGGGCGCAGCGTGCCGGGCATGCAGGACCCGCACTACGTCTGGGAGAAGTCGCCGGCGGTCAGCGGCATGGCGTTCTATACCGGCGACCTGCTGCCGCAGTGGAAGGGCAACCTGTTCCTCGGCGCACTGGCGGCGAAACAGCTGATCCGGCTGGAACTGGACGGCGACAGGGTCGTGCACGAGGAGCGCCTGCTGACCGAACTCGGCCAGCGCATCCGCGACGTGCGGCAAGGGCCGGATGGCGCGCTGTACGTGCTGACCGACGAGGACGACGGCAGGCTGCTGCGGATCGCCCCGGCACCTTAGCCCGCCGCCGGCAGTGGCTTGCGCGCGATGAAATCCACGCTGGTGATGCACAGTTTCTCCGGCGGGATGCCGGCGAACTGCGGATGCACCGGTGTTTCCGCCAGCTGCTGCAGCCGCTCGGGTCGCGCGGCGGCGGTGTTCAGCTCGATGCGGAAACCCTGCCGCGCCGCCGCGTCGACGAAGTAGTGCGCGCGCAGCCGGTTCTGATAGAGGAAGGCGTTGTTCCAGCGCCGCCATTGCCGGTCGGAATAGCGCAGGTAGTGCAGCTGGTGGATGTTGCGGTCGACGTAGGCGTAGTGGTCGCCGCAGTTGACCGAATGGAACATGACCCCGCCCGGCGCGAGGATGCGCCGCGCTTCGCGGTACATCGCCTCGACCACGTCCGCCGGCACGTGCTCGAGCACGCTGTTGGAGAACACCACGCCGATCTCGCCGTCGGCCAGCGTCGTGCGCGTCGCATCGGCCGGCGCGCGGTAGCGGATCGCGCCGTCGCTCGCGGTTTCGAGGCCGGCGCCGGCGAGGATGAGCTCGCGCAGGCGGTAGTAGCGCTGCCACGCGCCGTCCGCGTCCGCGCCGCCGGCGTCGATGATCGTCGGCAGGAACCGCTCCAGCGCCTCGACGCAGTCGCGGGTCAGGTCGGCGCGCAGGTGCGGGTTGAGGTCGCAGGTGTCGATCCGCGCCGCGCCGGCCAGGTAGCAGGCGAAGGGGAAGGTCGGGTACCAGCCGGTGCCGATCTCGAAGCCGCGCATGCCGGCGAAGCCGACGCCGGCGTTGCGCAGGTGGCGGGCCATGATCGCCCAGTCGTCGATCTTCATGGCCAGCTCGCGCTCGAAGCGCTGCAGTCCGCCGAAACGGCGCTGCAGGTGGAAGTGCAGCGCGTCGCCGCCCGGCACGTAACCGAGCACTTTCTGGACCGTTCCCTTGATGCGCCAGTGCATGACGATTCCGTTCGCCCGGATTGGTGGTCAGGAGGCGGCGATCACCGCGGTGGCATCGTCGACCGCCGCCTCCCGCGGTGCCGGATGCGTTCCGGCGACCTGCCGGTGCAGCAGCATCGTCGAGAGGATGCCGACGAAGGCCTGGTTGTCGGCGAAGCCGGCGGCACGGCCCTGCCGGCATTTCTCGAACAGGCGGCCCACCGCGGCGGCATCGAAGTAGCCGGCATCGCGGATGCGCTGCGGATCGAGCGCGTCGGCGACGTAGTCGAGCGGCCGGCCGTCGAAGAAGAAGCTCTGGCTGTCCGGCGCGCGGTACGGCTGCTTGGTGCGATTGACGATGTCCTGCGGCAGCAGGTCGGCCAGGGCGCGGCGCAGCAGGTATTTCTCGGTCATGCCGCGCAGCTTGAAGCTGGGCGGCAGGCGGTTGGCGAATTCGATGACGCGGTGGTCGAGGTAGGGGAAGCGGCCTTCGATCGAATTGGCCATCGCCACGCGGTCGCCCTGCGACGACAGCAGGTAGCCGGCCAGCAGCGACTTGGCCTCGACGTACTGGTCGCGCGCCAGCGGGCTCCAGCTGGCGATTCCCGATGGCAGGGTCCGCTCGTACGCGTCGAGCGGATCCCAGCCCGCGGTCGCGGCGCGCAATTCCGGCGACAGGAACGACAGCGCGCGTTGCGAGGTGGTCCAGCGCGGCACGTGCGCGAACACCGGGCGCTGCAGGTGTTCCATCCCCTGGCCGAAGAACTGCTGGGCGAAACCGGCGTGGCCGACCGGCGAGTTGCGCAGGTAGCCGTACAGCTTCTGCAACAACAGCGGGCGGAACCGCGAATCCGGCTGCCGCGCCCAGAAGCGCCGCACCTTGGCTTCCTTGAACAGGTCGTAGCCGCCGAACACTTCGTCGGCGCCTTCGCCGGTCAGCACCACCTTGTAGCCGTGCTCGCGCACGCAGCCCGACAGCAGCATCAGCGGCACCGGCGCGGTGCGCAGCACCGGCGTTTCGGTGTGGCGGATCAGCCGCGGGAACGCCTCGCCGATGTCGCGGCGGCCGCAGCGCAGGGTGGTGTGGTCGGTGCCGAGGTGGCGGACCATCGCCTGCTGGTGTTCGCTTTCGTCGAATTCGCCGTCCTCGAACGCCACCGAGAACGTGCGCACCGGGGTGTCGGTGAAGCCGCGGATCAGCGCGACGATGCCGGACGAATCCAAGCCGCCGCTGAGGTAGGCGCCGACCGGCACGTCGGCGCGCAGCTGCAGGCGCACCGCATCGACCAGCAGTTCGCGCAGTTCGGCGGTGGCCTGCCCGACGGTCAGCGGATGGCGCGACGGCGAAGTTTCTTCCGCGTCGGGGAAGGCCCAGTCCCAGTAGCGCTTCAGCGTCTGCCGGCCGTCGTGCTCGATCGCGAGCAGGCAGCCCGGCGGCAGGCTGCGCACGCCTTCGTACAGCGTGTCCGGGTCCACCGGCGCCCAGTAGGTCAGGGTCTGCGCCAGCGCGAGCGGATTCAGCCGCGCGCATTCCGGCAGTCCCGCCAGCAGCGCCTTGACCTCGGAGGCGAACCAGGTTCGCCCGCCCGCGTTGGCGTAGTACAGCGGGCGGATGCCGGCGCGGTCGCGCGCCAGCACCAGGCGGCGGCGCGCGCCGTCCCAGATCGCGATCGCGAACTGGCCGTTGAGGTGCTGCACGAAATCGTCGCCGTAGCGGTCGTACAGGTGCACGATCACTTCGGTGTCCGACTGCGTGTAGAAGCGGTGGCCCTGCGCCTCGAGTTCGCGGCGCAGCTCCACGTAGTTGAAGATCTCGCCGTTGAACACGGTCCACGCGCTGCCGCGCTCGTTGCGGATCGGCTGGTCGCCGGTCGACAGGTCGATGATCGACAGCCGCGCGTGGGCCAGGCCCACGCCGGGTTCGGCGTGGAAGCCGTAGCCGTCGGGGCCGCGGTGCGCCAGCGTGCGGATCATCCGCTGCAGCAGCGGGCGCGCCGCCGCGGCGTCGACATCGGGTCCGCTGAAGCCTGCGATTCCGCACATGTCCGTTCGTATCCCCCGTTGCCGCTCAGGCCGAGCCGGCCATGTAGACCGCGCGCAGGCCGCGCGCCTCCGCCAGCGCTTCCTCGCAGGCCGCCAGCGTTTCCTGCGCCCCCTGCCGCCAGTCGCGCGAGAAGCGCCGCGCCAGCGCGGTTTCGTTCCAGTCGCGGCGCAATGCCTGCGCCAGCCCGCCGGCCAGCGCAGCGGCGTCGCGCGCCGGCACCAGCACGCCGTTGTCGGCGTCGACGACTTCGGGGATGCCGCCGACGGGCGTGGCGACCACCGGCCGGCCGCAGGCCAGCGCTTCGACCAGCACGTTCGGGTGGCCTTCCGAATAGCTGGGCAACGTCACCACGTCGGAGGCGACCATCCAGCGCGCCACCTCCGTTGGTGGTTGCGCGCCGGCGAAGCGCACCGGGACGCCGGCCGTCGCGGCCAGCGCTTCCAGTTCCGCGCGCAGCGGCCCTTCGCCGACCAGCGCCAGTTGCAGGCGCGGCCGCGACGCCTGCAGGCGGCCGGCGGCGGCGAGCAGTTCGCGCAGGCCCTTTTCCGCGACCAGCCGGCCCACGTAGAGCACGATCTCCGCGTCCGGGTCCAGGCCGAGCAGCCGGCGCGCATGGTTGCGGATGGAAGGATGGAAGATCGAGGCGTCGCAGCCGTTGGGGATGACCCGGATGCGGTCGGGATCGGCGCCGTAGTCGTACGCGGCGACGCGCCCGAGGTCGTCGCTGACCACCAGCAGCCGTTGCGCGGCGCGCAGCACGGGCTTGGTCAGGCGGCGGCTGACCGCGTCGCGCACGCGCAGGTCGGAGCCGCGCGCGCCGACCACCAGCGGCACGCCGGCGTCGCGCGCGGCGAGCATCGCGCCGTGGGCATCGGGATACAGCCAGTACGACAGCACCAGGTCCGGCGCGAACGCGCGCAACGGGCCCTCGAGCGCGCGCGCGCACAGGCGGCCGTTGAACGGACGGCTCAGCGCCGGCAGCGCGGGATAGCGGACGTACTGGGTGTCGCAGCCCGGGGCCACCTGCGCGTCGTCCGGGGCGCGGTACAGGTAGCTGCGCGGCTGCGCCCAGCGCGGGTAGCTGGCGACCGGGCTGAGCACGCGCACCTGCGCCAACCGCGACAGTTCGCGCACGGTCTGGTAGACCGGGCGGCCGCGGTTGGGCTCGCCGGCGATCGGGAATTGCGAGGTGACGATCAGCAGGCGCATGGGGTCGCCCGGATGCCGTTGTCGGCGCGTGCGGAATGGCCTGTCCACGCGGTGGCCGGCGTTATACCGGCCATGCAGGCAACCGTGGCCGTGGACTGAAGTGGAACAGGGGATTTCGTCATCTGCGCGGGTGGTGGAGTTGGACGCGTTGCGCGGCATCGCCGCCGTGGCGGTGATGCTCTACCACTACACAACGCGATACGCGGAGGTGGTCGGCCATGCCGGCCGGCTGCCGCTGGACTTCAGCGTCGGCATGTACGGCGTGCACCTGTTCTTCCTGATCAGCGGCTTCGTGATCTTCATGACCCTGGAGCGGACCCGCACCGGGATGGATTTCGTGGTCTCGCGCTTCTCGCGGCTGTTCCCCGGGTACTGGGCGGCGATGGCGATCACCGCCGCGGTGGTCTGGGCGGTCGGCCTGCCGCAGCAGCGGATACCGCTGCGCGACCTGCTGCTGAACGCGACCATGGTGCAGGACTTCCTCGGCGCGCAGGAGCTGGACGGTTCCTACTGGACCCTGCAGATCGAACTGTTCTTCTATGCGCAGATGCTGTTCTGGTTCGCGCTCGGCCTGCTCGGGCGCATCCGCTGGGTCATCGCCGGCTGGCTGCTGCTGTCCGCGCTGGCGGGGTGGTGCCAGAAGTCCGGCTGGCACTTCTCGTACACGCTGGGCGAGCTGCTGATCCTGCGCTACATCCCGTTCTTCGCGATCGGCATCCTGTTCTACCGGATGCGCACGCGGGCCGCCGAACGGCGCCTGGACGCGGCGATGATCGGGCTGGCGCTGCTGTCGATCGGCATCGGCCAGCCGCCGGTCCTGCTGCTGGTCGCCGGCGTCTGCTGCGCGATCTTCGCGCTGTTCAGCCTGGGCTGGCTGCGTTTCCTGAACCTGCCGCTGTTCGCCTTCCTCGGCGCGATTTCCTACTCGCTGTACCTGATCCACCAGTCGGTGGGCTTCGCGGCGATCTGGCGGCTGGAACGGGCCGGCGTGCCGGCGTGGGCGGCGGTGCCGCTGGCGATGGCGCTGGCGTTCGCCCTGGCCGCGTTGCTCAGCTATCGGGTCGAGAAGCCGGCGATGAACTGGATACGCGCGGAGTGGCGGCGGCGCAGGACGCGCATGGAACTGGCGTAGGCGCGGATGCGCGCGCCGCGATTTTCGGCGAGAACGGGGGGAGCACGTGATCGAATGGAACCGCATCGTCCTGCTGGGGCGCGAAGCGGGCAGCGACGGATCGGTCGCGCTGGCCGCGGACCAACGCTTCGTGGAGCTGCTGGCCGACGACGTGGAGCGCATCGTCGGGACCTATCGCGCGTACGGCCGGCGCGGCGACCGCGAGCGCATCCTGCGGCGGTTCCGGCGGGGCTTCCGCTGTTTCGCGGTCGAAGAGGAGCGTGGCCTGGTCGCCTGGTTCTGGGTCATGCACGGGATACCGCGCTACCTGGACGAGCTGGCCTGGCTGTTCGAACTGGACCACAGCCTGGTCTGGGCGCGCGACGCCTTCGTCGCCCCGGATCGCCGCGGCCGCAGGATGCTGGTGGCGATGATGGATGCGGCCACCCGGCTGGACCGGCGGCCGCGGTTCTTCCTGTCCGACGTCAGCGCCGGCAATTTCCTTTCGCTGCGTGCGCATGCGGCGCTCGGCTTCAGGCGGCTGGCGACGGTGCAGTCGTTGCGGATCGGGCCGCTGCTGCTGCGCAGCCGCCCTCCCGCCTGCCTGCCGGTGCCGAACGGCCTGCGCACGGCGCAACGCTGGCTGTGGCTGAACCCGGAAGAGCGCGACTGGCACCGCGCGCAGATCGCCTGAGCGGCACGCCCTAGCCGTCGCGTTCGAGGCGCCAGGCCAGCGGACGCAGCCAGCGCGCGGCACGCATCGCCCGCGCCGCGTTGCGGTCCAGCGCCAGCGTGCCGGTCGCCATCCGCATCCGCTGCGGCAGCAACCGCGCCAGGTATGAATCCTGCTGCGCCTGGCTGTCGAAGCGGCGCACGCCGGGTAGCTGCGCAGGCAACGCCGCGATCAGCGCGGCTTCGTCGAGGATGCCCGGGCCGCAGTCGGCGAATTCCGGATCCCAGCCGATCTTGAAGCCGTTGAGGGTATCGCCGAGCAGCAGGTTGCTCGACGAGGCGATGACGCGGCCGTCGAGCCGCGTTTCCATCAGCACCGCCGCGCCGATGCCGGCGAAGCCCGCGATCATCTCGCGGAAGAACGCGGCCTGTGCGGGCGCGGACAGCAGCGAACTGCCGCGTCCGCCCTTCCAGCCGGCGTGTTCCAGCGCCAGGTGCGCACGGATCGCGGGCCCGTCGACTTCGGCGCCGCGCAGCAGGCGGAACTCGAGCGCGCCCTGCTGCTGCAACCGGCGCCGGTGGCGGCGGCGGTCCTTCGATTCGGGAAGCACTGGTGTGTCGCCGGCAGGCACGTCGAGGATGGGGCGCGCGAAGACGCGGCGCGGGAACCAGTCGCCGCCCTCCGATCCGGCCAGGTGCCGCGCGGATTCCAGTTCGGCGCAGTCGAGCGGCAGGTTCCGCACATCCAGCGCGCGCCAGCGCCGGCCATTCGGCGCCGACGACAGCAACGCGCGGATGGCGGCGCCTTCTTCGCCCGCGGCGACGAGCAGCCCGCCGCGGAAGGTGTGCGGCGTGCGGTAGTCGCACAGGTGCGGCAACGGCACGAACAGGTCGGGGCGTGCGAAGGCGAAGGCGCCCACCGCAATCAGGGTTGGCGAATGCGGGCCGCCGCGTTCGATCCAGGCGATCCGCGGCGGCTTCGACGGCGTCAGCCAGCGTGCGGCCGGTAGCACGAATTGCGGCATCGCGAACGGATTGGGGTGCGGGCCGGCACGTGCCGCC
This sequence comes from Pseudoxanthomonas sangjuensis, assembly GCF_010211755.1. Taxonomy (GTDB): domain Bacteria; phylum Pseudomonadota; class Gammaproteobacteria; order Xanthomonadales; family Xanthomonadaceae; genus Pseudoxanthomonas_A; species Pseudoxanthomonas_A sangjuensis. The sequence continues at coordinate 145,268 of NZ_PDWR01000003.1, read as the reverse complement.
AATCCGGTCCAGGCATCGATGTCGCCGGCGTCGAGCCCGTCGGGAGCGCGCCAGCGCAACGTCGCGCTCATGCCGGTGCGCTGCCCCGCAGCGACCGCCAGGCCTTGCGCAACCGCGAGTGCCAGCCGCGGCGGTCGAGCGACAGCCAGGCCATTTCGCCGCGGGCCATGCCCAGGCTGCGCTTGAAGCGGCCGTCGCCGGCCATCAGTTCGAAACGGTCGTGGCCGCGTTCCAGTGCCCACTGGATGGCTTCGCCGAGCAGCAGCAGGCCGGGACTGCCGCAGTCGCCGAAACGGGCGTAGTCGATCCCGGCCTGGTAGAAGTAGACCGTGCCGCGCCGGACCAGGTTGTACGCGTAGCCCACCGTCGCGTCGCCGGCGTCCAGGCGCAGCAATTGCGCGCCGGCGTCCTCGCCGGATTCGGTGATCAGCCGTTCATGGAAGCGCAGGATGCGCGGATCCGCGAAGGCGCCGCGACCATTGCCGCTGCCGGTCCAATGGACCTGGTGCAGGGCGACCATGTCGCGGAAGAAGGCGAGGCGCTCGCGCGCGCCGCGGGCCGCGACCAGGCGGACGGCGCCGTGGCGGCCGGCCAGCCTGCGTGCCGTTCGCCGCAGGGTGCTGCGGGTGTTGGCGCTGCGCAGCGCGGGCAGGTAGGCGCTGCCCGCCGAGCGCAGCGCGGCGAGGTCGACATGGTGCGTGTCGGACTTGCGCAGGCGCGTTTCCAGTCCGATGCCGCGCAAGCGCGCCAGCAGGGCGTCGTCGATGGCGATGCCCGGCAGGTTCAGGGTCAGCCAGCGCGGGTGCGCGCGGGCCAGGTACGACACCGTCGCCGCCAGGACTTCGCGCTCGAGGCCCTTTTCCGCCAGCAGCCCGTTGTATTCGATGGTGAGGTCGTCGAGCGCCGAGTCGCCGGTTTCGTGCAGGCGCAGGTGCCGCGGACCGAGGCCGAGGAAGCGCCGGCGCGTGGTCAGCACGCCGATGCCGAGCAGGCGGCCGTCGCCGCTGACCGTCAGCAGCCGGGCGATGCGCGCGGGGCAGATCAGGCGCAGCCACGGCCCGATCCAGGCCCAGCTCTGGAAAAAGCTGGGTTCGGCGCGCGACTCCAGTTCCAGCCACAGCGACTGCAGGTGTTCCAGCGGCGGCAGGGCCGCCAGCTTCACGCGGATGCGGCCTGCTCGCCGCGCCATGCCCATCAACGGTAGCTCCCCCCTGGTTGCCGATGCCGTCGTCGTTCGTTGCCGTTTCCCGCGTTCCTTCGCGGTCCTGCGTTGCCTGCCCGCGCCCGTCCGGCGCCGGCAGGCGATGGCTCATCCGAAAGTCTCCTCCAGGCCCCTGGCCGCGCCGACCCGTGGCGTCCAGCCGAGCCGTTCGCGCGCGGCGCGGGTGTCGAAGTTCGCCAGCGGCCGCAGCGAGCGCACGCGATAGCGCGTCAGCGGCACGTCGCGTTTCAGCAGCCTGCCCAGGGTTTCCACACCGAAGCCGAGGAGCATGAATGTCCAGGCCGGTACCCGCAGGCGCTTCAGTTCGCTTCCCAGCTTGTGTTGCGCGTGCTGCAGGTAGGCCTCCTGGGTGCCCACCGCGGTGTCGACGATGTTGAAGGTATGGCCGCCCGCCTGCGCTGCGGTTTCCGCCTGCAGCAACGCGTCGACCACGTCGTCGACGTAGACCAGCGGCAGGGCCTGCGTGCCGCTGCCCACCGCGATCCAGCGCCCGGCGAGCGCGATCACGCCGTTCGGCGTCACCTTTTCCGCGCCGGGGCCGAAGATCTGCCCGGGGCGCAGGATCACCGCGGGCAGGCCATGCCTGTCGATCGCGTCGCGCACGCAGCGCTCGGCCTCGAGCTTGGTCCGCGTGTACGCGCCGCGCCATTCGGGATGCGGTTCGAACGCCGAGGTTTCGTTCATCGCCGCGGCCGGATCGCGTCCGGCGTGGTCGTACACGCTCATCGAGCTGACGTAGACCAGGCGCCGCGTCCCGCTGGCGAGGCAGGCTTCGACCACGTTGCGCGTGCCCCAGACGGTGCCGGCCTCGAAGTCGCGCACGCTGCCGCGCATCGCCGCGCCGACGTGGTAGACCGCGCCGGTGCCATGCACCGCATGCGCGACGATGCGCGGGTCGCCGAGGTCGCCGACCACGGTCTGGATGCCGGCGTCGTCCGCGTAGTCCGCCACTGGCCTGCGCACCAGCACGCGCACGCTGCGGCCTTCGCCGCGCAGGCGCGCCACCAGCTTGCGGCCGAGGAAACCGGCGGCGCCGGTGACCAGCACGTCGGCCGGCGGCAGTTCGGCGCAACGGCTTTCCAGTTGCGCCAGGCGCTGCCGGTCGGGTTCGGCGCAGGCCGGTTCCAGCAGCTTCGCGATGCGCAGCGCGTCGTCGCCGCCGAACGGCGGTGCGCCGCCGTTGCGCACCGCCTCGGCGAAGGCCTGCGCGCCGCGGCGGATGCCGGGCGAGGGCTGCAGCAGGCCGGTGGCGAAGCGGGCCACGTTCCACGGAATGCGGAACACGTCCTTCGCCGCGCTGATCCACGCGTTGGCGACGATGCCGATGAACTTCGGCCCCGGCAGCACGCGATGGATGCGGCAGGTCTGCAGGAAACGGTCGACCTCGATGGTGCCGCGGGTGCCGCGTACGAACACGCGGTTCTCCATCGGTCGCGCGTTCCACGACAGCAGCAGGCGGCCCACGCCCTTCGCGGTGCGCGCCTGCGCCTGCCATTCGTCGAAGTGCAGGTTCGGGTCGGCGCCGCGCGACTGGAACGACACGTCGAGCCGTTCGACCGCGCCGAGGAAGGCCTCGATGGTGTAGAGGCCATGCACGCCGAGGTCGCGGAACGGATACGAGCCTTGGGTCACCGATGCCGGCAGCGGCCCGCCGGCGTAGGGCGGGTATTCGGAATTGCGGGTCACGTCGACCGACAGCACCTCGCCGATGCGGCCGTCGCGCACCGCCTGCAGCGCCTGCATCAACACCGGGTCGAACAGGTCGGAGTGGTTGACGCCGAGCAGCAGGCCGCGCGCCTGCGCCTTGGCGATCATCGCCTCGCAATCGGCCACGCTGTCGGCCATCGGCTTCTCGACCAGCACGTGGCAGCCCATGTCCAGCGCCGCCAGCGCGATCGCCGGGTGCGAGGACGGCGGGGTCAGCACGTACACGGCCTGCGGTTGCGCGTCGGCCAGTTCCGCCAGCGAAGCCGCAGTGCGCGGCACGCCGAAGCGGGCGGCCAGCGCCTGCGCCGCGGCGAGGTTGCTGTCGCAGATGCCGACGACGTCGACGAAATCCAGCTGCTTCAGCGCGGCGACATGGTGGGTGGCGACGTAGCCGGCGCCGACGATGGCGATGCGCAGCCGGGTGGAAAGGGCGTTCGGCGTGGAGGTGAGCATGGTCAGGGATTTCCGGTACGGCGTTCGAGGGCCTGCGCGACGGTGGCCAGCACGGCCTCCACGCGATGGTCCCAGGTCTGGTCGGCGACGGCGGCGATGCGTTCGGCGGCGGCCCGCGGATCGTCCTCGGCCAGCGCCTGTTCCAGCGCCTGCAGGAAGCCTTCGCGGTCGTCGGCGATGCGCACCCAGCGCGAGAACTTCTCGATCTCGGCGTTGCGCACGCTGACCACCGGCTTGCCGGTGGCCAGGTATTCGCGCAGCTTCAGCGGGTTGGCGTTGGCGACCTGGCGGTTCAGCCGGTAGGGGATGATCGCGGCGTCGAAGGCCCTGGCCCATTGCGGCAAGGTGGGATAGGGCTGCGCGCCGGCCAGCACGACGTTCGGCAGCGCGCGCAGTTCGCCGGGGTCGGTGGCGACGTGGCCGACCAGCAGGAAGTTCCATTGCGGGCGCTGCTTCGCCAGCCAGGCGATCAGTTCGAAGTCGATCCACTCGTGCAGCGAGCCGATGTAGCCGACCACCGGTGCGGCCAGCGCGCGCGCCTGCGCGGGGATTTCGGTGGCCGGTTCGCTGGCGCGGCGGAACAGGTCGACGTCGACGCCGTGCGGCGAATAGTGGGTTTGCGGGTTCAGCACGTACTTGCGTTCCAGCAGCGCCGGCGGGGCGACGAACTGCAGGTCGGCGCTGCGGCTGAGCGCGTCGTCGCGCCGGCCGATCAGCTCGGCGTCGACGCCGGGATGCGCGGCGTAGTCGTCGATGCAGTAGTACACGCAGAGCTCTTCGTCCAGGCGCCGGGCGAGGAAGCCGGGATGCGGCACCACGAACCACGAGATGCGCCGGCCGATGCCGACGCTGCGCAGCGCGCGCCGCACCGCCCAGCGGCCGAACAGGCGGTTGAACGCATCGACGCCGGGCACGCGCCGGAACGGCAGCTGCGGCACCGTGCAGCGCCAGAAGCCTTCGCGGATCGGTTCCGGCCGGCGCAGCATCGCGGCGAGCTTGCGCCACGCCTTCTTCAGGTCGCGCCCGGAGGCGTTCGGCGCGCGCATGCCGGGCGAATCGACGTACAGCACGGGCATGCGTTGCGCCAGGCGGACGGCGACGTGGTGGCTGCTGGTACGGTTCTCCGCGTTCCAGTCGTTGCCGAAATAGACCACGCCCAGCCCGCGCAGGGCGGTATCGGCGTCAGTCATCGCGCCACCATCCGACCAGCCACGCGGTGCCGCCATGGAAGATCCAGTCCTTGTGCAGGCCCGGGATCTTCTCCAGATGCGGGCCGACGCGGCCGCAGGCGGGCGCGAAGAACGTGACCAGGCCGTTGCGGCCGAGATGGCGCATCCGCTCCAGGGTCGCCGCCGGGTCGCTGAGGTAGTACAGCACTTCGCAGGCGGTGACCAGGTCGAAGCGGTGGCGCTGGTCGCCCCAGGGCTGCCGGAACAGGTCGACCGCGGCGAACTGCGCCTGCGGCAGCCGCGCCTGCGCGCGTTCCACCGCGTGCGGGCTGACGTCGATGCCGTACTGGCGCTCGCTCAGGCGCGCGAGCCATTCGGTCTGGTGGCCTTCGCCACAGCCGATCTCCAGCACCGATCCGACCTTGCCGAAAGCCCGTTCGATCACCCGGTTGGTGGCTTCGAAGCGCGCGCGCTCCAGCGCCGAGTCCATGTTCCACGGGTCTTCCATGCGATAGGCCAGGTCCAGCCGCGCATGGTTGTCGCTGCCGCCGACGCCGCGCAGCGCGTACTTCATCCACAGGCGGCGTTGCGCCTTCCTCAGCAGTGTTGCGGTGCCGGCGAGCATGCCTGCGTCTTCCCCCTGTGATCCCTTCCTGGCCAACACGTCTGGCTGGTGCGTCCCGCTAGCACTGCGGCGTTGCCGTTGCGTGCGCGTCCTGTTCGCCCACCCGCAGCGGCCGCAGCGGCGAGTTGTACCAGCCGATCACCTTGCCGCACCGGAACTCGACCCACGACGGGCCATAGTCCCAGCGCGCGGCGCGCTCGTCGTCCGGCTCGCCGAGGATGCGCCGCGCCTGCGCCTGGTCCATGCCCAGCGCCAGCCGCGGCGCCTGCGGCGCCAACAGGCCCGGCGCCACTTCGTCGCCCGGACCGGCCGGGTCCAGCGTCGGCGAACTGCTGCGCTGCACGCCCATCCAGTAAAGCAGCAGCGCGAACAGCGCCAACAACACCAGATAACGCCGCCGGTGCATGAAACCGGCCATTGGCGCCTCGCTTTCCGACGCATCGGTTTCGCGTGCGTCGATCGCGGCCGCCCGCGCCCCCGCCGCGGTCTGCGGGCGCGGCGAGGCCGCGCCGGGAAGCCGGCCGTACGCCTGGTGGAATTCCAGCGCCGTTTCGTACATGTGGTTGAGCCGCTGCAGGCGCGGCATGTCGCTGCCGCGCCCGGTATGGTCCGGGTGCAGCTGCGAGACGCGCCGGCGATAGGCGCGCTTGAAATCATCCATGCTGCATTCGGCGTCCAGGCCCAGCTCTTCGTACAACGCGACGAAGTCGGTTTTATCCGACATGCGAGATTTTCCCCTGGTGGATTGTCGAAAAACGCACGTCCTGTGCTTTTTCCAAGCCGCGAGTATTGCCCTGCCGGCGGAATCGTGCGGTTCGCGGAGCCTGCAGGCAGCCGTCCACTTGCACTGGATTACGCAATCCGCGCCGCCGAACGGCCATGCCGGCGCATGGCCGCTGCGCGGCGGATCCTGCGTTGTTCGTTGCATCGGGCAGCTGCCGGTCGGAGCAATGGCGGACAGGGGAATATCGACGCAGGCAAACGGACGCGCGGGCCGCCGCCAGTTGCTGGCGCGCTGGTGCCACCGCACCGGCATGCTGCCGCTGCTGCGCAGGCTGCGCGGGGTTTCGCGCCACGACCTGCGGGTGCTGGCCTACCACCGCGTGCTGGAATCGACCGAGCCGCACGGTTTCAGCTTCGACACCGAGCTGATCAGCGCCTCGGCCGATGCGTTCCGAGAGCAGATGGCGCACCTGCGTCGGCATTTTTCGCCGATGCGCTTCGGCGAGGTGCTGGAGCGGATCGAGCGCGGGCGCACGCTGCCGAAGGATGCGGTGCTGGTGACCTTCGACGACGGTTACGACGACAACTACCGGGTCGCGTTCCCGATCCTGCGCGAACTGGACATGTCGGCGATGTTCTTCGTCTCGACCGGGCACATCGACAGCGGCCGGCCGTACGCATACGACTGGCTGGTGCACATGATCTGCTCGACCCGCGCCGATCGCCTGCGGGCGCCGGAACTGGGCCTCGACCGGGCGCTGGGCGCGACCCTGGCGGAGCGGCGCGCGCAGGCGGCGGAACTGCTGGACCGGCTGAAGGGCCTGCGCGACGAGCGGCAGGCGGCGCTGATCGCGCGGCTGGAAGTCGAATGGAACATGCCGCGCCGGCAGGGCCACCCGGATTGCCGGCCGATGACCTGGGAGCAACTGCGCGAGATGCATCGCGACGGCATGGAGGTGGGCTCGCACGGCGTGCACCACCGCATGCTGGCCAAGCTGCCGCGCGAGCGCATGGTGGCCGAGGTGAAGGAATCGAAGGCGACGCTGGAACGCGAACTCGGCGCGCCGGTCGACGTGCTGTCGTACCCGGTCGGCGGCCCGGACGCCTTCGACCACGCGACGGTGGAGGCGGTGCGCGCGGCCGGCTTCCGCATGGCCTGCAGTTACGTCTCCGGCGCCGGCATCGTCGCGCCGCGCACGCTGTATGCGCTGCCGCGGCTGCCGGTGGAGCGGCAGATGGATCGCGCGTGGTTCGAGGCGATGGTGGCGATGCCGGAGGTGTTCGGCTACGCGTCGCGGTTACGCACGGGTTGAGTGAGCGAGGCGACAGGGGCCGATGTTCGTTTTCATGCTGCTGTATCTGGCGCTGGTGATCATCCGGCCCCAGGACTATCCGGTGCTGGCCGAATCGCCGGGGCCGCCGTGGCAGTCGATCGCCCTGCTGGGCGCGGCCGGCCTGTGGCTGTTCTCGACCCGCAAGTCGTTTTCTGCGCCGCAATACCTGCTGATCCCGATCCTGCTGCTGGTGGCGATGGTCTCCAAGGTGGTGAACGGCTGGATGGGCGGCGCGCTGTTCGTGTTCGCGGTGTTCGCGCCGGTGCTGCTGGCCTACGTGCTGCTGGCCAACGCCGCCGATACCCGCAAGCGCCTGGAAGCGGTGCTGGCGGTGCTGACGGTCTGCGCCGCCGTGCTGGCCCTGCACGGTGTGGAGCAGGCGTCGACCGGCATCGGCTGGACCGGCGTGGAGCTTTCGCAGGGCACGCGCATCCAGTACGTCGGCATCTTCAACGACCCCAACGACCTGGGCCTGCTGTTCGTGATGTGCCTGCCGATGGCGTTCTACCTGAGCGGTCGCGGCGGCCTGATGGGCCTGCGCCGGCTGTTCTGGCTGGCGGTCGCCGGCCTGCTGGTCTACGGCTGCTACCTGACCAATTCGCGCGGCACGCTGCTGGCGCTGGTGGCCCTGCTGGGCGTCTGGGTCTGGCGCAAGCGCGGCATCTTCGCCGCCGGCCTGCTCGGCGTCGGCGCGCTGGCCGGGCTGATGATGCTGCCGTCGCGCCTGCAGGAGATGGACGTGTCGGAAGCTTCGGCGATGGGGCGCGTGGAGTCGTGGTACGAAGGCGTCCACATGTTCATCGCCAACCCGATCTTCGGCATCGGCGCCGGCGGCTATTCCGACCTGAACGAACTCACCGCGCACAACTCGTTCGTGCTGGTGCTGGCCGAGCTGGGCATCGTCGGCTTCACCGTGTTCCTGGCGATCGTCGGCTACAGCTTCCGGATGATGCTGGCGCCGCTGCGCCGCGGCGACGACATCATCGACGACGTGCCGCCCGAGGTCCCGGACGAGGATGCGCTGGCGGAATGGCGCACCGACCGCGCGCTGACCCTGACCCTGCTGATGTCGCTCAGCGGGTTCTTCACCGCGGCGTTCTTCCTCAGCCGCAGCTACGTGGTCATCCTCTACCTGCTGGTGGCGATCGTGGTGGCGCACTACACGCGGCTGCGCCGGCAATACCCCAGTCTTCCCGTCTTCAGCCTGGAACAGGACCTGCTGCGCTGGCCGATCTACGCGGTGATCGGCGCCGTCGTGCTGTACGTCCTGGTCAAGGTCCTCCTGGCAATGGCATGAACCAACGCTCGCGCACGCTCAGCAACACCTTCTTCTCGTCGGTCGGCATGTACACCGAGTACGTGCTGGGCATGCTGACGTCGATCGTCATCGCCCGGCACCTGGGCCCGGACGGTTTCGGTGCGTACAGTCTGGTGATCTGGCTGGTCGGGCTGGGCGTGGCGATCACCAATTCCGGCACCGCCAGCGCCGCGATCAAGTTCGTCGCCGAACTGCGCGGCGGCGAGCGCACCGAGCTGATCCCGTACCTGCTGGACTACCTGCGCCGCGCGCAGCGGCTGTTCCTGCTGGTGGTGCTGCTGGCGGGCGCGGCGACGTTCGTGTTCGCGGGGGAGAAGATCGCGCCCGGCATGAACCACCGGTTGCTGCTCGGCTTCCTGGTGGTGGCGGTGGCGCTGCGCGCTTCGTACATGTTCAACATCGGCGTGGCCAAGGGCTTCGAGAACTTCCGCGCGACGGCGGCCGTGGCGCTGGTGTCGACGCCGATCAATCTGGCGCTGGTGCTGCTGGCGATGTGGCTGGACGCGCCGGTGGAATGGCTGCTGGCCGTGTTCGTGGTGTCCAGCGTGGTGTTCTTCGGCATGTCCTTCCGCCAGATCGCACCGCTGCTGCCGCCGCGCCGCGCCGGGCTGGAACTGCCGGCGCCGTTGCTGGCGCGCGTGCGCCGGCACATGGGCTGGACCGCGCTGACCGTGTCGGTCGGCTTCTTCGCCGCCAGCGAAGTGGAGGTGATGTTCCTGAACATGTACGCCGGCAGCCACGCCGCCGGCCAGTTCAAGGTCGCCTACCAGCTGGCGATCGGCGCGGCCACGCTGGTGCCGGGCGTGTTCAGCGCGCTGCTGCTGCCGATGATGGCCGGCGCGCTGAGCCGCGGGCGCGAAGTCGCCGCGCGCCGCTTCGTCGGCACCACCAGCTATCTGACCCTGCTGGCCGCGCCGCTGATCGCGTTCGGCATGGCGTTCGGCGGCGATGCGATCCGCTTCATGTACGGCGCCGAATACGCCCCGGCGGGGCCGGTATTCGCGATCTGCCTGACCGCGACCTGCGTGGCGGCGATGACCGCCGGCGCTTCCAGCCTGCTGGTCAGCGCCGATCGCCAGCGCAGCATCCTGTTGCTGGTGGTGGTCTGCGGCCTGATCAAGCTGGGCCTGGACGCGGTGCTGATCGCGCACTTCGGCTTGTACGGCGCGGCGTTCGCCTTCCTCAGCGTGGCCTGCGTCAGCGCGGTCTGCTATGCCGCGATCGCGATCCGGGCGAGCCATGCCCAGCCCGAGTGGGGCAGGCTGGCGCGCATCCTGCTGGCGGCCGCGCTGGCCGGAATCGTCGCTTCGCCGCTGCGCGGGCACATGCAGCCGCTGGTTCCGGTGCTGTTCGGCGGGACGCTGCTGGTGCTGGTCTACGCGCTGCTGACCCTGCTGCTGGGTTGCTGGGGCCGCGGCGACATCGAACACCTGCAGCACCTGCACCAGCGCTTCGCCGCCGGCCGTCCGCGCGCGGGCGCCCGCTTCCTGGAATGGGCCAGCCGGCGCGCGCCCGCCGAGGACGCGCCATGAGCGGCCTGTACGAACCGCTGTTCCGGCGCGTGCTGTTCCCGCTCTACGAATCGGGACTGCGGCGGCGCAAGACCCTGCGCCACCTGGACGAATACGAGCGCAACCAGTGGCTCGACGAAGACGCGATCCGCCACCTGCAGTGGCAGAAGCTGCAGCGCCTGCTGCGCCATTGCTGGGAACACGTGCCGTACTACCGGCAGCAGTGGACGAAGCTCGGCATCGCCGGCCCGCAGGACATCCGTGGCCTCGACGACTACGCGCGCCTGCCGGTGCTGGACAAGCCCGCGATCCGCGCCAACTTCGGGCAATTGATCGCCGACGACCATCGCGACGGCCTGCTGTACAAGACCACCGGCGGCTCCACCGGCGAACCGTTGCGCTTCGGCTACACGCGCGAAAGCTACGAACGCCGGCTGGCGGTGATGTGGCGCGGCTACGGCTGGGCCGGCGCGCGCCTGGGAGAACGCACGCTGTACCTGTGGGGCATCGCCCCGGGCAGGCAGAAGCCGAAGGAGCGGCTGTACCAGGCCGCATTCAACCGGCGCATGCGCAGCGCGTTCGAGATGAGCGAGGCGCGGATGGCGGAGTACGCCGACGCCATCGACCGCTTCCGTCCGCAGACCATCGTCTCCTACGTCGCGCCGGTCGTGGAATTGTCCGAGTGGCTGCTCGCGAACAAGCGCAAGCCCTGGCGGCCGCAGCGCGTGCTCGGCGCGGCCGAGGCGCTGCACGAAAGCCAGCGCGACGTCATCGAGCGCGCATTCGGCTGCCCCGCCTACAACACCTACGGTTGCCGCGAATTCATGCTGATCGCGGCCGAATGCGAACACCGCCGCGGCCTGCACGTCACCGCCGACCACCTGTGCGTGGAACTGGGCGAGTCGATCGGGCAGGGGGGAGACGGGCCGCGCGAGGTCGTCGTCACCGACCTGCACAACTACGGCATGCCGCTGCTGCGGTACGCGAACGGCGACCTGGCCAGCCCCGGTCGCGGACATTGCACCTGCGGGCGCGGCCTGCCGCTGCTTGCTTCGGTGGACGGGCGCAAGCTGGATGCGCTGCGCACCCCGGACGGGCGCTACGTTCCCGGCGAATACGTCGTCTACGCCTTCCTGCACGCCACCGGGATCCGCCGCTACCAGGTGGTGCAGAAGCGGCTGGACGCCTTCGAGATCACCCTGGTCCGCGACCGCGACTTCGATGCGTCGGTGGTCGGCCTGGTCAGCGACGAGCTGAAGAAGGTGGTCGGCGACGGCGTTGCGCTGGATTTCCGCTTCGCCGACGAAATCCCGCCGACGCCGACCGGCAAGCACCGCGTCACCGTTTCCGAACTGCAATAAACCCCGACCATGCGAATCATCCACTTCGTCGAAAACCTGGAGCGCGGCGGCCTCGAGCGGACCGTGATCGACCTGATCGCCGCGCAACGCGATGCCGGGCACGACTGCCGCGTGGTCTGCCTGTTCGAACCCGGCCTGCTGGCCGCGGAACTGGCCGCGCAGGGCGTCGAGGTCGAGGCCTGCCGCAAGCGCACCGGCTTCGACTGGCAGGCGATGCGGCGCGCGCGCGCGCTGCTGCGGCGCAACCCCGGCGCGGTGCTGCACACCCACAACGCAAGCGCGCACTACCACGCGGTATCGGCCGCGTGGGGCCTGCCGCTGGCCTGCGTGGTCAACACCCGCCACGGCATGGGCGCGGCGGATCCGGGCCGCCGCAAGGAATGGCTGTACCGCCGCAGCATGGGCGCGACCGATTACGTGATCGCGGTCTGCGAGGCCGCGCGGGAACGCTTCGCCAGGCAGGGCGTGCAGCCGCGCACGGCCCTGTTGTCGATCCCGAACGGCATCCGCGTGGAACGCTTCGCCGCCGCCGGCATCGAAGCGCGCGCGGCGCTGGCGGCCGAACTGGGCTGGCCGGCCGGCAGCCGCATCGTCGGCACGGTGGGGCGGCTGCATCCGGTGAAGGACCAGCGGCTGCTGCTGCATGCGTTGCGTGCGTTGCGCGCCACGCTGCCGCAGGCGGTGCTGGCGATCGTCGGCGACGGCGAAATGCGTTCCGAGCTGGAGCGCGAAACCGACGAACTCGGCCTGCGCCCCTGGGTGCGTTTCCTCGGCGACCGCGACGACGTGCCGCGCCTGCTCGCGGGCATGGAGGCGTTCGCGCTGCCTTCGCGCAGCGAGGGCTATTCGATCGCCCTGCTCGAGGCCTGCGCCGCGGCGTTGCCGATCGTGGCGACCGATGTCGGCGGCAACCGCGAGATCGTGCGCGACGGCTGCAACGGCCGCCTGGTCGCCGCCGGCGATGCCGACGCACTGGCGGGCGCGCTGCGCGACCTGCTCGCGTCGGAAGACCGTGCGCGGTCGATGGGCCGGGTCGGGCGCGAATGGGTGTTCGCGGAAGGCACGTTCCGCACGATGGCGTCGCGCTACGAGCGCCTGTACGCCGGGAACGGCCGGGCCGGCAGCCTGGCGCCGGAGGCCGCATGACTAACCCGCGTCCGCGACGACTGAAGCTGCTGCGCTGGATTCCGGACGCGTGGCTGACCACCGCCGGCCCGACCGACCGGCGCAGCCTGTACCTGACCTTCGACGACGGCCCGCACCCGCAGCACACGCAGCCGCTGCTCGACCTGCTGGCGCGGCATGATGCCAGGGCCAGCTTCTTCCTGATCGGCGAGCAGGTCGAGAAGCATCCCGATCTGGCCAGGCGCATCGCGCAGGCGGGACACACGCTGGGCAACCATTCGTATTCGCACCCACGCTTCGAAACCCTGTCGCTGGCCGAGCAGTTCGAGGAGATCGGGCGCACCGACCGCCTGCTGTCGGCGATCGACGGCAGGCGGCGCCATGCGTTCCGTCCGCCGCGCGGCGTGCTGCCGCTGCCGATGCTGGCGCGCTGCATCCGCGAACGCCGGCGCATCAGCTACTGGTCCTACGACACCCTGGACTACAGCCGGCAGCCGGCCGAGCACCTGCTGTCGCTGATCCGGCGGCATCCGTTGCGCAGCGGCGACATCGTGCTGATGCACGACGACGGCGGCCAGGCGCTGGACCTGCTGGGTACGCTGCTGCCGCAGTGGAAGTCGCAGGGCTTCGAACTGCGTGCGTTGCCACAGGAAGCATGAACATGGCCGGAGGAACGGGCATCCACGTCGTGGCGATCGTGCTTTTGGCTGCGCTGGCATCGGCAGGCGTGGTGGCGCTGCTGGTGTGGCGGTTGCTGCGCGCGCGCAACATGGAAATCTGGATCGGCAGCTGGCTGCGGCGCCGGCCGCCGCGGGTCGACGACCGCACCGTGCACGTGATGTTCTGCTTTGTCGACCATTTCGAGCCGATGTGGCATGGCGCCGACGTCGCCACGCAGCGCGCGCGCGTCGACCGCTGGTGCCGCGACTACCGCGCGCTGGCCTCGCGCCACCGCGACGCCGACGGCCGTCCGCCGCAGCACAGCTTCTTCTATCCGGCCGAGGAGTACGCGCCGGAATACCTCGACAAGCTGGCCGAGCTGTGCGCCGACGGCTACGGCGAAATCGAGGTGCACTTGCACCACGACAACGACACCGAAGCGAACTTCCGTGCCGGCATGAGCGACTTCTGCAGGATCCTGCACGAACGCCACGGCGCGCTGCCGCGCGACCCGGCCAGCGGCGAATTGCGCTTCGGCTTCATCCACGGCAACTGGTGCCTGGACAACTCGCGCCCGGACGGGCGCTGGTGCGGCATAAACAACGAACTGGTCCTGCTGCGCGAGCTCGGCTGCTACGCCGATTTCACCCTGCCGTCGGCGCCCAGCGACACGCAGACCCGCACGATCAATTCGATCTACTACGCCACCGACGATCCGCACGCGCCGAAGTCGCACGACAGCGGTACGCCGGTGCGCGTCGGCGGCGCGCCGGTGGGCGACCTGATGCTGATCCAGGGGCCGCTGGGACTGAACTGGCGCGACCGCCGCTTCGGCGTGGTCCCGCGCATCGAGAACGCCGACGTGCGCGGCGGACAACCGCCGACGCCCGATCGCGTCGATGCGTGGATACGCACCGGCGTGCATGTCGAAGGCCGTCCGGAATGGGTGTTCGTCAAGGTGCATACCCATGGCACGCAGGAGGCCGACATGGACACGCTGCTCGGCGCGCCGGCCGACGCGATGCATGCGCACCTGGAAAGCGCCTACAACGACGGCAAGCGCTACGCGCTGCACTACGTCAGCGCGCGCGAGGCCTACAACATCGCCAAGGCGGCCGAGGCGGGCAGGGAAGGCAACCCGCACGATTACCGCGACTTCGTGCTGCCGCCGCCGAAGTCGTCGTGGGCCGGGTCGGGCCGCAACCACGCATGAGCCCCGCCAATGCCGCCGCGGGCACCGCAACGGCCGGCGACACGCTGGTCAGCGTGATTATGCCGGTCTACAACGCCGAAGCGACGATGCGGCGTTCGATCGAATCGGTGCTGGCGCAGAGCTTCGCGGCGCTGGAACTGATCCCGGTCGACGACGGCTCGCGCGACGGCTCGGCGGCGATCATCGCCGAATACGCCACGGCCGATCCGCGCGTGCGCCCGTTGCGCCAGGCCAACGCCGGCGTCGCCGCGGCGCGCAACGCCGGCATCGCCGCGGCGCGCGGCAGCCATGTCGCCTTCCTCGACAGCGACGACTGGTGGGCGCCGCGCAAGCTGGAACTGCAGCTCGCGGAAATGCGCCGGCGCGGCGCGCTGGTCAGCTACGCCGCCTACCAGCGCGTCGCCGAGGACGGTCGCGCGCTGTCCATGGTGACGCCGCCGGCGGAGGTCGGATACCGCGAGATGCTCGGCAGCAATCACATCGGCAACCTGACCGGCATGTACGACCGGCGCCTGGGTGACGCCGAGTTCCAGCGCATCGGCCACGAGGACTACGTGTTCTGGCTGGACCGGGTGCGGCGCGCGGGCAAGGCGGTGTGCGTGCCAGCCGCGGAGCCGCTGGCGTTCTACCTGGTGCGCAACGGCTCGGTGTCGGCGAACAAGCTGCGCGCGGCCGGTTGGCAATGGCGCATCTACCGTGACGTCGAGCGCCTGTCGCTGCCGGCGGCCGTCTGGTACATGCTGCAGTACGCCGGGCATGCGCTGCGCAAGCGCAGCGCGATCGCGGGCTGAACCGGGGCGGGCGGCGGGCGGTCCCGCCGCAGTCGACGGAACGGGGCGTCAGCTGGCTTCGCTCAGCTCCACCAGATAGCCGGAGGTGCCGCCGCTGACATCGATCCGGTAGCGGCCGCCGCCTTCGACGTAATTGCCGGGCCCGCACAGGCTGAAGGTCGCGTTCGACGGCTCGAGCACGCGCACGCGCAGGCGCCCGGCGGTCGCCTCGCGGCCGCTGCAGCTGGGCTGCGCCGGCACGTTGATCTGGAAGGTCGCGGTGGTGCCGCTGGCGATCGAGAACTGGTCGCGGATGGTCAGCTTGCGGTTGCCGAAGGTGAACTGGCGCTGCCACGAGGTCACCGCCGTGTTGTCGCAGAACGCCGGGGTCAGGTTGGCGTTGGCGGTGAACGCGCCGCCGCTGCCCGGCGTGACGGTCAGCGTCGACGCGCGCGTGGTGGATTCGCACTGGCGGGCGACGGAGCCGTTGCGGACGAAACGCACCAGGTTGTGCACGTCGGTGCCCTGGTTGATGCCGCTGCTGCTCCAGATGTTCGCGGTGACCGCCAGCCAGTCGCCGGCGAACAGGGTGAACGAACCCTGGTCCTGGTGCGCGTGGCTCTCGTTGTAGGGGCCGGCGACGATCGCCACCCACATCGCGTTGCGGTCCCAGCCGGTGCGCGCGAACAGGTGGCCGACGCCCTTGGCGTGGTAGATCAGGTCGGTGGGCGCGACCGGGGTGGCGCCGGCCGGGAGCAGGTCGTAGCGGTAGTCGTAGCCCTGGCCCATCTGCGCGACAGAGATGTTGCGCAGCCACCAGGTGGCCTGGTTGCGCGCCCCCTGGGTGTTGCTGACCTGGCGCGCCTCCAGCACCAGCCGGCGGTGGTAGTCGAACAGTTCCGGTACCGAATTGCGCGACTGGTCGCCGATCGGCGCGAAGCGGTCCAGCGTCGGCACGGTCGCGTGGATCCAGTAGTAGATGCTGTCGGTGGCGTGCGGACTGGTGTTGGCCAGGTCCACGCCGGCGCCGTCGCGCCACAGCCGGTACAGCGAGAACAGGCGCATGTGCGAGGTGCCGTAGCCGGTGCCTTCGCTGCTGCCGCCGCCGGGCAGCTTGGCGAAATAGGCCTGCAGCGCCGGCAGCTTGTTGGTGCGCAGGAAGTTCAGCCACGTGCTGCTGTTGCTGGCCAGCGCCCAGGTCATCGTCGCTTCGAGGAAGCTGTAGTAGTAGTTGTTGCCCGGGTTGCTGGTCGACCAGCCCGTCCACGGGGCGGAACGGTTGCCCCACTTGGCGCTGCCGTAGTTCCAGATGTTCCAGACCGTCTGCTCGGCATAGGCGGACCAGCGGCTGCGCTGCGATGCGGTGATGAAGCTGGCGCAGGTGTGGTAGGTGGTCGCGACGTCGCCGATCATGTCGCCGGCTTCGAGGTAGGAATCGCCCGCGACCTCGGGGTTCTGGCCGCTGGCGATCCGCGACTCGGCAGCCGCGACCTGGCGCTCGGCCAGGTTGACCGCCAGCGTGCAGTACTTCGTTTCCGGGGACAGTTCGTACATCAGCGCCGCGTCGGCGGCGCGGAAGCCGTAGCTGCCGCCGCTGCTGCTGACGTTGCTGTCGACGTAGCTCTTGAAGCGGGTGTAGGCGGTCGTGTTCTTGTCCGCGTACATCAGCGCGGAGGGCAGGCCGACCCGTCGCGGCTGCTGCGCGCTGGACGGATAGGACGTCCCGCCCGTGGCCGTGGTCGGCGCGCTGGGCGCGGCGGCGCCGGTTGCGGGCATCGCTGGCGCCGGCAGCGGGCGGCCTGCCTTGGCCGCACTGGCGCCGGTTCCCGCGGCGGGTGCCGGCGCGGGGGAGCGGTTCGCGATCGCTTCCCGGCGTGCCGCCAGGATCGCGAAGCGGAGGCGGGCGAGGGCGACGCCGCGCGCCATGGCGCGGTAGGTGTCCTGCCAGGCGCGCTCCGCGCGCCATTCCATGCGCGGACCCAGCAGGCCGGCGGCGCTGGCGGCGCCGAGTCCGGCGAGCATCAGCGCGGCGGACAGCAGGTACGGAAGGCGGCCGCGCCATCGGCTGGAAAGTCGCGGCAGGCGGGCGGTGGACGGGGTAGCGAGCGGCATGGGGGACTCCTGGACAAGGAAGCCGTGCGCTCGAACGTCAAGACAGCGGTCTGAACTCCAAAGAAAGCGACCCGGATGGCGGTATCGCTCCGCTGCGGCTCCCCCCAGCCACATCGATCCTCGCAACGGCGCGCGGATTATGGGCGTTCAGTAACGTGGAGAAATGTGATTTTCGGCCGTCGCGGCGAAACCCTAAGCTTTTTTGTTCAGCTGGGAGTCGGACAGGGACAGGCGCGGTCCGTGCCTTGCGGCACCGGGCTCCGCTGCGCAAGGGCAACCGCTAGCGTTCGCTCAATTCGACCAGATAGCCGTCCTGGCCGCCCTCGACGTCGAGCCGCCAGCCGCTGCGGAACTCCTGCGCGTCGACGCTGCGCCAGTCGTGCGCGCGCAATACCGCGTTGGCCGGTTCCAGCACGCGGATGCGCAGCCTGCCGGCCTGCGCTTCGTTGCCCTCGATGCGCGGCTGCACGGGCACGTTGACCTGGAAGATCGCGCGCGTGCCCGGCGCCAGGCGGAAGCGGTCGCGCACGGTCAGCTTGCGGTCGCCGAAGTCGATCTGCCGCTGCCAGCCGCCCAGCGCGGGATTGCCGCGGTAGACCGGCGTCAGGTCGGCGCTGGCGGTCAGCGATCCGTCCGCGTGCGTGGCCACTTCCAGTTTTGGCCGCGACTGCGGCGATTCGCACTGGTGCACGACCGCGTCGCCGCGCGGCGCGGCGCATTGCGGCGCGTCGCGGTCGCTGCGTTCGAAGCGCACGACGTTGTGGACTTCGGTGCCCTGCTGGATGCCGCTGTGGCTCCAGATGTTTTCCGGCACCGCCAGCCAGTCGCGCGCGAACAGGGTGAACGAGCCCTGCTCCTGGTGCGCATGGCTTTCGTCGTAGGGGCCGGCGGTGAAGGACAGCCACATCGCATCCTTGTCCCAGCCGCTGCGCGCGAACAAATGCCCGGTGCCTTCGGCGAAGTACGACAGCTGCGCGGGCGGGGCGCCGTCCTTGCCGGCGGGCAGCAGGTCGTAGCGGCTGTTGAAACCCTGGCCCATGCGCGGCACCGAGATGTGGCCGAGCCACCACGACGACATCGCCAGCGCTTCCGGCTGGTCGGTCAACTGGCGCGCTTCCAGCACCAGCCGGCGGTGGTAGTCGAACAGTTCCGGCACCGAATTGCGCGACTGGTCGCCGATCGGCGCGAAGCGGTCCAGCGTCGGCACGGTCGCGTGCACCCAGTAGGCGATGCTGTCGTGCGCATGCGCGCTGGCCGCGGCGAGGTCTTCGCCGGTGCTGTCGCGCCACAGTCGGTACAGGCCGAACAGGCGCATCTGCGCCGCGCCGTAGCCGGTGCCTTCGCGGCTGCCGCCGCCGGGCAATGCGGCGAAGTACTTCTTCAGCGGCGGCAGCCGGCGTTCGCGCAGTTCCCGCATCCAGGTCGAACTGCCGCTGGCCAGCGCCCAGTACATGGTCGCTTCGAGGAAGCTGTAGTAATAGTTGTTGCCGGGATTGTCGGTGGACCAGCCACTCCACGGATGCGGGCGCCCGCCCCATTGCGCCGCCGACGGATGCCACACGTTCCACACCGCCTGCTCGGCGTACGCCGACCAGCGCTTGCGTTGCGCATCGTCGATGCCGGCCGGGCAGGCGTGCAGGGTCGTCGCCAGGTCGGCGATCATCGGGCCCACTTCCAGGTAGGAATCGCCGGAAATCTCCGGGCGTCCGCCGGAAGCGATGGCGGCCTCGGCATCCGCGACCTGCCGCTCGACCATGCGCACCGCCAGTTCGCAGTACTTGCGGTTGCCGTCGAGCAGGGCCATCAGCGCCGCGTCGCTGGCGGCGAACGCATAGCCCGGGTTGCCGGACACCGCGCTGTCCACCCAATTGCGAAAGCGCGAGTAGGCCGGCGATCTGCGGTCGACCTGCGCCAGGTCGAAGTTCAGTTTCGCCGCGCCCGCCGGCGCCGACGCCGGCGCAGCGGCGTCCTGCCCCGGCTGGGGCGCGGCGACGGCCTGCGCGGCCGGTTCCGCGCGGTTCTCGCTGCATTGGCCGATGGCGGTGGCCAGCAGCGCCAGCGTCAACAGCGCCGCGCCTGGCCAGGCATGGGGGCGGTTGCGGCCGGTTCGGGCGTTCGGCGGCGGCTCGGCGCGCATCCGGCGCCTCCTCAGCGGTTGGAGTAGGAAAGGCTCAGGTAGACGATGTTCTGCTCGACGTCCTGGCCCGGTTCGGTGCTCTCGCGCTTGTAGCGCTCCCATTGCAGGTTCACGCCGAGGTGGCGGGTCCAGCGGTAGCGCAGCAGGACGCCCAGGCGCAGCGTCTTGTCCTCGCGTTCGAGCACGGTGTACTCGAGGTTCTCGTGGGTCGCGTAGGTGCCCAGCGTGAGCTGCGGCCGGATCGTCCACTCCAGGTCGAAGCGCCCGCCATGGCCCTTCTGGTCGAATTCGTCGGAATCGATGTAGTTGCGTTTCAGCAGGTAGGGCGAAATGGCGAAGTGCAGGCGCGGGCCGGTGTAGGCGTAGCCCAGGTCGGCGCTGCGCACTTCGTACGGCGAAGCGTTGACCACGGCGTCGCCGGTCAGCACCTGGCCGGGCACTTCGGCCGGCGTGTCCGCCGGCTCGCCGGACGGGGCCGCCGTTTCCACGCCGCGCAGTGCGTCGGTGGCGGTGTCGGAGAACTGGCGCGCCACCGCCGCGGTGAACTGGCTGCTCGGCGTCGGGTTCCATTCGGCGTCCAGCCGCAGCAACGGGTCCGAGCGCGACTCGCCACGCCGGTAGTCGATGTGCGAATAGCCGAGGTCGGCGCCGAGTTCGAAATGGGCCAGGCTGCGCGAGTAGCGCGCGAACAGGTCGTAGCGGTTGTAGTCGCGCGCGACGACGTCGTTGTCGAAGTCGACCCGCTGCACCTGCGCGTTCATCGACAGGCGGCTGGTCGGGGACAGTTCCCTGATCGCGCGCAACGCCAGCGCCACGTGCTGCGAGTTGAATTCGTCGGTGACCTCGGCGTCGCTGTTCACGTAGCGCAGCTCGGCCCGGCCCTGCATCGCCGCGGGCATGTTGAACAGCAGGGTGGGGCCCAGCGCGAAGACGTTGACCTGCTGGCGGTTGCCGGGCGCATCCGCGGCGAGCACGTTCACCGGTTGCACCGCCAGGCTGTCCTCGACGGTGAAGAACAGCCGTTCGGGCAATGCGACCCAGTTCGCCCGCCCGGCCAGCTCGCCGTCCACGGTGCTGCCGAACAAGTCGTCGCGGTAGTCGCGGTACTCGGCGCGGCCGGTCAGGCTCATCTGCCACGCGGAGACATTCTCGGTGATGGCGAAACCCAGGCCCGCGCGCAGGTAGCGCTGCGCGATCGGATCGACCGCCGAGTAGGTGACGTTGTCGTTGTCTTCCACGCCCACGTCGACGGTGTAGTCGACGCGCGCCGCCCACGCATCGGTGGCGGCGCCGGCGAGCGCGGCGGCGGTGATGACCGAGGCACGGACGTACTTGATCGGCATCTGCCTGCTCCTTGCGCGTTCAGGGAGTCTGGTTGAACACGACCCCCGCCACCTGTCCGGGCTGGAAGCTGGCGACGGCCTTCTCGATCTGTTGCGGGGTGACCTTGCCGTAACCCGCCACCAGCACCACCAGGTCGGCCAGGCCGGAGAGGATGCGTGCGTCGGGCGAGCCCAGCACCGGCGGGCCATCGAGGATCAGGTAGCGGTCGGGGTAGCGGCTGCGCAG
Organism: Pseudoxanthomonas sangjuensis; assembly: GCF_010211755.1. Lineage (GTDB taxonomy): Bacteria > Pseudomonadota > Gammaproteobacteria > Xanthomonadales > Xanthomonadaceae > Pseudoxanthomonas_A > Pseudoxanthomonas_A sangjuensis. The sequence goes on along the minus strand of NZ_PDWR01000003.1, from coordinate 124,259 downwards.
CGAATCGACCATCGCCCGCATCCGGAACGAGCTGAACGATTCGCCGCTGGTTTCGCGCTGGCTGCCGCACGGGATCAGGCGCAGGCGCGGGACGCCGGTGCGGTAGAGGATGCGCGCGACGTCGGTCTGGCGCTCGTCCAGGTAGTCCATCAGCCCGCCCTGGCTGGCGTCGACGTGCAGCGCGGTGTGCTGCGACGGGTGCAGCGCGTCGCAGTCGACCAGCAGCGCGGTCTTGCTGTCGTCGAAGGCGAAGGCCGCGGCCAGGTTGCGGGCGACGAAGCTGCCGCCGCAGCCGTGGCAGATGGGCGCCACCAGGGTGACGAAGTTGGTGTCGCCGCCCAGCGCCAGCAGGCGCGTGCGCAGTTCGCGGAAGGCGTCGGCCCGCTCGCGCACCGAATCGTTGCGGTGGATCAGGCGCCGGTCCTCGAGTTCGCGCGGGGTCAGCGCCTTCGGTTCGTCGAGCAGCGCGAGCGACCGGGCCGCCTGGGCGCGATCGGGCATGCCGTGCGGGTATCCGTTGTCCTGGTTCACGAGCGTATCCAAGGGGACTTGTTCCAGCGTGGCTTGTCGTTGCATGTCTTGGTCCTCACGCGGCGGCCAGTTGCTTGAACCCGAAGACCGCCGCATAGGCGACGACGACGACGACCAGCATGGCGATGCTCAGCGCGTTGCGCTTGAGCAGCAGGCGGCGGTCGCGCGGCGAGTGGTAGGTGGGCACCGTGGTCAGCAGGGTCAGCTCGGTGGCCTGCTGCAGCTGCCGCGCGGAAAGGATGCGCGGATCGAAGCGGGCGCGCAGGAACAGCAGGCCCATCGGCACCGCGATCGCGGCGAGCAGGCCGGCGCCGGCGACGTGCAGGAAGCGCAGGCCGGTCGGGCGCAAAGGCATCGTGGCCGGGTCCTGCACGCGCAGGGTCAGGCCGCGCTTCTCGCGGTCGAGCTCCATCGACACGCGGGCGTTTTCGCGGCGCTTGAGCAGGTCCTGGTAGATGTCGCGGTTGACCTCGTAGTCGCGGGTCAGCTCGGCCAGGGCGCTCTCCGATTCGGCGATGCGGTGGCTGCGGGCCAGTTCTTCGTTGAGCATCGACTCGGCGATGGACAGGCGCGACTGGGTCGCGGCGGCCTCGCGCTGCGCCTGCGCCTGCTGGCTGCGCAGCTCTTGGTACAGCGGGTTCATCTGCGCCTGGTCGAACGGGCTGGTTCCCTGCGGCGCGGCGGCGCGGCGCTGCTGTTCCTGGACCAGCGCCCGCTGCAGGTCCGCCATCTGGTGGCGCACGCGCAGCACGTCGGGGTGCTGCTCGGTGTAGTTCAGCAGCAACTGGTCCAGCTGCGACTGCAGTTCGATCAACTGCGCGCGATACAGGTTCTCGCGGGTCTGCACCGCGGTCACCGCGGATTCGCCGGACAGCTGCGCGGAGATGGCGCCGACGCGCGAACGCTGTTCCATCAGCTGCATGCGGGTCTGCTCGACCTGCGTGCGCAGCGAGCTGATGCGGGTGTTCGAATCGGTGACGCTGCCGGGTTGCGCGTCGGAATTGCCCGCGCGGTATTCGCGCAGCTTGTCCTCGGCCTCGGTCAGCTTGGCGTGGTAGTCGTTCACCCGGCTGTCGATGAATTCGTAGGCCTCGCGGCTCTCGCGTTCCTTCGCCGCCAGGCTTTCCTCGATGAACAGCGCGCTGAGGCGCTCGGTGACGTCGTAGGTGCGCTTGGCGTCGCTGTCTCGGTAGGCGATCTGGATCAGGTTCGGGCGCGGGCTGGTGACGACGATGCGGCCTTTCAGTTCCTCCATCAGCCGGTCCTGCTTCAGCGGCGATGGCTTGTCGTCGAGCCAGCCGCCGGTCTTCAGCGCCTCCTCCAGCACCCTGCGGCTATAGATCACCTGGCGGGCGATGCCGGCGCGGTCGGTCACTTCGGTCGCCACGGCGCGGCCTTCCAGCAGCGGCTGGATGATGTCGCTCTCCTGCGCGAGGATGGTGGTGGAAGCGGCGTAGTTCCTCGGCATGGCCAGGCCGACGACCAGCGCCAGCAGCGCGATCGCGGCGAAGATGCAGGCCATGGCCAGGCGGTGGCGCCTGGCTTCGCCGATCAGGATCGGAACCAGTTCGTTCGGGGTCAGCGCGATGGCGCTGCTTTTCGGCGCGGCGGCGGCAGCGCGGCGCACCGGGAGATTGTTGTTGTTCATCCTCAGAACGTCCGTTCGGGCACGGTGATGACGTCGCCGGGCGAGACCGTGTGGTTGGTGCCCAGATCGCCGTCGTTGAGGATGCGGTCCAGGCGTACCGCATAGGCGCGGACTTCGCCGGCGTTCTTGCGGTGCAGTTCGGCGCGGTCGGCGGCGGCGAATTCGGTCACGCCGCCGGCGGCCAGCACCGCGTCGAGCACGGTCATGCCGGGGCGATAGGGCAGCGAAACCGGCTGGCGGACCGCGCCGGTCACGCGCACGCGCGACAGGTATTCGTGGCTGCGCAGGTCGGTCAGGATCACCGCGACCTGCGGGTCGCGCACGTAGGTGGCCAGCTTCTGCTTGATGTCGTCGGCCACTTCCTGCGGCGTGCGCCCGCCCGCGTCGACGTCGCCCACCAGCGGCACCGAGATCTTGCCGTCGGGGCGCACCGGCGCGGTGATGCCGAGTTCGGGGTTGCGCCACACCGTGACCTGGACGATGTCGTCGACACCGATCTGGTAGGCATCGACGGCGACCGTGGATTGCGGCGGCGGCGGCGCCTGCAAGGCGGATCCGCCGGCGCAGGCGGACAACAGCAGGGCCAGGAACGGCACGGCCAGGCCGGCAAGGAAGCGATTCATCGGGCAATCCCCCTGTGGGTGATACTTGCCCCGTCTAACGCGGGCGGCGGGGAAATCCGGACAGCCGCGAACGCGATCGCGCAATCGCAGCGGAGTTCAGGCCCGGTAGAACGCCCGGTACCAGTCGACGAAGCGGCGCACGCCGGTTTCGATGCCCGTGTCCGGCGAATAGCCGGTGTCGCGCTGCAGGGCGGACACGTCGGCCTCGGTGTCGGGCACGTCGCCGGGTTGCATCGGCAACAGGTTCATCTGCGCCTTGCGGCCCAGGCATTGCTCCAGCACTTCGATGTAGCGCAACAGCTGCACCGGCTTGTGGTTGCCGATGTTGTAGACCCGGTACGGGGCGCTGGACGTGCCGGGATTGGGATCCAGCGGGTCGTAGTCCGGATCGGGGCCGGGTACGCGGTCGAGGGTGCGGATGACGCCTTCGACGATGTCGTCGACGTAGGTGAAGTCGCGGCTGTGCCTGCCGTGGTTGAACACGTCGATCGGCTGGCCGGCCAGGATCTTCTTCGTGAACAGGAACAGCGCCATGTCCGGCCGGCCCCACGGGCCGTACACGGTGAAGAAGCGCAGGCCGGTGGTCGGCAGGCCGTACAGGTGGCTGTAGGTGTGCGCCATCAGCTCGTTGGCCTTCTTGCTGGCCGCGTACAGGCTGACCGGGTGGTCCACGCTGTCCTCGACCGCGAACGGCAGCTTGCGGTTGGCGCCGTAGACCGAGCTCGAGGACGCATACACGAGGTGCTCGACGCCGCGGTGGCGGCAGGCCTCGAGCACGTTGAGGAAGCCGACGATGTTGCTGTCGATGTAGGCGCGCGGGTTCTCCAGCGAATAGCGGACGCCGGCCTGCGCGGCCAGGTTGACCACGCGCTGCGGCCCGAACGACTCGAACGCGGCCTGCAGCGCCGCGTCGTCTTCCAGCGAAGCCCGCACGAAGCGGAAACCGGGTTGCGGCAGCAACTGGTCGAGCCGCGCCTGCTTCAGCGTCGGGTCGTAGTAGGCGTTGAGGTCGTCGTAACCCAGCACCTCGTCGCCGCGCGCCAGCAGGTGCTGGCTGAGGTGGAAGCCGATGAAGCCGGCGGCGCCGGTGACCAGTACGCGCATGTTGACCTTCGACGATTCGGGGCGGGGGCGGCGGCGACGCTACAGGGTGTCGTCGACCGTGGCGCGCGGCAATGCGCGCTTGACGTCGAATAGTACCGCGCCGGGCTTGCCGTAGCCGCGAATGCCGTCCGCGCCCAGCTGGACGAACTCGCGATGCGATACCGCCAGCACGATCGCGTCGTACTTGCCGGGCTCGGGCGCACCGACCAGCGGCAGGCCGTATTCCGCCAGCGCTTCGTCCGGGCTCACCCACGGGTCGTGGATGTGCACGTTGGCGTTGTAGCTGCGCAATTCGGCGACGATGTCGACCACGCGGGTGTTGCGCAGGTCCGGGCAGTTCTCCTTGAACGCCAGCCCGAGGATCAGCACGTCGGCGTTGGCGGTCTGGATGCCGCGCCTCTGCATCAGCTTGACCGTGCGCCGCGCCACGTGCGCGCCCATGCCGTCGTTGATGCGGCGCCCGGCCAGAATCACGTCCGGGTGGTAGCCGATCTGCTGCGCCTTGTGGGTCAGGTAGTACGGGTCCACGCCGATGCAGTGGCCGCCGACCAGGCCGGGGCGGAACGGCAGGAAGTTCCACTTGGTCCCGGCCGCCTCCAGCACCTCGTGGGTGTCGATGCCGAGGCGGTGGAAGATCAGCGCCAGTTCGTTGATCAGGGCGATGTTGACGTCGCGCTGGGTGTTCTCGATGACCTTGGCGGCCTCGGCCACGCGGATGCTCGAGGCCTTGTGGGTGCCGGCGGAAACCACCGACCCGTACAGCCGGTCGACGAAGTCGGCGGCTTCCGGCGTGGAACCGGACGTCACCTTGGTGATGGTTTCGAGGCGGTGCTGCTTGTCGCCGGGGTTGATCCGCTCCGGGCTGTAGCCGGCGTAGAAGTCGGAGTTGAACTTCAGGCCGGATTCGCGCTCGATGATCGGCACGCACACTTCCTCGGTGGCGCCGGGGTAGACGGTGGATTCGTAGACCGCCACGCCGCCCCTGCCGATCGCGCGGCCGACGGTGCGGCTGGCCGATTCCAGCGGGCGCAGGTCGGGGCGCTTGTATTCGTCGATCGGCGTCGGCACGGTGACGATGAAGACGTTGCAGCCCTTCAGCGCTTCCGGGTCGTCGCTGAATTGCAGTTGCGCGGCGCCGCGCAGTTCCTCTTCCGATACCTCGAGGGTGTGGTCGTGGCCGCGGCGCAGTTCGGCGATGCGCTGGGCGTTGATGTCGAAGCCGAGGGTGGGGTAGTGCCGGCCGAAGGCGGCGGCGAGCGGCAGGCCGACGTAACCGAGGCCGATCACGGCGATCCGGGCCTGGTCGAGCCCAGGCAGTGCAGCGGAATTCATCAGGCTATCGTCCCCTGTGTTGGAAGCGCCGCCAAGAGTCTAGCGGGTGCAAGCCGGGAAACGCGTAAACGACGGCCGACAGGACAACGCACTGGCGAAGGCGGGCGTGTCCGGCGATGCCCCGGCTTCGCGTTTACCCGGGTGATCGCCGCCGATCGCGGTGGTCTGCGGGGGCTGACGTTCGGGGTCGCGGGGATGCGGATACTGCTGTGCGGCGGGGCGGGATACATCGGCGGACACACCGGCGTGGTGCTGGCCGGGCGCGGCCATGAAGTCGTGGTCGCCGACAATCTGTGCAACAGTTCGCCGCAGGCGTTGCAGCGGCTGCAGCGGGTGGTCGGCCGGCCGTTCGAATTCCACCGCATCGACATCCGCGACCGGGTCGCGCTCGACCGCCTGTTCGCCGGCGATCGACCGATCGATGCGGTGATGCACTTCGCCGCGCTGAAGGCGGTCGGCGAATCCTGCGAACGCCCGCTCGACTACTTCGAGAACAACATCGGCGGCACCATCACCCTGCTGCAGGCGATGCGCCGCGCCGGCGTGCGGCGGCTGGTGTTCAGTTCGTCGGCCACGGTCTACGGCGACCCGGAGCGGGTGCCGGTGGGCGAGGACGCGCCGTTGCGCGCGACCAATCCCTACGGCCGCAGCAAGCTGGTGATGGAACAGCTGATCGGCGACCTTTGCGCAGCCGAGCCGTCGTTCCGCGCGGTCAACCTGCGCTACTTCAACCCGGTCGGCGCGCACGAATCCGGGCTGATCGGCGAAGACCCGTGCGGCGTGCCGAACAACCTGATGCCGTACATTTGCCAGGTCGCGGTGGGCCGGCGCGACTGCCTCGATGTGTTCGGCGGCGACTGGCCGACCCCGGACGGCACCGGCGTGCGCGACTACATCCACGTGATGGACCTGGCGCGCGCGCACGCCGACGCGCTGGATTTCCTGCAGCACGAGGACCGCAGCCTGACCGTGAACCTCGGCACCGGCCGCGGCGTCAGCGTGCTGGAGCTGGTGCGCGCGTTCGCGCAGGCTTCCGGCCGAGAGATCCCGTACCGGATCGTCGGGCGCCGCGCCGGCGACGTGGCCGAGGTTTACGCCGACCCGACCCTGGCGCAGCGGCTGCTCGGCTGGAAGGCGCGGTTCGACGTCGACGCGATGTGCCGCGACGCATGGCGCTGGCAGTCGATGAATCCGGACGGCTACGCCGCCGCATAGTTCATTCGAGCAGGCAGTCGACCACGCTGTCGGGCTGCTTCATCCACGCGAGGTGGTCGGCGCGCGTGCCCAGTTGTGCGGCGTTGAGGCCGATCGTCTTCGATTGCGCGCGCGCCAGTTTCGAGGTCAGCCCGACCAGCGAATCGCGCGGCGCCAGCCAGTCCTTCGCGAACAGCACGCTGTGCGTGGGAATGGCGAGCCGCGACAGCGCCGCTTCGATGTCGACGTCCAGGCCGGCGGCGGCATAGCGCCCGCTCAGGCCGACCCGCGCCCAGTCGCGGATCAGGCTGCGCGCCTCCATGCCGCCGAAGCCGAGGCGGCGACCGTTGAGGCGGCCGCGGAATTTCGCCAGCCAGGCCATGAACTGGTAGGTCGGCGGCAGCAGCCAGCGCCGCGGCGCCGGGAAGGTGCGCCAGTACGGCGTGCCGCTGGCGACCAGCCACAGTTGCTGGAACGCGCTGGCGTGCAGCGCGGCGTGGCAGCACGCCAGCTGCCCGCCCAGACTGTGCCCGCCGATGTAATGGGCGACGCCGGGCTGCGCCTGCATCAGCGCTTCGCTGCTGTGCGGCAGGTCGAGGGTGAGGATTTCGCGGTAGCCCCAGTCGTGCGCCTTGTCCGGGCGCAGGCTGCTGCTGCCGTTGCCGCGCCATTCGTGCAGGTAGACGGCGATGCCGCGCCCGGCCAGCGCCTGCGCGAACGGCAGGTAGTGCTTCGCCGCCACGCCCAGCGCCGGCAGCCACAGCAATGCGGCCCGCGGCTGTCCGGGCACGACGGCGAGCAGGTTCCATCGGTGGCCGTCGTCGGCGGACAGCGGGATTTCGGTTTGCGTGGTCATCGACGGGGAGAAGCTCCGAAATGATCGAGTACGAGCACGTCGCCGCGGCCGGGACGGTAACCCGACCGCAGCGCGCGATGCACGTAGCCGGCGGCGGCGGTGCAGGCGTCGCGCAGGCCGCTGCCGAGGCACAGGTTGGCGGCGACGGCGGAAGCCAGCGTGCAGCCGGTGCCGTGGGCTTCGAGCCGCAGGCGCGGGTGCGCGATCTCGTGCCGGCCCTGCGCATCGGCGACGATGTCGACCACGTCGCCGTCGCCGCGCAGGTGCCCGCCCTTCAGCAGCACGGACCGCGCGCCCAGTGCGAGCAGCTCGCCTGCCGCCGAACGCATCGCGGCGAGGTCGTCGATGGCGTGGCCGAGCAGCAGTTCGGCCTCGGGGATGTTCGGCGTGGCCACGCTGGCCAGCGGCAGCAGCCGCGCGCGCATCGCATCCAGCGCGCTGTCCTCGAGCAGCTTGGCGCCGGAAGTGGCGACCATCACCGGATCGAGCACGATGAAGCGCGGGCGGTAATGCTCCAGCGCGTCGGCGACGGCATCGATGATCTCCGCGGTCGCCAGCATGCCCAGCTTGACCGCGCCGATGTCGAAATCGTCGAAGCAGGCGTCGATCTGCGCGCGCAGGAACGCCGCGGGCGGCACGTGCACGGCGACGACCCCGCGGGTGTGCTGCGCGGTCAGCGCGGCGATCGCGGACAGCCCGTGCACGCCGTGCGCGGCGAAGGTCTTCAGGTCGGCCTGGATTCCGGCGCCGCCGCCGGAATCGGAGCCGGCGATCGTCAGCGCGGACGTGACTGCGGGATGCGGGAGTTGCGGCATCCCGCCATTGTGCCCGGATTGCGGCGTCCGGTCAGTCGGCGGCGCTCCGTTCCGTGACCGGGTGGTCGGCGATCGCGCGGGCCAGCCGGACCGCGTGCTCGAAGTCGGAGGCGAAGCGCACCTCGCCGGCATGGTGCGCCAGCTGCATGTTGGCGATCACCCGGTTCGGCTGTTCCTGCAGGCCGGAAATCACCAGCACGATGCCCTTGCGCTCGCAGCGCTCGGCCAGCTTCTTCAGCGCGTGCACGCCGCTGGCGTCGATCACCGGCACCAGCCGCATGCGCAGGATGAACACCTTCGGCGGCGCGAGGAACTGGTCGAGCAGGTTGTCCAGGCGGTTGGCCGCGCCGAAGAACAGCGGCCCGCTGATCTGGTAGGCCTCCACGCCCTTCGGCAACTGCGCGCGCTGGTTGGCGTCGGCGGCGCGCGCCGGGTCGGTGTTCTGCAGGTCGTCGTCGATGATGCGTACGCCCGAGCTGACTTCCACCGCCTCGGCCATGCGGAACATGAAGACGAAGGCCGCCACCACGATGCCGGCCTGGATCGCCACGGTCAGGTCGAAGAACACGGTCAGGAAGAAGGTCAGCAGCAGCACCAGCCGGTCGCCCTTCGGCGCCGACATGGTGTTCCTGAAATTCTCCACCTCGCTCATGTTCCAGGCCACCACCAGCAACACCGCGGCCAGCGCGGCCAGCGGGATGTAGCGCATCAGCGGCGCCAGCAGCAGCATGAACACCAGCAGGAAGCCGGCGTGCAGCATGCCGGCGACTGGGGTGCGCCCGCCCGAGCGGATGTTGGTCGCGGTGCGCGCGATCGCGCCGGTCGCGGGCAGGCCGCCGAACAGCGCCGAGCCGACGTTGGCCACGCCCTGCGCGACCAGTTCGCCGTTGGAGCGGTGGCGGCCGCCGGTCATGCCGTCGGCGACCACCGCCGACAGCAGCGATTCGACGCCGGCGAGGAAGGCGATGGTGAACGAACTGGGCAGCAACTCGAAGGTGCGCTCGAACGGGATGCGCGGGAAGTCGAAGCCCGGCAGCGCCGATGGCAGGTCGCCGAACTTGCTGCCGATGGTTTCCACCGGCAGCGAGAAGGCCAGCGCCGACAGCGTGCAGGCCAGCAGCGCGATCAGGAACGACGGCCAGTTCGGCCGGTAATGGCGCAGCACGCCGATCAGCAGCAGGCCGAGCCCGGTGATGAAGATCGGGGCGAGCTGCGCGGTGTCGAAGTGGCTCAGGAGCGCCCGCCAGCGTTCGAAGAACTCGGCCGGCACCGCGCCCATCCGCAGGCCCAGCGCATCCTTGACCTGGCTGGAGAAGATGCTGACCGCGATACCGGCGGTGAAGCCGGTGATCACCGGTTGCGGCATGTACTTCATCAGCGTGCCCAGCCGCATCAGCCCGGCGCCGATCAGCATCAGCCCGGCGAGCAGGGTGCACAGGATCAGGCCGCCGTAGCCGAACTTCTCGATGACGACGAACACCACCGGGATGAACGCCGCGGTCGGCCCGCCGATCTGCACCCGCGATCCGCCGAACGCGGAGATCAGGAAGCCGGCGATGATCGCGGTGTGCAGGCCCTTCTCGGGCGTGGTGCCGGAGGCGATCGCCAGCGCCATGGCCAGCGGCAGCGCGACCACGGCGACGGTGATGCCGGCGACCAGGTCGCGGCGGAAATCGGCGGCGCTGTAGCCTTCGCGCAGCACGGTGAGCAGCTTCGGCTCGAACATCTTCCAGTAGTCACGCGGCAGGATTTGCGACATGCGACGGTCTCCGGATCGGTTCGGTTGGCGGCTCAGCGGGCGCTCATGCGGGCGCGCCCTCGCGCAGGCGAAGCAGCGTCCAGTGGCGGTAGGCCACGTAGCCGATCCCGGTCAGGCCGGTCAACGCGGCGGGGATCAGCAGCGCGTAGTAGTGCAGGGCGCGGAACAGCCAGGCGCCGAGCATGCCGCCGGCGAGGAAGCCGCTGATGATCAGGCCGCTGAGCATCAGCCGGCGCACCGGCAGGTCCATGCGGCGGATGAAATGGCCCAGGCCGATGCCGAGGTCGGTGAACATGCCGGTCAGGTGGGTGGTGCGCACGATCGCGCCGCTGTAGGTGGTGACCATCGCGTTCTGCAGGCCGCAGGCCATCGCGGCGAGCAGCGCGCCCCAGATCTGGTCGCGCACGAACAGCGGGATCGACAGCAGCAACAGGCCGGCCTCGATGGTCAGGACCACGCCGTAACGACGGCCGAGGCGCAGGGTGCTGTCCTGGATGATCAGGCCGCTGACCATGGCGCCCAGGCTGAAGGCGATCAGCACGCCCCACAGGTCGGCGACGCCGCGCCAGTCGCCGCGGGCCAGGGCGACGCCGAGCAGGGTGGTGGTGCCGCTCATGTGGCTGACCGCCTGGTGTTCGAAGCCGAGGTAGCCGACCGCGTTGACCATGCCGGCGATGCAGGCGAGGGTGATGACGCCGATCCAGACCCAGCGCGGCAGGCGCACCGGCGCGGTCATGCCGGTTCCTTCATGCGCACGCCGCGGCCGCGGCCCTGGCTGGGCTGCTCGTTGCCGATCAGTTCGACGCCGGCAGCATCGAGCGCCTCGACGATCTTGGTCAGGGTGCCGACCACGCCGCGCACATGGCCCTTGCTGGTTTCCATGCGCTGGATCGTGGGCAGGGACACGCCGGCCATCTCGGCCAGCTGGCGCTGGTCGATGCCGAGCAGGGCGCGGGCGGCCCGCATTTGCGCAGCGGTGATCATCGGTACGGCGGAAGGCTGTCTGCTGACCGGATTTTGTACCCGTGAGGCATGCAGATGCAATCACCACACCGTCAAATTGATGTTTCAAGCATCATTTGAGGAAATGTGGCATGAACCGCGGGGCGCGGCATGGACGGTCGACTCACGGTCGCCCGGCTAGCGTGGCGGGCGCTTCGTAGCTGCCATGGAGAAACGCATGGAACACTGGACGACGCAGGCCTGTTTCCTGTTCGCATCGTTGCTGTCCGCCGCGGGCGCGGCGACGGTGCGGCCGGCGACCGACGCGGAATACCGCAGCATCCGCGAAACACTGAAAGCGCAGTACGCCAATGGCGGCACGGCGAAGTTGCGCGAGGTGGTGGTGGGCCAGGACAAGGGCCAACCGTCGGGCAAGGTGCAACATGTCTGCGGCTACGCCAACACCACGCGTTTCTACGGCACGGTCAGCAAGAAGGACGACGGCAAGCCGTACGTGACGATCCTGGGTACGGAAGAGATCGCCGACACGATGTGCGCGGAGAAGCTGGGAATTTGAGTCGACGAACAACCAGCTCAACGCAAGGTTGTCGCTCCCGAGAAAGCTTTATAGGTTGGGGCCACGCTTGCCGCCATGTCCGGCGTAGCGAGAGCATCGTCGACCGCGACTTCCGTGACTGGGACAAGGCTATCGGCCGCACCAGGGACTTTCCGTCATGCGGCGGGAATGGTTGAGATCCGGCTGGAAATCCAGAGGGCGTCCCGCTTATCCGGCTGCGTTGCTACGCACTATTCGTGCAGGTAGAAGGTGTATCCGGACGGTTTCCGGCCAAAAATGCCGCGAAGAAGGCCAATCTGGAATGACTCCTCAATGGCGATCGATGGAATGCCACCTTGATTGACGGCTGCGTATTCGCCGCCGGGTTTCCAATGAGTGAGCACCTGATCTGTCGCCAATCGCTCGGCTGACTCGATGTTTGCAGCGTGCACATCACGCGTCGTAAAAAAGCCGATGGCCGGATCCGAATCATCTCCCATGCGGCATGAAATCCCGGTGCCGGAGAGCAAGACCCGAAAGTACGGCGTGGATTTCCCCGCCTTGCCGACGATGGCGGTCAGAGCACTTCCGACGCGTAATCCGCCAGCCGCGACCGCTCGCCGCGACGCAGCGTCACGTGCGCGCTGTGCGACCAGTTCTTGAAGCGGTCCACCGCGTAGGTCAGGCCCGAAGTCGTTTCGGTCAGGTACGGCGTGTCGATCTGTTCCACGTTGCCCAGGCACACGATCTTCGTGCCGGGGCCGGCGCGGGTGATCAGCGTCTTCATCTGCTTCGGCGTCAGGTTCTGCGCCTCGTCGAGGATCAGGTAGCGCGACAGGAAGGTGCGGCCGCGCATGAAGTTCATCGAACGGATCTTGATGCGGCTCGCCAGCAGGTCGTTGGTCGCCGCACGGCCCCATGCGCCGCCTTCCTGGTTGTGGGTCAGCACCTCCAGGTTGTCGGTCAGCGCGCCCATCCACGGCGTCATCTTTTCCTCCTCGGTGCCGGGCAGGAAGCCGATGTCCTCGCCGACGCTGACCGTGGCGCGGGTCATGATGATCTCGCGGTAGCGCTGCTGGTCCATCGTCTGCGCCAGTCCCGCGGCCAGCGCCAGCAGGGTCTTGCCGGTGCCGGCGGTGCCGAGCAGGCTGACGAAGTCGATTTCCGGGTCCATCAGCGCGTTCAGCGCGAAGTTCTGCTCGCGATTGCGCGCGGTGATGCCCCAGACCGCGTGCTGGCCGCTGCGGAAATCGTCGACCAGGGCCAGCGTCGCCTTGCCGTCCGGCGTGACCCGGACCACGCGCAATTCCACCTCGTCCTCGCCCGGCAGGTACAGGTACTGGTTCGGGTGCCACTCCTCGTCCTTGCCGACCGCGACTTCGTAGCTGGTGCGCCCGCCCTTGTCGGTCCACGACTTCAGGTCGCTTTCGTGGCGGTGCCAGAAATCCTCCGGCAGTTCGGTCGCGCCGGTGAACAGCAGGCTGAAGTCGTCGAGCGCGCGGTCGTTCTCGTAGTCCTCGGCGGTCAGTTTGCTGATCGAGGCCTTGATCCGCAGGTTGATGTCCTTCGACACCAGGATCACCGGCGAATCCGGATGCTCCTCGCGCAGCGCCAGCACCGCGGCCAGGATCTTGTTGTCCGGCACCACGCTGCCGAAGCTGCGGCCCGGCTCGACCGGCGTGGTCTGGAAGAACAGCTTGCCGATCCCGCCCTGGCGCTTGAGCTGCAGGCCCTGCGGATGGGTCAGGACGATGCCGGACTCGATGTGCTCCGGCCCGGCGCCTTCGATCAGCTCGTCGAGGAAGCGGCTGACCTGGCGCGCGTTGCGGCTGACTTCCGACGTGCCTTTCTTCGCGTGGTCCAGTTCCTCGATGACCTGCATCGGCAGGTAGACGTCGTGTTCCTCGAACTTGAACAGCGCGGTCGGGTCGTGCATGAGCACGTTGGTGTCCAGCACGTAGATGCGCTTGCCTCGGGTCATCTATGACGCCTCGCGAAGGTGGGTGGGGTGGAAAAGGAATCCGTTCGTCCCGGGCCGGGCGCCGCGGGCGCGGAGCCACAAGACAGCCGTCCACGGATGCGGGCTCTGCGGCGCCGGCGCCTCGCGCCTGCGCCCGGGATGGGCGGATGCAGGGAAACCAACGCCGCAGACCACCGCGACCCGCTTGGCGGGGCAGTGGCCGGAGGGAGAAGGGATGGGTTTCACTCGGTTTGTGCGGCCTTCAGTGCTTCGAGTACGGCTTCGGCATGGCCGGGCACCTTCACGCCGCGCCACTCCCGCACGATACGGCCATCGGGCGAAATCAGGAAGGTGCTCCGGATGACCCCCAGCACCTTCCTGCCATACATGTTCTTCTCGCCGATCACCCCGAAGGCATTGCACAGCTTTTCGTCGGCGTCGCTGACCAGCGGGAACCTGAAGCCCTGCCTGGCGCAGAAGTTGTCGTGCGACTTGACCGAATCGCGGGAGACGCCGAGAACGGCCGCATGCAGTTTCCGGAATTTCGGCAGCAACGCGTTGAAGTCCAGGCCCTCGGTGGTGCAGCCGGGGGTCGAGTCCTTCGGGTAGAAGTACAGGACCAGCCACTGGCCGGCGTAGTCGGCGAGGGTGGTCGTGTCGCCGCCGGACAGCGCCAGCGGCAGCTTGAGGGTGGACTTCAGCAGCGCTTTGCCGGTTGCCGTCATCAAGTCCTCAGAACTTCATCGGGTCCATGATCGCGTCCAGGTTCAGATGGTCGCAGAATTCGAGGAAATCGTCGCGCAGCGCGGCGATGTGCATGTTCGCCGGCACGCCGATGGTCACCTGCGCCGAGAACATCTCCGCGCCGGTCTGCATCGCCCGGTAGCGGGTGCTCTGCAGGTTTTCGATGGTGATGCCCTGGCGGTCGAAGAAGTCGGCCAGCTGGAACAGGATGCCCGGCTTGTCGGCGGCCACCACCTCGACGATGTACGGCAGCAGGTTCGACTGCACCACCTTGGCCGAGGTGCGGTACCAGACCAGCTTGATGCCTTCCTCGCGCTCCAGCCGGCCCAGCATCGCCTCCAGCTTGGCCACCGCGTCCCACGAGCCGACCGCCAGCGCGGTCACCGAGACGTCGCGGCCCACGGTGGACAGGCGCGCGTCGACCAGGTTGCAGCCGGAATCGGCGATGCGCCGCGTCACCGCCAGCAGCGGCGACTCCGGATGCGTCGTGTAGGCGTTGATCAGGAGGTGGTTTTCGTTCGGCGAAGGCCGGGGCGAGGTGTCGGACAAGGCGGATTCCGGGCGCTTCTGCAAGAAAACGGTTCTGCGAGTCTGAATGGCGGCCGGGCCGGGTGCCCGGAACGGTGCCAGCATACTTGCCGGTGCTTTCCGGCCGCAAGTAACATCGCGGCACGACGTGGCGTTCCGCGCCCGCTTCCCACGCGCCCGCTTCCCCAAGCATTCCCGATCGAAGGTAAGCACTTGTCCCTGCACGGCTGCATCACCGCACTCGCCACCCCGTTCCTGCCGACGGGCGAACTGGACCTGGATGCGTGGCGCCGGCTGCTGAAACAGCAGCTCGACGGCGGCGTGCAGGGCGTGGTGGTGGCCGGTTCCACCGGCGAGGCCGCGGCGCTGACCGACGACGAATACGAAACGCTGATCCGCATCGCCGCCGAAGTCATCGGCGGGCCGGTTTCGAAGCGGATCATCCCGGTGCTCGCCGGCACCGGGATGATGAACACCGCCAAGACCATCGCCGCGACCCGCCGCGCCGCCGCCGCCGGCGCCGAGTACGCGCTGGTGGTGACGCCGCCGTACGTGCGGCCGACCCAGGCCGGCCTGCTCGCGCATTACCGCGCGGTGGCCGAGCAGGGCGGGCTGCCGGTGGTGCTGTACAACGTGCCCGGCCGCACCGGCACCGACCTGCTGCCGGAGACCGTGGCCGAGCTGGCACCGCACCCGAACATCGTCGGCATCAAGGAAGCCAGGGCCGACGCCGAACGCATGGCCGCGCTGCTGCCGCTGAAGTCGAAGGACTTCGCCGTCCTCAGCGGCGACGACCCGAGCGCCGCGCGCTCGATGCTCGACGGCGCCGACGGGCTGATCTCGGTCGGCTCGAACGCGCTGCCGGCTTCGTTCCGGCGGCTGTGCGACCTGGCCCGCGGCGGCGATCGCGCCGCGGCCGAGGCCTGGGACGCGCAACTGGCCGACTTCCACGCTTTCCATGGCGTCGAACCGAATCCGATCCCGGTCAAGGCGCTGCTGCAGCGGCTGGGTTTCGGCAGCGGCCTGCGCCTGCCGCTGCTGCCGCTGTCCGCGGCCCACCACGCCACCGCCGACCGCCTCGCCGTGCTGGCGAAGGCGCTCGAAGAACAAGCGGGCGCCGCCGCGCTCGCCGCCTGAATTCCACAAGGAGTCGTCCATGCGTTTTTCCCAAGCTTCGCGTCCGTTCGCCCTCGTCCTGCTGGCCGTCGCCGTGGCCGGCGCGTCCGGGTGCTCGTGGTTCAAGAAGGGCGCCAAGGGCGACTACGCGCTGGCCCCGGAAATGCGTCCGCTGGAAGTGCCGCCGGGCCTGACCCTGCCCAGCACCGCCGGGGCGATGCAGATCCCGGCCGCCGCGGCCCCGGCCGCGTCGCCGAGCGCGCCGGCCAGCACCTGGTTCAACGTCGCCGGCAGCCGCGACGAGACCTTCGCCAAGCTCGGCGACGTGCTGGCCACGATCCCCGGCGTGACCGTTTCCAGCAAGGCGCAGCTGCTCGGCGTCTACGACGTCAGCTACGAGGGCGTGAACTTCCTGGTGCGCGTGGTCGCGAAGGACGCGGGTTCGTACATCTCCGCGGTCGATCCGCGCGGCCTGCCGGCCAGCGGCGAGGCGCCGGTGAAGCTGGTCGCGCAGCTGAAGGAAAAGCTGGGCGGCTGATCGGCTTGCCCGGCAGGTGCAGAAAAGGGCGCCATTGGCGCCCTTTTTTGGTTCGTGGTTCTTGGTTGTTGGTTCTCGGTCGTTCGGGGATTGGCCTTTTTCCAACAGCCGGGAACCAACAACCAGGAACCGATTTTTCAGCGCTCCAGCAGCGGCAACTTGTCCGGCTTGCCGTCCCATTCCTTCGCGTCGGGCAGCGGGTCCTTGCGCGTGGTGATCACCGGCCAGGCCTTGGACAATTCCGCGTTCAACGCGGCGTAGCCTTCCTGCCCGGCCGGCACGTCGTCCTCCGGGTAGATCGCGTTGATCGGGCATTCCGGCTCGCACAGCGTGCAGTCGATGCATTCGTCCGGGTCGATCACCAGGAAGTTCGGGCCTTCGTGGAAACAGTCGACCGGGCACACCTCGACGCAGTCGGTGTACTTGCACTTGATGCAGTTCTCGGTGACGACGAAGGGCATGGGGGTAGTCCGGTCCGGGGATGTGGAAAATTCTAGAACAACGGCGCCGCGGCACAAAAAAACCGGCCCGAGGCCGGTGCTTGCGTCGCGCGGATTCCCCTCATTCCGTTCCCTTCCCCCGCGTGCGGTGGGAAGGGCGATCGCGCCGTGCGGGAATCGTTTCGACGGCCGCATCGGAAGCCGCGGTTGGGCGGCTCCGGATGCAGCGGGAAAATTGGCGCTCCCTAGGGGACTCGAACCCCTGTTTTAGCCTTGAGAGGGCCACGTCCTAACCACTAGACGAAGGGAGCGCTGGGGTCTCGCCGACGCGGCACAGTGTTCTATTATATGGGTTTCGCGCCGGGCGGGGCAACGATCCCGAACATGCCGGCATTCCCCCGCAGCACCGGAATCACCGCCATCACGCCGCAAGCCACCCTCCAGGTCATCCCGCGCGAGCAGCATCCGATCTCGCGCAAGGACATCAGCCCGAACGCGCTGCGCGTGCTCTACCGCCTGCGCGACGCCGGCTTCGCCGCCTACCTGGTCGGCGGCGCGGTGCGCGACCTGCTGGTCGGCCAGCATCCGAAGGACTTCGACGTGGCCACCGACGCCACGCCCGAGCAGGTCAAGCAGCTGTTCCGCAACTGCCGGCTGATCGGCCGCCGCTTCCGCCTGGCGCACGTGGTGTTCGGTGGCGAGATCATCGAGGTCGCGACCTTCCGCGCCAACAGCGACGACGGCAGCGGCGACCGCGAGATGGACAACGGCCGCCTGGTCCGCGACAACGTCTACGGCAGCATCGAGGAGGACGCGGTGCGCCGCGACTTCACCGCCAACGCGCTGTACTACGCGATCGAGGATTTCTCGGTGCGCGACTACGTCGGCGGCTACGAGGACGTGCTGGCGCGCCGGCTGAAGCTGATCGGCGATCCCGAGCAGCGCTACCGCGAGGACCCGGTGCGGATGCTGCGCGCGGTGCGGCTCGCCGCCAAGCTCGGCTTCAGCATCGACGAAGGCACCGCCGAGCCGATCGCGCGGCTCGCGCCGCTGCTGGCCCAGGCCGCGCCGGCGCGGCTGTTCGAGGAAATCCTCAAGCTGTTCCTGTCCGGCCACGCGGTGGCGAGTTTCGAGGGGTTGGAGAAGTTCGGCCTGCTGCCGGTGCTGTTGCCGGAAACCGCGGCCGCGCTCGCCTCCAACCGCAGCGGCGCGTTGCGGCGCATGCTGGTGGAGGGGTTGCGCGGCACCGACGCGCGGGTGCG
This sequence comes from Pseudoxanthomonas sangjuensis, assembly GCF_010211755.1. Taxonomy (GTDB): domain Bacteria; phylum Pseudomonadota; class Gammaproteobacteria; order Xanthomonadales; family Xanthomonadaceae; genus Pseudoxanthomonas_A; species Pseudoxanthomonas_A sangjuensis. The sequence goes on along the minus strand of NZ_PDWR01000003.1, from coordinate 106,311 downwards.
CCTGGACGAACCGGCGTCGCCGGCGTTCCTGTTCGCGCTGCTGCTGTGGCCGGCGTATTGCCGCGCGCTGATCGGCCTGCAGGCGCAGGGCCTCGACGCCGAGGACGCGGCGCGGCGCGCCGCCGACCGGGTCACCGTGCACCAGTTGCAGAGCGTGGCGCTGCCGCGGCGCTTCTCGCTGCCGATGCAGGAGATCTGGCTGCTGCAGTCGCGCTTCTCGACGCGGCAGCGGCGCCGGGTGATGCGCCTGCTCGCGCATCCGCGCTTCCGCGCCGCCTACGACTTCCTCGTGCTGCGCCTGGCCGCATCCGATTCGCACGCCGTCGACGTCGACTTCTGGCGCGAGGCGCAACACCAGTCGGGCGAGGAACTGGCCGCGGCCCTCGGCGTGGCGCAGCCGCCGGACAGCTACACGGCCGAGGAGGGCGCGCCGCCGTCGAAGCGCCGCCGCCGCCGTCGCCGTCGCAGCGGCAGCGCCGGATCGCCCGCGGGCGAATGAGCGGCGCGGTCACCGCCTTCATCGGCCTTGGCGCGAACGTCGGCGACGCCGCGGCGACCTTGCGCGCCGCCCTCGACGAACTCGCCGACCTGCCGCGAACGCGGCTGCTGCGGGCTTCGCGCCTGTACCGCACGCCCGCCTGGGGCGTCGAGGCGCAGCCGGACTTCGTCAACGCCGTCGCGGCGCTGGAAACGCGGCTGGCCGCGCGCGAACTGCTCGGCGCCCTGCTCGAAACCGAGCGTCGCCACGGCCGCGACCGCCATCGCGAGCAGCGCTGGGGTCCGCGCACGCTCGACCTCGATCTGCTGCTGCATGGCGCGGCGGAGATCGACGAGCCCGGCCTGCGCGTGCCGCATCCGCAGCTGCACCGGCGCGGCTTCGTGCTGGTGCCGCTGCTGGAGATCGCGCCGGACCTCGAACTGCCCGGCCACGGCCTCGCGCGGAACGCTTTGTCCGCGCTGGCGCCGTCGGAAACCGCCAATATCTTGCCGCTATGAGTGGATAATAGGCGGCCATGAGCACCCAAGCCGAATCCAAGCCCTGGACCGTCCCTGCGCTGGCCGAAGCCAAGCACGACGGCCGCAAGCTGGTCATGCTGACCTGCTACGACAACAGCTTCGCCCGCATCCTCGATGCCAACGGCGTCGACCTGGTGCTGGTCGGCGATTCCCTGGGCATGGTCGTGCAGGGCCACGATTCGACCCTGCCGGTATCGGTGGAGGCGATGGTCTACCACACCCGCATCGTCGGCCGCGGCCTGCGCCACGCGCTGCTGGTCTCCGACTTGCCGTTCCAGTCGGACGCAACCCCGGAGCGCGCGCTCGACGCCTCGGTGCAACTGCTGCAGGCCGGCGCCGAGATGGTCAAGCTGGAAGGCGCCAGCGCGAACAAGCTCGAGGTGATCCGCTACCTGGCCGAACGCGACATCCCGGTCTGCGCGCACCTCGGCCTGACCCCGCAGTCGGTGCTGAAATTCGGCGGCTACAAGGTGCAGGGCCGCGAGGAGAAGGCCGCGGCGAAGCTGCGCGCCGACGCCAGAGCGGTCGAGGAAGCGGGCGCGCAGCTGCTGGTGCTCGAATGCGTGCCGACCTCGCTGGCCGCAGCGATCACCGCCGACCTGTCGATCCCGACCATCGGCATCGGTGCCGGTCCCGGCTGCGACGGCCAGGTGCTGGTGCTGCACGATCTCCTCGGCCTCGACACCGGCCACCGCAAGCCGAAGTTCGTCAAGGACTTCCTCGCCGAAGGCGGTTCGGTCGCCGGCGCGGTGCGCGCCTACGCGCAGGCGGTACGCGACGGTTCGTTCCCGGACCAGGCGCACTCCTACGCCTGAACCCGTATTCCCGGATGGCCCGGCATTCGCCGGGCCTCGTTCGTTTCAGAAGGAACCGCGATGCTCGAAACCATCACCGACCTGTCCGTGCTGCGCGAGCGCGTGCGCCAGTGGAAGCGCGAGGGCCATCGCGTCGGTTTCGTGCCGACCATGGGCAACCTGCACGCCGGCCACTACTCGCTGGTGATGCTGGCGCGGCAGTACGCCGACCGGGTGGTGTCCAGCGTGTTCGTCAACCCGACCCAGTTCGGCCCGAACGAGGACTTCACCCGCTACCCGCGCACGGTCGAGACCGACAAGACCGGCCTGGAGGGTGCCGGTTGCGACGTGCTGTGGTTGCCGACGGTCGAATCGATGTATCCGTTCGGGGTCGAACTCGCCTCGAACGTCCACGTGCCCGGGGTCAGCAGCGTGCTCGAGGGCGAGTTCCGCCCGGGCCATTTCGACGGCGTGTGCACCGTGGTGTCGCGCCTGTTCAACCAGGTGCAGCCGGACGTGGCCGCGTTCGGCAAGAAGGATTACCAGCAACTCGCCGTGGTCCGGCAGCTGGTCACCGACCTGGCGTTCCCCATCGAGATCATCGGCGGCAGCATCGTCCGCGAGGCCGACGGCCTGGCGATGAGTTCGCGCAACCAGTACCTCGGCGCCGAGGAGCGCCCGCGCGCGGCGGAAATCCACCGGACCCTGCTCGACCTGCGCGATGGCTGGTCGGCCGGCAGGCCGCGCGCGGAAATCGAGGCCGCGGCGAGCGGGCGCCTGGCGAAGGCGGGATTCGCCGTCGACTACGCCACGATCCGCCGCCCGGACCTGAGCGAGCCGGCCGACGGCGAGAAGGGCGCGAAGGTCGCGCTGATCGCGGCCAGGCTCGGCCGCACGCGGCTGATCGACAACCTCGAGTTCTGAGGCCTTGGACCCTTCTCCCGTTGGGAGAGGGGCCCTTAACGGCGCTTTGCTAGAATCCCGTTCCCCCCGGACCGGCCCTGCCGTCATGCAAATCAGCCTGCTCAAGACCAAGATCCACCGCGCCACCGTCACCCATTCCGAGCTGAACTACGAGGGCTCGATCGCCATCGACGAACTGCTGCTGCAGGCCTGCGGCATCCGCGAGTTCGAGCAGGTGCACGTCTGGGACGTCAGCAACGGCGCGCGCTTCACCACCTACGCGCTGCGCGCGGACGCGGGCAGCGGCGTGATCTCGCTCAACGGCGGCGCCGCGCGCCACGTGCAGGTCGGCGACCTGGTCATCATCGCCGCGTTCGCCACGATGACGGAACAGGAGGCGACGGCGTTCAAGCCGAAACTGGTCTACGTCGACGGCCAGAACCGCATCACCCACACCAACGATTCGATCCCGAAGCAGGCCGCATGACCGCGTTCGAGAAGCTGGAGCCGCACGCCGCGCGCCTGTGGGGCGCGAAGACCCGCGACCTGATCGCCGCCGATCCGGCGCGCGCTTCCGATTTCTCGCTGCGGGTCGGCCCGCTGTACGCGAACTTCGCGCGGCAGGGCTACGACCGCGGCGCGCTGGACGCGCTGGACGCGCTGGGCGAGGAGAAGCAGCTCGCCGCCGCGTTCCGCCGCCTGTTCGACGGCGAAACCGTCAACGTCACCGAGGGCCGCGCCGCGCTGCACACCGCCCTGCGCGGCAACCTGTCGCAGGCCGCGGCCGCGCGCGAGGCGTTCGCGACGGCCAGCGAAGTGCGCCAGCGCATGGGCAGGCTGGTCGCGGAACTGGAATCCTCCGGCATCACCGACATCGTCAGCGTCGGCATCGGCGGTTCCGACCTGGGCCCGCGCTTGGTCGCCGATGCGCTGCGTCCCGTCGCCGGCGCACGCCTGCGGGTGCATTTCGTGTCCAACGTCGATGGCGCGGCCATGCAGCGCACGCTTGCCGCGCTTGCCCCGGCCACGACCGCCGGCATCCTGATCTCGAAGACCTTCGGCACGCAGGAAACCCTGCTCAACGGCGCGATCCTGCGCGACTGGCTCGGCGGCAGCGAACGCCTGTACGCGGTCAGCGCCAATCCGCAGCGCGCCGCGGCCGCGTTCGACATCGCCGCCGAACGCGTGCTGCCCATGTGGGACTGGGTCGGCGGGCGCTATTCGCTGTGGTCGGCGGTCGGCTTCCCGATCGCGCTGGCGATCGGCTTCGACCGTTTCGAAGACCTGCTCGCCGGCGCCGCCGAGTTCGACGCGCATGCGCTGAATGCGCCGCTGGCCAAGAACCTCGCCGTGCGCCATGCGCTGACCGCGGTGTGGAACCGCAACCTGCTCGGCCACGCCGCGCACGGGGTGATGACCTACGACCAGCGCCTGGCCCTGCTGCCGGCCTACCTGCAGCAACTGGTGATGGAAAGCCTCGGCAAGTCGGTGAAGCTGGACGGCTCGCCGGTCGACGGCGACACTGTGCCGGTGTGGTGGGGCGGGGCGGGCACCGACGTGCAGCACAGCTTCTTCCAGGCTTTGCACCAGGGTACGCAGATCGTGCCGCTGGATTTCGTCGGCACCGTGCGCAACGACGATCCGTACGCGGAGAACCACCTCGCCCTGCTGTCGAACCTGCTGGCGCAGAGCGAGGCGCTGGCCAACGGCCAGCGCAGCGACGACCCGCACCGCAGCTATGCTGGCGGCCGCCCCAGCACGATGATCCTGCTGGATGCGCTGACCCCGCAGTCGCTGGGCACGCTGATCGCGATGTACGAGCACAGCGTCTACGCGCAGTCGGTGTTGTGGGGCATCAATGCCTTCGACCAGTTCGGCGTCGAACTGGGCAAGCAGCTGGCGAACGGCCTGCTGCCGGCGTTGCAGGGCGAGGGCGACGCGCCCGACCCGGTCACGAAGGCGTTGCTGGCGGAGCTGAAGTCGCGCGGCTGACATCCCGGAAAACGCCGACGGTGGAGGGGCGAAGATGGAACACCGGATCTTCGGAATGGCTTACGCGGGCATCCACCGCGCGTACGAGGAGAAGCTGGCGCGCAAGGGCCTGCCGCGCGGGGACGTCGCGGTGCTGGAGCGCTGGCTGACGGGCTACTCGGAAGCCGAACTGGCCGAGCGCCTGCAAAACGCGACCGTGCGGGAGTTCTTCGACGGAGCCGCGCGCTACAACCCCGAGTCCGGAAGGATTCGCGGCATCGTCTGCGGCGTCCGCGTCGAGGATGTCGAGGATCCGACCATGCGCCGGATCCGGCAGATGGACAAGCTGGTCGACGAGCGCGCCCGCGGCAAGGCGCTCGAAAAAATCATGGGCCGGAAGTAGCCGATCCTTCGTTCTCACCGGTATGCCGGCGCAGCGCCCACGCCACGTGTTCGCGCACCAGCGGCGAAGGGTCGTCGCGTCGCGATGCCAGCGCGGCCATCACCGCGGGCGTCTCCGGCGCGTTGCCCAGCGCCACCGCGATGTTGCGCAGCCAGCGTTCGTGCCCGCTGCGGCGAATCGCCGAGCCTTCGGTGCGGGCGAGGAACTCGTCTTCCGTCCACGCGAACAGTTGCGGCAGCGTCGCCGTGTCCAGGTCGTTGCGGGCGCGGAAATCCGGCTCATCGGTCCGCTTCGCGAACTTGTTCCAGGGACACACGAGCTGGCAATCGTCGCAACCGAAGATGCGGTTGCCGATCGCCGGGCGCAGTTCCTCGGGAATCGCGCCCTCGTGTTCGATGGTGAGATACGAAATGCAGCGGCGCGCGTCGAGGCGGTACGGGGCGACGATCGCCTGGGTCGGGCAGATCTCGATGCAGCGCATGCAGGTACCGCAATGCGCGGTCGCAGGTTCGTCGATCGGCAGCGGCAGGTCGACGTAGATTTCGCCGAGGAAGAACCACGAGCCGCCGTCGCGGTCGATCAGGCAGGTGTGCTTGCCGATCCAGCCCAGCCCGGCGTTGCGCGCCAGCGCGCGCTCCAGCACCGGCGCCGAGTCGACGAACACGCGATGCCCGAACGGGCCGATTTCGGCGGCAATGCGCTCGGCCAGTTTCTGCAGGCGGTTGCGCATCAGCTTGTGGTAGTCGCGGCCCAGCGCATAGCGGGCGACGTAGGCGCGTTCGCCATCGGCCAGCGTGGCCCAGGCCTCGTCGTCGTCGCGGCGGCCGTAGTCGAAGCCGACCGAGACCACCCGCAGCGTGCCGGGGATCAGTTCGGCCGGGCGCGAACGCTTGTCGCCGTGCGCGGCCATCCAGCCCATCGTGCCCTGCAGGCCCCGCGCCAGCCAGTCGCGCAGGTGCGCTTCGTCGTCGCCCAGTTCGACGCCGCTGATGCCGACGCGCTGGAAGCCCAGCTCGCGCGCCAGCTCGCGCACGCGGGCAGCGAGCGCGGACGGATCGGGCGGGCAGGAAGCGGGTGAAGGCATGGGCGAAGTATAGAATCGCCACGATGACTGGCATGACACCGCTCTACGACACGGCCGCGGCCCGCGCGCTCGACGCGCGCGCGACCGGATTGCTGGGCGGCGACGGTTACGAGTTGATGCAGCGGGCCGGGCAGGCGGGCTGGCAGTACGTCCTTCAGCATTGGCCGGAGGCGATGCGGATCGCGGTCGTCTGTGGGCCGGGCAACAATGGCGGCGACGGCTACGTGCTGGCGCGGCTGGCCCGGCAGTCGCGGCGTCAGGTCCGGGTGGTCCACCTTCCCGCGCATGTTCCGCGCAGCGAGCTGGCGCAACGCGCCTGCACCGATTACGTCGCCGCCGGCGGGCGCATCGACCTGTTCCCGGAAGCGGGGCTTGAGGGCGATCTCGTCGTCGATGCGTTGTTCGGCATCGGCCTGTCGCGCGCGCCGGACGCGGATGCGGCGGCGCTGATCGACGCGATCAACGCGCAACCGGCGCCGGTGTTCTCGCTGGACGTGCCCAGCGGCCTGGATGCCGACCGCGGTTCCGCACCGGGCAGCGCCGTGGTCGCGGATTGCACATTGCAGTTCATCTCGCCGCACGTCGGCCTGCGTACCGGCGATGCGCTGGAGTGCGCCGGCGAAGTGCAGCTCGATGGCCTCGACGTTCCGGCGGCAACCTTCGATGCCGCGTCGCCCTGCGCGATGCTGCTGGCGGGCGAATCGCTCGCGCAATGGCTGCCGCCGCGCCGGCGCAACACGCACAAGGGCGAATCCGGGCGCGTGCTGTGCATCGGCGGCGACCATGGCCACGGCGGCGCGATCGCGCTGTGCGCCGTGGCGGCGCTGCGCACGGGTTGCGGCTTGCTGACGGTGGCGACGCGCGAGCGGCATGTGCCGGTGGGGCTCGCGCGGCGGCCGGAAGCGATGGCGGCAGCGGTCGAGTCGGACGAGGACCTGTGGCCGCTGCTGGCCAGCCCGGATGCCATCGCCGGCGGTCCCGGGCTGGGGCAGGGCGACTGGGCACGCGCGGTGCTGCACCTGGCGCTGCAGTCCGGCAAGCCGCTGGTGGTCGACGCCGATGCGCTGAACCTCCTCGCGACGTGGCCGCACCAGTTGCACGACGCCATCCTGACCCCGCATCCGGGCGAGGCGGCGCGCTTGCTCGGCATTTCCACCGCTGAAGTGCAACGCGACCGCTATGCCGCCGCACGGGCCATCGCGCAGCGTTACGGCGCGACGGTGGTGCTGAAAGGCGCGGGCACGATCGTCGCGGCGCCGGACGCGATGCCGCGCGTGATCGGCGCGGGCAATCCGGGCATGGCGGTCGGCGGCATGGGCGACCTGCTGACCGGCGTCGTCGCTTCGCTGCGCGGGCAGGGCCTGTCCGCGTTCGATGCGGCGAGTGCGGGCGCATTGCTGCATTCGCTGGCCGGCGATGCGGCGGCGGAACAGGGCGAGCGCGGTCTGCTGCCTTCCGATCTGTTGCCGCATCTGCGGCGACTGGCGAATCCGGCGGGCATCGACCGATGAAGTTGCAGCTTGCCGACGCCGAAGCCACCGAACGCCTCGGCCGCGCGCTCGCCGGGACGCGCCCCGTTCCCGCGGTGGTCTACCTGCAGGGCGACCTCGGCGCCGGCAAGTCGACGCTGGCGCGCGCGCTGCTGCGCGCGCTCGGCGTGCGGGGCGCGATCAGGAGCCCGACCTACACGCTGGTCGAGCGCTATCCGATCGAAGGTGGCGAAGCCTGGCACCTCGACCTGTATCGCCTCGCCGATGCCGGCGAACTGGATTTCCTCGGCCTCGACGAAGGCATCGCCACGCTGTGGCTGGTCGAATGGCCGGAAAAGGGCGGCCACGGCCTGCCCGCGCCCGACCTGCGGGTCGTGCTGGCGGTGCAGGGGCAAGGCCGGGGGGCGGAACTCGACGGCGTCTCCGCCGCCGGCCGCGACTGGCTTTCGCGACTCGAACGGCGGCGCCACGAATTGCAAAGCGTGTACGAAGCCGCTGGCGGCGCCGAAGGCCTGCATCGGCTCGCCGAAGCGTGGCACCGGCGAGTCGTGGACGACGAGATCGTCGGCCACGCCTTCAGCCACGGCTTCCATCCGCAACACACCGAACGCCTTGCCGCGTACTGGATCGAAGCGCTCGGCGGTCCCGCCGTCTATTCGGAAAACCACGGCGACGAAACCTCGGTCGTGCGCATGCACAGCGGCAACGGCGTGCACGAGGAAATGGACCGGCGCGCGATCGCCTGCTTCGACCGGGCGCTGGACGACGTCGGGATCGCGTCCGGGCCCTTGCGGCAGGTGCTGCACGATTACTTCGCATGGGCGACCACGACGACGATGGCGCGCTACCCCGGATCCGCCGCCGACGTGCCCTGCGGGCTGGCCATCCCGCGCTGGTCCTGGGGCGGTTTGCAGGGCTGATTCCGGCTTCCGGGCCCGCTCTGGGCAGCCCCTTATAAACCGACGCTTGCGGACCCTCCCTGCCGGTCTGGACTAGGAAGTCGCGGCAGGTTGCGGATTATTAAGGGAAAAGTGCTTGCGCAATTCACACTTTGGTGCTTGAATCCGCCCCATGCGCAGGCACCGGGCCAGCTTCGGACGCTATTGGGGAGGCGTTTTGCTCCCGGTGGCCGTGCTTTCCCTGTTGCTTGCCCCGGTTTTCCCGGCTGCCGCCGGCCAGGTCAGCGGCATCGCCGTCGAGCAGGGTGCGACCGGTACCCGCGCCGAGATCCGCCTGCAGGGCAAGGGCGAGTACAAGACCCTCTCGCTGCACGGTCCCGAACGGCTGGTCGTCGACCTGCCGGCATCCAGCGCCAAGGGCGGGCTGAAACTGCCCGGCGGCAGCGGCGTGGTGAAGTCGGTGCGCACCGGCCAGCCCGAGGCGGGCACGCTGCGCGTGGTCTTCGACCTGGCCGAACCGGTAGCGGCGCTGAAGCCGCGCATGGAGTCGGCGGCCGATGGCGTTTCGCTGCTGGTGATCGAGTGGCCGGGCGACGGTCCGGCGATGCCGGCCGTGGCGACGAAACCTGCGGCCGATGCGCCGACGCCCGCGGCGGGCCTGGCTACGGCTCCGTCCGAGTCGGAAAAACAGCGGGCCGCGCAGGCCACCGCCGCGCTGACCTCGATCGTGACCCAGCAGGCGCAAGCGCCGGCAACGGGCACGCCTGCCGATGCGGCGGTACCCGCGACCGTTGCCGGCCTGTCGCCGCAGGAAATCCTCAACGGCGGCTCCACGGCTCCGGTCGGCGTCGCGCGGCCGCAGGCCCCGGCGGCGCCGGCGTCGGTGCCGCTGGGCGATTACATCGCCGCAGGCAAGGCCCCCGACCGGGAGGCGCAGGCCGCGGAATCGGTGCCCGAGGCATCCGCCGGGCCGTGGGTCGGCGTCGGTATCCCGATGCGGGCCGGCATGCGCCCGCTGGTCGTCGCCATCGACGCCGGCCATGGCGGGCAGGATTCCGGCGCGATCGGCCCGACCGGCAAGTACGAGAAGAACGTGACCCTGGCCATCGCCCGCGAACTGGCGCGCCAGGTCAATGCCACGCCGGGTATGAAGGCCTACCTGGTCCGCGATGGCGACTATTTCATCCCGCTGCCGCAGCGGGCGCAGAAGGCGCGCACGGCCAAGGCCGACCTGTTCGTGTCGATCCACGCCGACGCCGCGGAAAATCGCAGCGCCAGCGGTTCGTCGGTCTACGTGCTGTCGCTGAAGGGCGCTTCGTCGCAGCGCGCGCGCTGGCTGGCCGACAAGGAAAACGCCTCCGACCTGGTCGGCGGCGTGCCCCTGCAGAAGGTCGACAGCACGCTGTCGTCGGTGCTGATCGACCTGGCCCAGAGCGGCCACATGAAGGCCTCCGAGAACGCCGCGAGCCACGTACTCGACGGACTCAGCCGCATCGGCAACACCCACAAGTCGCGGCTGGAGCGCGCCAACTTCGCCGTGTTGCGCACTTCGGACATGCCGGCGATGCTGGTCGAAACCGCCTTCATTTCGAATTACGAGGAAGAGCGCCAGCTCACCAGCCCCGCGTACCAGCGCAAGATCGCCGGGGCGGTACTCGACGGCGTGCGCACCTATTTCACCCGCGAACCGCCGCCGGGCACGCTGTTCGCCGCGCGTGCGCAGGCCGTGGACGCCGGTTCCGCCGAGGTGGCGGCGCGCGGGGCCGGCGGCTCGCCCTGAGTCGTAGCATCCCGGCGGTTCCGCGACGGATTCCCGCGTGGCCGCGCAGGCCTCGGCTATCATGATGGCCGACTTCCGATGCGGCGCGACAGCCGCCGCCCATCCGTGCCGATCCGTCCGCTTCCCGACCTGCTCATCAACCAGATCGCCGCCGGCGAAGTCGTCGAGCGTCCGGCCTCCGTGGTCAAGGAACTGGTCGAGAACGCCCTCGACGCCGGGGCGAAGCGCATCGACATCGACCTGGAGGAAGGCGGCATCCGCCTGATCCGCATCCGCGACGACGGCGGCGGCATTCCCGCCGACGAACTGCCGCTGGCGGTGTCGCGGCATGCGACCAGCAAGATCGCCTCGCTCGACGACCTCGAGGCGGTGGCCACGCCCGGCTTCCGCGGCGAGGCGCTGCCGTCGATCGCCTCGGTGTCGCGCTTCCGGATCGCCTCGCGCCGGCCCGGCGATGCGCATGGGGCGGCGCTGAGCGTCGAAGGCGGGAAGTTCGGCGAGGTCGCGCCGAAGCAACAGCCGCCCGGCACCACGGTCGAGGTACGCGAGCTGTTCTACAACGTGCCGGCGCGGCGCAAGTTCCTGCGCGCCGAGCGCACCGAACTCGGCCACATCGAGGAATGGCTGCGCTCGCTGGCGCTGGCGCGGCCCGACGTCGAACTGCGCGTGACCCACAACGGCAAGCCGTCGCGCCGGTACAAGTCCGGCGCGAATGGCGATGCGGCGCGCGAATCGTCGGCGCGGCTCGGTGAAACCCTCGGCGAGGACTTCGCTGCGCAGAGCCTGCGCATCGACCATGCCGGCGCGGGGCTGAGGTTGCACGGCTGGATCGCGCAGCCCAGCTATTCGCGCGCCAGCGCCGACCAGCAGTACCTGTACGTCAACGGCCGCAGCGTGCGCGACCGCAACATCGCCCATGCGGTGAAGCTTGCCTACCAGGACGTGCTGTACCACGGCCGCCAGCCGGCCTACGTGCTGTTCCTCGAGATCGACCCGTCGCGGGTCGACGTCAACGTGCATCCGGCCAAGCACGAGGTGCGCTTCCGCGATTCGCGGCTGGTGCACGATTTCGTCTACCGCACGCTGCAGGAAGCGCTGGCGCAGACCCGCGCGGGAACGGCGGCTCCGGCAGCGGCAGCGACGGGGCCGCAGGCCGTGGCCAACGGCGCGGCCATCGCGCCGCTGCAGCAATGGATGCCGACGCGGCAGAGCCCGCTCGGCCTCGGCGTCGCCGAAGCGCCGGCGGCTTACGCGGCGCTGTATGCGCCGCCGGACAGCGAGTCGTCGCCGGTCGCGTCCGCATCGGCGCCGCTGCCGGAAACCGGCGATGCCGGCATTCCCCCGCTGGGCTATGCCATCGCGCAACTGCACGGCATCTACATCCTCGCCGAAAACGCCGACGGCCTGGTGGTCGTCGACATGCACGCCGCGCACGAGCGCATCGGCTACGAGAAGCTGAAGGCCGCGCACGACGGCATCGGCATCCGCTCGCAACCGCTGCTGGTGCCGCTGAACCTGTCGGTCGCCGAGCGCGACGCCGACGTGGCCGAGCGCGAGGCCGCAACGCTGGCCGCCCTCGGTTTCGAAGTGACCCGCAGCGGCCCGCAATCGCTGAGCGTGCGCAGCGTACCGGCGCTGCTGGCCCACGCCGAGCCCGGCGCGCTGCTGCGCGACGTGCTGGCCGACCTGCGCGAGCACGGCGAGAGCCTGCGCGTCGCCGCCGCGCGCGACGAGCTGCTGTCGACCATGGCCTGCCATGGTGCGGTGCGCGCCAACCGCCGGTTGACGATCCCGGAAATGAACGCGCTGCTGCGCGAGATGGAAATCACCGAACGCTCGGGCCAGTGCAACCACGGCCGGCCGACCTGGGCGCGCTTTTCGCTGGCCGAAATCGACCGCTGGTTCCTGCGAGGACGTTGACGATGGGGAAACATGCCTGGGTACCGGGGCTGTTCGTATTGGTCGCATTGGCCGCTTGCGGACGCGGCGATTCCGGCGATGGCGCGATCGAGTCCGCCGAAAGCATCGACCTGCGCGGCGACAACGCCGCCTGGCGCGAGGAACGCGTGACCGAACTGCTCAAGCCGGACGGCTGGACCAGCCTGATCGGCCTGCACTGGCTGGGGCTCAGGGCGCATTACGTCGGCAGCAGCCCGGACAGTGGCATCCGCCTGGCGATGGGACCGGCGCGGATGGGCCTGGTCGAACAACAGAAGGACGGCCGCGTGTTCTTCACCCCGGAGAGCGGCGTCGCCCTGACCGCGGACGGCGTGCCGTTGACCGGCCGGATCGAGCTGAAGAACGACCACGATCCCGCACCGACCGCGATCGGTTTCGACGATGGCCGGGGCGTGCTGACCCTGATCAAGCGCGGCGACCGCCTCGCGTTGCGGGTCAAGCACGCTGATGCGCCCAGTCGCGCGCACTTCAAGGGGATCGATTACTGGCCCTCCGACCTCGGCTGGCGCATCGAAGGCCGGTTCGTCGCGAATCCGCCGGGCAAGACCCTGCCGATCGTCGACATCATCGGCAATACCACGGACACCCCGAACCCGGGCGCGGTCGAGTTCGAGCGCGACGGCAAGCCGTACCGCCTCGAGGCGCTCGAAGAGGGCCCGGACAAGCTGTTCTTCATCTTCGTGGACCGTACCAGCGGCCACGGCAGCTATCCGGCGGGCCGCTACCTGTACGCACCGCGGCCCGGCGCCGACGGCAAGGTCGTGCTCGACTTCAATCGCGCCGAGAACCCGCCGTGCGCGTTCACGTCGTTCGCCACCTGTCCGCTGGCGCCGCCGGAAAACCGCCTGGTCGACCTCGCCATCGAGGCCGGCGAGAAAGCCTACGTTCCTCCAGCCGAGGCGAAACTGCCCGAATGAAGATCCACGCTCCCGGATTGCGCGTACTCGCCCTGCTGTTCGCCGCCTCGTTGCCGCTGTCGTTGGCGACGGCGACGGAAACCGCCTCCCCCGTGCGGCAATCGCCGGTGCCGTTGCTGTGGAAGGTGTCCGATGCCGACAACGCGCTGTACCTGCTCGGTTCGTTCCACCTGTTGCGGCCGGACGACTACCCGCTGTCGGAGGACGTCGACGCCGCCTTCGCCGACGCCGAATCGCTGTTGTTCGAACTGTCGCCGGAGGAAATGAATTCGCCCGCGTTGCCGGCGCTGATGCTGCAGGCGGGCATGCGCGGCGACGGCAAGCAGTTGCAGGACGACCTCGACCCGGCCACGTGGAGCGCATTACAGGACTATGCGCAAAAGAATTCGCTGCCGCTGGCGAACTTCGCCAGTCTCGAGCCGTGGTTCGCCGGCCTGACCATCAGCATCCTCGAACTGACCAAGCAGGGACTGGACCCGACGCTGGGACTGGACGCGCATTTCATGGCCGCCGCCGCGCAGGCGGGGAAGCCGGCGCTGGGCCTGGAAACCGGCAAGGAACAGGTCGCCATGCTCGACGGCATGGCCACCGAGGAACAGAAGCAGTTCGTCGCCGAAGCGCTGGAGGAAGCGGCGAAGGGTTCGCAGGAAACCGCGAAACTGCATGCGGCCTGGCGCTCGGGCGACGCGGACACCCTGCTGGACGAGATGGCCGCGGAGATGAAGCGGGACTACCCGCGCCTGTACCGGCGGATCAACGTCGAGCGCAACGACCGCTGGACGCTGGAGCTGGCGGGGCGGCTGGACGGATCGGACCCGGGCGACGTGCTGGTGGTTGTCGGCGCGTTGCACCTGCTCGGCCCCGACGGCGTGGTCGAGAAGCTGCGCGCGAAGGGCTACAAGGTCGAACGCATCTGTTCGGCATGTGAAGCCAAATGAACGGCAGGAGTAACAGCTTGGAGCAGATCCGCCAGCGCTACGCGCAGGCCGTCGACGCACTGAACCGGCGGCAATGGGCGCAGGCACGTACGGCCGCCGAATCGCTGCTGACGCAACAGCCGCAGCACGCAGGCGTGCATTTCATTATCGGTGTCTCCGCGCTGGAGCAGAAGGACCTGAAGGCGGCCTTCCGCCACTTGTTGATGGCCAATGAGCTGAACCCGGATCGTGCCGACTATGCCGCGCAATGGTCACGGGTTCTGCTCGAATGCCACCAGCAGAAGCAATCCGTGGAACAGGCCGACCGCGCCATGCAACTGGACGCCAAGGATCCGATGACGCTTAACACGTTGGGCGTCATTTATACACGCTGCAACGAGCATGTGCGTGCGGTGTCGGCGTTCCGCCGGGCGGTGGAACTCGTGCCGGAGCAGGCCAATCTGCACTTCAACCTAGCCACGTCGCTGATGGCTAATGGCGAAATCGGAGAAGCTGCCGCGGAGTGCGAGCGCTGCATACAGTTGAATCCGATGTTCTGGCGTGCGCACCTTACGCTATCCCAGTTGCAGAAGCAGAAGCCTGAATCGAACCACGTCGATCGCCTGCGCGAACTGGTGGAGCGGGCGCGCGGGAATCCTGAAGCCACGCTTTACCTGAACCTGGCGCTAGAGAAGGAATACGACGATCTCGGGCGCTACGAAGACGCATTCCGCCACTTGAAGACGGCGAAGGACGCATGGAAACCGATGCTGAACCGTTCGGTCCTGCCCGACGACGAGATGTTCGACGCGCTGGTGGAACTGACACCCGCGCTCACCAGAGAAGCGCCTGGTTTCCACACAACGCGGCCGATCTTCATCATTGGCATGCCGAGGAGCGGAACTACGCTGATCGAGCGCATTGTTTCGTCGCACCCGGACGTGCATTCGGCGGGCGAGTTGCAGAATTTCCCGGTCGAATTCAAGCGCGTCTCGGGCGTTCGTTCTGGGAACATGCTCGATCGTGCCACCCTTGATTCGGTAGCGTTGATGGACTGGGAAAAACTGGGCCGGGCCTACATCGAAAGCACCGAAAGGGTCGCCGGCGGGAAACCGCGCTTCACCGACAAGCTTCCGCAGAACTTCCTTTACGCCGGCTTCATCGCGAAGGCCCTACCCGACGCGAAGATCGTTTGCCTGCGCCGCGACCCTATGGATACCTGCGTAGCCAACTACCGGCAACTGTTCGCGCTGACTTCCGGCTACTACAACTATTCGTACGACTTACTGGATACCGGACGGTACTACCTCGGCTTTGACAGGTTCATGAAGAAGCTCCAGGACGTCATGCCTGGGCGTATCCTCGAAATCAGTTACGAGGACCTGGTCCAGGACCAGGAAACGGTTACCCGCGGCTTGATCGCCCACTGCGGCCTGGAATGGAATGACGACTGCCTGAACTTCGAAAGGAACGAGGCGCCGGTGTCGACGGCGAGTGCGGTGCAGGTGCGGTCGCCGATCTACCGGACCTCGCTGCAGCGCTGGAAGCGCTACGGCAACATGGTCGATGGCCTGCGCGAACTTTTGCGCGAGGGCGGGGTGCCGATCGCCGACTAGGCGATGGCTTCCATCACGATGCAGTCGACCGGGCAGGCGGGTACGCACAGTTCGCAGCCGGTGCACAACGGTTCGATGACGACATGCATCAGCTTGGCGCCGCCGACGATGGCGTCGACCGGGCAGGCCTGGATGCATTTGGTGCAGCCGATGCAGTCGGCCTCGACGACGAAGGCGACCTGCGCCGGCTTGTGTTCGCCGCGCGCGCGGTCGAAGGGTTTCGCGTCGACGCCGAGCACCTTCGCCAGCGCGCGCGCGCCGGCGTCGCCGCCGGGCGGGCAATGGTCGATGCCGGCCTCGCCGCGCGCCATCGCCTCGGCGTACGGCCGGCAGCCGGGATAACCGCACTGGCCGCACTGGGTCTGCGGCAGGATGCGGTCGAGCCGCTCGGTCAACGTGGCGATGTCGTCGTTCATGCGATGCGCTTGCCGGCGTACCAGCGCTCGTGCGCCAGGGCCAGCATCGGCTTGTCCTCGCGGCTGTCGCCGTAGGCGTGGATGCGTTCGTAGCGGGGCAGATCGTAGCGCGCGCGGATCTCGCGCGCCTTGTGCCGACCGATGTCGCCGCCGAGGTAGCGGCCGGTCAGCCGGCCATCGGCGGTCTCGAGCCGGTTGCAGATCAGCGCCAGTCCATGCAGTTCGCACCATGGTTGCAGGTACAAGTCCAGCGAGGCGGAAACCAGCGCGACTTCGTGGCCTTGCGAGCGGTGCCATCCGATCCGCCGCATCACCTCCGGGCGCAGCATGCCGGGCAGCGCGTCGCGCGCGAACGGTTCGCCGTGCGCGGCGACTTCGCCGGCATCGCGACCGGCGAAGGTCATCCGCGTGACCCGGGCGCGCAGCCCTTCGGCCGAAACGAGGCCGGCGCGGTAGCCGAGCAGCCACGGTCCGATCTTCCAGTTCGCCTGTGCCAGTTGCCTTGGCGTGGCGACCCGGCGCAGAAATCGCGCGTAGCTGTCGCCGGTGGTGACGGTGTGGTCGAAGTCGAACAGCGCGAGCTGCATCGGCCTCAGCGCACCGGCATGCCGGGCTGTGCGCCGGCGTCGGCGTCGAGCAAGGCCAGCGCGCCGCCGTCGAAGCCGGCCGACAGGATCATGCCTTCGCTGGTGCCGAAGCGCATCTTGCGCGGGGCGAGGTTGGCGATGAACACCACGTTGCGGCCGACCAGCTTGTCCGGCTCGCCGTAGCTGGCGCGGATGCCGGAGAAGATCTGCCGCCTGCCGAGCTCGCCGGCGTCCAGTTCGAAGCGCAGCAGCTTGTCGCTGCCCTCGACGAACTCGCAAACCAGCACCCTGCCGATGCGCAGGTCGAGCTTGGCGAAGTCGTCGATGGCGATGAATTCGGGCCCGGTTTCGCTCGGTGTGGCCACGGCGGCTTTTCCTTCGTTCTTTTTCCCGGTGTTCTGCGGCGCGGCCCGTTCCTTCCCCGCGGCGAGGGTGTCCTTCGATTGCTCGACCATCGCGTCGATCAGCTTCGGGTCGATGCGGGTGAACAGCGGCGAATACGGCTGGATGACGTGGCCGTGGTCCAGCGGATCGTCGAGTTTCTCCCAGCTGGCCAGCGGCGCGGACAGGAAAGCCTCGGCCTCGGCGCAGGTGCGCGGCAGGATCGGCTTCAACGCGGCGGCGAGCACGCGGAACAGGTTGATGCCCTGGGTGCAGACCGACTGCAGCTGTGCATCGCTTCCGTCCTGCTTGGCGATGACCCACGGCTTGTTGTCGTCGATGTACTTGTTGGCCTCGTCGGCCAGCGCCATCGTCTGCCGGATCGCGGATGCCGGGTCGTTCGCCTCGTATGCGGCGCGGACGCCGTCCAGCGCGGCGACGAAGCGCCGGTACTGCGCGGGGTCCGGCAGCTCGTCGGCGAGCCGGCCCGCGAAGCGCTTGTCGATGAAGCCGGCGCAGCGCGAAGCGAGGTTGACGAACTTGCCGACCAGGTCGGCGTTGACCCGGGCGACGAAGTCGCCGAGGTTCAGGTCGAGGTCGTCGACGCCGCCGGAGGACTTCGCCGCGAAGTAGTAGCGCAGCGCTTCCGGTTCCAGGCCGACGTCGAGATAGGTGCGGGCCATGATGAAGGTGCCGCGCGATTTCGACATCTTCGCGCCGTCGACGGTCAGGTAGCCGTTGACGTGCAGCTTCGTCGGCGCGCGGTGGCCGCTGCCGTGCAGCACCGCCGGCCAGAACAGGCCGTGGAAGTTGACGATGTCCTTGCCGATGAAGTGGTGCAGTTCGGCTTCTGAGCCCGGCTTGAGGTAGGCATCGAAGTCCTCGCCGCTTTCCTTGCACAGGTTCGCGAAGCTGCTCAGGTAACCGATCGGCGCGTCCAGCCAGACGTAGAAGAACTTGCCCGGATGCCCGGGGATCTCGAAGCCGAAGTACGGCGCGTCGCGCGAAATGTCCCACGCGCGCAGGCCGCCTTCGCTGTCCAGCCATTCCATCAGCTTGGCCTTCACGCCGGGCACGGCGACGTCACCGGCCAGCCATTCGCGCAGGAAGCTTTCGAAGCGGCCGACCTCGAAGAAGTAGTGTTCCGAATCGCGGATCTCCGGCGTTGCGCCGGACAGCACGGACTTGGGTTCTTTCAGCTCGGTCGGGGCGTAGGTAGCGCCGCAGACCTCGCAGTTGTCGCCGTACTGGTCGGGACTTCCGCAGTTCGGGCAGATGCCCTTGATGTAGCGGTCCGGCAGGAACATGTTGCGGACCGGGTCGTAGAACTGCGCGACGTTGCGGCGGCCGATGTGGCCGTTGGCCTCGAGCTTCGAATAGAACCGTTCGGTCAGTTCGCGGTTGGTCTGTGAATTGGTCGAGTCGTAGTGGTCGAAGGCCACGCCGAACGCGGCGAAGTCGCGCTCGTGGCTTTCCTGGATATTGGCGATGAAGGTTTCCGGCGTGACCCCGGCCTTTTCCGCGGCCAGCATGATCGGCGTGCCGTGGGTGTCGTCGGCGCAGACGTACCAGGTCTTTTCGCCGCGCAGGCGCCGCGCACGCACCCAGATGTCGGCCTGGATGTAGCCCACGAGATGGCCCAGGTGCAGCGGGCCGTTGGCGTAGGGCAGGGCGTTGGTGACGAGGGCGGAGCGGGGCATGGGGTGGGGAATCGCGGGAAAACCGCATTATCGCACGGGCAAATGGAAGGCCCGGCATGGGCCGGGCCTTCCTGGTCGCGAAAGGCGCGATGGCTTATTCGCGAACCCAGGTCTGCGCGCGGCAGATGAAGGCGATGCAGCCGGACATGTCCAGCTCCTTGCCGTCGGCGCTCAGTTCGATCTTCGACTTGTAGGTCTTGCCCTTCTTCGGGTCCAGCACGGTGCCGCCGCTCCAATGGCGGGCGTCGTCCTGCTTCAGGTTCCACAGGATCACCATGCCCTCGATCGGCTTGTCCTTGTTGGCGCCGCTGCACTTGTCGCAGACGGGATTGGGTTTGTCCGGGTTCAGCAGCTGCACGACCTTGCCGGCGAGGGTGCCGTTGGTGGTCCTGTAGATCTCGACGATCGACTTGGCCTTGCCGGTTTCGTCGTCGATGGTCTTCCAGCGGCCGGTCGCGTCGGCGGCGCTGGCGGCGAAGGAAAGCGCCAGCATCGGCACGGCGACGAAGGCGGTCAGCAGGGTCTTGCGCATGGGTTCCCCTCCCAGGGATCGATGGACGGAGCGGCGTTGCGGCCGTTGCCGGCTTTATACCGCATTCGCAGGCGTATGGGGCGGGCCGACACGAGCTGTCCGGCGAAGCGTCGCCTAAAAAAAAGACCCCGCCGGAGCGGGGTCTTGGCTTTGCAAGCCGAAAAGCGCGATGCCGGGATTATTCCGACTGGCCGAACTTGTAAGCCACTTCCAGATAGAACGAACGGCCCATGGCGCTGTACAGGTAGTTGTTGTACGGCGTCGACGTGGTACCCGGGAAGTTCGAGGCTTGGTCGTCCGGCGTTTTGTCGAAGGCGTTGTTGACCTTGACCGAGAAGGTCAGGTTGTCCATTGCCGCGTAATCGAGGCCGAGGTTGTACGTGGTGTACGAGCCCCACTTGCCGGCCTTGGCGCCCGATGCGTGGACGTAGGTCGGGTCGTCGGTGGCGTAGGCCAGGTAATTCCAGGTCGGGCCGATCTGGTTGGCATAGACCGTGGTGCTGAACTTGCCGATGTTCCAAGTGACTGCTGCGTCGGCTTTGTACTTCGGGCCGGCATCGTAGACCCAGTTGGCCTGCGGCTCGTCCAGCAGGTCGATCTCGCGCTCGGTCGGTTGCGGCAGCAGGGTGTGGTCTAGCGTCCGCGTGTAGTTCAGCGAGAACGCCAGGTCGCCGAAGCGGCCGATGTCCTGCGCGTACTTGGCCGTCGCCGCCAGCACTTCGAGCTTCTGCTGGGCGATGTTGACCTTCGGCGTGTAGACCTCGAGGAGCTGGCCGCTGGGGCCGCGGGTAACCCACGCCAAGGCATTGTCGCACGAGGTAACGCCAGGACCGCCCTCGAGGTTGTTGCGGCAGTAGTACTCCTGCAGCAGTACGTCGTCGGCGGACAAGCCAGCGACTTCGTCGCGGATATCCCAGTTGTAGTAATCGACGCTGAAGGACAGCTTGGCTAGAGGCGAGAAGACGACGCCCGCGCTCCAGAAGTCCGCGTTGATCGGGTCCAGGTCCGGGTTGCCGGATTGGGTGCCGAAGAACTGGACGCTGTCGTAATCGCAGCCCTCGAGATCCGACGGGTCATAACCGCCATTCTCGGGCAGGCCGCAGCGCCAGTAGTCCGAGGCGAACGAATAGAAGCCGCTCAAGCCCTGGTGCGTATCGGAAAGGGTCGGCGCCTTGAACGCTGTGCCGTACTTGCCGCGAAGCAACAGGCTGTCGAACGGGCGGAATTCCAGGCCAGCGCTCCAGGTCGGCTTGTCAACCTTGACGCCGTACGCGTCGAAGGCGTCGTAGCGGGCCGATAGCGAAGCGGTCAGCATGTCGAAGAACGGCAGGCGCAATTCGCTCATCGCCGCATAGCGAGTGCGGTGGGCAGCGCCGGCCACGTCGGTGGTACCCCACACGTCGCCGTTGAGGTAACCCGGGTTCGGCTGATAATCCCAGCCCTCGTTGCCGGCCTCGATCGCGACCGCCAGACCCGCGTCGCCGCCTGGCAGCGAGAACAGGTTACTGTTGGTCAACTGTGCACGGAACACGTCGTCCCAGGTCTTGGCCTTGGAGATGGCATAGCCGGTGAAGCTGGCGAAGTCCTCCGGAGTCAGATTGGTGCTGTAGAAGGCCGCGTAGTCGGGCTGGAACACCGGGTAGTAGTTGTAGTACGGATCGACGCCCAGTTGCGGACCGAGCACGGTGTCCTCGAAATACGCGTTGATCGCATCGGCCCAGCGCACCCAGCCGCGTGAGGTGTACTTCGATTCGTTGCGGGCGAAGCTGAGGTCATAGTCCCAGTTCTCGCCGAACATGCCGCGCAAGCCGAAGGCGACCTGGTAGCTCTTGTTGGTGACCTTGTCCATGATGTCGCCGTAGCCCAGCCCGCCGATATCCTCGGGGGTGAACACGCGCTGCAGGTTGATGAAGCCGTCGTAGTCCGGGTCGTAGAAATAGCCGTACTTGATGCCGGTGCCCCACCAGGTGTAGTTGCTGCCAGCGGAGTAGCGAGTCGCGTCATGGCTGTACAGCGCGTCCGCGTACAACTGTACGTTGTCGTTGATGTCGAAAGTGACGTGGCCGTAGATCTGCCCGCTCTCCTTGCCGTTGCGGATGGTCCGCCAGCCGGGCGACAGCATCGAGCCGCAGTAGTAGCCGTAACCGGGGCGGAACTGCAGCTCCTCGGTGCCGTTGAACTGGCTGGCCACGTTGGCGCAGTCGGCAGCGGCATCCGGCAGCACGTAGCCGTAGTTGCCGAAGCCGAAATCGGAAAGCTGGGTATAGCCATAGACCAGGTAGTCGCGCGGCGCGGTCGCCGCGGAGTAGCCGTCCTGGTTGATCGAGTCGGTCAGGTCGCGCTGGTAACCCCAGATCGGGTCGCGTTCCTCGTATTGCGCGCCGAACACCGCGGACAGACGGCCGTCCTCGCTGTTGAAGCCCTTGGCCAGGCTGACGCGGAAGTTGCTGCCACCGCCATCGGAATAACCGCCGCCGCGGATGCGCAGGATGGCGCCGTCCATCTGCTTCTTCAGGATGATGTTGACCACGCCGGCCATCGCGTCCGAACCGTATAGCGACGAGGCGCCGCCCGGCAGGATTTCGACGCGATCGACCAGGTCGATCGGAATGCCTTGGATGGCATTGAATACGTCGGAGCCGTTGTACAGGGCCGGGTAGTTGGCCATCGGACGGCCATCGATCAGGTATTTGGTGTAGCCCGGGTCCAAGCCGAACATGCTCACTGCCTCGGCGCCCTGGGTGAACGAAGCGGAGGTTTCGCCGCCCTGGATGCCGCCACTGGCGAAGCTGTTCTGCTGCAGGATGTCGGCGACGCTGGTGTAGCCGCGGGAATGGATGTCCTCGGCATCGATGATCAGCACCGGATTGGAGGTTTCCAGTTCGGTCTGCGGAATCAGCGAGCCGGTGACGACGATCTTCTCGAGGTTGGTGGCCTGTTCCTGCTTGGTTTCCGTCTGACCTTCGTCCGCGGCCGCCTCTTGGGCGATGGCGGGGGCGCACGGGAGCAGGATGGCCGCGAACACGGCGGCGCTGAGACGGTTCTTTTTGATTCGATTTGACCTGAGTGCTGACATGGACTGACCCTGTGTTTGACTTAAGGAATGGCCGTTCCGCCCATCCCAAAGCGGGCAGTACGGTCGCAATTGCCTGGGTGATTCCTCTCCCGGGCTCGACGTTAGCATGTGGTTAATTCGATGTGAAGTGACCGTGAACGGTCATCGCTGCCTGTAGAATTTGCCACCAAATGTCCTTTCCGGGTGGCTAGGGATCCCCTCCCGGGGCATCCGGATGCGTCGGGTGGCTGCTCCCCGGGGATGCCAATGGCATAATTTCTCAGGTCATTGTTTTTTTTAATAAAAACTGTCGAATCCATGCCCAGCATATCTGCTCATGCCGTCCAGCCCGACCTCTCGCCGCACCCGCGCGTGCGCAATGTCATCGCGGTGGCCTCGGGCAAGGGCGGGGTAGGCAAGTCGACCACCGCGGTGAACCTGGCGCTGGCGCTGGTTGCCGACGGGGCGAAGGTCGGGCTGCTCGACGCGGACATCTACGGGCCCAGCGTGCCGGCGATGCTCGGCCTGAGCGGGCGCCCGGAAAGCCCGGACAACAAGTCGATCGAGCCGCTGCGCGCGTTCGGGGTCGAGGCGATGTCGATCGGCCTGCTGGTCGACGCCGACACGCCGATGATCTGGCGCGGGCCGATGGCGACCTCGGCGCTGACCCAGCTGTTCAACGACACCCGCTGGGGCGACCTTGATTACCTGGTCGTCGACCTGCCGCCGGGCACCGGCGACATCCACCTGACCCTGGCGCAGCGGATTCCGGTCGCCGGCGCGGTGGTCGTGACCACGCCGCAGGAAATCGCCACGCTGGACGCGCGCAAGGCGCTGAAGATGTTCGAGAAGGTGAAGGTCCCCGTGCTGGGCATCGTCGAGAACATGGCGGTGCATGTCTGCACGAACTGCGGCCACGCCGAGCACCTGTTCGGCGAAGGCGGGGGCGAGCGCATGGCGGCCCAGTACGGCGTGCCGCTGCTGGGTTCGCTGCCGCTGGACATCGCGATCCGCGAACAGGGCGACGCCGGCCAGCCGGTGGTGGTGGCCGCGCCGGATTCGCCGGCGGCGCAGGCCTACCGCGCCACCGCGCGGGCGCTGGCGGGCGAACTGGCGAAGCGGCCGCGCGCGCCGATGACGATCGCCTCGTCGTTGGCGTGACCGACTCGGCTAGAATTCCACGCAACGGCCGTCCGGCCACGGGAAGCATTGCATGAGCATCAAGAGCGACCGCTGGATCAAGCGGATGGCGGAACAGCACGGCATGATCGAGCCGTTCGAGCCGGGCCAGGTCAAGACCGCCGCCGACGGCCACCGCATCGTCAGCTACGGCACCTCCAGCTACGGCTACGACGTGCGTTGCTCGCGCGAGTTCAAGGTGTTCACCAACATCAATTCGACCATCGTCGACCCCAAGCACTTCGACAGCGGCAGCTTCGTCGACGTGGAGGGCGACGTCTGCATCATTCCGCCGAACAGCTTCGCGCTGGCGCGCACCGTCGAGTACTTCCGCATCCCGCGCAGCACCCTGGTGGTGTGCCTGGGCAAGAGTACCTACGCGCGTTGCGGCATCATTGTCAACGTGACCCCGCTGGAGCCGGAGTGGGAGGGTCACGTCACCCTCGAGTTCAGCAACACCACGCCGCTGCCGGCGCGCATCTACGCCAACGAGGGCGTGGCGCAGATGCTGTTCTTCGAATCCGACGAGGTCTGCGAGACCAGCTACAAGGATCGCGGCGGCAAGTACCAGGGGCAGACCGGGGTCACGCTGCCGCGGACCTGAGCAGCGTCCATCGGCGGAAGGAGGGGGCGGAGATGGAGCAGAATCCTTATCAGGCACCGGAAACGGCGGTCGTCGATCCGGCCCGGGACGACCAGCTTGCGGGCCGTGGCGAACGCCTGGCCGCGGCATTGCTCGATACCGTGATCATGCTGGTGCTCGTCTGCCCGGTCATGTTCACGACCGGCTACTGGCAGGCTGCGTCGAGCGGGCAGGCGCCGGGCTTCGGCATGCAACTGCTGTACGGGCTGATGGGTTTCGTGATCTTCGTCCTCGTGCAGGGCTATCCGTTGAGCGCGAGCGGGCAGACCTGGGGCAAACGCCTGATGAAGATCCGCATCGTCGATCTGCAGGGGGAGAAGCCCTCTTTCGCCACGCTGATCGCCAAGCGCTACCTGCCGGTGCAGGTAGCGGGCCTGGTTCCCTTCCTCGGCAACCTGGCGGCACTGGTGGACGTGCTGATGATCTTCCGCGCCGATTGCCGTTGCGGGCACGACCTGATCGCCGGCACCCGGGTCGTCAAGGCGGATTGACTGTCAGGGTACGGGAACGTAAGCGCGCTTCTCGTAGGTGACGAAGAAACCCTGCAGGTCGCCGTTTTCGATATACGGCTCGACGCTGACCACGCGGTAGCCATTCGCGTAGAAGGCCTTGTGCGCCTTGCTCAGGTTGTTGGCCGCGCCCTGGTTGCGGAAGCCCCAGCTGGCGTCGATCCAGACGGTGACCGCGGGCAGGTCGCCGGCAGCCGCTTCCTGCGCCGCCTTGTCCGGCGATTTGTCGAAGATGCCGGCGTAGGCAGGCAGGGCGATGGCGAGGAGCGCGGCGAGCAGCAGGCGTTTCATGGGCGGTCCCGTGTCGGTGAGGTTGGCATCATTTTGGCACCGCGCGATCTGAACGGAATGTCATCGCGCCGGGTCGCTTTCATCCCAGTCTGGCGCGCCATGCCGCGACACGCGCCAGGAGCGCATCGACGTCCCATTTCCGCGCGGCGCCGCTGCCCCAGACCGGCCCCGGCCACGCCGCGTCGCCTTCGTGGCGGCCGACCACGTGCACGTGCAACTGGCGCACGACGTTGCCGAGGGCGCCGATGTTCAGCTTCTGCACGCCGGGTTCGTCGCGCAGCAGCTTCGCCACCTGGTTGATCTCGGCCAGCAGCAGGCGCTGCTGGTTGCCGTCCAGGTCGATCCACTCCATCGCGCCGGGCACGCGCGGCACCAGCAGCAACCACGGGAAGCGCGCGTCGTCCATCAGCCGCACCTGCGACAGCGGGCCGTCGGCGACCAGCACGCTGTCGGCTTCGAGCCGCGGATCCAGCACGAATTCCTGTCGCGGCGCGGCGCTCATCCGATGTTCTTCCGCAGGAATTCCAGTGTGCGTTGCTGCGCCAGCGCGGCGCTGCCGGCGTCGTGGTGGCGCGGGTCGACGTTGCGATTGAAGGCGTGCCCGGCGGGATAGGTGAACACTTGCGCCAGCGTCGGCGGCAGCTTGTCGCGATGCGCCTGCACGGCTTCCGGCGGGATCGAGGCGTCGCGCTCGCCGAAGTGGAAGACGACCGGGGCCTTCAGCGGCCGGTCGAGGAAGGCGACGTTGCGCGCACCGTAGTAGCTGACGCCCGGCAGGCCGAGTTCCTGCGCCGCGCGCAGTACGACGGTGCCGCCCCAGCAATAGCCGACCGTGGCGACCTTGCCGGCGGATGCGGCCAGCTTCGCGGCCGCTTCGACCACGGCCAGTGCGCCGTCCAGGCCGACCTCGGTCACCAGCTCGCGGCCGCGCTGGAACTCGGCCGGGCCGTAGTCGAGCTCCACGCCCTGCTCGACCAGGTCGAAGAAAGCCGGCGCGATGGCCAGGTAGCCGGCGGCGGCAAAACCGTCGGCAACGCTGCGAATGTGCGCATTGACACCGAAGATCTCCTGCACGACGACGACGCCACCCTTGGGCGCCGCGCCGCGCGACTTGCCGTCGGGCGGCGATTGCCAGGCCTGCACCGGCCCGCGTGCGGTCCCGATCGTGATCCACTGGCCCATGACGTCGCCTCCTGTACTAGGAGGCGCATCTTAAGCCCGCGGGCACGATTTCCGCGTCTTCCGCAAACCGCCAGGCATGTCCCTCGCCGTCGCGAAAGCCGGTTTCGCCTGCCTCGGTTGTCCACACAACGCGCTGCCCGAACCGCGGGATTCCGGAATTGTTCGTCGTCGCAGCGAAATGGAAGCGGCGAGGACCACCATCGGGCGCCGCGCCGATGACGCAGATCTCCGGGAAGGAGGGTAGGGAGCGTCACGGTCTGGTGGCTTCTGCCTGCCGTCGCGCCAAGCGACGGCAGGCAGGACAAGGCGCCGGATCTCCGCGTGCCCGGTGACGCGCAGCGCCATCGGCCATGCGGCGAAATGGCGCCGCCATGCATCTTGTCCGGTCAGGGCTGGCGCATCTCCAGCCCCAGCGCTTCGGCGATCGCCTTCCACGGCACGATCTTGAAGTTCTGGTTCTCCACCGGCATCACGTTGCGGCCGTCCTGGGCGACCATCGCGCCGTGTTCCAGGCCGGGACCGAGGTTGCGGCTGCTGACCTCGAGGCCATCCGTCTCGGAAATGCCGTCGATGCCGTTCGCGGGGTCCGCGACCACCGCGAACGAACCCAGGTATTCGTGGCCGCCTTCACGGCGGAACACCGCATAGCTGTCGTTGCCCTGGCTGGACACCACGATGTAGCCGCGGCCGTCGCCGAGGTCGTAGATGCCCAGGCCTTCCAGGTCGTCCTTCAGCGACGGGTTGTCGGCGACGCGCGCGACCGCGGTCTTGGTGTCGCCGCCATCGGGTTCGGCCGGCAGTTTCCACAGCGCCACGTCCTCCTCGTCGACGAACAGGCTGCCGCCGGCGTCGTCGGCGACGCAGCCTTCGGTCTGCGAATCGAAGTTCAGGTCGCGCACCAGCTCCGCCCGCACCTTGCCGTTCTTCGTCGCCACCAGTTGCCACTGGCGCAAGCGTGTATCGTCGCCGTTGACCAGCACGTAGGTGCGGCCATCGCGCGCGCTGCGGTACATGCACAGGCCGTAGGGGTCGCCGAGGCCGGTGGGCTGGACGCCATCGGCGATGTCGGCCAGTTCGCCCGTCGCGGTGTCGAGCCGGTAGATGCCGATCGACTTGTCGGTGCGGTTGCTGGCGGTCACCAGCACGATCTTCTCGCCGCCCAGTTCGAAGCCGTCGCGCAGGTCGACGTTGTTCATCTTGCCGCTGGCGATGAAGCTCTTGACCCGGCCCTGCAGGTCGTAGACGTACAGGCCGGCGCGCTTGTCGGTGCCGATGACCAGGCTACCGGCAGGATCGTCCGGGTCCGCCCAGATCGCCGGGTCGTCGGCGGCGTCGCCGTAGCTGTCCATCGGCCGCGATTCGGCGACGGCGACGACGGAGGCGAAGCGCTTGTCCTCGGCGCCGGCCGAAGCGGATGGCGCGGCCGGCAGCTTCAGCGCGCTGGCGATGTCGTCGATCGACAGCAGCTTGTAGTTCGAGTCGTCCTCGTCCGCGACCAGCAGCGCGCCGTGCGGCGCCGACGGCAGCGGCGCGGAGGTCGCCGCGAGCGGACCGGGTTCGCCGACGACCTTGCCGTTCGGGCCGGCGCGGAACGCGCCGACGTAGGCGTCGTTGTCGTCGCGGTCATAGACGTTGATGCGGCCGCCGTCGGTGTCGGAAGCCAGCAGCAGGCGCCGGCCTGCGCCGCCGTCGTAGAGCGCCACGCCCTTGGTCTCGCCCTCGAGATTGCCCAGCGACGGCGAATCGACCATCGTCGCGTCGAGGTCCGCTTCCGGGTCGGCATTGAAGCGCCACAGGCCGACCGTTTCCTGCGCCGCATAGACATGGCCGCGCGAATCGGCGGCGCACTGCTTCACGGTGGAGGGCAGGCTGACGCGCCGCACCTGGCGCGCATCGAGCCTGCCGTCGGCGTTGGCGAACAGGATGAGTTGGTCGATCTCGCCGCCGTCGCCGACGACGAAGGCGTACAGCGCGCCGTCGAGCGCATGCCGGTACAGGCAGATGCCCTCGCCGGCGAAGCCGAGCGCGATTTTGCGCGCGGTCGCTTCCTCGAGCCCCGCGCCGCGCACGCGGAACAGCCGCAGGCGATTGTCGGTGGCGTCGATGGCGGCGAGCACGGTTCCGCGCGCGTCTTCGGCGGTGGCCACGGCGACGGCTTCGCCGGCCGGCATCGCCGCACGGCGCTTGCCGTCCAGCGAATAGCTTTCCAGCCCGCCGAGGGCCGTGCTGCCGACGATGCGGCTGGCGCTGGCGCGGGCCGGGTCTATGGCAAAGGCCGCCGCCTCGACCTCGTCCGAGGCGCTGGCCTGGGTCTGCGTTTTCGCCGCCACCAGCGGGGTGTCCGCGGTCTGCGCGGTCTGCCCGGGGGCGGAGGCGCAACAGGCGCCGAGCCCGGCACAAAGGGCAAATCGCAACTGCATCTTGGTTCGCATCGTCTCCTCCCATGGCCGATGAATGCGCGTCACGCCAGGGCGTGGCGCCTGTCTGGCGATCCGGTCATGGCCCGGAAAGATGGCATGAACCATGCTGCTTTGCAAGAAAAATTCCATTTCATTTGCATTTTGGAATGTTTGTTCGTAATCTGCGCGCAGCCGCCTGGGCCGGGCCATCGTCCGGCCGGTGGTGAATGTCCTCGGGAGGGACCACACAATGCGCAAGATCCGTAGGAATACGCTGACGGCGTTCGTTTTGAGCAGTCTCGCGATCGCGCCCGGGCAGGCCTTTGCCCAGGATGCCGACGGGCAGGAGGTCGACGGGCAGGAGGCCGCGTCCGCATCGCAGGGGGAGGATCCGGTGGCCGCGCCGGCGGCAACGCAGGCGCAGGAAGGCCAGGTCACCGACCTGAAGTCGGTGATCGTCACGGGCCAGATCCAGTACCGCGACCGCGCGGAAACGACGGCCCCGCAGTTGGTGTACGGCCGCGAGTTCTTCCAGAAATTCGAGCCGGTCTCGGTCGGCGACCAGCTGCGCCGCGTGCCCGGGGTCGCTTTCACCAGCGACATCGGCGAATCCGACGCGCCGCAGTTGCGCGGCCTCGGCCTGGGCTACACCCAGGTGCTGGTCAACGGCCGCCCGATCCCCGGCGCGGGCAACGACCGCACCGTGTTCGTCGACCGTATCCCGGCCGAAATCATCGACCGCATCGAGATCGTGCGCGCGCCCAGCGCCGACATCGACAGCCAGGGCGTCGGCGGCACCATCAACATCATCTTGAAGGACGGCGAAAGCCTGCCGCCGGGCGTGATCGCGCGCATCGGCGTCAGCCACGACCAGGCTTCGGGCAAGAACCGTCCCAATGCCTCGGTGTCGTGGTCGGGACGCAACCAGTCCGAGACCGCGTTCTGGTCGTTGACGCTGGACGCGCAGAAGCGCTTCAACGAGAAGCATGCGGTCGAGGAAGTGTTCGAGGAGGATTCGGTCGGATTCGCCGAGGAAGTGGCGGCGCACGGCACCGGCCGCCGCCTCGAGCGCTGGGACGACGCATCGCAGTCCAGCGCGGTGGAACGCACCGAGCAGAGCGACTGGCGCGACAGCGAGGACAAGTCGTTCAACGGCGACGCCACCTTCCTGTTGTCCGAGGAGACCTCGCTGCGCTTCGATGCCTTCTACCTGACCACCGACCGCCGCGAACACGAAGACACCCGCGAGTTCGAGGGCGACGGCAGCGTCGGCGGCCTCGACCTGGAAGATCCGGCGATCGAGCTGCAGGACGCCCACTTCCAGCAGAAGAGCCACGGCCTTGCCGCGCTGCTGACCAGCAAGGCCGGCGGCGGCACCTGGAAGGCGGAGCTGTCGTACAACCGCTTCGACGACGACGGCATCGAGGATACCTTCGAGGACGAGCCGGGCAACCTGGTCAACCGCGAAGTGAACGACGCCGAAGACGGCGAATGGCTGGCCGGCCTGTCCTACGCCCGCGACTTCGGCGACCGGGTCTCGGGCAAGTTCGGCATCAGCGCCAAGCGCAAGGACCGCGACTACCGCCTGGTGGTCAGCGACGACATGGACGACGAAGAGGACATCACCATCAACGACGGCCAGTTCGACTACCAGGAACGCCGCCTCGACGCCTACGGCGTGCTGAAGTGGAAGCTCTCCGACAACGTGACCCTGGAGACCGGCCTGCGCGCGGAAAGCACCAAGACCGAGCAATCCTTCGCCACCGCGTTCTACGAGGCCGGCACGCTCGAGGAAACCTCCGAGGGCAGCGCCAGCAGCGATGAATTCCAGCTCAACCCGTCGGCGCACCTGCGGTGGTCGATCAACGACAGCGACCAGCTGCGCTTCAGCGTCGCCAAGACCGTGCGCCGCCCGAGCATCGACCAGCTGGTGCCGGCGCTGTCGCTGGAATCGCCTGCCGACGAGGACGTGACCGTCGGCAACCCCGGCCTGAAGCAGGAGACCTCGATCGGCTTCGACATCGGCTACGAGCACCGCATCGGCCGCCGCGGCGTGTTCGGCGTCAACCTGTTCGCGCGCAGCATCGACGACCTGATCGGCCTGGTGAACACCGGCGAAGGCACCGACAGCGTCGGCCTCGATCCCGAGGACTTCCCCGGCAACGTCTACAGCTACGCCAACATCGGCAAGGCCAAGGTGCGCGGCATCGAGTTCGACCTGTCCACGCCGCTGGACTTCATTGGCCTCAGCGAGACCGGCGTGTTCGCCAACTACACGCGGCTGCATTCTGAACGCGACGACCCCGCTGGCGGGGGCGACATCTTCATCGACTACCAGCCGGACTACGTCTACAACGTAGGCATCACCCAGAACATCCCCTCCTGGGATGCCAGCATCGGCGCCAGCTACCAGAAGCAGGGCGAGTCGGACTTCGTGACCTACGGCGAGATCGAGCACCAGCTCTACGACGGCAACCTGGAGGTGTTCATCGAGAAGCGCCTGGGCGACCACACCATGCTGCGCCTGACCGGCAGCAACCTGCTCGACGCGCGCTCGATCCAGACCGAGTCCGGCTTCGACGGCGACAACGGAGCGGAAATCATCGGGAACCAGGCCGCCTACAACGTGGACGGGTTCGAGGTCGAGCGCGAGCGTTCCTCGCCGCGCTGGACGCTGACCTTGCGCATGGTGTTCTGATCCAGCCCCCTCGAGGGCGGCCGCGCCGCCGGAAGCCCGCCCGGGCTTCCGGCCGGCCAGCCGGTTTTCCAGCCAGCAGGAGCGAAACGATGTCGAAACATGCAACGCACGCCGCAAGGCGGTTCGCGCTGGGCGCGATCGCGCTCGCGTTGTCCGCCTGCGCGCGCCACGACGGCGCCGCCGCGGCAAAGGCCGCCGTCGATGGTCCGGCCGCCGAACCCAAGCTCGAGCGCGTGGTCATGCTGATGCGCCATGGCGTGCGTCCGCCCACCAAGGCGAAGTTCGTACCGGACGGCGTGGTCGATGGCGAATGGCCGAAGTGGTCGGTCGGTTTCGGCGAGCTGACCCCGCACGGCCACGACGCGGTGAAGCTGCTCGGCGCCTGGGATCGCACGCACTGGATCGAGCGCGGCCTGCTGCCCGAATATCGCTGCCCGGGCAAGGACGACCTTGCCGTGGCGGCCAGCGCCAAGTCGCGCACGCAGGCCACCGCGCGCGCGCTGGTCGAAGGGATGGCGCCCGGTTGCCCGGTCGACGTGTCGTTCCCGAAGGAGGCGAAGGACGACGTCGAATTCCATCCGCTCGATGCCGGCGCGGTTCCCATCGACGCCGACGAAGCGCTGCGCGCTGCGCAGGCGCTCGCCCCCGCTGGCGGCATGGACGAGGAGGTGCGTCGCCATGCGGAACTGTTCGCGTTGCTCAACCGCGCGTTTGGTTGCGCCGAGGCCGCGGCGTGCGATCTGTCCAGGCAGCCGGCCGGGCTGGTGCGCGAAGAGGGCGACGGGCCGTCGATCGGCGATCCGTTGGGCACCGCGTCCACCGTCGCGCAGACCTTCCTGCTGGAATACCTCGAAGGCATGCCGGAGCAGGACGTGGCCTGGGGGCGCCTGGGGCGCGACGAGATCGGCAAGTTACTCGAATTCCATACCCTGAAGTTCCGCTACGAAGCGCGGCCGCCGTACATCGCCGCGCGCGCCGCCTCGCCGCTGGCGGCACGGATGCTCGAGGCGATGGAATCCGGCCCGAAGCTGACCGTGCTGGTCGGGCACGACACCAACATCGCCAACCTCGGCGGTTTCCTCGACCTGCACTGGACCGTGCCCGGCTATCCGCAGGACGATCCGCCGCCGGGCGGCGCACTCGGCTTCGAGGTGCTGTCCGACGCCGCGGGGACGAAGTACGTGCGCGCCTTCTACCGCGCGCAGACGATGGACCAGGTACGCGAGTTGCAGCCACTGGGCGGCGACAACGCGCCGGCCTACGTCTACCTCGACATCCCCGGCTGCGCGAAGGAATGCAGGCTCGACGACTTCGCCAGGGGCGTTCGCGCCAAGCTGGTCGCGCCGCTGGCCACCGCGCCGAAGCACTGACATCGATCCTCTCCGGCCCCGCCTGGGCGGGGCCTTCTTTCGCGCAGGCGCCTGGATCCGGCGCTGCCGTCCGCGGCAAAAGCAGGATCGGGGGCAGCGGCACAAGCCCCGCCCTATGGGGCAGCGAATCGATGCGAATGAATCGCCCCGCACGGTGCGGGGCGACGCGGCGTGCGACGATGTTCGCGGGCTTATAGCCTGACCACCTTGCCGGACCGGCTCGACTCGGCCGCGGCTTCGGCCAGCGCCAGCGCGGCGACGCCGTCGGCGTAGCCGACCGAAGGGGCGGCACCGTCGAGGATGTCGGCGAAGTGCTCCATCTCGCGGCGGTAGGCCTCGGCGTAGCGGTCGAGGAAGAAGTTCTGGAATTTGTCGGCGGCCGCGCCGTTTTCGTTCCATGCCTGCACCGTGCTTTCCAGCACGTTGTCGGCGCGGACCATGCCGGCCGAAGCGTAGGCCTCGATGCGCTGGTCGTAGCCGAAGCCGCTGCGGCGGCTGTTCGAGATCACGCACAGCCTGCCGCCGGTGGTCTTCAGCACCGTGCGCGCGGTGTCGACGTCGCCGAGTTTGCCGATCTCGGGATCGACCAGGCAGCTGCCGGAGGCATACACTTCGACCGGCTCCTCGCCGAGCAGCCAGCGCGCCATGTCGAAGTCGTGGATCGCCATGTCCTTGAACAGTCCGCCGGAAACGGCGACGTAGGACGGCGGCGGCGGGGCAGGGTCGTTCGAGGTGATCTGCAGGCTTTCCAGCCTGCCGACCGCGCCGGAATCCAGCTTGGCCTTCAGTGCCTGGAAGTTCGGGTCGAAGCGGCGGTTGAAGGCGAGCAGCAGGCGCGCCCGCGCCAGTTCCTTCGCCGCCGACTTCGCCCGCGTCAGGTCCTGGTCGATCGGCTTCTCGCAGAAGACCGCCTTGCCGGCCGCGGCGGCGCGCAGGCTGTAGTCGAGATGGGTGTCGGTGGAACTGGCGACGATCACGCCGGCGACGCTTTCGTCGGCGAGGGCGTCGTCGAGCGTGCGCACCGGCACGCCATGCTCCTTCGCCAGCGCCTGCGCGGCGGCGTCGACCACGTCGACCACGCCGGCCAGCTCGACGCGCGGGTTGGCAGCGGCGTTCCTGCCGTGGATGCGGCCGATGCGGCCGGCGCCGATGAGGACGATCTTGTGCATTGCTTGGGTCCCGGGCTGGGTCAGAGTTGGATGGCGGTAGCGTCGCGCACCGATGCGGCGCAGGCCTCGGCGAGGACCAGCGAGACGATGCCGTCGGCGTAGCCGATCTGCGGCGCGGCGCGGCCGTGCAGTACGTCGGCGAAGTGGTCGATTTCCGCGCTGTAGGCCTCGCGGTAGCGCGTGGCGAAATTCGGGTGGATCGGCGACGCGACCGCGCCGCCTTCGCACCAGGCCTGCACCGCATCGATGCGCACGTTGTCGGCGCAGAGCAGGCCGCGCGCGCAGTAGGCCTCGATGCGCTGGTCGTAACCGCAGCCGCTGCGGCGCGTGTTCGAGATCACGCAGAGCCTGCCGCCGGCGGTCTTCAGCACGGTGCGCGCGGTGTCGACGTCGCCCTGTTCGCCGATGCTCGCGTCGACCAGGCAGCTCGCGGTCGCGAACACTTCCGCCGGCTCCTCGCCGAGCAGCCAGCGCGCCGTGTCCAGGTCGTGCACGGTGAAATCCTTGAACAGGCCGCCGCTGGTGGGAACGAAGCCGGGCGGGGGGGCGGCCGGGTCGTGGTTGACGATGTGCAGCGCTTCCAGCGCCCCCGCTTCGCCGGCCTCGAGGCGTCGCTTCAGGGCGCGGTAATGCGGGTCGAAGCGGCGGTTGAAGCCGAGCAGGAACGGCACGCCGTCGAACCGCGGCTGCGCCCGGCGCGCCTTGTCGAGGTCCAGGTCGATGGGCTTCTCGCAGAAGATCGCCTTGCCCGCCGCAGCCGCGGCCAGTGCATGTTCCAGGTGGCAGTCGGTGGTGCTGCAGATGAGCACGCCGCGTACCGCCGGATCTGCCAGGGCCAGTTCCAGCGGCGCCGGCTGCGCACCCAGCTCCCGGGTCAGCATGGCCGCCCCGGGGCGCGGGTCGACGACGTACTTGACCCGCAGGCCGGGATTGGCCGCGGCGTTGCGGCCGTGGATCTGCCCCATGCGCCCGGCGCCGATCAGCGCCACGTCGATTCGTTCCACAATGTCCCCCGCCGTCGTTCCGTTGTATGGAATTTATATTCTATTCCAGATTCGAATAGAATAGCGATGACGGTGCCGGCTGCATACCCCGGCGCCTCCTCCCCTGAACCGGCGACAGCCGACACCAAAGAGTGGTCCGAATGGCCGAGAAGAATCCCCCGCCGAACACCGCCGAGGAACTGCGCGCGGCGATCCTTGCCCGCTACGAGACGCTGAGCAAGCGACTGCAGCAGATCGCCCGCTACGTGCTCGACGAGCCCAACACGGTGGCGCTGGAAACGCTGGCGGTGCTGGCCGAGCGCACCGGCGTGCAGCCGTCCGCGATCGTGCGCTTCGCCAAGACCTTCGGCTTCGAGGGCGCCACGCAGATGCAACGGCTGTTTCGCGACGGCCTGCTGTCGTCGAACGCCTCGCTGGGCTACAGCGAGCGCATCCGCGAGTTCTCCAAGGCGGTCGACGGCAAGAAGGTCGGCGCGCCGTCGCAGGTGCTGTCGGAGTTCGTCGAAGGCAACATCATGGCCCTGCAGCACCTTGGCGAAACTGTCGACAAGGCCAGCCTGGCCGCAGCGGTGGAATTGATCGCGCAGGCCGACACCGTGTACGTGGCCGGCTTCCGCCGCTCGTTCCCGGTCGCGGCTTATCTTGCGTATTCGCTGCACCAGGTCGACAAGCGCGCGGTGCTGGTCGACAGCGTCGGCGGCATGACCCGGCAGCAGATCCATGGGATCGCCCGCGACGACCTGTTGCTGGTGGTCAGTTACCACCCGTATGCCGAAGAGGCCGCGCACCTGATCGACGTCGCGGTGGACGCGGGCAGCAAGGTGCTGTCGATCAGCGACAGCCTGGTCAGCCCGATCGCCAAGCCGGCCAACCTGGTGCTGCAGGTGCGCGAGGCCGAGATCCGCAAGTTCCGTTCGCTGTCGACCTCGATGTGCCTGGCGCAGTCGCTGGTGCTGTCCTACGCCTTCGCCAGTGCCAGCCAGGTGCGCAATCCTTCGACGCTGGGCACCCGCCGTGGCCGCGGCCAGCGGAAATGAGCCGCGGAATCGCTCAAGTAGTCATTGAAATGAATCTTGCATTTTTCAAAAAATAGAATATATTTTACAAAACGTCGGGCGATGGTCGCCCGCAGGGAAGGGTAGCCAGCATGGCGGTGGAACATTCGCTGGATCTGGTCACGATCGGGCGTTCCAGCATCGATCTGTATGGCGAACAGGTCGGCGGCCGGCTGGAGGACATGAACTCCTTCGCCAAGTACGTCGGCGGCAGCCCGACCAACACCGCCATTGGCGCTTCGCGGCTGGGCCTGCGCGCTGGCTTGCTGACCAGGGTGGGTGCCGACCACTTCGGCCGCTTCCTGCGCGAGCAGCTCGGCCGCGAGGGCGTCGACACCCGCGGCGTGCTTGAAGACCCGGAGCGGCTGACCGCGCTGGTGTTCCTCGGCATCCGTGACCCGGACACCTTCCCGCTGATCTTCTACCGCGAGAATTGCGCCGACATGGCGCTGACCGTGGACGACGTCGATCCGGATTTCATCGGCGCGGCGAAGGCGGTGCTGATCAACGGCACCCACCTATCGCGCGACAACGTGTTCAACGCCTCGGTGCGCGCCTGCGAATTCGCCCGCGCCGGCGGCGGCAAGGTCGTGTTCGACATCGACTACCGGCCGGTGCTGTGGGGACTGGCCGGCAAGGACCGCGGCGAAGACCGTTTCGTCGCCCACGATGCGGTCACCATGAAGCTGCAGCAGGTGCTGCCGCTGTGCGACTTGGTCGTCGGGACCGAGGAGGAGATCCACATCCTCGGCGGCACCACCGACACCGTCGCCGCGCTGCGCGCGATCCGCGCGCGGACGCCGGCGCTGCTGGTGTACAAGCGCGGCGCGCAGGGTTGCGTCGCCTTCCCCGGCGCGATCCCCGACCGCCTCGACGACGGCGTCGTCGGTCGCGGCTTCAGGATCGAGGTGTTCAACGTGCTCGGCGCCGGCGACGCGTTCATGGCCGGCTTCTTGCGCGGCTGGTTGCGCGGCGAGGCGCTGGAAACCTGCTGCGAATACGCCAACGCCTGCGGTGCGATCGTGGTCTCGCGTCACGGCTGCGCGCCGGCGATGGCGACCTGGGCCGAGCTGCGCCGGTTCCTCGACGCGAAGCAGCATCCGTTGCGCCTGCGCGAGGACGCGGCGCTGGAACACCTGCACTGGGCGACCACGCGCAACGGCGGGTGGAACGACCTGACCGTGCTGGCGATGGACCACCGCAGCCAGTTCGAGGCGATCTGCGACAAGCTCGGCATCGGCTACGAGCGCATCGCCGGGTTCAAGAAACTCGCGTTGCAGGCGGTCGACCGGCTCGCTGCGGATGGCAGCGGCGACCGTTTCGGCGTGCTGCTCGACGGCCGCTACGGCATGCGCGGGCTGGAAGCCGCGGCGGACCGCCCGTACTGGATCGGCCGCCCGATCGAACTGCCGGGTTCGCGCCCGCTCGAATTCGAAAGCTCGGCCGACGTCGCCACCGAGGTCGCGACCTGGCCGGCCAACCACGTGATCAAGTGCCTGGCCTTCTACCACCCGGACGATGCGACGGAACTGCGCGAGCGCCAGGAGCGGCAACTGCTGCGCCTGCAGGACGCGGCGCGGAAGACCCGCCACGAGCTGCTGGTCGAGATCATCGTCTCGCGCGACGGCAAGGTCGATGCGGCCACGGTGTCGCGCGCGCTCCAGCGGCTTTACGATCTGGGCATGAGGCCGGACTGGTGGAAGCTGGAACCGAGCGACGACGCGCAGGCCTGGGCCAACATCGGCCAGGTCATCGCCGCCAACGACCCGTATTGCCGCGGCGTGCTGCTGCTGGGCCTGTCGGCGCCGGAAGAAGAACTGGTCGCTTCGTTCCGGACCGCGGCGCAAGCGCCGGTGGTGAAGGGTTTCGCAGTCGGGCGCACGATCTTTGCCGACGCCGCCGAGCGCTGGCTGGCCGGGAAGATCGACGACGAGACCGCGGTCGCCGACCTCGCCCGGCGCTTCGGCACGTTGGTGGAAGCCTGGCGCGTGGCGCGTTCGCGCCGGCCGGTGGGGGAGGTGGCCTGAGATGACGACGATCCGCCTGACCGCAGCGCAGGCGCTGGTGCGCTGGCTGTGCGCGCAGTACGTCGTCGTCGACGGCGCCGAAGTACCATACTTCGCCGGCGCGTGGGCGATCTTCGGCCACGGCAACGTCGCCGCGATGGGCGAGGCACTGTACGCCGCGCGCGACGCGCTGCCGACCTTCCGCGCGCACAACGAACAGGGCATGGCGCACGCCGCCGTCGCCTACGCCAAGCAGATGCGCCGCCGCCGCGCGATGGTCTGCACCACCTCGATCGGCCCCGGCGCGACCAACCTGGTCACCGCCGCGGCGCTAGCGCACGTCAACCGCCTGCCGGTTCTGTTCGTGCCCGGCGACGTCTATGCGAGCCGCCGTCCCGACCCGGTGCTGCAGCAGGTCGAGGATTTCGGCGACGGCACGGTGTCGGCCAACGACTGCTTCCGGCCGGTGTCGCGCTGGTTCGACCGAATCGTGCGTCCCGAACAGCTGCTTGATGCGCTGCCGAAGGTGCTGGCGACCTTGCTCGATCCCGCGAACTGCGGCCCGGTCACGCTGGCGTTCTGCCAGGACGTGCAGGCCGAGGCGTTCGACTACCCGTTGTCGTTCTTCGAGCGTCGCATCTGGACGCAACGCCGGCCGCCTGCGGACCCGCGCGAACTCGATGCACTGGAAGCGGCGCTGCGCGTCGCGAAGCGCCCGCTGCTGGTTTCCGGCGGCGGCGTGTTGTACAGCCAGGCCGAAACCGCACTCGCCGTGCTCGCCGAAGCGACCGGCCTGCCGGTCGCGGAGACGCAGGCTGGCAAGGGCGCGCTGCCGTGGACGCATCCGTGCGCGCTCGGTTCGATCGGCGTCACCGGCTCCAGCGCCGCGAACGCGATGGCGCAGGAAGCCGACCTCGTCGTCGGCATCGGCACGCGCCTGCAGGACTTCACCACCGGCTCGCGCAGCCTGTTCGAAGGCAAGCGGCTGTTCCAGGTCAACGTGCAGTCGTTCGACGCGCACAAGCATGGCGCGACCGCAGTGGTCGGCGATGCGCTCACCGTGGTCGAAGCGCTGCGCGAACGCCTGCAGGGCTGGCGCGTCGCTGGCGAGGTCGTCGAGCGCGACCGCACCGCGGTCGTCGCCTGGAACGCCGACGTCGTCGTGGCGACCTCGGGCGAGGCCGGCAAGGCCCTGCCCAGCGATGCGCAGGTGATCGGGGCGGTGCAGGGAAGCTTCGGCGACGACGTGGTCGTGGTCTGCGCCGCCGGCGGTCTGCCGGGAGAGCTGCACAAGCTGTGGCGCACCGCCAGGCCCGGCGGCTACCACCTCGAATACGGCTATTCGTGCATGGGCTACGAGATTGCCGGCGGGGTCGGCGTGAAGATGGCCGAACCGCAGCGCGAAGTGGTGGTGATGGTCGGCGACGGCAGCTACCTGATGCTGAATTCCGAACTCGCCACCTCGGTGATGCTCGGCCTCAAGCTGGTCGTGGTGCTGCTCGACAACCGCGGCTACGGCTGCATCAACCGGTTGCAGCAGGCGACCGGTTCGCCCGGCTTCAACAACCTGCTCGCCGACGCGCGCCACGCCGCGCTGCCGGACATCGACTTCGCCGCGCACGCGCGCAGCCTCGGCGCGCTGGCCGAGCACGTGGCCACGCTGGGCGAACTGCAGGCCGCGCTGCAACGCGCGCGCGCCGCCGAGCGCTCGACCGTTGTGGTCATCGACACCGATCCACTGAAAACCACCGAAGCCGGCGGCTGGTGGTGGGACGTCGCCGTTCCCGAGGTTTCCGACCGCCCCGAAGTCAACGCCGCACGTCGCGACTACGAACAGCGCGTGCGCATGAAGAGAGACTTGTCATGACGATACGTTTTGGCGTCAGCCCGATCGCCTGGGCCAACGACGACATGCCCGAGCTGGGCGGCGACACGCCGCTGGACAGCATCCTCGCCGACATCCGCGACGTCGGCTTCGCCGGGGTCGAACTCGGCGGCAAGTTCCCACGCGATCCGGCCGCTCTGAAGCCGCTGCTCGCCGGTTACGGCATCGACCTGATCGGCGGCTGGTACAGCGGTTCGCTGCTGGTGCAGGACGCGCAGGCCGAAATCGCCGCACTGCAGCCGCACCTGCAGGTGCTGAAGGCGCTGGGCAGCAACGTGTTCGTATTCGCCGAGACCAGCAACGCGGTGCACGGCAACAAGCGCGTGCCGCTGACCGGTTCGCCGCGGCTGGCCGCCGGCGACTGGGCGCAGTTCGGCGCGCGCATGACCGAGGTCGCCGACTACATCGCGGCGCAGGGGCTGAAGTTCGCCTACCACCACCACCTCGGTACCGTGGTCGAGAGCGACGGCGACGTGCGTGCGTTCCTGCGCAGCACTGGCGATTCGGTCGGGCTGACCCTCGACACCGGCCACGCCGCGCTCGGCGGGGTCGACTTCATCGGCCTGATCCAGGAATGGCCGCGACGGATCGCCCACGTGCACTGCAAGGACATCCGCGCCAAGGTGTTCGCCAAGGCTCGCGACGAGCGCGCCAGCTTCCTCGACGGCGTGCTCGCCGGCATGTTCACCGTGCCCGGCGATGGCGGCATCGACTACGACGAAGTGATGCGCGAACTGAAGAAGATCGGTTACAGCGGTTGGATCGTGATCGAGGCTGAGCAGGATCCGGCGCTGGCGCCACCGAAGCCGTATGCAGAACTCGGCCTGCGCACGCTGCGCGAAGCGGCAGCGAGGGCGGGGCTGTCGTGAGCAGTCGGTTGCACCTGCGCCCGCACGCGCCCACCGCCGACGGCACCGTGCTGGCGGTGACCCCGGACAGCGCCGGCTGGACCTACATCGGCCAGCACATCGTCCGGCTCGCCGACGGCCAGCGTTTCGAGGGCTTCGACGCGGCGCGCGAAACCTGCCTGGTGCTGGTGACCGGCAGCGCCGACGTGGTCGCCGGCGAACATTCCTTTGTCGCCGTCGGCGGGCGCGCGACGCCGTTCGAGGACAGGGCGCCGGGCGCGGTGTACGTGCCGGCCGGCACCGCGTATTCGGTGGTCGCGAACGGCGCGGCGGAACTGGTCGTGTGCACCGCACCGGGCAAGCCGGGCCGCGCGCCGCGGCTGATCGACGCGGCGCACATGCCGCGCGAGACCCGCGGCCAGGGCACCAACACCCGCTACGTGCGCAACATCCTGCCGGAGGGCGAACCGGCCGACAGCCTGCTGGTGGTCGAGGTCATCACGCCGGCCGGGCATTGGTCGAGCTATCCGCCGCACAAGCACGACACCCACGTGCCGGGCAAGGAAACCGCGCTCGAGGAAACCTACTACCACCGCATAACGCCGGCGCAGGGCTTCGCCTTCCAGCGTGTCTACACCGCCGAAGGCGACCTCGACGAATCCTTCGCCGTCGGCGACGGCGACATGGTGCTGGTGCCGCGCGGCTACCACCCGGTCGGCGCCGCGCACGGCTACGACCTTTACTACCTCAACGTGATGGCCGGGCCGGAACGGCGCTGGATGTTCTGCATCGATCCCGACCACCTGTGGATCCTTTCCCCGCCGAAGTAACGAACCGGAATACCGACATGCGCAGCATCGAACATTTCATCGACGGCAAGACCGTCGCCGGCGCTTCCGGCCGCCACGGCGACGTCTTCGATCCGAATAGCGGCAGTGTGCAGGCGAAGGTGTCGTTGGCCTCGGCCGCCGAACTCGACCGCGCCGTCGCCAGCGCGGCGAAGGCACAGGCCGACTGGGCGAAGGTCAACCCGCAGCGCCGCGCGCGGGTGATGTTCGAGTTCAAACGCCTGCTCGAGCAGAACATGGACGATCTCGCGCGGCTGCTGTCGTCCGAGCACGGCAAGGTGCTGTCGGATGCGCGCGGCGACATCCAGCGCGGGCTCGAGGTGATCGAGTTTTCCTGCGGCATCCCGCACCTGCTGAAGGGCGAATACACCCAGGGCGCCGGCCCGGGCATCGACGTGTTCTCGGCGCGGCAGCCGCTGGGCGTGGTCGCCGGCATCACCCCGTTCAACTTCCCGGCGATGATCCCGATGTGGATGTTCGGCCCGGCGATCGCCTGCGGCAACGCCTTCGTCCTGAAGCCGTCCGAACGCGATCCGTCGGTGCCGGTGCGGCTCGCGGAACTGATGATCGAGGCCGGCCTGCCCGAGGGCGTGCTCAACGTCGTGCACGGCGACAGGGAGGTCGTCGAGGCGATCCTGAAGCACCCGACGATCAAGGCGGTCAGCTTCGTCGGTTCGTCCGACATCGCCCAGCATGTCTACGCGCTCGGCGCGCAGCACGGCAAGCGCATGCAATGCATGGGCGGGGCGAAGAACCACGGCATCGTGCTGCCCGACGCCGACCTCGACCGGACCGTCGCCGACGTGATCGGCGCGGCCTTCGGCTCGGCCGGCGAGCGCTGCATGGCGCTGCCGGTGGTGGTGCCGGTGGGCGAGGCGACCGCGGACGCATTGCGCGGGAAGCTGCTCGACGCGATCGATGCGCTGAAGATCGGCGTGTCGACCGATCCCGGCGCGCATTACGGCCCGGTCGTGAGCGCCGCGCACAAGGCGCGGATCGAGGACTACATCCGGATCGGCGTCGAGGAGGGCGCGGAGCTGGTGCGCGACGGCCGCGGCTTCGCGCTGCCCGGGCACGAAGACGGCTTCTTCCTCGGCCCGAGCCTGTTCGACCGGGTGACCGCGTCGATGAAGACGTACCGCGACGAGATCTTCGGCCCGGTGCTGCAGATCGTGCGCGCCGACAGCTTCGAGGAAGCGCTGCAACTGCCCTCGCAACACCCCTACGGCAACGGCGTGGCGATCTTCACCCGCAACGGCGAGGCCGCGCGCGAATTCGCGGAGCGGGTCGAAGTCGGCATGGTCGGGATCAACGTGCCGATCCCGGTGCCGGTGGCCTACCACAGCTTCGGCGGCTGGAAGCGCTCGGGTTTCGGCGACCTCAACCAGTACGGCATCGACGGGGTGCGTTTCTTCACCCGGACCAAGGTCGTGACCCAGCGCTGGCCGAAGGGCGGCGCGGTCGGCGAACACGCCTTCGTGATCCCGACGATGCGCTGACATGGGCGGCGCCGGAGCTCCAATCACCCCGGGGAGGGCAGGACTGATGCCAAGATCTTTGTTGGGTTTCTTCGCCACCGGCGCCGACAGGCCGGAGATGGGCGACCGGGACGCCATCGACCGGCTGTTCCGCCGCCACCGATTCCGGGTGATGGTGGCGATCACGCTCGGCTACGGCCTGATCTACACCTGCCGGCTGGCCATCGGCGTGGTCAAGAAGCCTTTGATTGACGGTGGCGTGTTCACGCCGGTCGAACTGGGCATGATCGGTTCGGCGCTGTATTACGCCTACGCGATCGGCAAGCTGACCAATGGCTTCCTGGCCGATCACGCCAACATGAAGCGGTGCCTCGCGATCGCGTTCCTGCTGACGGCCGCGTGCAACTTCGCGATGGGCTGGACCACCACGGTCGGCCTGGCGGTTGCGATATGGGGATTGAACGGCTGGTTCCAGAGCTTCGGCGCACCCGGGGGGGTCGTGGCGATGACGGCCTGGTTCTCCAACCGGGAACGCGGCCGCGCCTACGGCATATGGAGTACCGCCCATTCGATCGGCGAGGGGCTGACTTTCGTCGGCGTCGGCACGCTGGTGGCGCTCCTGGGCTGGCGCTGGGGCTATTTCGGTCCCGCCCTGGTCGGCGTCGCGGCCGCGGCGGGCATGTACTGGCTGGTGCAGGACCGTCCGCGCACGCTGGGCCTGCCTACGGTCGCCGACTGGAACAACGACCATTACGAGGAAAAGCACGACGACGGCATCAAGTCGGTTCTTGCCCTGCAACTGTCGATCCTGAAGATTCCGGCGATCTGGGTGTTGTGCCTGTCCGCCGCGACCATCTACGTGACCCGCTATGCGATCAACTCCTGGGGCATCCTGTACCTGCAGGAGGCGCGCGGGCTGTCGCTGCCGGCGGCGGGTACGGTGCTGATGACCGGGACCCTGGCCGGAATCGCCGGCGCGGTCGCGTACGGTTTCATTTCCGACCTCGCGTTCAAGGCGCGGCGCCCGCCGACGAACCTGTTGTTCGCGATCATCGAGATCGGCGGCCTGCTGCTGTTCTTCTACGGCCCGAACACGATGCCGACGATGATCGCGGGCATGGTGCTGTTCGGCCTGGGCCTGACCGGGCTGGTGACTTCGCTGGGCGGCCTGTTCGCGGTGGACATCGCGCCCAAGCGCGTGGCCGGGGCGGCGATGGGCGTGATCGGCATCTTCAGCTACATCGGCGCAGGCATCCAGGAGCACGTGTCCGGCAAGTTGATACAGCAGGGCATGACCATGG
Source organism: Pseudoxanthomonas sangjuensis (assembly GCF_010211755.1). GTDB lineage: Bacteria > Pseudomonadota > Gammaproteobacteria > Xanthomonadales > Xanthomonadaceae > Pseudoxanthomonas_A > Pseudoxanthomonas_A sangjuensis. Next base: position 62,025 of record NZ_PDWR01000003.1, on the reverse strand, counting down.
TCGGCGACCGCCGCGTCTACGACTTCGATGCGGCGATCGGTTTCTGGGTCGGCGCGTCGGTGCTGTCCATGCTGCTGGCGGCCGCCCTGTGGCGGACCAAGCTGAGGGATTGAGCGGGCATGGGAATCGACGCCTCCGCCGAACTGTTGGCGATGATCGAAGCCGCGCAAGTGGCCGGTGCCGGCCTGCGCCGGCGTTTCGAAAACCTGTCCGACCTCGGCGTGCGCAGCAAGAGCGGGCCCGCCGACCTGGTCTCGATCGCCGACGAGGAGGCGGAGAAGACCGCGCGCACGCTGCTCGGGTCCGCGCGCCCCGGCTACGGCTTCCTCGGCGAGGAGGGCGGCTCCGTGGCCGGCGACGGTTCGCATACGTGGATCGTCGACCCGCTCGATGGCACGACGAACTTCCTGTTCGGCAATCCGCTATGGGGCTTCAACGCGGCGCTCGCGCGCGATGGCGTGGTCGTCGCCGGCGTCACCTACCTGCCGATGATCGACGAGTTCTATGTCGCCGAGGAAGGCAAGGGCGCGTGGCTCAATGGCAAGCGTATCCGCGTGTCGAACCGCAGCACGCTGATCGAGGCGGTGCTGGCATGCGGCATCCCGTTCGCCGGAAAACCCGAGCAGGCGCTGTTCGCGCGCGAGATGGCGCTGCTGACCCCGAGCGTCGCCGGCATCCGCCGCACCGGGGCGTGCGCGGTGGACATGGCGTGGGTCGCGGCAGGCCGCTGGGACGCCTACTGGGAACGTGCGGTCAACGCCTGGGACATGGCGCCGGGCGTGATCCTGGTGAAGGAAGCCGGCGGCGTCGCCACCTCGGCGACCGGCGGCGAGCTCGACCTGCACGGCCACAACGTGCTGGTCAGCAACGGCGCCGTGCAGCAGGCGCTGCTCGAGCTGTTGAACCTGGCGCGCGCCGCGGGGTGAGGTCCGCGGCTTCGGCGCGGCGTCCCGCTCAATCGCCGAATTCGCGGCGGAAAGTCAGCTCGAAGGTGCCGGGCGTCCTGCGTCGGCGCGCCTCGCGCTCGTCCAGCGGGACCTGCGAGCGCGGGCCGTCGTACTTGTCGCGGTCGTCGCGGAACCCGCGGCCGAACAGGTCGACGGCTTCGGCGCGCACGCGCCAGCGCGCGCCGAACCGGCGTTCGGCGTACAGCGTCCAGCCCACGCCTTCCGACTTGCGCTCGATTTCGTCGAAGCGGTACTGGGTTTCGCGTTCCGCGATGTGCTCGACCAGCACGCCCCAGGTGGCGCGCCATGCCGGCAGGTCCTGGCTCAGTTCGATTTCGCCGTCCACCGGCTTTTCCTCGCCGATCCGCCGGCGTTCGCCGGTGACCGGATCGGTCACCGCGCTGTCGGTGCCGAGCAGCGTCGCGCGGATGCGACCGCCATGGAAACCGATGCCGTCCAGCGGCGCGGCCAGGTCCAGCTGCAGCGTGTCGCGACGGCCATCGCCGATGTTGCCGGGCGCGTCGAACGCGTCGTCGCCGTTCGCCACCAGAACGCGGTCGATCGCGTCCTCGATGCGCTCGTGGGTCCAGGTCAGGGTGAATGCGGCGTCGGCGCCGAAATGGTGCTCCCACGACGCCGCCAGGCGCCAGGTCTTGTCCGGCACCAGTTCGGCGTTGCCGGCGGAAACCGTGCCGGCGTCGAGTTCGGCCGAGGCGACGAAATCGCCGAAATCGAGCTGGCCGACCTCGCGCGACAGCGACAGGCGCAGGCGGTCGCGCTCGCCCGCGTCCCAGCGCAGCGCCGCGCGCGGCTTCGGGTAGGAAAAGCGGCGTTGCAGCGGGCTGTCGCCGCCGTGCGCGATCGACGAGCGCTCGAAGCGCATCGCCGCTTCCAGTTGCAGCGCGCCGGTGGCCTGCCACGCGAAGCCGGCCGTGCCTTCGTAGCGCGTTTCGGCGACGTCGACGTCGGAGCCCGGCAACGCCACCGGCACGCCGCCTTCGAGCAGCCGCGCATCGCTGCCGAGGGTGTTGCGCGCGGCTTCCAGCGACGCCGACAGCGTCAGCCGCCGGCTGCGTTCGTGGCTCAGTTCGAGCCGGCCGATGCTTTCACGGGTGTCGGTGTCTTCCTCGAATAACGTGTCGGTACCGTCTTCGCGCGAGCGTTCGTGGTCGTCGATGCGGCCATCGCGGCGCGTGGCCAGCGCCTCCAGCACGGTCTTCGCGCCGAGCCGGCGCGACCAGCGCGCCCCGAACTCGGTTTCGCGGCCGGTGTTGCGCTCGTCGATGCGCTCTCCCGCTTCGCCGTCGGTGCGGCGCCAGGTATCGACGGATTCGCGTTCGTCGCGGTACGCGCCGGTCAGGGTCAGCTGTCCGCCCGCCAGCGGCTGCTTCCAGCTGGCGCTGGCTTCGCCGTTCTTCTGCACCACGCGGGTGTCCAGGCGCTCGTCGCCGCGCGCGGCCCCGTCCGGCGCGAACGCGCGGATGCGGCCGCGGCCGCTGTCGTCGTCGAGTTCCGGCTCGTATTGCAGTGCGAAGTCGAGTGCGTGGTCCTGCCAGCGGCGCGCGTATTCGACGCCGGCCTGCGGAGCCAGCCAGCCGTCCGTCGATGCGGCTGCACCGGCCTCGATCGCGCCTTCGCCGCTCGCCTCGTGCACGCGCACCACGTTCGCCAGCACCGCATGGCCGGCCATGTCGATGCCGCCGGCGCCGCTGCGGACCAGTTCGATGCGCTCGACCGACGCGGCGGGGATGCGCTTGAGCAGATCGGAGATGTCCTCGCGCTTGCTCGACGGGCGCGTGCCGTCGATCAGCACGTTGCCCCGGGCCGCCCCGTAGCCGCGCACTTCGTCGTCGGCCTCGACGATGGCGAAGCCTGGCACGCGCTGCAGCATTTCCCAGGCGTTGCCGGCGAGGGTGCCGGCGAAGTATTCGCGCGGAAAGACGTCGCCGTCCGCCCGTGCTGCGGCGGCCGGGGCGTGCAGTGCCGTCGCGAGCAGCGCGGCGAGCGATGTGGCGTGAAGACGCATCGGTTCGGTATCCCCTTGGCAATGCGACAGGCTAGACTGGCTTCGCTGACGCCACGGCAAGGGAAACCGTCAGGCAAATGTCAGCAACGCCGCCGCATGCTTGCCCCATGAACATTCCGACCAGCTTCCGCCGAATCTCCCGCCGTATCGCCGTCGTGCTGGCCGTCGCCATCGCCGCCGGCCCGTTCTTCGCGGTTTCCGCGGCATCCGCCGACAAGCGCGGCCAGGACCATATCGACGCGCGGGAACTGCTGCGCCGCGGCGAGATCCTGCCGTTGAGCCGGATCCTGCAGATCGTGCAGGAGAAGGCGCCCGGCGACGTCATCGAGGTCGAACTCGACCACAGCGACAAGCACGGCTGGGAGTACGAGGTGAAAGTGCTCGCCGCCAATGGCCGCGTACTCGAGGTCAAGCTCGACGCCCGCACGGGCACGATCCGCAAGATCGAGGACGACTGATGCGTTGCCTTGTCGTCGAGGACGATCCCGACATCCAGGCCGACCTGAAGCGTGCGCTCGACGCCGCGGGATTCTCGGTCGGCGTTGCCGGCGACGGCCAGGACGCCTGGTACCTCGGCGACGTCGAGGATTTCGACGCGGTCGTGCTCGACCTCGGCCTGCCGAAGCTCGACGGCCTGTCCGTACTGCGCCGCTGGCGTTCCGCGGGCCGCGCTTTCCCGGTGCTCATCCTGTCCGCGCGCGGCGACTGGACCGAGAAGGTGGAAGGCATCGAGGCCGGCGCCGACGACTACCTGGGCAAGCCGTTCCAGATGGGCGAACTGGTCGCGCGCGTGCGCGGACTGGTGCGGCGCGGCGCGGGCCGCACCAGCAACATCGTCGCCATCGGCAAGCTCCGGCTCGATACCGCGCGCATGAGCGCCACCTTCGATGGCGCGCCGGCGCACCTGTCGCCGCTGGAATTCCGTCTGCTCGACTGCCTGGCCCACCAGCCGGGGCGGGCGATCCCCGCCGGCGAAATCGCCGAGCGCCTCTATGGGGTCGCGGATTCCGGCGACACCAACGCGATCGAGGCGATCGTCGCGCGGTTGCGGCGCAAGTTCGGGGCGGACCTCATCAGCACGCGGCGCGGCTTCGGCTACCTGCTGGGGCCGGGAAAATGACCGCAACGCTCGCTCGTTCGCTGCACTGGCGCTTGCTGGCCGGCGCGGCGGCGGCGATCCTGCTGGCGTTGTGCGCGGCGTGGCTGTTCATGACCCTGCTGTTCGAACGCCACATCGAGCGGCGGCTGCAGGACGAACTCGCACGCGACGGGCGCCGCCTGGTCGCGGCGCTCTCGCTCGATGCGGACGGCGCGCCGTCGGTGGACCCGGTCCCGATGGATCCGCGCCTGCTGACGCCGGCCGGGGGCTATTACTGGCAGGTTTCCAGCGACGCCGGCGCCGCGCGTTCGCGCTCGCTGTGGGACGGGGACCTGTCGCAACCGCCCGCTCCGCCCACCGGCGATGACTGGCGCATGCGTCGTTCGGAGGGACCGTTCGGCGAAGAGGTCTCGTTGCTCGAACGCGCGGTCGTCCCGGATGCCGACGGGCCACAGGTGCTGGTCCAGCTCGCCCAGGACCGCGCGCCGCTGGCCGCCGCGCGCCGCGAATTCGGCCGCGAACTGGCCCTGTTCTTGCTCGCGCTGTGGCTGGTGCTGTCGCTGGCAGCATGGTTGCAGGTGCGGCTCGGCCTGCGTCCGCTCGGGCACATCCGCGGCGACCTTGCCGCATTGCGTGCCAGTGCCAGCGCGCGGTTGCCGGAGGCGCGCTTGCGCGAGATCCAGCCGCTGACCGATGCGATCAACGCGCTCGCGGACGCGCGCGAGCGCGACCTCGAACTCGCGCGCCACCGTGCCGCCGACCTGGCCCACGGGCTGAAGACGCCCTTGTCGGCCATCGCCGCGCAAAGCAGGCGCGCGCGCGAAAGCGGCGCGGAACAGGCGGCCGACGGCATCGACCGCGGCATCGCCGCGATCCGGCGCACCATCGATGCCGAGCTGGCGCGCGCCCGGGCGGCGTCCCTGCGTGGCGCACCGGGCGGCGACGCCGACCTGCGCACGGTCGCCGAACGGCTGGTGACGGTGATCGAGCACACCGACAAGGGCGGCGAACTGGCCTTCGCCATCGACATCCCGGCCGGGCTGCGGCTGGCGGTACCCGCGGATGTCCTTTCCGAGATCCTGGGCGCGGTGCTCGAGAACGCAGCGCGCCATGCCCGGCGGCAGGTGCGCATCGCCGCCGCGCCGGTCGCGGAAGGGACGGTGCTGACGATCGAGGACGACGGCCCCGGTTTCACGCCAGGCAGCCTCGAGACGATGCTCGCGCGTGGCGGCCGGCTCGACGAATCGGGGCCGGGCAGCGGGCTGGGGCTGTCGATAGCGCGGGAACTGGCCGAAGCGGGCGGTGGTCGCCTGGCGTTGTCGTCCTCGTCGCTCGGCGGTGCGCTGGTCAGGATCGATTGGCGCGCGGCATAGGTGCGTGTCGCGATCGCATCCCGCGGGCGCATCGCGTCGATGCCCACGGACAGACGCGTCAGCCGTTGACGCGGGACGAAACGCACACCGGTTGGATTCCGGGCAATGCGACGGGTGGCTTGTGGCCGATTCTCGATGGAATCAACCCGTGTCTTGGGCACGCCCAAACGTACAAATCCGATTTCCCCCAGTAGAATCAACAAGATGAAATCCTGTTGCCTGGTGTTGCCTGCTTCGGCAAGCCGTCGGCGTTCTGATGGCGGTTCTTGCCTGGAAAGTTCTTATGAAACAGATGGATATGGGAAATAACCAATCGAAGATCGGGTTTGTTTCCCTGGGTTGCCCCAAGGCGCTGGTCGATTCCGAGCGCATCCTCACCCAGTTGCGGGTCGAGGGCTACGCGATCTCGCCCAGCTACGACGACGCCGACGTGGTCGTGGTCAATACCTGCGGCTTCATCGATTCGGCGGTGGAAGAGTCGCTCGATGCGATCGGCGAGGCGATGGCCGAGAACGGCAAGGTCATCGTCACCGGCTGCCTTGGCAAGCGCAGCGAGCTGATCCGCGAACAATTCCCCGACGTGCTGTCGATCAGCGGGCCGCAGGACTACGCCAGCGTGATGGACGCCGTGCATCGGGCGCTGCCGCCCAGGCACGATCCGTTCGTCGACGTGGTGCCGGACTACGGCATCAAGCTGACGCCGAAGCACTACGCCTACCTGAAGATTTCCGAGGGCTGCAACCACCGCTGCAGCTTCTGCATCATCCCGTCGATGCGCGGCGACCTGGTTTCGCGCCCGGTCGACGAAGTGCTGCGCGAAGCCGAGAAGCTGGCGATCGGCGGCGTGCGCGAATTGCTGGTGGTGTCGCAGGACACCAGCGCCTATGGCGTCGACCTGAGGTACGCGAAGAAGCCGTGGCGCGGCAACGAGTACGAGACCCGGATGAAGGCGCTGTGCGAAGGCCTGTCGCAGCTCGGCATCTGGACGCGCCTGCACTACGTGTATCCGTACCCGCACGTCGACGACACCATCCCGCTGATGGCGGAAGGCAAGCTGCTGCCGTATCTCGACATCCCGTTCCAGCACGCCAGCCCGCGCGTGCTGAAGCTGATGAAGCGGCCCGGCGCGATCGACAGGACCCGCGAGCGCATTGCGCGCTGGCGCGAGATCTGCCCGGACATCGCCATCCGCAGCACCTTCATCGTCGGTTTCCCCGGCGAAACCGCGGCCGAGTTCGAGGAATTGCTCGACTTCCTGCGCGAGGTGCGGCTGGACCGTGTCGGCGCCTTCGCCTATTCGCCGGTGGATGGCGCGTCGGCGAACGCGCTGCCGGATCCGGTACCGGAAGAAGTGAAGCAGGAGCGCCTCGCGCGCTTCATGGAAGTGCAGGCGGAAATCAGCGCGGAGAAGCTCGAAGCGAAGATCGGCAGCGTGCAGCGCTGCCTCGTCGACCTGATCGAGGACGGCATCGCGGTGGCGCGCTCGAAGGCCGACGCGCCGGAGATCGACGGGCTGGTGCACATCCAGAACGGCGGCGAGCTGGGGTTGAAGCCGGGCGACTTCGTCGACGTGGAGATCACCGACAGCGACGAGCACGACCTGTTCGGCGATGCGCTGGCGAAAAAGCCCGCGCCCTCGTTGAACGTGATCAGGGCCTGATCACCGTCGTCCGCGGCCGGCTTTCAACGGCGAATTAACAACCGTTGTGCGTTAATTTTCTTCAGCGTGACGCAAAGGCCGTCGCGTTTGGCGACCGGCCATCCTCGTTGCGCGGGGAGGGTTCATGTCCAGGTTCTCGGAACGCATCCACCACTGGCATCTCCAGGACATGCACTGGGCTGTCCCGGGATCGCACATTTCGGCCAGGGCGGTGTTGTGGGCCGGGCTGGCGTCCGGCTTCGTGTTCCTGGCCCTGATGGGGATCATGATGCCGCTGTTCCTGGGCACCAGCCCGTGGGCGGCGCCGCGGATGATCGCCGCCATCACCCAGGGGTCGGGCGCGCTGAGCCCGATCGATGCCTTCGACCTCGGCGCCGTGCTTGCCTCGCTGGTGGTCCACTTCACGCTGTCGATGGTGTATGCCCTCGTGTTCGCCTTCATCGGCAAGGGCCATTCGATGGCCGCCGATGCGCTGGCCGGCGTGGCGTTCGGTCTGGCGGTGTACGTGGTGAACTTCTACCTGTTCACGGCGTTGTTCCCGTGGTTCGCGCAGATGCGCAACTGGGTGGCGGTGGTCTCCCACGTGGCGTATGGCGGCGTGCTGGGCGTGACGTACGCGGCATACGCCAGCGGCCGGCTCGGGCATCATCCGGCGATGCAGGATTGACGCTGCGGGGCGGGCAGGGCCCCGGCGCCGCCTGCCGCCGGGCGATTGCGGGAAGTGTGCCGGGGGTTCTCCCGCGAAGGGAAGCCGCGCGCCTTATGGATAGCGGATGCCGACGATCGCGAAGCTGGCGATGCCGCCGGGCAGGCTGGCCTCAAATTCGTCGTCCAGCCGCTTCTTCAGCATCGCCCGCGCCAGCGGCGAATCGATGCTGATCCAGCCGCGCGCGGCGTCGGTTTCGTCCGGTCCGACGATGCGGTAGCCGAGCAGTTCGCCGCTGGAAACGTTCTCCAGTTCGACGAAGGCGCCGAAGAACACCGCCCCGGGATCGGCCGGCGCGCCGGCGACCACGCGCAGCACCTCCAGGCGCTTGCTCAGGTAGCGCACGCGGCGGTCGATCTCGCCGAGCTGCTTCTTGCGGTAGGTGTATTCGGCGTTCTCCGAGCGGTCGCCCTCGGCGGCGGCGGCGGCGAGCGCCTTGACCACTTCCGGCCGGCGCACGCGCCACAGTTCGTCGAGCTCGGCCTTCAGCCGCGCATGGCCTTCCGGCGTGATCAGCGCGGTGCTCTTCTCCGCGGGCGGCCGCCAGCGTCCCACGGCCTACTTGATGCGGACGAATTCGCGGCCGTCGACGCCCTTCAGCGTGTCGGCGGAAACCACTTCGAAGCGGGCGTCCTCGGTCTCCTTGCCGTTCGGGTCGAGCAGCAGGGCGCTGCCGCCCGCGGCCGACCAGTGGCCGTCGCCGCTGATCTCGCTGCCGGCCACGTGCAGGGTCTGCACGTAGTCGCCGTCGGCGCGCAGTTCCAGTATCGATTCGCCGTCGGTGAATTTCCCGGCCAGCGACTTGTTGTCCAGCTTGTCGCCGGACGCCGCGGTGATTTCGACCGCGGGCGCGTTGTCGACCACGGAAACGGCATCGGTGCCGGCGGGCGGCGGGTTCGCGGCCCGGTCTTCGACGAGGGGCCGGGGTTCGTTCGCCGCCGGCGCGGCGGCCGGCTGTTGCGGCTTGCACGCGGCGACGGCGAGGACGGCGGGCAGGGCGAGCAGGATGCGCTTGTCCATGGCGATCACCGCTTGCCGCCGAAGATGCTGCCCAGGAGTCCGCGCACGATCTGGTTGCCCAGCTTGGCGCCGATGGTGCGGGTGGTCTGCTTGGCCATGGTTTCGAGCATGCCCTGGCGGCGCCGGGTGCCGAACACGGCGTCCTTCACCGCCTGGCCGAAGCCGCCTTCGTCGGCATCGTCCTGCTCGCGGCTGCGCGCGGGGGGCGCCTTGGCGTTGACGGTTGCCGCCTCGGCCTTCTTCGCCAGCATTTCGGCGGCCGACTCGCGGTCGACGGCCTGGTCGTATTTGGCGCCGACCGGGCTGCCGGCGCGCACCTGCGCGCGTTCGGCTTCGGTGGCCGCGCCCATCCGGCAACGCGGCGGCGAAATCAGGGTTTGCTGCACCGGCGAGGGCACGCCCTTGTCCTGCAGCGTCGAGACCAGCGCTTCGCCGGTGCCGAGCTTGGAGATGGCCTGGGCCACGTCCAGCTTCGGGTTCGGCACGAAGGTCTCTGCCGCGGTCTTCACCGCCTTCTGGTCGCGCGGGGTGAACGCGCGCAGCGCGTGCTGCACGCGGTTGCCGAGCTGGCCGAGGATGTTGTCCGGCACGTCGTCGGGGAACTGCGAGCAGAAGTACACGCCCACGCCCTTGGAGCGGATCAGGCGCACCACCTGCTCGATGCGCTGCTGCAGCGCCGGCGGCGCGTCGTCGAACAGCAGGTGCGCTTCGTCGAAGAAGAACACCAGCTTCGGCTTGTCGAGGTCGCCGACTTCCGGCAGGTTCTCGAACAGTTCCGACAACAGCCACAGCAGGAAACTCGAATACAGGCGCGGCTTCAGGATCAGCTGGTCGGCGGCGAGGATCGAGATCACGCCGCGGCCGTCGGTATTGGTGCGCATCAGGTCGGCCAGCTCCAGCGCCGGCTCGCCGAAGAACATCTCGCCGCCTTCCTGTTCCAGGCGCAGCAGGGCGCGCTGGATCGCGCCGACCGACTGCGTGCTGACCAGGCCGTAGCTGGTCGAGATGTCCTTGCGCTCGTTGGCGACCAGGCCGAGCAGGGCGCGCAGGTCCTCCAGGTCCAGCAGCAGCAGGCCGCGGTCGTCGGCCAGCTTGAACACGATGTCGAGCACGCCGCTCTGGGTGTCGTTGAGTTCGAGGATGCGCGACAGCAGGGTCGGGCCCATCTCGCTGACCGTGGTCCGCACCGGGTGGCCGAGCTTGCCGTACAGGTCCCAGAAGATCACCGGGCTGCCTTCGTTGACGTAGCCCTGCACGCCGATCTCGGCGAGCCGCGCCTGCAGCTTGTCGTTGGTGGCGCCGGGCACCGCCAGGCCGGACACGTCGCCCTTCACGTCGGCCATGAACACCGGTACGCCGATCCGCGAGAAACCCTCGGCCAGGGTCATCAGGGTCACGGTCTTGCCGGTGCCGGTGGCGCCGGCGGTCAAACCGTGACGGTTGCCGAATTTCGGCAGCAGGGTGACGGCGATGTCGTCGGTGATGCCTTTGCCGAGCAGGATGGGGTCCATGGGCTTCCTTTTCCGGATGGGTTCGCTTCGCCGCGATTCTAGCCGCTGAACCCGGGCCGCGCTGAACGGTCGTACACGGGCCGCCGTGCCGACGCCGGCGACGCTTGCGGTGCCCGCGCCGTCGCAGCTAACCTCCCCCCACTATCACATTCGCAGCTCCTGATGTCCGCTTTCCCCAAGTTCTTCCGCCGCACGGCGCTGGCCGGCCTGCTGTTTTCCTTCCTCGCCCCCGCCGCGCTGGCCGCTTCCGCCAGGGAGCAGGCCGCCATCGAGGCCATCCACAAACGCATGGCCGCCGCCACGGTGCGCTACCAGAACGCGCAGCAGCTCAGTGCCGAGGGCGACCCGGCCGGCGACGAGGAAAGCGATGCGGCGCTGGCGGAAATGGAGGCGGTGCTCGACGCCTGCGCGCTGCAGCGCGGCTGCGAGGTGTCGCCGTTGCTGGCCGCCTACAAAAGCGCCCTGATGGCACGGATCGGCACCGAGGACGGCCTCGAGGACGAAAACGACCTGGACGAGGACGAGCCGCTGGCCAGCGACGACCACGCGCTGCTGCCGAACATGCCCGAAAGCGAGCGCATGGCGCGGCTGCTCAACGACCAGCGCCACGACTTCGACAAGATGGTGCGGTTCAATCCGGCGATCGAGGCCGGCATCCGCCGCTGGCTGACCGACATGCGCCCGCAGCTGATCGACAGCTACGAGAACTACCGCAACATGCGCGCCGAGATCTACCCGCAGTGGGAGCGCGACGGCCTGCCCGAACCGCTGCTGTTCGGCATCCTGGCCAAGGAATCCAACGGCAAGGTGCACGTGACCTCGCGCGCCGGCGCCGCCGGGCCGCTGCAGTTCATGCCGGCCACCGGCCTCCGCTTCGGCCTGGGCCCGGACGGCACCGGTTTCGATACCCGCTACGATCCGCGCAGCGCCGGTTACGCCAGCGCCGACTACCTCAAGGAACGCATGGCCGAACTCGGCGGCAGCATCGAGCTGGCGCTGGCCGCGTACAACGGCGGCGAAGGCCGCGCGCTGCGCGTCTACCAGCAGCATCCGGGCCGCAGCTTCTGGGACGACGAGGTCTACTACCAGTTCCCGGCCGAAACCCGCGACTACGTGCCGATGGTGATCGCGGCGGGCTGGCTGTTCCTGCACCCCAGGCAGTACGGGCTGAAGTTCCCGCGGGTGAACCCGAAGCCGGCCCTGCTGCAGCTGGCGCGCGCCAGCAGCCTCAACGAACTGACCATGTGCCTGGGCAACGGCGGCACCCGCGATGGCTTCCTGCGCACGCTGCGCAACCTCAATCCGCGCTACCAGCCCGACAGCCTCATTCCCTACGGCACCGACCTGAGGGCGAACACGCGCATCGTCCGCCTGTACCGGCGCTATTGCGACAAGGGCCCGCGCGCGGAACTGGCGCGCATGCTGAACAACGCCAACGTCGGCGCGGCGATCGTGCGCACCGGCAATCCCCTGCCGACCGGCACCGTGGCGGTCGGCGACGTCACTTCGCTGCCAGGCGCCGCGACGGCGGAGCGCGCCGGCGGTCCGGCGTCGAAAAAGAATCCGAAGCCGGCGCCGGTCAAGCGCTACAAGGTCAAGAAGGGCGATACGCTGGGCCGCATCGCCAACAAATACGACTGCAGCCTGAAACAGCTGGCCAGGGCGAACGGCCTGCGCGCGCCGAGCTATGTGGTGAAGCCGGGGCAGTCGTTGAAGCTGGAAGGGTGCGGGAAGTAACTGCGGATGCGCCAACTGTCGTTCCGGCAGTATCGGAAATTACTGCAGGCCGACGTCCGCGAAGTGGATGCCGGGATGGCGAATTTCGATTGGTGCAAATACGTGCGTGAGATTCCTGCGAAGGATTTTCGCGGCCACGTGCACTCCGGGAGCCTGGCCTTCGTTTTGCAGAATGACCAGATCGGCTGCCAGCATTTTCTGATCGCGACGAACAGCGAGAAGGCGTTCATGGCGGTAGTTGCCGATGCCGCTGCGTGCTCGGCAATCGGCCACTTCCCGATCGAGTTCAATCCGGGCATTGAACTGGTGTGTGAAAGCGATCGGGAACAAGCACCTGAGGAATGCAATCGGTTCACCCTCATTGAAGCGCTGAGCTGGGTTGCAGAAGGCGCAAACGATGTGGTGCTGGATCCTTCCGGCGTGCAGAAGGCCGCGTTGAAGTTTGCCCTGGCGGTTTTATCCTGGCCGCTGTCGATGGTGCTGCTTGGTCTGACCCACTTCGATCTAATCGCACTCTGGTCGATATTCGGTGCGCCGGCTTTCAGCATCCTTTACTGGATCGACTTGGGCGCGCAGATTCGCCTGCATGGCCGCCGCGCGGGTTGGATCAAGGCGCTGCGCGTGTTCGGCTGGCTGTTCGGCTATTCGATCTGGGCATTGATGGCGCTGGCGATTTGCGCGCCGATGTGGGATGAATATTCCGCAGGCAAGCGGGATTTGCTGCCGGTATTTGGCTTGACCTTCGTAATGGTGTCCTTGCCCGTATTCGCTTTCGTATGGATTTTCCTCAATTGGTTCTTCGTGCCAGCCTTTCTGAATCGCGCGTTGCAGTGGGCGTGGGGCAAGCTGTTCGGGCAGCGCGTATAGGCCGCCTCCGGCTGTTGTAGGTTGGCCCTATGCAGCCGATGCGCCATGTCTTCGGAGTCTGTATGCGTCGGGGGCGTAACCCCCGACACTACAACAGCGCCGCGAGCTTCTGGCCGAGTCGCACCGGCGCTTCCGCCTTCAGTTCATCCGATAGCCTCGCCACGCCCGGCGGCAACAGCACGATCACCGTCGAGCCGTAGTTGAAGCGCGCCATCTCGGCGAAGCGTTCGACCGTAACGCCCTTGCCGCGCCAGTCCTTGCGCGTAATTTCGCTGGCGTATTCCGGAATCTCGACGCCGCTCCACACGGTTTCGACGCCGGAAACCAGCAAGGCACCGACCATCACGCAGGCCATCGGGCCGAAGTCGGTGTCGAAGTGGCAGGCCAGCCGCTCGTTGCGCGCGAACAGCCGCGGCACGTCGCGCACCGCCACCGTGCCGACGCTGAACAGCCGGCCCGGCACGTGCACGGTCTCGCGCAGCGTGCCGGTCCACGGCATGTGCACGCGGTGGTAGTCGCGCGGCGACAGGTACACGGTGGCGAACAGGCCGTCCGCGAACGGCTTCGCCGCTTCCGCGTCGCCGAGCAGTTCGGCGGCGGTGAAAGCGCGACCCTTGGCCTGGAAGATGGTGCCGGCCTCGATTTTCCCGCACTGGCTGACATGGCCGTCGGCTGGCACCAGCAAGGCGCGCGGATCGGCATCGGCCATGCGTGCGCCGGGCCTCAGGGCGCGGGTGAAGAAGGCGTTGAAGCTGGGATAGGCGCGTGGGTCGGGTTCGGCGGCTTCGCCGAGGTTCACGCCGAAGCGGCGCACCACCGCGTCGATCAGCCATTGCTTCAGCCATGGTGTGCGCGAATAGGCCAGCCTGCGCGCCAGCGACGACAGCAGGCGATGCGGCAACACGTACGTCAGCGCGGTGACCGGGCTCATCGCGCGTCGGCCCGGGTCAGTTCGGCCATGTCGGCGGCGATCGCCGCCGGCCGCAGCGGCGGACGGATCAGCCCGGCGAGCCTGCCTTGCGGATCGAGCACGGCGATGCCGGCGCTGTGGTCCATCGTGTAGTCGTTCGGGTTCTCGGCGAAATGCGGCCCGGGTACCTTCATGAACACGAAGCCCAGCGCCTTGGCGAAGTCCTCCAGCGCCGGGCCGTCGGCGGTGGCCGCCAGCGTGTCGGGGTGGAAGCCGTGCGCGTATTCGCCGATGCGTGTGGCGGTGTCGCGTTCCGGATCGACCGACACGAACAGCACGCGCGGACGGGTGCTGTCGGGCAACGCCCGCCATTGCTGCTGCGCCTGCGCCAACTGTTCCAGGGTGATCGGGCACACGTCCGGGCACGAGGTGAAGCCAAGGAAGACCAGGGTCCAGTGCCCGTTCAATTCGCCGGACGTGAGCTGGGTGCCGTCGGACTGGCGCAGCGAGAAGGCGGGCAGGTCGCGTGGCTGCGGGTAGGCCACCACCGTCTGCAATGCCGGCAGCGCCGGCGCGCCGGCCTTGTCGCCGGGAAACAGCTTGCGCCCGGCCAGCAGGCCGAGGACGGCGGCGACGGCGACGAGCAGGAAATAGCCGAACTTGCGCTGGAACATGGGGTAGCCCGGAATGGCAAACCCCAATGATACCGGGCCGCGACGGGCTTACCTCTATAATCCCGGGCCGATATTCAAGGGACGAAGCCCGCCATGACCGCCGAACCGGCCGCCGAGCTGCACACGATCATCGACCTGATCCGCTATGGCGCCAGCCGCTTCAACGCCGCCGGGCTGACCTTCGGCCACAGCCACGACAACGCGCTGGACGAGGCGACCCACATCGTCCTGCACACCCTGCACCTGCCGCCGGACATCGGCCCGGCGTACGGCCAGGCGCGGGTGACCACGGAAGAGAAGGCGGAAGTGCTGGCCCTGTTCAAGCGGCGCATCGAAGAGCGCATTCCCGCCGCCTACCTGACCGGCGAGGCCTGGTTCGCCGGGCTCAGCTTCAAGAGCGACCGCCGCGCGCTGGTGCCGCGTTCGCCGATCGCCGAGCTGATCGAATCCGGCTTCGAGCCGTGGCTGGGCGGACGCCCGGTGCACCGCGCGCTCGACCTGTGCACCGGTTCGGGCTGCATCGCCATCGCGATGGCGCACTACAACCCGGACTGGCACGTCTACGGCATCGACATCAGCGACGATGCGCTGGCGCTGGCCAACGAGAACAAGGAGCGGCTGCACGCCGACAACGTGCATTTCCTCAAGTCGAACCTGTTCGAGGGCGTGCTCGGCACCCACTACGACCTGATCGTCACCAACCCGCCGTACGTGACCAACGCCGAGACCGACGCGCTGCCCAGGGAATATTCGTACGAACCCGAACTGGGCCTGCGCGCCGGCGACGACGGCCTGGACCTGGTGCTGAAGATCCTGCGCGACGCGCCGCTGCACCTGAGCCAGGAAGGCCTGCTGATCTGCGAGGTCGGCGAATCCGAACGCGCGCTGGTCAGGCTGCTGCCGGACGTGGAATTCGTCTGGATCGAGTTCAAGGTCGGGCAGATGGGCGTGTTCGCGGTCGAGTGCTCGGAACTGATCGTGCACCACCCGCGGATTCGCGAACTGGCGGACGCGCGCGCATGAATTCCTTCGGCCGCCTGTTCCGGGTCACCACCTTCGGCGAATCGCACGGGCCGGCGATCGGCTGCGTGATCGACGGATGCCCGCCGGGGCTGGAGATCGCACCGGAAGAATTCCGCCACGACCTGGACCGCCGCGCCACCGGCAAGACCCGCCACACCTCGGCGCGGCACGAGGCCGACGAGGTCGAAATCCTGTCCGGCGTGCATGAAGGGAAAACCACCGGAACGCCGATTGCGCTGCTGATCCGCAACACCGACCAGCGCAGCAAGGACTACGCGAAGATCGCCGGGCAGTTCCGCCCCGGCCACGCCGACTACACCTACTGGCAGAAGTACGGCATCCGCGATCCGCGCGGCGGCGGGCGTTCGTCGGCGCGCGAGACCACGATGCGCGTGGCCGCGGCGGTGATCGCGAAGAAGTGGCTGGCGCAGCGCTTCGGCGTCGTCGTGCGCGGCTGCCTGTCGCAGATCGGCGACATCGCGCCGCGGTCGTTCGACTGGAGCGCGGTCGAAGGCAATCCGTTCTTCTGGCCGTGCGCGGAACAGGTGCCGGAGCTGGAAAACTACATGGACGCCCTGCGCAAGTCCGGCGATTCGGTCGGCGCGCGGGTGAATGTCGTCGCCGACAACGTGCCGCCGGGCTGGGGCGAGCCGATCTACGGCAAGCTCGACGGTGAACTGGCGTCGGCGCTGATGAGCATCAACGCGGTCAAGGGCGTCGAGATCGGCGACGGCTTCGCGGTCGTCGCGCAGAAGGGCACCGAGCACCGCGACCTGATCGCGCCGCAGGGGTTCCTGTCGAACCACGCCGGCGGCATCCTCGGCGGCATTTCCACCGGGCAGCCCGTCGTCGCTTCGATTGCGCTGAAGCCGACTTCCAGCCTGCGCATCCCGGGGCAGAGCGTCGACATCCACGGCGAGCCGGTCGAAGTTGTCACCACCGGCCGGCACGATCCCTGCGTCGGCATCCGCGCCACGCCGATCGCCGAGGCGATGGTGGCGCTGGTGCTGATCGACCAGGCGCTGCGCCATCGCGCCCAGTGCGGCGACGTCGGCGAGGTATCGCCGAGGATCCCCGGCAGCGTCGAATGAGCGGGTCGCGCCCGCGGGTCTGGCTTCCCCGGCCGTTGTTCGGGGACATCAGCGGCCGGCTCGACGAATATTTCGACGTCGTCCGCACGAGCCCGGCGGGCGACGAATACTCGTCGGCGGAGGTCGCCGACCACCTGCGCGGCGCCGACGGCGCCCTGGTGACGCTGGTCGAGCGCATCGGCGCGAACGAGATCGCCAATGCGCCGAACCTCCGCGCCGTCGCCAACGTCGCCGTCGGCTACGACAACCTCGACATCCGGGCGCTCGGCGAACGCGGCATCGTCGCCACCAACACCCCTGACGTGCTGACCGAAACCACCGCCGACCTCGGCTTCGCCCTGCTGATGGCGGCGGCACGGCGCATCACCGAGGCCGAGCGCTGGCTGCGCGCGGGGCAGTGGACCAAGTGGTCGTTCGACACGCTGCTCGGGTGCGACCTGCACGGCAGCACGCTCGGCATCCTCGGCATGGGCCGGATCGGGCAGGGCATCGCCCGCCGCGCCGCCGGTTTCGGCATGCGCACGCTGTACCACAACCGCAACCGCCTGCCGGAAACGGTCGAGGCCGAAGCGAAGGCCCGCTACGTCGGCTTCGACGATCTGCTCGCCCGCGCCGACCACCTCGTCCTCGTGCTGCCGTACTCGCCGCAGACCCACCACGTCATCGACGCCGCCGCGCTGGCGAAGATGAAGCCGACCGCGACGCTGGTGAACATCGCCCGCGGCGGCCTGGTCGACGAGCCGGCGCTGGCCGACGCGCTTGCCGGCGGACGCCTCGCCGCCGCCGGCCTCGACGTCTACGAAGGCGAACCGGCGGTGCGACCGGAACTGTTGGCGTTGCGCAACGTCGTGCTGACCCCGCACATCGGCAGCGCCAGCCTGGCCACGCGCCGGGCGATGGTGGCGCTGGCGGTCGACAACCTGATCGCGGCGCTCGGCTTCGGCCCGGATGCCGGACGCCCGCCGAACGCGATAACGACGCAACGCTGAGTGCCGGTTTCATCGGCAACCGTCGCCGCGGGAAACCTGCGTTTCGGCTATCCTTCGCAGTTCCTGCCGGAGCGCGCTTGGGCGCGACCGCGGACGCCACGCGGCGATGGGATTCCGTCGTCGCCGGGGGTTCCGGTCACGCCCAAGCGCGCTCCTGCGAAAGCACACCCCCACCACCTGTCGAAGAAATGAACGCACCCCGCCGCTTCAAAGTCGCGGTCGTCGGCGCCACCGGCGCCGTCGGCGAAACCATGTTGTCCATCCTGGCCGAGCGCAAGTTCCCGGTTTCGGAACTGGTCGCGCTGGCCAGCGAGAAATCCGCGGGCGGCGAGGTCGACTTCGGCGGCGGGAAAATCGACGTGGAGGACCTGGCGCAATTCGACCCGACCGGCGTCGACATCGCGCTGTTCTCCGCGGGCGGCGGCGTATCGAAGGAATACGCGCCGAAGTTCACCGCCGCCGGCGCGGTGGTGATCGACAATTCCTCGGCGTTCCGCTACGACGACGACGTGCCGCTGGTGGTCAGCGAGGTCAACCCCGAGGCGGCGAAGAACCGCCCGCGCGGCATCATCGCCAATCCCAACTGCTCGACGATGCAGCTGATGCCGGTGCTGAAGCCGATCCACGACCTGTACGGGATCGAGCGCGTCAACGTCGCCACCTACCAGTCGGTATCCGGCGGCGGCCGTTCGGCGCTGGAGGAGCTGGGCAAGCAGACCGCGCAACTGCTCAACTTCCAGTCGATCGACCCGCAGCGCTTCCCGGTGCAGATCGCCTTCAACCTGATCCCGCACATCGACGACTTCCAGCCCAACGGCTACACCAAGGAAGAAATGAAGCTGGTCTGGGAGACGCAGAAGATCCTCGGCGACAAGTCGATCCAGGTGAACCCGACCGCGGTGCGCGTGCCGGTGTTCTACGGCCACTCCGAGGCGGTGAACATCGAGACCAAGAAGAAGATCACCCCGGAACAGGCGCGCGAGTTGCTGGCCAAGGCGCCGGGCGTGGTCGTCGTCGACGACCGCAAGCCGGGCGGCTACCCGACCCCGGTGACCCATGCTTCCGGCACCGATCCGGTCTACGTCGGCCGCATCCGCGAGGACTTCTCGCACCCGCGCGGGCTCAACCTGTGGGTGGTCGCCGACAACATCCGCAAGGGCGCGGCGCTGAACGCGGTGCAGCTGGCCGAGCTGGTCGCCGCAGGCGGCTGAGCCGGTCCGGCGCCGCCCGCGCTTGCGTGGGAAAGCGCGTGGCGTGGGCCCGATTCGTACCCGCACCGCCTAGACTGCGACGCAGGAAGCTGCGCCACACCCTTGTTTCGGCTTATATTTGCCGCATGGCTGAACGGGGATCGCGGATGAAGTCGCGGATGGGACGGGGTTTGCGCATGCCGCTGGGGCGCTGGTTGTCCGGCGCCGCGCTGCTGCTCGCCAGCGGTGCGGCGATGGCGCTGGGCCTGGGCGAAATCCGCGTGAAGTCGCAGCCGGGCCAGCCGCTGGTCGCCGAGATCCCGATCATTTCCAGCGATCCGGCGGAAATGGAGCAGTTGCAGGCGCGGCTGGCGTCGCCGGCCACGTTCGAGCGCGTCGGCCTGCAGCGTCCGACCGGCCTGGTCAGCGAGTTGAACTTCATGATCGGCGTGTCCGACGAGGGCAAGCCGATCATCCGCGTCACCAGCCGGGCGCCGGTGAACCAGGACGTGGTCAGCTTCCTGATCGAAGTCGACTGGGGGCAGGGCCGGCTGGTGCGCGAATACGCCGCGCTGGTCAACGCGCCGGGTACCGTCGCCGCGGTCAGCGAACCGGCGATCGACGCGCCGGCCGCCGTGCCCTCGGACACCATCGTGCGCGAACCGGCACCGGCCTCTGAACCCGCCGCACCGGAAGCGCCGCCGGCCGATGTCGCGCAGGCCGCGCCCGAGCCACGGCCCGAACAGGCACCGCCGCCCGCGCCGCGTCCGTCCGCGCCGGTGGCCGCGGCCGCGCCGATGCGGCCCGGCGACGCGCTGACCGTGCGCCGTGGCCAGACCCTGTCGCAGATCGCACGCGACCTGGGCAGCGGCGCCAGCCTCAACCAGACCATGCTGGCGCTGCTGCGCGCCAACCCCGACGCCTTCATCAACGGCAACATCAACCTGCTCAAGCAGGGTGCGGTGCTGCGCATGCCGCCGTCGGAGGAACTGACCCGGCTCAGCCGCGCCGAGGCCAACGCGCTGGTCAGCCAGCAGGTCGCCGAATGGCGGCAGGCACGGCGCCCGGTGCCGCAACCGGTGGCGGCCGCCCCGGCCGCGGCGACGGCGAATCCGGGCGCTGCGGCGCCGGTCGACGCGGCCCGGCTGGAAATCGCGCCGGCGGTGGCCGACGCGGCGAAACGCACAGGAACCACATCCGGCCTGCAGGCCGGCGGCGAGGGCGACATGCTGGCGAACCAACAGGTGCAGCAGGCGAAGGAAGACCTGGCTTCGCGCGAATCCGAAATCCAGGAGCTGCGCGCCCAGGTGGCCGAGCTGGAGAAGATCAAGCAGCAGCAGGAAAAGCTGATCGCGATGAAGGACAGCGACCTGGCCGCGGCGCAGCAGCGCCTCGGCCAATCGCAGGAAGGCGCCGGCATCCAGCCGCAGTGGCTGTGGGCGGGGCTGGCCCTGCTGGTCGCCGGCCTCGTCGCCGGCTGGCTGCTGCCACGCCGGCGCAAGGAGAAGCCGGCGCCGCCGTCGCGCTTCGACGCGGCCACGCTGGAGGCGGCGGTGCCGCCGGCGTTCGCCGCCGCCGCGCGCAATCCGCAAGCCGCGGAAACCGCGCCCGCCCAGGCCGATGCGCCGGGGCAAGGGGAGCTTCTCGCGTCGGGCCAGCCGACCTGGCACACCGACCCCAGCCTCGCGGTCGCGCCGCTGAATGCCGCGCCCGCCGGCCGCGAGCGGCTGGAGCTGGCCATCGCCTACCTCGACCTTGGCGACAAGGCGACCGCCCGCAGCCTGCTCAACGAAGTCGTCGCCGGCAGCGACGCCGAGGCGCGCGCGCAGGCGACGCGGCTGCTGCGGGAGCTGGGCTGAGCCGATGCGCTACGCGCTGGGCGTCGAATACGACGGCAGCGGCTTCCTCGGCTGGCAGCGCCTGAGCAGGGTCGGTTCGGCGGAAGAAGCCGCCAGCGCCGCCGAAGCGAACACCGTGCAGGAGGCGCTGGAACTGGCGCTTTCGTCGGTCGCCGCCGAGTCCGTCGCGACCATCTGCGCCGGCCGCACCGACGCCGGCGTGCACGCGCAGTGCCAGGTCGTGCATTTCGACACCGGCGCCGTGCGCGACCCGCGCGGCTGGGCGCTGGGTACGACCAGCCGCCTGCCGCCATCGGTGGGCGCGCTGTGGTGCGTGCCAGTGCCGGACGATTTCAGCGCGCGGTTCTCCGCGGTGGCGCGGCGCTACCGCTACCGCATCCTCAACCGCAGCGTGCGGCCTTCGCTGCAGCGGCAGTACCTGGCGTGGGAGCGCGGCCGCCTCGATGCCGGCGCGATGCACCGCGCCGCGCAGGCGCTGCTCGGCGAGAACGACTTCAGCGCGTTCCGCAGCGCCGAATGCCAGGCCACGCACGCGATGCGCGAGCTGCAGTCGATCTCGGTCCGTCGCGATGGCGACGAAGTCGTCGTCGACGTGCAGGCGAATGCGTTCCTGCACCACATGGTGCGGAACATCGTCGGCTCGCTGACCCTGGTGGGGCGCGGCGAACGCCCGGAAGGCTGGATCGCCGAACTCCTGGCCGGCCGCGACCGCAGCGCCGCCGGCCCGACCGCGCCGGCGGGAGGATTGCTGTTCCTCGGCCCGCTGTATCCGGCGAAATGGGGCTTGCCGGCCGAAGTCAGCCTGCCGGCGTAGGGGCGCGTTGCGTCGCGCCCCTACGGCGCCGCAGGCGCGGGCGTCGGGGTCACGGCGTCAAGGTCACCGGCACTTCGGTGACGCTGTCCACGGGGATCTCGTTGGCCTGCGCCGCCTCGCGCACGGCCGCCTCGCTCGGGCCTTCATAGACGCAGTAGGTCTTGGTCTTGTCGGCGTTGGCGTAGGAAACCAGCCATTTCACGCCGAACTTCGCGTTGGTGGCGTTGATCCTGGCCTTGGCCTCGTCGTTGAGGCCATCCAGGGCGCCCGCGGGGAAGGTCCGCTCGATCACGTAGCGGTGCGCGGCCTCCGCCTTCGGTTCTTCTTTCGATTTCCCGTCGCCGGGGGCGGCCAGCGCCAGCGCGGGGACGAGCAGCAGTGCGGCGAACAGGACGGACTTGGTCTTCATGCCTGGGTTCCTCTCAGGGTGGAAGCGGGGGACACAAGGACGCGGGCATCGCCGGCCGGATCGCAGCCGGTGCCGGGCGCCAATGGTGGCAACGACGAAGGCGGTGCGGAGCGGCCAGCAAAGCGGTTACGCTTCGCCGCATGTCCCGTACCCGGATCAAATTCTGCGGATTCACCCGCGCTGCCGACCTCGCGCTGGCGGTGGAACTCGGCGTGGACTACGTCGGCCTGGTGTTCGCGCCGCGCAGCCCGCGCCGCCTGGGCGTGGAACAGGCGAAAGCGCTGCGCGCGGCGGTGCCGGCGGAAATCGGCGTGGTCGCGTTGCTGATGGACAATCCGGCCGACGAGGCGCGCACGATCGTCGAAGCGGTGGAGCCGGACATCCTGCAGTTCCACGGCCGCGAGGACGACGCGTTCTGCGCGGTGTTCGGGCTGCCGTTCTGGAAGGCGGTGGCGATGGGCGGGGAGGGCGTCGACGCGGCGGCCGAATTCGCGCGGTTCCCTTCGGCGTCGGCGTTCCTGCTCGACGGCCACGGCGCCGGCGAGCCCGGCGGCAGCGGCCGGCGCTTCGACTGGAGCCGGGTGCCGCAGGCGGCAGGCAAGCCGGTGCTGCTGGCCGGGGGGCTTTCGGCGGACAACGTCGGGCTGGCGATCCGCACCGCGCGGCCATGGGGGGTGGACGTTTCGAGCGGGATAGAGGCCGGCGGCATCGAATCCGCACCGGGGCACAAGGACGCGGGAAAGATGCGGCGCTTCGCCGACGCGGTGCGCGCGGCGGATGCGGCGGCCGAGTGAATGATTGCGGCGGAAAGGCGCCGGATCGGGTAGGCTATGGCCACTCCATGAACGTTCGCCGCCGCCCCGCACCGTTTGGCCGCTCGCTTCACCGCTGGCGTCGCGTGCCGGCGGCTGCCGTCAGGTAACCGGCGCGCCAGGGCACCCCGGCATTCCGCCGGCTCCGCGACATCCATCGCGACCGCTTCCCAAGGTTCTGGAGATTCCCTTGTCTATGCCTGCTTCCCCGGCCGCGCCGCGCGCGGCGATCGATTACAACCGGTATCCCGACGCCTCCGGCCATTTCGGCCGCTACGGCGGGCGCTTCGTCGCCGAAACCCTGATCGGCCCGCTGCAAGAACTGGCCGCGGCCTACGACGCGGCGCGGGTCGACCCGGCCTTCGTCGCCGCGTTCGAGAAGGACCTCAAGCACTACGTCGGCCGGCCCAGCCCGATCTACGAAGCCGAGCGGCTTTCGCGCGAGGTCGGCGGCGCGCGCATCCTGCTCAAGCGCGAGGACCTGAACCACACCGGCGCGCACAAGATCAACAACACCATCGGCCAGGCGCTGCTGGCGTCGCGCATGGGCAAGACCCGGATCATCGCCGAGACCGGCGCCGGCCAGCACGGCGTCGCGTCGGCCACCGTCGCCGCGCGGCTCGGGCTGGAATGCGTGGTCTACATGGGCGCGACCGACATCGAGCGGCAGAAGATCAACGTCTACCGGATGAAGCTGCTCGGCGCCAGCGTGGTGCCGGTGACATCGGGCTCGGCCACGCTGAAGGACGCGCTGAACGAGGCGATGCGCGACTGGGTGACGAACGTCGCCGATACCTTCTACATCATCGGCACCGTCGCCGGCCCCGACCCGTACCCGCGCATGGTCCGCGACTTCAACGCGGTGGTCGGGCGCGAAGCGCGCGCGCAGATGCTGGAAGACTACGGCCGCCTGCCCGACGCGATCACCGCCTGCGTCGGCGGGGGCAGCAACGCGATCGGCCTGTTCCACGCCTTCCTCAACGACGCCGGCGTGCGCATCGTCGGCGCGGAGGCGGCCGGCGACGGCATCGCCACCGGCCGCCACGCCGCGTCGCTGTCCGCCGGCCGTCCCGGCGTGCTGCACGGCAACCGCACCTACGTGATCTGCGACGACGACGGGCAGATCGTCGAAACGCATTCGGTGTCCGCCGGCCTGGATTATCCCGGCGTCGGCCCCGAGCACGCGTTCCTGAAGGACAGCGGCCGCGCCGAATACGTCGGCGTCACCGACGACGAGGCGCTGGCCGCGTTCCACGCCCTGGCGCGCACCGAGGGCATCCTCGCTGCGCTCGAATCCAGCCACGCGGTCGCGCAGGCGATCAAGCTGGCCCGCGGACTGCCGAAGGATGCGCTGGTGCTGTGCAACCTGTCCGGCCGCGGCGACAAGGACGTGCATACCATCGCCGCGCGCGAGAACATTGTCCTTTGAAGCACCACCTTCCGAACCCAACCCGGCAACAGCAGACCGAAATGAGCGAACAGAATCCCCAGGGTGGCAATCCCGGCAAGCCGAACAACCTCGACCCGGCCTTCTTCACCTGCGTCAACGAATACCTGGAACTGACCAACCGCCAGTCCAAGCAGCAGGGCCTCAAGCGCATCAGCGTGGCCTCGCTGTACGCGGCGGCGCGCTTCAACGCGCACGTCTACCTGTCGGTCGAGGGCGACGTGCCGGCCTCGCGCAAGGAATTCCTCGACTACATGACCAACATGTACCGGCGCATGCTCAACGAGCACATCGACGGCCTCGGCAGCGAGCGTGGCATCGAGGTCGGCGAATCCGAGCTGGCCGCCGAATACGCGGCCGCCGCGGCCGCGCAGCAGGCGGCGGGCGACGGAACCGACGCCTGATGGGCCGCATCGCGTCGCGCCTGGCCGCGCTGTCCGCCGCGGGCCGCAAGGCGCTGGTCCCCTTCGTCACCGCCGGCGACCCGTCGCTGGACGCGACGGTGCCGGTGCTGCACGCGCTGGTGGCGGCCGGCGCCGACGTGATCGAACTCGGCGTGCCGTTCTCCGACCCGATGGCCGACGGCCCGACCATCCAGCGCAGCTCCGAGCGCGCGCTGGCGCGCGGCGCCGGGCTGCGTTACGTGCTGCAGGTCGTGGCCGGGTTCCGCAAGACCGACGCGGATACGCCGATCGTGCTGATGGGCTACCTCAACCCGGTGGAAATCCACGGCAGCGAGCGCTTCGCCCGGGAAGCCGCGGCAGCCGGCGTCGACGGCGTGCTGCTGGTCGACCTGCCGCCGGAGGAGGCGGCCGAGACCCGCGCCATCTTCAACCGCCACGGCCTCGACCTGATCGCGCTGGCCGCGCCGACCACCTCGGACGCGCGCCTGGCCGCGCTTTGCGAGCAGGCGCAGGGCTACCTGTACTACGTCAGCTTCGCCGGCGTCACCGGCGCTTCCGACCGCCTGGACACGGCCGCCGCCACGGAACGCCTGCGCCGGATCCGTGCGCAGGCCAGGGCGCCGGTGGTCGCCGGCTTCGGCATCAAGGACGCCGCCAGCGCCGGGACGATGGCGGCCG
Source organism: Pseudoxanthomonas sangjuensis (assembly GCF_010211755.1). Lineage (GTDB taxonomy): Bacteria > Pseudomonadota > Gammaproteobacteria > Xanthomonadales > Xanthomonadaceae > Pseudoxanthomonas_A > Pseudoxanthomonas_A sangjuensis. The sequence continues at coordinate 36,779 of NZ_PDWR01000003.1, read as the reverse complement.
ATGCCGACGGCGTGGTGGTCGGCAGCGCGCTGGTCGCGGCGCTGGCCGAAGCGGCCGATCCGGTGCGGACCGCGTCGGAGTTCCTGGCCCCGCTGCGGCGGGCGCTGGACGCGGTGCGCTAAACTGCAGCGTTGGCTCCGGGCACCGGCCCGGACAGGAAATACGAACCCATGAGCTGGATCAACAAACTGATGCCCGCGGGCATCCGTACCGAGGCCAAGACCGCCAGGGCCAAGCGCAGCGTGCCCGAGGGCCTGTGGGAAAAGTGCGAGGGCTGTGGCGCGGTGCTGTACGGCCCGGAGCTGGAAGAGAACCTCGAGGTCTGCCCGAAGTGCGGCTTCCACCGCCCGATCCGCGCCCGCGCGCGGCTGGCGGCGCTGTTCGACGCCGGTCCGACCGAGGAGATCGGCGCGGCGCTGGGCCCGACCGACGTGCTCAAGTTCAAGGACCAGAAGAAGTATTCCGAACGGATCAAGGTGGCGCAGAAGAACACCGGTGAGCGCGACGCGTTCATCACCCTGCGCGGCAAGCTGAAGGGCCGCGACCTGGTCGCCGGCGCCTTCGATTTCGCCTACATGGGCGGCTCGATGGGCTCGGTGGTCGGCGAGCGTTTCTCGCTGGGCGCGGAGAAGGCGCTGGAGTTGGGCTGCCCGTTCGTCAGCTTCTCCGCCAGCGGCGGCGCGCGCATGCAGGAAAGCCTGTTCTCGCTGATGCAGATGGCCAAGACCTCGGCCGCGCTGGGCAAGCTGCGCGCGGCGGGCCTGCCGTACGTCTCCGTGCTGACCCATCCGACCACCGGCGGCGTGTCGGCTTCGTTCGCGATGCTGGGCGACATCAACATCGCCGAGCCGGGCGCGCTGATCGGCTTCGCCGGCCCGCGGGTGATCGAGCAGACCGTGCGCGAGACCCTGCCGGAAGGCTTCCAGCGTTCCGAATTCCTGCTCGAGCACGGCGCGATCGACCAGATCTGCGACCGCCGCGAGCTGCGCGACCGCCTGGCCGACCTGTTCGCGTTGCTGATGAAACAGCCGCAACCGGCCGCGGACGTGGAGACGGTGGCGTAATCGGGGCGGGCCGCCGGTTTCCGGCGGCCGGACAGGGAGCAATCGCATGAGCCGCAAATACTTCGGCACCGACGGCATCCGCGGCCGCGTCGGCATCGCGCCGATCTCCGCGGATTTCATCCTGCGCCTGGGCAACGCCTACGGCCAGTCGCTGGTCGCGTCGGCGAAGGACCGCGCCAGGGCGGGGCAGTCCGCGGCCTGGCGCAAGCCGCAGGTGATCATCGGCAAGGACACGCGCATCTCCAATTACATGTTCGAGGCGGCGCTGGAAGCGGGCCTGGTCGCCGCGGGCGTCGACGTGCAGCTGATGGGGCCGATGCCGACCCCGGCGGTCTCGCACCTGACCCGCGCGCTGCGCGCCGACGGCGGCATCGTCATTTCGGCCTCGCACAACCCGCACCACGACAACGGCATCAAGTTCTTCTCCGCCGAGGGCGAGAAACTCGACGATGCGACCGAGGCGGCGATCGAGGCGGCGCTGGAACTGCCGTTCGTCACCGTCGCGTCGGACGCGCTCGGCAAGGCGGTGCGCACCCGCGACGCGGTGGGGCGCTACGTCGAGGCGTGCAAGGGCACGGTGCCGCGCCGCTTCGACCTGGCCGGGTTGCGCATCGTGATGGACTGCGCCAACGGCGCGACCTACCAGGTGGCGCCGATCGTGTTCCGCGAACTCGGCGCGCAGGTCGATGTCATCGGCGATGCGCCGAACGGCCTGAACATCAACGATGGCGTCGGTTCCACCCATCCGGAAAAGCTGGCCGCGCGCGTGGTCGAAACCGGCGCCGACCTCGGCATCGCCTTCGACGGCGACGGCGACCGGGTGATGTTCGTCGACGGCAACGGCGGCATCGTCGACGGCGACGGCCTGATCTACGTGCTGGCCTGCGACTGGCACAAGAGCGGTCGCCTGCGCGGCACGGTGGTCGGCACGCTGATGAGCAACTACGGCCTGGAAAAGGCGCTGGCCGAGCGCGGGATTCCGTTCCTGCGGGCCAAGGTCGGCGACCGCTACGTGCACCAGGCGCTGGTCGAGGGCCACGGCATCCTCGGCGGCGAGGCATCGGGGCACATCCTGTGCCTGGACCGGGTCAACACCGGCGACGGCATCGTCAGCGCGCTGCAGGTGCTGGAGGCGCTGAGGCGCAACGGCAAGGGCCTGCGCGAGGCGCTGGCCGGGCTGGAAATGCTGCCGCAGCAGACCGTCAACGTGCGCCTGAACGGCAACGCCAGGGGCGTGGTCGAAGCCGCCGGCGTGCAGGCCGCGCTGGCCGCGGCGCAGGCGGCGGTGTCCGGCCGCGGCCGCGCCTTCCTGCGCCCGTCCGGCACCGAGCCGGTGGTGCGGGTCACGGTCGAGGCCGACGACGATGCGCTGATGCAATCCACCCTCGGCTGGCTGGCCGAGGCGGTGCGTGCCGCCGCGACCTGATCCGGATCAATGCGTTCCCGGCGGTGGCGCAGGAACATGCCGCCAGGCCCTTCCACGGAGCAAACGACGAGACATGGCTTCCCGCATTCCCACCCTCGACATCACCCGCTACGACCGCGACCGCGACGCCTTCGTCGCTGAGCTGGGCGCCGCCTACCGCGAATGGGGTTTCGCCGGCATCCGCAACCACGGCATCCCGCAGTCGCTGATCGACAACGCCTACGATGCGTTCAGGAAGTTCTTCGCGCTGCCGGAAGAGGTGAAGAAGAAGTACCACGTGCCCGGCGGCGGCGGCGCGCGCGGCTACACCCCATTCGGCGTGGAGACGGCGAAGGGTTCGAAGTACTTCGACCTGAAGGAGTTCTGGCACATCGGCCGCGAGATCCCGGACGACTCGAAGTACCGCGAGGTCATGCCGCCGAACATCTGGCCGGAGGAAGTGCCGGGATTCCGCGAATACGGCTACGCGCTGTACGACGCGCTCGACAGGCTGGGCTCGCGCGTGCTGTGCGCGCTGGCGCTGCACATCGGCCTGCCGGAACATTTCTTCGCCGACAAGACCAACTTCGGCAACTCGATCCTGCGCCCGATCCACTACCCGCCGATCACCACCGACGACATCCCCAACGTGCGCGCCGGCGCGCACGGCGACATCAATTTCATCACCCTGCTGGTCGGCGCCAGCGCGGCGGGGCTGGAAGTGCAGTCGCGCGCGGGCGAGTGGGTACCGTTCACCTCGGACGAGGACACCATCGTGGTGAACATCGGCGACATGCTGCAGCGCCTGACCAACCACGTGTATCCGTCGACCATCCACCGCGTGGTCAACCCGCCGGGCGAGGAGGCGCGCAAGCCGCGCTACTCGGTGCCGTTCTTCCTGCACCCGAACCCGGATTTCCTGATCAAGACGCTGCCGTCGACGATCACGGCGGACAACCCGGACCGCTATCCTGAGCCGATCACCGCGCACGGCTTCCTCGAGCAGCGCCTGAAGGAAATCAAGCTGAAGTAGGAGCGCAGCGCAGGGCGCGATGCTTTACTTTGGGCGCAAGGGCGGGGAAACCCGTCCTTCGCTTTCATGGAGTCGAGTTCGCTCGGCTGTTTAACGTTCCGCGCTCGGCAATGCCTGGCGCGCCGTGCGAGCTTGGCCCCGATCTGCGTGCTTTTTCGATCAAGCGCAATGTGGGCAGGGCTTGATCGTCTCAAGGGAGAGAAAGACTTTTCATTCCTTGCGGTCGGTTGGCGCTGTTGTGCCTGCCAAGGCCTTCCGGCGTTTTTCGGCCAAGTAGCCGAAAAGCAGCAGGAATGCGAGAGCAGTGGCAATCAAGGTGACGGGCCAAAACGAGATTGCCAGGATTCCCGCCACGAATAGGAGTATGCAGACCACTAGGCATCCGGCCGCCATCATCATTCCCGAAATGAAGGTTTCGATGACATCCATCTAGCCTGTCTCCGACAGAGAGTGTGGAAGCCGAAGGCTGCATTCGGCTTGTCTCAGAATCCGAGATGGTTCTTCATGTCTTGCGGGATTTCCTCCGGCGACAATGACGCAGAACTGGTAGGGCGGGTCAAGACCCGCCCTACGTCAATCCACTTTCCGGTACCTCCTCGAATTGCGCTTCATCAAGCCCAGCATCCACGAGTCCGGCAGGTGCTTGGCGACGAACACCAGCAGCTTGTAGCGCCACCCTGGCACCACGATCACCTGTCCGCGTTCGACCGCGTCGATGCCGGCGCGCGCCACGTCGTCGGCCCGCAGCCAGATCCACTTCGGCAGCCTGTCCATCATCCCGCGGGTGCCGGTCACGTCGTGGAATTCCGACCAGGTGAAGCCCGGGCACAGCGCGGTGACGTTGACGCCGCGGTCGAGGTTTTCCAACTGCAGCGATTCGCTCAGCTTCACCATGTACGACTTCACCGGCGCGTACAGCGTCTGCCCGTCGGCGCCCGGCACCAGCCCGGCGACCGACGACACGTTGATGATGCGGCCGTTCCCGCTTTCGCGGATGTCCGGCAGCAGGCGCCAGGCCAGCTCGCTGACCGCGCCGATCATCACCTGCAGGAAGGCCGCGTGCGTCGGCCAGTCGTTCTTCAGGTAGCGGCCGGCAACGCCGTAGCCGGCGTTGTTCACCAGGATGCGCACCTTCAGCCCGCGCCTGTGGATTTCGTCGACCAGCGCCGCCGGTGCGGCGGGATCGGACAGGTCGACCGCGATGGTTTCGACCGGCACCTGCGCCCGAAGCTCGTTCGCCAGCTTTTCCAGCCGGTCCATGCGTCGCGCGGCCAGCACCAGCGGCACGCCGCGGCGCGCGTATTCGCGGGCGATCGCTTCGCCGATGCCGCTGGATGCCCCGGTGACCAGCGCATGGCCGGGGCGGGCAGGGGAGGCGTCGCTTGCGGCGGCGGCGGGCGAAACTCGATTCATCGGGTATCCTTGCGCGTCCGAATTGGAATGGAACTGGTCTTGTGCGACGGAAGATCGTAGCCGGAAACTGGAAACTGCATGGCACCCGCGGCTTTGCCACCGCGCTGGTCGCCGAAATCGCCGGGGCGCTGCCGTTGCCGGGCGTCGACGTGGTGATTCTGCCGCCGCTGCCGTACCTGGGCGACCTGATCGAGGACTTCGAGCAGGTCGAACTCGGATTCGGCGCACAGGACGTCAGCCACAACGAGAAGGGCGCGTTCACCGGCGAGGTCTCGGCGGCGATGCTGGCCGACGTCGGCGCGCGGTATGGCCTGGTCGGCCATTCCGAGCGCCGCCAGTACCATTACGAGAACAGCGACCTGGTCGCGAAGAAATTCGTCGCGGCGAAGAATGCCGGCCTGGTTCCGATCCTCTGCGTCGGCGAAACCCTGGAGCAGCGCGAGGCGGGCCAGGCCGAGGAAACGATCGCCGCGCAGCTGCAGCCGGTGCTGGAACGCGCCGGCGTGGCGGCCTTCGCCGGCGCGGTGGTCGCCTACGAGCCGGTCTGGGCCATCGGCACGGGGCGCACCGCGACACCGGAGCAGGCGCAGGAGATGCACGCCTTCATCCGTGGCCAGGTGGCCGCGCGGGATGCTAGAATCGCCAGTTCGCTGCCGGTGCTGTACGGCGGCAGCGTGAAGCCGGACAACGCCGCGGCGCTGTTCGCCCAGCCGGACATCGACGGCGGGCTGATCGGCGGCGCTTCGCTGGTGGCGGCGGATTTCCTCGCCATCGCCCGCGCGGCGGTCCGCTGACCGACGCAAGCAATTCACCCGAGAGTACCGTTCTCATGATGTTGATCCTCAACGTGCTGTTCGTGCTGATCGCCGTGGCGATCATCGCCCTGGTGCTGATGCAGCGCGGCGCAGGCGCGCAGGCCGGCTCCGGCTTCGGCGCGGGCGCCTCCGGCACCGTGTTCGGCGCGCGCGGCGCGTCCAACTTCCTGTCCAAGAGCACCAAGTGGCTGGCGGTGGCCTTCTTCGCCATCGCCCTGTTCATGGAATGGCGCGCCGCGCACGGCGCCCGTCCCGCGCAGCAGGTCAACCTGGGCGTGATGACCGAGCAGCCGGCCGCGCCGCAGGGCGCCGGCGGCCTGCCGGCGTCGGCGATCCCGGCGCCCGCGGCCACGCAGGGTTCGCCGTCCACGGTTCCGGCCCCGGCCGGCGCGGAACCGGCGCAGCCGCAACCGCAGCAGCCCGCGCCTCCCGTTCCGGCGCAGGGCCAGTAATCGCTACAATACGCAGCGCAGCTTCAGCCCAGGTGGCGGAATTGGTAGACGCACTACCTTGAGGTGGTAGCGGAGAGATCCGTAGGGGTTCGAGTCCCCTCTTGGGCACCATACAGACCCCGGCCTTGCCGGGGTTTTTCTTTTCCGGACGAACGGCGGTTCGCCTTTGGCCGCGCCGGCGACGCGCTTCGGGCCGCGCGCAAGCGCGATCGCCTCGCATCCGTTCGCCGCAAGCATGGCGGTTTTCCGCCGGAATCGCGTTTGCCGCGCCGCAAAACGTTTACGCGGCAGTTCGCCTGCCGCTACAATTCTCCTGTTCATCGGGCCACCCGGTACGAACGCGTCCACGGACGCCGCGGAAGGGTGGAGCGCACGCCGGGCGGGGTCTTCCGCGCCGGCCAACCGGACCAGAACCAGAGAATCGCGAGTGCTCGCCAACTACCTGCCGACCCTGCTGTTCCTGATCGTCGCCACCGGCATCGGCGTCGCGCTGATGGTGGCCGGTCGTTTCCTCGGCCCGCGCCGGCCCGACGCGGAGAAACTGTCGCCGTACGAATGCGGCTTCGAGGCGTTCGAGGACGCGCGCATGAAGTTCGACGTGCGCTACTACCTGATCGCGATCCAGTTCATCGTGTTCGATCTCGAAATCATCTTCATCGTGCCGTGGACCCAGGTGTTCATGGACATCGGCGCGCGCTCGCTGGTCACCATGGGCCTGTTCGTGGGCATGCTGTTCCTGGGCTTCGTTTACGTGTGGAAGAAGGGAGCCCTCGAATGGGAGTGATCCAGACCCTCGACAAACTGATGAACAACCCGATCCCGGAAGGGCGGGTCGACGACATCCTGCGCCCCGAGGGCGAGAACCCGCTGCTCGACAAGGGCTACGTGACCACCAGCGTCGATGCGCTGATGAACTGGGCGCGCACCGGCTCGATGTGGCCGATGACCTTCGGCCTGGCCTGCTGCGCGGTCGAGATGATGCACGCCGGCGCCGCGCGCTTGGACCTGGACCGCTACGGCGTGGTGTTCCGCCCGTCGCCGCGCCAGTCCGACGTGATGATCGTGGCCGGCACCCTGGTCAACAAGATGGCCCCGGCGCTGCGCAAGGTCTACGACCAGATGCCCGACCCGAAATGGGTGATCTCGATGGGCAGCTGCGCGAACGGCGGCGGTTACTACCATTACTCGTACTCGGTGGTGCGCGGTTGCGACCGCATCGTGCCGGTCGACATCTACGTGCCGGGTTGCCCGCCGACCGCCGAGGCGCTGGTCTACGGCATCCTGCAGCTGCAGAAGAAGATCTGGCGCACGCAGAGCATCGCCAACAAGCAGGAAAAGAAAGTCCTGGTTGCGGGCAAGTAAGCGTCCGGAAGCCCGGTAATCCCCCTCAATACCCAAGAGCAAGGCACGCCACGCCCCATGGCAGAGCAAGCCCAAAACTTCGCCGAACAATTGCGCGCGCGCTTCGCCGGCGCGACCGTGACCGAAGCGCGCGGCGAGACCACCGTCGAGGTGCCCTCGCCGCAGTGGCACGACACCGCGGTCGCGCTGCGCGACGAATTCGGCTTCGAGCAGCTGGTCGACCTGTGCGGCGTCGATTACTTCAGCTACGGCAGCGACGAGTGGGATACCAGCGACGTGTCGTCGCAGGGCTTCAGCCGCGGCGTCGAAGGCAAGGGCGCCGGCCGCTTCGCCTGGGGCGAGGCGCTGACCGCTGAGCAGGGCGACGCCGGCGCGCAGCCCGTCGCCGCACCGCAAAACCGTTTCGCCGTGGTCGCGCACCTGCTGTCGTACCGGCACAACCGCCGCCTGCGCGTGCGCTGTTTCGCCCCGAACGACGACGTGCCGGTGGTGGCTTCGGTGGTCGACGTGTGGCCGGGCGCCAACTGGTTCGAGCGCGAGGCCTTCGACCTGTACGGCATCGTCTTCGAGGGCCATCCGGACCTGCGCCGCATCCTGACCGACTACGGCTTCGTCGGCCATCCGTTCCGCAAGGATTTCCCGCTGATCGGCAACGTCGAGGTCCGCTACGACGAAGAGAAGAAGCGCGTGGTCTACGAGCCGGTGACCTCGGTGGAGCCGCGCGTCGGCGTGCCGCGCGTGATCCGCGACGATGCCCGCTATGCGACCGCGTCGGGCGAGCAGCGCGAAGGAGCGAAGAAGTGAGCGCACACCCCGCCAACGTGGCTTTTGCGAGCAACCCCGCCGAAAGCAGGCAGGAGATCCGCAACTACACGATGAACTTCGGCCCGCAGCACCCGGCCGCGCACGGCGTGCTGCGCCTGATCCTGGAGATGGACGGCGAAACCGTGGTCCGCGCCGACCCGCACATCGGCCTGCTGCACCGTGGGACCGAGAAGCTGGCCGAGTCCAAGCCGTTCAACCAGTCGATCGGCTACATGGACCGCCTCGACTACGTGTCGATGATGTGCAACGAGCACGCCTACGTGCGCGCCATCGAGAACCTGATGGGGATCGAGGTGCCGGAGCGCGCGCAGTGGATCCGCACCCTGTTCGACGAGATCACCCGCATCCGCAACCACCTGATGTGGGTCGGTTCGAACGCGCTCGACCTCGGCGCGATGGCGGTGATGCTGTACGCGTTCCGCGAGCGCGAGGAGCTGATGGACTGCTACGAGGCGGTCAGCGGCGCGCGCATGCACGCGACCTACTATCGCCCGGGCGGCGTCTACCGCGACCTGCCGGACCGCATGCCGAAGTACAAGGAATCGCGCTGGCACAAGGGCAAGGCGTTGCAGAAGATGAACGCCGCGCGCGAAGGCACGATGCTCGACTTCCTCGAGAACCTGGTCGAGGAATTCCCGAAGCGCTTCGACGAATACGAAACCCTGCTGACCGACAACCGCATCTGGAAGCAGCGCACCGTGAACATCGGCGTGGTCAGCCCGGAACACGCCAAGGCGTGGGGCATGACCGGGGTGATGCTGCGCGGCTCGGGCATCGAGTGGGACCTGCGCAAGAAGCAGCCGTACGCCAAGTACGCCGAGGTCGACTTCGACATCCCGGTCGGCGTCAACGGCGACTGCTACGACCGCTACCTGGTGCGCGTGGCGGAAATGCGCCAGTCGATCCGCATCATCGGCCAGTGCGTGAAGTGGCTGAAGGCCAACCCCGGCCCGGTGATCGTCGACAACTTCAAGGTCGCGCCGCCGAAGCGCGAGGCCATGAAGGACGACATGGAAGCGCTGATCCACCACTTCAAGCTGTTCAGCGAAGGCTATTGCGTGCCGGCCGGCGAGACCTACGCCGCGGTCGAGGCGCCTAAGGGCGAGTTCGGCTGCTACCTGGTTTCCGACGGCGCCAACAAGCCGTTCCGCGTGCACCTGCGCGCGCCGGGCTTCGCCCACCTGTCGTCGATGGACAGCGTGGTGCGCGGGCATCTTCTCGCCGACGTCGTCGCGATGATCGGCACCTACGATCTGGTATTCGGTGAGGTGGACCGATGAGGGCCACGGGCAATTTCGAAAAGGCGCGGGCGGTCGATCCGCTGGTCGCGCTGAGCGCGGAAACCCGCGCGCACATCGACCACTGGCTGACCAAGTTCCCGCCGGACCGCAAGCGTTCCGCGGTACTGCAGGGGCTGCACGCGGCGCAGGAGCAGAACGGCGGCTGGCTGACCGACGAGCTGATCGCCGCGGTCGCCAAGTACCTGGAAATCCCGCCGGTGTGGGCCTACGAGGTCGCCAGCTTCTACTCGATGTTCGAGACCGAGAAGGTCGGCCGCAACAACGTCGCCTTCTGCACCAACATCAGCTGCTGGCTCAACGGCGCGCAGGACCTGGTCGCGCACGCCGAGAAGAAGCTCGGCTGCAAGCTGGGCGAATCCACCGCCGACGGCCGCGTCTACCTCAAGCGCGAGGAAGAGTGCGTGGCCGCGTGCTGCGGCGCGCCGGTGGTCGTCATCAACGGTCATTACCACGAGAAGCTCACGCCCGAGAAGGTCGACGAGCTGCTCGACGGACTGGAGTGAGTCGCGGCATGGCACACCACCCGCACAAATCCGAAGGCTATGGCCCCGTCGGCCCCGCGCCGAAGGAGCACCAGGCCGTCTACACCACGCTGCACTTCGACAAGCCGTGGGCGTACGAGAACTACCTGAAGACCGGCGGCTACCAGGCGCTGCGCAAGATCCTGACCGAGAAGATCCCGCCGGCCGACGTCGTCGAGATGGTCAAGCAGTCCGGCCTGCGCGGCCGCGGCGGCGCGGGCTTCCCGACCGGCCTGAAGTGGAGCTTCATGCCCAAGGGCGACATGCAGAAGTACATCCTCTGCAATTCGGACGAATCCGAGCCGGGCACCGCCAAGGACCGCGACATCCTGCGCTACAACCCGCACGCGGTGATCGAGGGCATGGCGATCGCCTGCTACGCCACCGGCTCGACCGTCGGCTACAACTACCTGCGCGGCGAGTTCCACCACGAGCCGTTCGAGCACCTCGAGGAAGCCACCGCCGAGGCCTACGCCAACGGCTGGCTGGGCAAGAACATCCTCGGCAGCGGCGTCGACATCGACATCTACAACGCGCTGGGCGCGGGCGCCTACATCTGCGGCGAGGAAACTGCGCTGATGGAGTCGCTGGAAGGCAAGAAGGGCCAGCCGCGCTTCAAGCCGCCGTTCCCGGCCAACTTCGGCCTGTACGGCAAGCCGACCACGATCAACAACACCGAGACCTACGCCTCGGTGCCGGCGATCGTGCGCAACGGCGCGGAGTGGTTCCTCAACCTGGGCAAGCCGAACAACGGCGGCTGCAAGATCTTCTCGGTTTCCGGCCACGTCGCCAGGCCGGGCAACTACGAGATCCGCCTCGGCACGCCGTTCGCCGAGCTGCTGGAAATGGCCGGCGGCATCCGCAACGGCCACAAGATCAAGGCGGTCATCCCGGGCGGCTCGTCGATGCCGGTGCTGCCGGGCGAGACGATGATGGGCCTGACCATGGACTACGACAGCATCCAGAAGGCCGGCTCCGGCCTCGGCTCGGGCGCGGTCGTGGTCATGGACGAGACCACCTGCATGGTCCGCGCCTGCCAGCGCATCAGCCGCTTCTATTTCAAGGAAAGCTGCGGCCAGTGCACGCCGTGCCGCGAAGGCACCGGCTGGATGTACCGCATGCTGACCCGCATCGCCGAGCAGAAGGCGACGCTGGAAGACCTGCAGATGCTGCGCACCGCCGCCGGGCAGATCGAAGGCCACACCATCTGCGCCTTCGGCGAAGCCGCGGCGTGGCCGGTGCAGGGCTTCCTGCGCCACTTCTGGCACGAATTCGAATACGCGATCGTCAACAAGCGCTTCCTGGTCGACGACATCAAGGCGGGAACCGTGATCGAAAAGGTGGCCGCATGAGCGCCCAGCCCGTCAACCCGAACCTTCCGCCGGACCACGTCACCATCTTCATCGATGGCGTCGAACTGGCCGCGCCGAAGGGTTCGATGATCATCCAGGCCGCGGACAAGGCCGGCATCGCGATCCCGCGCTTCTGCTACCACGACAAGCTGGCCATCGCGGCGAACTGCCGCATGTGCCTGGTCGACACCGAGATGGGCGGTCGTTCCGCGCCGAAGCCGTCGCCGGCCTGCGCCACCCCGGTGGCCGACGGCATGAAGGTGTTCACGCGCAACGAGAAGGCGCTGAAGGCGCAGCGCAACGTGATGGAGTTCCTGCTGATCAACCATCCGCTCGACTGCCCGATCTGCGACCAGGGCGGCGAGTGCGAACTGCAGGACCTGTCGCTGGGCTACGGCCGTTCGGTCAGCCGCTTCCAGGAACGCAAGCGCACCGTGCCGGACGAGGACATCGGCCCGCTGGTCGCCACCGAGATGACCCGCTGCATCCAGTGCACGCGCTGCATCCGTTTCACCGCGGAGATCGCCGGCACCTACGAGCTGGGGGGCATGTACCGCGGCGAGAACCTGCAGATCGGCACCTACGACGGCAAGCCGCTGACCACCGAGCTGTCCGGCAACGTCGTCGACGTGTGCCCGGTCGGCGCGCTGACCAACAAGGTGTTCCAGTTCCGCGCGCGGCCGTGGGACCTGCAGGCGCGCCCGTCGCTGGGCTGGCACGACGCGATGGGCAGCAACCTGTTCCTGCACGTGCGCCGCGGTGAAGTGCTGCGCACCGTGCCGCGCGACAACGAGGCGGTCAACGAGTGCTGGCTGTCCGACCGCGACCGCTATTCGCACCAGGGCCTGTACGCCGAAGACCGCGCGGTGAAGCCGCTGCGCAAGATCGACGGCGAATGGCGCGAGGTGTCGTGGGCCGAGGCGCTGAACGCCGCCGCGGAAATCCTGCGCGCCAACCGGGGCGACGACCTCGGCGTGCTGGCGCATCCGGCGACTTCGGCGGAAGAGGGCGGCCTGCTCGCCACGCTGGCCGAGGAACTGGGCAGCGGCAATATCGACCACCGCATCTCCAACCGCGACTTCTCCGATGCCGCCGTGGCCGAGCCGTTCGCGATGCCGCTGGCCGAGATCGAGAAGGCCGACGCCATCGTGGTCTTCGGCAGCAACATCCGCCACGAACTGCCGCTGCTGCACCAGCGCATCCGCAAGGCGGTGCGCAACGGCGCGAAGGTGCACGTGGTCAACCCGGTCGACTTCGACTTCACCTTCTCCGCGGCGAGCAAGCGCATCGTGCCGCCGTCGCAACTGGCCGGCGCGCTCGGCGACGCCGCGCTGGTCGAGGCGGCGAAGGGCGCGAACCACGCGGCGGTCATCGTCGGCGCGATCGCCGAGAACCACCCGCAGGCCGCGCAGCTGCGCAAGGCCGCGCGCGATTTCGCCGCCGCGACCGGCGCGAAGCTGTGCCGCATCCCGCAGGGCGCGAATGCGCTGGGCCTCGCGCAGATCGGTTTCCTGCCGAAGGGCCGCGCCGTCGCCCCGCAGTTCGCCGACCCGCGCAAGGCCTACGTGATCTACGGCATCGAGCCGGGCCTCGACTTCGCCGATCCCGCGGCCGCGATGCAGGCGCTGGGCGCGGCCAGGGTCGTCGCGTTCAGCCATTACGCCTGCGCTTCCACCCGCGCGGTCGCCGACGTGATCCTGCCGATCGGCGCGCTGCCGGAAATCGAGGGCACGCTGGTCAACCTCGACGGCACCGTGCAGATCGCGCTGCCGGGCGGCAAGCAGCCGGGCGAGGCGCGCGACGGCTGGCGCGTGTTGCGCGCGCTCGGCGGCGAACTGGGGCTGCCGGCGTTCGAATTCACCGACCTGGCCGGCGCGCGCGCGCTGGTCGGCGCGCGCAATGGGGCGTTCGCGCCGAACGCGTCGGCCGCGCCCGCGGTCGAAACGGGCGGCCTCGAGGCCGTCGCCGCCACCGGCATCTACCGCCCCGACGCCACGGTGCGCCGCGCCGCCGCGCTGCAGGCGCATCCGCTCAACGTCGGCCCGCGCATCGTGCTGAACCCGGCCGACGCGCAGGCCGCGGGCGTGGCGGCGGGGCAGGTGGCCAAGGTCGGCTCGGCCGCGGGCACCGCCAGCCTGCCGGTCGTCGTCGACAAGGCGGTCGCGCAAGGTGCGGCCTGGATCGAAGCCGGGCATGGCGCGACCGCGCCGCTCGGCGCCGGACGCATCACGGTGGTGGCCGCATGAACGAGTTGCTGATCAACCTGGCCGGCCCGCTGCGCGACTGGTTCCTCGCCCTCGGCGCCGGCGGACTGGTGCTGTGGACCGTGCTGAAGATCCTGGTGATCGCGGTGCCGGTCATCGTCGCCGTGGCCTTCTACGTGGTCTGGGAGCGCAAGCTGATCGGCTGGATGCACGTCCGCCACGGGCCGATGTACGTCGGCTTCGGCGGCCTGTTCCAGGCCTTCGCCGACGTGTTCAAGCTGCTGTTCAAGGAAGTCATCGAGCCGAGCAGCGCGCAGAAGACGATCTACATCCTCGCCCCGCTGATCACCCTGGCCCCGGCCTTCGCCGCGTGGGCGGTGGTGCCTTTCGACGTGCAGCTGGTGCTGTCGAACGCCAACGCCGGCCTGCTGTACCTGCTGGCGATGACCTCGCTCGGCGTGTACGGCATCATCCTCGCCGGCTGGGCGTCGAACTCGAAGTACGCCTTCCTCGGCGCGATGCGCTCGGCCGCGCAGGTGGTCAGCTACGAAATCGCGATGGGTTTCGCCCTGGTCGGCGTGATGATCGCCGCCGGCACGCTGAACCTGTCCGGGATCGTCGAAGCGCAGCGCGGCGACGCCGGCCTGTTCGAGTGGTTCTGGCTGCCGCTGCTGCCGCTGTTCGTCGTGTACTGGGTGTCCGGCGTGGCCGAGACCAATCGCGCGCCGTTCGACGTGGTCGAGGGCGAATCGGAGATCGTCGCCGGCCACATGGTCGAATACTCCGGCGCCGCGTTCTCGCTGTTCTTCCTGGCCGAATACGCCAACATGATCCTGATCAGCTTCCTGATCACGATCTTCTTCCTCGGCGGCTGGCTGAGCCCGGTGCAGGGCTGGCTGGACCTCGGCGACGTCTCGCCGTTCGTCGACTGGCTGTGGAAGGGCGGCTGGCCGTGGCTGTTCGTCAAGGTGTTCTTCTTCATGAGCGCCTACATCTGGTTCCGCGCCAGCTTCCCGCGCTACCGCTACGACCAGATCATGCGCCTGGGCTGGAAGGTGTTCATCCCGCTGACCATCGCCTGGATCGCGGTCGCGGCGCTGCTGGTGTTCTACGGCTACGTGCAGAAGGGTGTCTGAGGAAATGAACAAGATCGTCCATTACTTCAAGAGCCTGATGCTGCTGGAGCTGCTCGGCGGCCTGTGGCTGACGCTGAAGTACGCCTTCAAGCCGAAATACACCATGATCTTCCCGTTCGAGCGCTTCCCGCAGTCGCCGCGCTTCCGCGGCCTGCACGCGCTGCGCCGCTACCCGAACGGCGAGGAGCGCTGCATCGCCTGCAAGTTGTGCGAGGCGGTGTGCCCGGCGCTGGCGATCACCATCGACTCGACCCGGCGCGAGGACGGCACCCGCCGCACCACGCGCTACGAGATCGACCTGTTCAAGTGCATCTACTGCGGCTTCTGCGAGGAAAGCTGCCCGGTGGACTCGATCGTCGAGACGCACATCCTGGATTACCACTTCGAGAAGCGCGGCGAGAACATCGTCACCAAGCCGCAGCTGCTGGCGATCGGCGACCGACTGGAAGCCGAGATCGCCGAGCGCCGCGCCGCCGACGCCGCCTACCGCTGAGAACACGACGAAGAGAGCACGATGGACTGGGTACTGATTACCTTCGACGCCTTCGCCCTGATCGCGGCCATCGCCGCGCTCGGCGTGATCAGCCTGCGCAACCCCGTGCACGCGGTGCTGTGCCTGATCCTGACCTTCTTCTCGGTGGCCTGCACCTGGATCCTGGTCGGCGCCGAATTCCTCGGCGTGGCGCTGGTGCTGGTCTACGTCGGCGCGGTGATGGTGCTGTTCCTGTTCGTGGTGATGATGCTCGACATCGACGTCGCCAAGCTGCGCGAAGGCTGGGTCAGGTTCCTGCCCGTCGGCCTGGTGGTCGCGGTGGCGATGCTGGTCGAGATGCTGGCGCTGATCGGGATCAAGGCCAAGAGCATGGACCCGCTGCCGGCCAACGCCGCGTCGCAGGCCGCCGACGCCTCGAACATCACCTGGCTGGCGAACACGCTGTTCACCGAATTCCTGCTGCCGTTCGAATTCGCCGCGGTGATCCTGACCGTGGCGGTGATCGCGGCGGTGATGCTCACCCTGCGCAAGCGCACCGGGGTGAAGATGCAGAACGCGGGCGAGCAGTCGCGGGTGAAGGCTTCCGACCGCGTCCGCCTGGTCCGCATGCCGGCGGAGACGCCGGCGCCGGCCGTCGCCGAAACCAAGGAGGCCCAGCCGTGATCGCCCTCGGACACATCCTCTTCCTCGGCGCGGTGCTGTTCTGCATCAGCCTGGCCGGCATCTTCCTCAACCGCAAGAACGTGATCGTGCTGCTGATGTCGATCGAGCTGATGCTGCTGTCGGTCAACATCAATTTCGTCGCGTTCTCGCGCCAGCTCGGCGACCCGGCCGGGCAGCTGTTCGTGTTCTTCATCCTGACCGTCGCGGCCGCCGAAGCGGCAATCGGCCTGGCGATCCTGGTCGCGCTGTTCCGCAGCCGGCGCACGATCAACGTGGCCGAAGTCGACTCCCTGAAAGGCTGATGTCCCGATGACCGAAGAAATCGTCCTTTCGAAGAACCTGTTGCTGCTGGTGCCGCTGCTGCCGCTGCTGGGCAGCATCGTCGCCGGCCTGTTCGGCCGCCAGGTCGGCCGCGCCGGCGCGCACTGGGTCACCATCCTCGGCGTCGCCGCCAGCTGCGCCATCTCGTGCTGGGTGCTGTACCAGCTGGTCGGGCAGGGCGCCTCGCCGTTCAACCAGAACGTCTACACCTTCCTGCAGACCGGCGCGTTTTCGTTCCATGTCGGCTTCATGGTCGACAACCTGACCGCGATGATGATGGTCGTGGTGACCTTCGTCTCGCTGCTGGTCCACGTCTACACCATCGGCTACATGGCCGACGACCCGGGCTACCAGCGCTTCTTCAGCTACATCTCGCTGTTCACCTTCAGCATGCTGATGCTGGTGATGAGCAACAACTTCCTGCAACTGTTCTTCGGCTGGGAAGCGGTGGGCCTGGTCTCGTACCTGCTGATCGGCTTCTGGTTCAAGCGGCCGACGGCGATCTTCGCCAACCTGAAGGCGTTCCTGGTCAACCGCGTCGGCGACTTCGGCTTCCTGCTCGGCATCGCCGCGGTGCTGCTGGTGTTCCGCACGCTGGACTACGGCCAGGTGTTCGCCAGCGCGCCGCTGATCGCCGGCGCCAGCGTCGAGCTGGTCGCGGGCCACCCGTGGCAGATCGCCACGATCATCTGCATCTGCCTGTTCATCGGCGCGATGGGCAAGTCGGCGCAGGTGCCGCTGCACGTGTGGCTGCCGGACTCGATGGAGGGCCCGACCCCGATCTCGGCGCTGATCCACGCCGCGACGATGGTCACCGCCGGCATCTTCATGGTCGCGCGCATGTCGCCGCTGTTCGAGCTGTCGGAAACGGCGCTGAATTTCGTGCTGTTCATCGGCGCCACCACCGCGTTCTTCACCGGCCTGATCGGCATCGTGCAGAACGACATCAAGCGCGTGGTCGCGTACTCGACGCTGTCGCAGCTGGGCTACATGACCGTGGCGCTGGGCGTGTCGGCGTACTCGGCGGCGGTGTTCCACCTGATGACCCACGCCTTCTTCAAGGCGCTGCTGTTCCTGGCCGCCGGCTCGGTGATCATCGGCATGCACCACGAGCAGGACATGCGCCGGATGGGCGGCCTGCGCAAGTACATGCCGATCACCTATGCCACCAGCGTGATCGGCACGCTGGCCCTGGTCGGCACGCCGTTCTTCAGCGGCTTCTACTCGAAGGACACGATCATCGAAGCCGCCGCGGTCCACGCCCACGAGGCGCACAACTGGATCGCTAGCTACGGCTACTGGGCGGTGCTGGCCGGCGTGTTCGTGACCAGCTTCTACAGCTTCCGCCTGCTGTACCTGACCTTCCACGGCAAGGAACGCTTCCACGACCCGGCGCCGGACCATTACATCGCGCCGGAAGCGGATTCCACCGAGCACGAGGAAGCACTCGCGCACGAGCACGAAGAGACGCACGGCCACGGCCACGACGACCGCCACGCGCACACGCCGCACGAATCGCCGAAGGTGGTGACCGTGCCGCTGATCCTGCTGGCGATCCCGTCGGTCCTGATCGGCTTCTTCACCGCGGGTCCGATGCTGTTCGGCACCGACTGGCTGGGCCACCACGCCGCCGAACACGGCCCGTGGCCGGCGACGAACTTCTTCGGCGCGGCGATCCAGTTCTACGAATCGGCGCGCGACACCGTCGCCACGGTCGGCGAGGAAGCCTGGCATGGTCCGGTCCGGTTCGCGCTGCACGGCTTCACCGCGTGGCCGTTCTGGCTGACCCTGGCCGGCTTCGCCCTGGCGACCTTCCTGTACCTGTTCCGCCCGGAACTGCCGGCGAAGATGCGCCACAGCAAGCTCGGCGCGTTCCTCGCCAACATCCTCGACCAGAAATACTGGGCCGACCACCTGTGGATCAACGGCTTCGCCGGCGGCGGCGTGCAGCTGGGCAAGCTGTCGCGCTTCTTCGACAGCAAGCTGATCGACGGCGTCGCGGTCAACGGCAGCGCGCGGGTGGTCGACGTGGCCGCCAGCCTGCTGCGCCGCACCCAGTCCGGTTTCCTCTACCACTACGCCTTCGCGATGATCCTCGGCCTGATCGTTCTTCTGGCCGCGCTCATCAAGTACTGGCGCTGACCTGCACGGACAAGACCTCGTGGCGAACTGGCCCCTGCTCAGTATCCTGATCTGGCTGCCGATCATCGGCGGCGCGCTGATCCTCTTCCTCGGCAACGAACGCGTGCGCATGGCGCGCTGGTCGTCGCTGGCGGTCGCGCTGGCGACCTTCGCGCTCAGCCTGCCGCTGTGGACCGGTTACGACCGCGCCAACCCGGCGCTGCAGTTCGTCGAGGACCATGCGTGGGTGCCGAGCTTCGACATCCGCTACGCGCTCGGCGCCGACGGCATCTCGATCGCGCTGATCCTGCTGACCACCTTCGTCACCGTGCTGACCCTGCTCGGCGCGTGGGGCTCGGTGAGCAAGCGCGTGACCCAGTACGTGGCCGCGTTCCTGATCCTGGAGGGCGTCACCGTCGGCATCTTCGCCGCCACCGACGCGATCCTGTTCTACGTGTTCTTCGAGGCCATGCTGATCCCGATGTTCCTGATCATCGGCGTCTGGGGCGGGCCGCGGCGCATCTACGCGGCGCTGAAGTTCTTCCTGTACACCTTCCTCGGCTCGGTGCTGATGCTGGTGGGCCTGATCTACCTGTACCTGAAGGGCGGCAGCTTCCAGTTCGCCGACCTGTACGCGCTGCCGCTGACGATGCAGGAACAGACCTGGATCTTCTTCGCCTTCCTGGTCGCGTTCGCGGTCAAGGTGCCGATGTTCCCGGTGCATACCTGGCTGCCGGACGCGCACGTCGAGGCGCCGACCGCCGGTTCGGTGATCCTGGCGGCGATCGCGCTGAAGATCGGCGGTTACGGCTTCCTGCGCTTCAGCCTGCCGATCCTGCCGGACGCGGGCCACGAGTGGGCATGGCTGGTGATCGCGCTGTCGCTGATCGCGGTGATCTACGTCGGCCTGGTCGCGCTGGTCCAGGACGACATGAAGAAGCTGATCGCGTACTCGTCGGTCGCGCACATGGGTTTCGTCACCCTGGGCACCTTCATCGGCTTCGGCCTGGTCCGCGACTTCGCCAACCTCGACGCGGCCCGGCTGGGCCTGCAGGGCGCGATGGTGCAGATGATCTCGCACGGCCTGGTCTCGGGCGCGACCTTCTCCTGCGTCGGCGTGCTCTACGACCGCATGCACACGCGCATGATCAAGGACTACGGCGGCGTGGCCAACACCATGCCGTGGTTCGCGGTGCTGTTTGTGTTCTTCGGCATGGCCAATGCCGGCCTGCCGGGCACCAGCGGCTTCGTCGGCGAGTTCATGGTGATCCTGGCTAGCTTCCAGAAGCACCCGTACATCGCCTTCGCCGCGGCGCTGACCCTGATCATCGGCGCGGCCTACACCCTGTGGCTGGTCAAGCGCGTGGTCTACGGCGAGGTCGCCAATTCGCACGTGGCCGGGCTGAGCGACGTGAACTGGCGCGAGGCGCTGGTGCTGGGCGGCTTCGCCGCCGGCACGCTGGCGCTGGGCCTGTATCCGAAGCCGCTGACCGACCTGATGGAATCGTCGATCGCGCAACTGGCGTTGCAGCTGGCCAACAGCAAGCTGCTGTAAGGAAGAACGCATGACCACTCCGCTGCTCCCCTCCACCGCCGACCTGCTGCCGCTGCTGCCGGAAGTGACCCTGGTCGCCGGCGCCTTCGTGCTGCTGATCCTCGACCTGTTCGTGGACAACCGCCGGCGCATCGTCACCCACGCGCTGACCCTGCTGCTGCTGGCCGGCGTGCTGTGGATGATCGCCGCCGGCTGCGGCGGGCAGGGCACGGTGTTCAACGGCATGTTCGTGCGCGACACCCTGGCCGACGTGGCCAAGGTGGTGATCCTGCTGGTCAGCGGCCTGTCGCTGGTCTACGCCTGGCCGTACCTGCGCGAGCGCAACCTGTATCCGGGCGAAGTGCCGGTGCTGGTGCTGTTCGCGACCGCCGGCATGATGGTGCTGGTCTCGGCCGGCAGCCTGGTGATGGCCTACCTGGGCCTGGAGCTGCTGGCGCTGTGCTCGTACGCGCTGGTCGCGCTGAACCGCGACGACGGGCTGTCGACCGAAGCGGCGATGAAGTACATCGTGCTCGGCTCGCTGGCCTCGGGCCTGCTGCTGTACGGCATGTCGCTGATCTACGGCGCCACCGGCACGCTGCGCCTCGACGCGATCCATTCCGCCATCGCCAACGCCCCGGACCGTGCGCTGCTGCTGACCGGCGTGGTGTTCCTGGTCGCCGGCATCGCCTTCAAGCTGGGCGCGGCGCCGTTCCACATGTGGCTGCCGGACGTCTACCAGGGCGCGCCGACCCCGATCACGCTGTTCATCAGCGCCGGGCCGAAGCTGGCCGCGTTCGGCATGGCCTACCGCCTGCTCGAGGGCGGCGTCGGCCCGCTGTCGGAGCAGTGGCAACTGCTGCTGGCCGGGCTGGCCGCGGTCTCCCTGGTGATCGGCAACGTGGTCGCCATCGCCCAGACCAACCTCAAGCGCATGCTGGCGTATTCGACGGTCTCGCACATCGGCTTCCTGCTGCTGGGCCTCGCCGGCGGCGGCGCCACCGGCTACGCCGCGTCGCTGTTCTACGGCATCAGCTACGCGCTGATGTCGGTGGCGTCGTTCGGCGCGATCGTGGTGCTGTCGCGGCAGGGCTTCGAGGCCGAGCAGATCGACGACTTCAAGGGCCTGAACGCGCGCAGCCCGTGGCAGGCCGGCCTGGTGCTGTGCGTGATGGCGTCGCTGGCCGGCGTGCCGCCGTTCCTCGGCTTCTGGGCCAAGCTGGCGGTGCTGCGCGCCGCGCTCGGCGGCGACCTGGTCTGGCTGGCGATCCTCGGCGTGGTCTGCGCGGTGGTCGGCGCGTTCTACTACCTGCGCGTGATCAAGGTGATGTACTTCGACGAGCCGGTCGGCGAGGCGCATCCGCCGCGCGCGGGCCGCGTGTTGCCGGTGGTGTTCGGCATCAACGCGCTGGGCCTGCTGGCGCTGGGCCTGTGGTGGAACCCGATCATGGCGTGGTGCGTGAAGGCGTTCGCGGCCTGAACCGAACCCGTCCTTCCGGTCGCCGCGGCCGGGGGATCGGACCGCGGGCTTGCAAAAGCCGGCGCCAATCACCATAATTCCGCTTCTGCTGCGGGGTGGAGCAGTCTGGCAGCTCGTCGGGCTCATAACCCGAAGGTCGCAGGTTCAAATCCTGCCCCCGCTACCACCGTTATCTGACTTGGCTGCTCCGAGTCAGAGTGTTCTGAAGAGGCGGTGATCTCGGCAACGAGGTCGCCGCCTTCTTCTTTTATGTAGATCCGCTCGCCAATGAGCTCCCTGATGGCTTCCCGAGCCGCGGCGTGGTCGCGACTGTAGTCCTCGAGGGACGCAACTATCTTCCGCCAGATCTCCCGCAGCCGGGGAATCAGCTGTGCCGGTTCGGATTGCGCTGCGGATGCCATTTCGGCACGAAGGGCAGAGATCCGGTTCTCCAGGTCGATGAGCCGGGATTTCGTCGCGGGTGTGACGATCCCCGCGAGGATCGCCCGCATCAGGTTCTCGTGCTCGCGCTCGGCGGCTGCAAGCCGCGCCCTGGTGTCGTCCTGCGCTCTTGCCTGTTCCAATGCGAGCTTTACTCCTTGCTGGAATCGCTCGAATGCTTCGTCCGTGAGCAACTGCTCCTTGATGCCGGCAAGCAACGCTGCATCCGCATCGGCGCGAGGGAAGCGAAGCCTGTTTGAGCAAACGGACGGGCCGCGGTCCTTGAACGTGCTGCATCCATACCGGTAGCGATCGATGGCGACGATCGGACCTCCGCATTGAGGGCAGCGCAGAAAGCCGCTGAAAAGGTAGCGGGGGTGTCGTCCCGGATTGACGCTGCGATTGCTGAGCGCCTTTTGACGTGCCTGGGCCGCATCCCAGACTTCCTGGGAAATGATCGCCAGCTCTGGCTTGTCGGTAATGACCCATTCGTTCATGGGCCGTTCTTTCCGGATGCGACGCCCGGTATCCGGGTGTTTAACCCAGTCGCTGCGGTTCCAGATCTGTCGACCCACATAGATGGGATTTGCCAGGATGCCGCAGCCCTGCTTCTGGTCGCCACGGATGGCGGTCCACGACCAGGTACCGCCGCGAGCAGAAGGAATGTGTTCTTGGTTCTTCGAACTTCTCAATGGGCCTGGGCACGACCGGCGTGCCACCGGTCGCCAGCTCCAGCAGGGCCTCGGCAGCCTCACCGGGGAGGTGATCCACCAGTTCCAGCAGACTGTCTTCATCCGCCACGCGCACATCCCCCAGCCACTCCGGGGGCACGCCGTAAGCAAGCAACTGTTCGTCGCTGTATTTGGCGAACAGTGTCTTCGGCGCTGGCTTGGCCGTTTCCACGTACTTGGGAATGGAGATTTCCTGTACGCGCTCGCGGATCTCGACCAGCTGTGCAGCGCCGGTGGTGGGGTGTGTTTCCAGCATGCGACGCTCGGCCCACTGATAGGCCTTGTCGTGGTGATCGACGTAGCAGAGCAGCAGGCTGCCAGCAGTCTTGTGGACGATCAGACGGATACTCGCTGCACAGATGACGCGCCTGTTGAGCATCCGTCGTTACGCATTGCATGCACGGCACTGGCGTCGGGTGCTGTTGATGCATGCAGGACGCTCGAATCGGGAGCATTCGACTCAAGCGCAGGAGTTGGAAGCAGATTTCAGCAAGCTGGTTCTTTCGACCGTGTTTGTCCTTCCTGCCGCATTGGCACTGATGTCGGTCGGCTTTGCCTGGCTTGCGTGGGTGTCGCATCCGCCGATGGCAGTCGAGTTCCTGGTGTTCGTGCAACTGGTGCTGCTGATTGCATCGATCACTACGATGACGACTTGCGGGTGGCGTCTGCGGCGCGTCAAGCAAGATTGGCGTTTGGAGCCATGATGTCGCCTGGTTTGCCGCGCTCATTCCGCCCGAATCCCGCAAGAGGGTAGGGCTGGCTCCTGCGTTGGTCAGGCAGGCGCTGACAAGGTAACCAGTGCCTTGACGACGCAAGCATTTGATATATTTGAACGAATCGTAGTTAGAATACGACAGTACTTACTTTTTCAAATTGACTTTATTTGAAAAGGGTGAAATAGTCGTAGCATGGCTACGATAGGAAAAAACAAGCTAAATGCCCTTTATGCCCAGGTCAGGCTGGGAGCCCCCGTGGCTTCCGAAGATCTGGCAGCACTGGGCATATCTGCCGATCTGGCCGTGCACTACGTCCGGGCAGGGTGGCTGACCCGTCTGGCGCGCGGCGTGTATTGCCGCCCCAACGAGCCCCTGGCCCTGCATCCCAGCCTTGTCCTACTGCAACGAAAGCTGGAGGGCCTGCACGTGGGGGGCAAGACCGCGCTGGACTGGCATGGCCTGCGCCACTACGTATCGCAACAGCCGGTGCTGGACCTGTATGGCTGGGCGGCGGGTCGCTTGCCGGATTGGTTCGTGCAGCGGTTCCCCGCCGAGTATCACCGCAAGCGGTTGTTCGACGAGCTGCCGGAAGCCCTGTTGCATGTGGGTCCGTTCGAGAAGCGCGAAGGGGCACCCCAGGTCTCGATGCCCGAGCGGGCGTTGCTGGAATTGCTGAGCGAAGTGGGGGTCCGCCAGCCGTTGCAGGAGGCTCGGGAACTCGTGGAGAGCACCTATAGCCTGCGCGCGGACGTGTTGCGCGAACTGTTGCAGCGCTGCACCAGCGTCAAGACCGTACGCTTGTGCCTGCAACTTGGCCGGGAAGCCTCGCTGCCCTGGGTGGCCAAACTCGACCCGGCCACGCTACCGACCGGCAGCGATCGTCCCTGGGTGTCCCGATCGGCCGAAGGGCTACTGGTGCTGAAGCAATGACGCCTGCCTATCTCGAAACCGCGCGCATGCTGGTGCAGGTTGCGCCAATGATCCTGGGCGATGACACCTTCGCGCTGAAGGGCGGCACGGCCATCAACCTGTTCGTGCGCGACATGCCGCGGTTGTCGGTCGATCTGGATCTGGTGTTCCCCGACCACACCTTGCCGCGTGAGCAGGCGCTGGAACGGATCCGTGCGGCCCTCCGGCTGGCCGGCGAGCGATTGGGGACACGGGGATTCCAGACGTATGCCCCGGGCGACGATGGCGCCGAGACGAAGCTGTTGGTCCGGCGGGGAGGCATCGAGGTCAAGGTCGAGGTCAATTACGTGATGCGCGGTACCGTCCAGCCGGTGCGACGAGCCGGGCTCATGCCCGTTGCCCGCGACACGCTGCTCGCCGACCTTGAGGTGCCCATGGTGTCCCTGGAGGATCTGTACGGGGGCAAGCTGGTCGCGGCGATGGATCGCCAGCATCCTCGCGACCTGTTCGACGTGATGCAGCTGTTCGAGCACGAGGGCATCACGCCGGGCATCCGACGCGCCTTCGTCGTGTATCTGGCCAGCCACAACCGGCCCGTGCACGAAGTGCTGTTCCCCGTGCTGCGGGATGTCCGGCACGACTATGACCGCAACTTCGTTGGCATGACCAACGAACCCGTGTCGATCGACGCGTTGCTCGCCGCGCGTGATCGCCTGATCCGCGAACTCCAGGAGGGGCTGGACGGGCAGGAGCGGCAATTCCTGCTGTCGCTGGTCGCGGGGGAGCCTGACTGGTCCCTGCTGGGCATGCCCCATCTCGAACAGCTGCCGGGCATTCGATGGAAGCTGCAGAACCTGCTGCGGTTGCGGGATGCGGATCCGGCAAGATTCGCCGAGCAGTCGCGGTTGCTGGAGGACCGCTTGTCCCGCTAAGCCCTGTCCCGAGCCTGAAGAGGGACGGCTGGAGTGAGTTCTTCGCGGCAGCCTCGGGCTTGGCTCAGCTACCGCTTTCCCGTATCATGCCCGGCCTCGGCGAGGGATCGGCACCCTGATCTGCGATGTCAGATAGGGGAGGTATCGAGCCCCCGCTACCATTTCCGGTTCATGGAAGCCTCCGAATACCGAGGCTTTTTTACTGGCCCGGGCTTGGGCTCGCGAACGCTCAGTGCTCCATGCGTTCGCATCCAGCGTCATCGGACAAGGGCCCATCGGGCCCTTTGTCGTTTCTGGATTTCCGTTTCCGGCGCATCAACAGCACTTGGTCGACACGTGAGCGAAAAGGCGAAGCAAATCTCGGCGTTGCTGGCCCCGACGGTGCAATCCCTCGGGCTGGAACTGCTGGGCGTCGAATACCTGCCGGCGCCGGGCAGCGCCACGCTGCGCCTGTACATCGACGTGGCCGAGGCAGAGCGCGAGACCCGCGTGGTCGACATCGACGACTGCGAGAAGGTCAGCCGCGAGGTGTCGGCGCAGCTGGACGTGGAAGACCCGATCTCCGGCAATTACACGCTGGAGGTGTCGTCGCCCGGCATCGAGCGCCCGCTGTTCGCGCTGGAGCATTTCGCCCGCTTCGCCGGCGAGACCGCGAAGGCGGTGCTGAAGCTGCCGCAGGACGGCCGCCGCCGCCTGCAGGGCGAGATCCTTCGCGTCGACGGCGACAACGTGGTGTTCGCGGTCGAGGGCGCCGGCGAGTTTTCCGTCGCCATCGACAACATCGAGAAGGCGAAGCTGGTGCCGGACTGGGTGGCGCTGGGCCTGGCGCCGCAACCGAAGAAGAAGCCGTCGGCGGGCAAGCCCGCCGGCAAAGCCAAGAAAACCCCAAAGCAACCTGCGGCGAAGCAGCCGCGTGCGGAGTGAGAAATGAGTAAGGAACTGTTGCTCGTCGTCGATGCGGTCGCCAACGAAAAGGGCGTGCCGCGCGAAACGATCTTCGATGCGATCGAGGCCGCGCTGGCGTCGGCGGCGAAGAAGCGCTACCCCGACCAGGACGTGCTGACCCGCGTCTCCATCGACCAGCGGGACGGCAGCTACGAAACCTTCCGCCGCTGGGAGGTCGTGGCCGACGACGTGGTGATGGAATCGCCGGACCGGCAGATCCGCCTGATGGACGCGGTCGAAGAGGCCGAGGGCGTCGAGGTCGGCGACTACATCGAGGAGCAGATCGAGAACCCCGACTTCGGCCGCATCGCCGCGCAGGCCGCCAAGCAGGTGATCGTGCAGCGCGTGCGCGAGGCCGAGCGCCAGCAGGTCGTCGATGCGTGGAAGGACCGCGTCGGCGAGCTGGTCACCGGCGTCGTGAAGCGCGCCGAGCGCGGCAACATCTACGTCGACCTCGGCGGCAACGCCGAGGCCTTCATCCCGAAGGACAAGGGCATCCCGCGCGACGTGCTGCGCGCCGGCGACCGCGTGCGCGGCTACCTGTACGACGTGCGCAGCGAACCGCGCGGCCCGCAGCTGTTCATCAGCCGCGCCGCGCCGGAATTCATGATCGAGCTGTTCAAGCTGGAAGTGCCGGAAGTCGGCCAGGGCCTAGTCGAGATCAAGGCCTGCGCGCGCGACCCCGGCGACCGCGCCAAGATCGCGGTGATCGCCCACGACACCCGCACCGACCCGATCGGCGCCTGCATCGGCATGCGCGGCTCGCGCGTGCAGGCGGTGTCGAACGAACTCAACGGCGAGCGCGTCGACATCGTGCTGTGGAACGAGAACCCGGCCAATTTCGTCATCAACGCGATGGCGCCGGCCGAGGTGCAGTCGATCATCGTCGACGAGGAAAAGCACTCGATGGACCTGGCGGTGGCCGAGGACCGGCTGGCGCAGGCGATCGGCAAGGGCGGGCAGAACGTGCGCCTGGCCAGCCGCCTGACCGGCTGGCAGCTCAACGTGATGACCGCCGACCAGGTGCAGGCGAAGTCCGAGGCCGAACAGGCCGTCGCCCGCCAGCTGTTCATGGACAAGCTGGAAGTCGACGAGGAAATCGCCGCGATCCTGGTCAGCGAAGGCTTCAACACGGTCGAGGAAATCGCCTACGTGCCGGTCGGCGAGCTGCTCGCGGTCGAGGGCTTCGACGAGGACATCGTCGAGGAACTGCGCTCGCGCGCCCGCGACGCGCTGCTGAACGAGGCGCTGGCCGAGGAGGAGGTGCTGGAGGAGCACCAGCCGGCCGAGGACCTGCTGGCGCTGGAGGGCATGGACGAGGAAACCGCCTACGCGCTGGCCTCGCACGGCGTGCGCACCAGCGAGGACCTGTCCGACCTCGCCGCCGACGAAGTGGTCGAATTCGGCATCGAGGGGCTGGACGAAAAGCGCGCCGCCGCGTTGATCCTGGCCGCGCGCGCCGAGGAGATCGCCCGTCTGGAGCGCGGCGAATGAAACTGCGATGAACGCCGCCCTGTTTCGTGCAGGGCTTAGAATCTAGCGTTTCCCGTGCCGACGGCGCGGGAGCGCCCACAAGCCACGGGATCCGAATGTCGCAACAAACCACCATCCGCAAGCTCGCCGAACTGGTCAACACGCCGGTCGAAAAACTGCTGGAACAGCTGGCCGAGGCCGGCATGAAGTTCAGCGGCCCCGACCAGGTCGTGACCAGCATGGAGAAGGTCAAGCTGCTGGGCTTCCTGAAGCGGGCGCACGGCAAGGCCGACAAGGCCGCCGACGCCGACGTGCCGAAGAAGATCACCCTGAACCGGCGCAAGGTGCAGGAAGTGACCGTCAGCGCCGGCCGCACCAAGTCCACGGTCGCGGTCGAGGTGCGGCAGAAGCGCACCTACGTCAAGCCGACCGAGAACGATGCGCCGGCGCCGACCTCGGCGACCGAGACGGACCCCGAGCGCGCCGAGATCCTGCGCAAGCTGGAGGAATCCAAGCAGCGCAACCTGCAGGAGCAGCAGCAGCTCGCCGAGCGCGACCGCAAGCGCGCCGAGGAGCTGGAGCGCAAGCGCCAGGAAGAGGCCGCGCGCGCCGAGGAAGAGGCCGCGCGCCTGCGCGCCGAGGCCGAAGCGGCGGCGTTGGCCGCCGAGGACGGCGACGAATCGGCGCGGCCGCCGCGCACGGGCGGCCACCACGTGCCGCGCACGCCGGCCAAGGCCAAGGAGCCGGCGCGCGTCGACGACCGCGGCGCGGGCGCCCACAAGCTCAAGCCGCGCGGCTCGCATGCGATGGTCGCCGGCGTCGAGGACGACGACGCGGCCAGCCGTTTCGCCGGCCAGCTGCACCTGTCGGCCGCCGACCGCGCCCGCCGCGGCGCCGCGCGAGGCAAGCCGAAGCCGGTCAAGCGCACGCTGGATTCGCGCGGCGGTTCGCACGGTTTCGAGCGCCCGACCGCGCCGACCGTGCGTGAGGTCGCGATCGGCGACAGCATCACCGTGGCCGACCTGGCGCAGAAGCTGGCGCTGAAGGGCGGCGAGGTGGTCAAGGCGCTGTTCAAGATGGGCGTGATGGCCACCATCACCCAGACCATCGACCACGACACCGCGGTGCTGGTCACCGAGGAGCTCGGCCACAAGGCCGTGCGCGCCGATACCAACGACGCCGAGGACGCGCTGCTGGCGCATTCCGGGGAAGTGCAGGGCGAATTGCTGCCGCGTCCGCCGGTGGTCACCATCATGGGCCACGTCGACCACGGCAAGACCTCGCTGCTGGACTACATCCGCCGCACCAAGGTCGCTTCCGGCGAGGCCGGCGGCATCACCCAGCACATCGGCGCCTACCACGTCGACACGCCGAAGGGCACGATCAGCTTCCTCGACACCCCCGGCCACGCCGCGTTCACCTCGATGCGCGCGCGCGGCGCCAAGCTCACCGACATCGTCGTGCTGGTCGTCGCCGCCGACGACGGCGTGATGCCGCAGACCAAGGAAGCGATCCAGCACGCCAGGGCGGCGAAGGTGCCGCTGATCGTCGCGATCAACAAGATCGACAAGTCCGACGCCGACCCGTCGCGGGTCAAGAACGAGCTGCTCGGCGAGGAAGTGGTCGCCGAGGATTTCGGCGGCGACACCCAGATGGTCGAGATCTCGGCCAAGACCGGGCAGGGCATCGACAACCTGCTCGACGCGATCTCGCTGCAGGCCGAAGTGCTCGAGCTGAAGGCGGTCGTCGATGGCCGCGCCAGCGGCGTGGTCATCGAGTCCTCGCTGGACAAGGGCCGCGGCCCGGTGGCGACGGTGCTGGTGCAGCAGGGCACGCTGAAGAAGGGCGACTACCTGGTCTGCGGCATCCAGTACGGCCGCGTGCGCGCGCTGTTCGACGAAACCGGCAAGCAGCCGGAGTCGGCGGGCCCGTCGATCCCGGTGCAGCTGCTCGGCCTGTCCGGCGTGCCGGATGCCGGCGACGACTTCGTCGTGGTCGAGGACGAGCGCCTGGCCAAGGACGTGGCGCAGCAGCGCGACGCCAAGCGCCGCGAATCGCGCCTGGTCCAGGCCGCGGGCAACCGCATGGAAGACATCCTGGCGCAGATGGGCAAGGGCGGCGGGCAGCAGGTGCTGAACCTGGTGGTCAAGGCCGACGTGCAGGGTTCGGTGGAGGCGCTGAAGCAGGCGCTGACCGCGCTCAGCAACGAGCAGATCCGCATCAACGTGATCGCCTCGGGCGTCGGCGGCATCACCGAGTCCGACGCCAATACCGCGGTCACCTCGAAGGCCACGGTCATCGGCTTCAACGTCCGCGCCGATGCCTCGGCGCGCAAGATCATCGAGGCCAACGGCGTCGACCTGCGCTACTTCTCGATCATCTACGACGTGATCGACCAGGTGAAGCAGGTGGCTTCCGGCCTGCTGGGCGTGGAGATCCGCGAGGAGATCATCGGCATCGCCGAGGTCCGCGACGTGTTCCGCAGCTCCAAGTTCGGCGCGGTCGCCGGCTGCATGGTCGTGGAAGGCGTGGTCAAGAAGAACAAGCCGATCCGCGTGCTGCGCGACTCGACGGTCATCTTCGAAGGCGAGCTGGAATCGCTGCGCCGCTTCAAGGAGAACGTCGAGGAAGTGCGCAACGGCACCGAGTGCGGCATCGGCGTGAAGGCCTACGACGATGTCAAGCCCGGCGACCAGATCGAGTGCTTCGAACGCATCGAGGTGCAGCGGACGCTGTAATGCCGACCAAGTCGTTCCATCGCACCGACCGCGTATCCGCCCAGCTCCGCCGCGAGCTGGGCACGCTGGTGCACGTCGCGGTACGCGAGCACCGGTTGCCGTCGGTCAGCGTGTCCGACGTCGAGGTCACCCGCGACCTGGCCCATGCCAAGGTCTTCGTCACCGCATTGATGCCGGAGAAGTCGGCCGAAGCGGTGAAGGGCCTGCAGCAGCTGGCGCGCGAGATCCGCATGCAGCTGGCGCGGGCGATGAAGCTGCGCCACGTGCCGGAGCTGCACTTCCACTACGACGATTCGGTCGATCGCGGCGAACGCATCGATCAGTTGCTGCGCGACAAGCCGCTGGGCGAAGGCGAGTAGCTCCTCGGCGTCAGGGCGCCCGTGTCGCCTGGGTAAACGCGACCTGCCAGCGGCCGTCTCGTTTGCGCCAGATGTCCGAAAATCGCAGCCGTACCGTGAAGGGCTGACCGGAGGCGAGGTCGGTGCCCTTCAGCGTTGCCACGCCTGCCATCACCACTGCATCGCCGAGCAGGCGGACCGTCTCGTCCTCGACATGGAACGGTTCCAGACGCATGCCGCGGTAGTCCTCGATGAACTGCCGCTTGTCTTCCACCTGGCCCTGGCTGTTGTACAGGACGTAGTCGTCGGCGAGCAGTCGATCCAGTTCCGCTTCGTCGCTGCGCAACTGGGCGCGATCGAAATCGGCGACAGCCTGGCGGAGGTCGTCGGGGAGGGCGGCATGGGGATCTTCGTTGGCCATGGCAGGGAAGTGCGGTAGCAGGAAAGTGGCAAGCAGCAGGATGGAAACGGTCTTCATGGAGATTCGCCGCGATGATCCCGCCGCCAAGGATACGGCTGCCGACGATAACGGGTGGATGGGGCCGCGCGTAGTGCACAGGTTCCGGCCACGGCCACTACAATCGCGCCGATGACGCAAAAGCCCGCCAAGCCGGCCAAGACCGCCTTCCGCCGCCTCGACGGCATCCTGCTGCTCGACAAGCCGCGCGGGCTCAGCTCGAACCAGGCGCTGCAGCAGGCGCGGCGGCTGTTCCGCGCCGAGAAGGGCGGGCATACCGGCAGCCTCGACCCGCTGGCCACCGGCCTGCTGCCGCTGTGCTTCGGCGAGGCGACCAAGATCGCCGGCAACCTGCTCGGCTCGCGCAAGGCCTACGACGCCGTGGCGCGCCTCGGCATCGTCACCGATACCGACGACGCCGATGGCCAGCCGCTGCGCGCGCGCGAAGTCGGGCGTTACACGATCAAGCAGATCGACAAGGCCCTGCGCGGCCTGACCGGGAAAATCGAGCAGCGCCCGCCGATCTATTCGGCGCTCAAGCGCGGCGGCGAGCCGTTGTACGCCAAGGCCCGGCGGGGCGAAGCCATCGAGGTCGAGAGCCGGCCGGTCGAGGTCTTCCGGTTCGACCTGCTGTCGGCCGCCGACCTGCTCGACGGCGGCGAGCCGCTGCTGCGGCTGCGGGTCGAATGCGGCTCCGGCACCTACGTGCGCAGCCTGGTCCGCGACCTCGGCGAGGCGCTGGGCTGCGGCGCGCACGTGGCCGAACTGCGCCGGCTGTGGGTCGCCCCGTTCCGCGAACCGCGGATGTGGACGCTGGAGGCCCTGCAGGCGCTGGCCGAGCGCGACCCGCGGGCGCTCGACGCCTGCCTGCTGCCGGTCGAGGCCGGGCTGATCGGCCTGCCACGGATCGACCTGACCGACGAGGCGGCGGCCCGCTTCGTCCAGGGCCAGCGCATCGGCGGGGTCCCGGGCCCCGCCGGCACGGTGGCGGTGTTCGCCGCCAGCGGGCGGGCGCTGGGGCTGGGCGAATTGAACGCGGAACGCCGGCTGGCCCCGCAGCGGCTGTTCAACTGGCAGGTCCCGTAGCGCGCGCGCCGCCCGTCCCCCTGCCGAACGCGGGTTAAAGCCTTGTTCCAAAAGGCCCCTGCGTCTACAATATGCGCGCCCATTTCCGGGCACCCGGCCATTCGGCCATTCCACAAGCGACAGGCGGACCAGGTGGTGCGCGCGGAGGACAGCCCGCGTTCCTGCCGGCCACGCGTCATCACAGAGAAAACACCATGTCCATCGACACCCAGAAAGTCATCGCCGACAACGCGCGCGGCGCCAACGACACCGGTTCGCCGGAAGTGCAGGTCGCCCTGCTGACCGCCCGCATCACCCAGCTCGGCGAGCACTTCGCGATCCACAAGAAGGACCACCACAGCCGCCGCGGCCTGCTGCAGCTGGTCAACCGCCGCCGCAGCCTGCTCGACTACCTGAAGAAGAAGGACGTCGAGCGCTACAAGGCCCTGATCGAGAAACTCGGCCTGCGTCGTTAATTCGAGATACCCGCCGCGGCGCAGCGATGCGCCGCGGTTCGTTTTTCCGGAACCAAAAGCAGTTTCACGCCAATAGTTACAGGCCGGGCCATCCGGCCACCCGCCCGCGGCAGGGGTCGCGCGCGGTCCAACCAGAGATCAAGGAACCAACGTGGCAAAAATCACCAAAACCTTCCAGTACGGCAAGCACACCGTCACCCTGGAGACCGGCGAGATCGCCCGCCAGGCCAGCGGCGCCGTCATCGTCAACATGGACGACACCGTACTGCTGGTCAGCGCCGTCGCCGCCAAGAGCGCGCGCGAGGGCCAGGACTTCTTCCCGCTGACCGTCGACTACGTCGAGAAGTTCTACGCCGGCGGCCGCATCCCCGGCGGCTTCTTCAAGCGCGAAGGCCGTCCGACCGAGAAGGAAACGCTGGTTTCGCGCCTGATCGACCGCCCGATCCGCCCGCTGTTCCCCGAGGACTACAAGAACGAAGTGCAGATCATCGCCCAGGTGATCTCGCTGAACCCGGAAGTCGACGGCGACATCCCGGCGATGATCGGCGCCTCGGCTGCGCTGGCGCTGGCCGGCACGCCGTTCCAGGGCCCGATCGGCGCGGCCAAGGTCGGTTACAAGGATGGCCAGTACATCCTCAACCCGACCGTGTCCGAGCTGAAGGAATCGAAGCTTGAGCTGGTCGTCGCCGGCACCAGCAACGCCGTGCTGATGGTCGAATCCGAAGCCGCGCTGCTGAGCGAGGAAGTGATGCTGGGCGCCGTGACCTTCGGCCACCGCGAACTGCAGAAGGTCATCAACGCGATCAACGAGCTGACCGTCGAAGCCGGCACCAAGCCCAGCGACTGGGTCGCCCCGGCCAAGAACAACGCGCTGATCGCCGAGCTGAAGGCCGCCATCGGCGGCAAGCTGGCCGATGCGTTCAAGATCCACGACAAGCTGCAGCGCCGCGACGCCATCGCCGCGATCAAGAAGGACGTGACCGAGCAGCTGGCCGGCCGCATCGAGGCCGAAGGCTGGGACAAGGCCGAGCTGTCGAAGGAATTCGGCGAGCTCGAATACCGCACCATGCGCGACTCGGTGCTGGACACCAAGGTCCGCATCGACGGCCGTGCCCTCGACACCGTGCGCCCGATCAGCGTGAAGGCCGGCGTGCTGCCGCGCACCCACGGCTCGGCGCTGTTCACCCGCGGCGAAACCCAGGCCATCGTCATCACCACGCTGGGCACCGCCCGCGACGGCCAGATCATCGACGCCATCGCCGGCGAGTACAAAGAGAACTTCCTGTTCCACTACAACTTCCCTCCGTTCTCGGTGGGCGAGTGCGGCCGCTTCGGCGCGCCGAAGCGCCGTGAAATCGGTCACGGCCGCCTGGCCAAGCGCGGCGTGCTCGCCGTGATGCCGTCGCTGGAAGAGTTCCCGTACACGATCCGCGTGGTTTCGGAGATCACCGAGTCGAACGGTTCCTCGTCGATGGCCTCGGTCTGCGGTTCCTCGCTGGCGCTGATGGACGCGGGCGTGCCGGTCAAGGCGCCGGTCGCGGGCATCGCGATGGGCCTGGTGAAGGAAGGCGACCGTTTCGTCGTCCTGTCCGACATCCTTGGCGACGAAGACCACCTCGGCGACATGGACTTCAAGGTGGCCGGTAGCGCCGAAGGCATCTCCGCGCTGCAGATGGACATCAAGATCGACGGCATCACCGAAGAGATCATGAAGGTCGCGCTGGCCCAGGCCAAGCAGGGCCGCCTGCACATCCTCGGCGAAATGAGCAAGGCGCTGACCGCGCCGCGCGCCGAGCTGAGCGAATACGCCCCGCGCCTGCTGACCATCAAGATCCACCCGGACAAGATCCGCGAAGTGATCGGCAAGGGCGGTTCGGTGATCCAGGCGATCACCAAGGACACCGGCACCCAGATCGACATCCAGGACGACGGCACCATCACCATCGCCTCGGTCAACGGCGCCGCCGCGCAGGCCGCGAAGGCGCGCATCGAGCAGATCACCAGCGACATCGAGCCGGGCCGCATCTACGAGGGCAAGGTCGCCAAGCTGATGGACTTCGGCGCGTTCGTCACCATCGCCCCGGGCAAGGACGGCCTGGTCCACGTGTCGCAGATTTCCAGCGAGCGCGTCGAGAAGGTGTCCGACAAGCTGAAGGAAGGCGACATCGTCAAGGTCAAGGTGCGGGAAGTCGACAAGCAGGGCCGCATCCGCCTGTCGATGAAGGCCGTGGAAGAAGGCGAAACCGCCTGATCCCCGACTCCATCTCCCCGCTCGTGGGGAGATGGCGCCCGAAGGGCGGGCGAGGGGCGCTTTGCTTGTCCGCAAGGCCCCGAATCCCTAAAATGCACGACCCCGGCGCACGGCGCCGGGAAAGCCATCCCGGGAAGGTGGCAGAGTGGTTGAATGTACCTGACTCGAAATCAGGCGTACGTTTATAGCGTACCGGGGGTTCGAATCCCCCCCTTCCCGCCAGACAACAAAAAGCCCCCGCAAGGGGGTTTTTTGTTGTCTGCAGGATGCGGCGGAGGGAATCGCCGCAGGGTTCGGCCAATCGGCAGGATTGCCGATTGGCACGACTTCGCACGGCGCAGTCGCCCGCAGGGCGAGGACCATGGATGGCCCGAGTGAATCCCCCGGCGTAGGATGCCCGCATCTTCCACCAGGGGACGAACCATGCGTATCGCGAAACCGACCGCCGTCATCGTCTGCCTGTCGTTGGCCTTCTGCGCCTTCGCGCAAACGCCCCCTGCCGGCGCGGTCGCCGAAGGCGAACCCGCCGCCTACGACGCCGAGCTGGCGAAATCACTGGGCGCCGATGATTACGGCATGCGCAGCTACGTGTTCGTGGTGCTGAAGACCGGGCCGACACGGGTGCCGGACGGCGAGGCGCGCGACGAAATGTTCAAGGGCCACATGGCCAACATCGAGCGGCTGGCGGGCGAGGGCAAGCTGGCCTACGCCGGGCCGCTCGACGGGGTGGACGGCTGGCGCGGCATCTTCGTCTTTGCGGTGGACGACATCGAGGAGGCGAAGAAGCTGGTGGCGACCGACCCGGTGATCGTCAACGGCGAGATGGTCGCCGAATACCACAAGCACTACGGCTCGGCGGCACTGATGCAGGTCAACGGCCTGCACGGGAAGATCGCCAAGGAGAAGTTCTAGGGACGCAGCGCCCGGATCCAGCCGGGCCGCGACGCGGCATCGACCCGGATGGGTTGCCGGGTGCGGCCCTGGTTGCCGGGCGACCTTCGGTACAGGACGGTCAGCTCGGTCTTCCAGCCGTCTCCGTCGGGCACTTCGCGCCGCACTTCGAACGGGTCGTTGTCGATGCGATGCCGCAGCGGGCGGTGCGCGATGCGCCCGGGCTCCTTCTTGCTTTCGATCGGGAATGCCAGGTCGCCGTCCGCATACATGGCCTTGTGCCGGCTATGCGAGCCGTTCGAGCCCCAGATGTAGTAGATGATTTCCCGGTTTTCGTCGTCCCATGCGAACAGGGAGTCGCCCTGGAATTGCTCCACCCTCTTGCCGTCCTGCTGCGCGGAAAGCGTCGCGGTGCCGCGGATGAATTGGTCGAACTGGCCGCTGTAGCAGTGGGAATGCTCGGTGACGCCGTCCGGAAGCGTCCCTTTCCAGCATGACCCGACCATGTCGGCGAACCATCCGAACTTGCTGAGTGGCTCCCCGGCGATGGCGACGAGTGGGGCCAGGCATAGAAGAGCCGGAAAGACTTTGCGCATCTTCATGACTCCAGGTCGATGGAGGTACAGCCGTTGTGCTTGGCGCCTGAATTAAGCCGCGCCGTGGAGTGGCTTCGGCTTGGATGAATTATTAGGGAGCTGGCTCGACAAGCCGAGCCAGCTCCGCTTCTGTGTAAAACGTTACCCGCTCGACCCGCTGGCCGTTGAGAAGATCTAGCAATGGACCGTAATCGTAGCCAGGCGCCTCAGCCGACCCAGGGGTTCACCCCCGTTTTCACGGACACTTACGAGAAGGCCGATCAAGGCCATGAGGAGTGTTCATGTCGAAGCGAAGGAAGTTCAGCACCGAGTTCAAGCGCGGTGCGGTTGAGCAGGCCAGCCAGCC
>NZ_PDWR01000039.1 GCF_010211755.1 Pseudoxanthomonas sangjuensis | reverse complement strand
CCGCCGAAACGCTCCGCGCCCACCTTCGTCAGCGCCGCCGTCAGCGTCGTCTTGCCGTGGTCCACGTGGCCAATCGTGCCCACGTTCACGTGGGGCTTGGTGCGCTCGAATTTACCCTTTGCCATGGCTGCCTATCTCGGGAAATGGATCGTTGTGGTTGAAGATGGTGCTCACGAATGGAATCGAACCATCGACCTCCTCCTTACCAAGGAGGTGCTCTACCGACTGAGCTACGTGAGCGAAACTTTTCGTTTGTTGCCGGGCCCGGCGCGCGCAGTCCGAATGGAGCGGGAGACGGGAATCGAACCCGCACTAGTAGCTTGGAAGGCTACAGTTCTACCATTGAACTACTCCCGCATCGGGAACCCGCAAAACCTGGTGCAAGCTGGTGGAGGGAGGTGGATTCGAACCACCGAAGGCGTAAGCCAGCAGATTTACAGTCTGCCCCCGTTGGCCGCTTGGGTATCCCTCCGGATTGCACTTCGATTTTACCGCGGCTCCGCCGAAACGGCCGGAGTGAAACAGCCCGAGATTTTCGCCGGAACCCTGGCGTCTGTCAACGCATCCGGCCGGGGAAAGTCTCAGACGTTGAAGCGGAAATGCAGGACGTCGCCCTCCTGCACCCGGTACTCCTTGCCCTCCAGGCGCAGGCGCCCGGCATCGCGCGCGCCGGCTTCGCCCTTGTACTTGATGAAATCGTCGTAGGCGATGGTTTCGGCGCGGATGAAGCCCTTCTCGAAGTCGGTATGGATCACCCCGGCGGCCTGCGGCGCGGTGGCGCCGGCCTTGACCGTCCACGCGCGGACCTCCTTGACGCCCGCGGTGAAGTAGGTCTGCAGGCCGAGCAGCCTGTAGGCGGCGCGGATCACCCGGTTCAGCCCCGGCTCGTCGAGGCCCAGGTCGGCGAGGAAGGCGTCGCGGTCGGCGTCGTCCAGCTGCGCCAGCTCCTCCTCGATCGCCGCCGACACCGGCACCACCTCGGCGCCCTCGGCCTCGGCGCGGGCGCGCACGGCATCGAGGTGCGGGTTGTCGTGGAAGCCGTCCTCCAGCACGTTGGCCACGTACATGGTGGGCTTCAGCGTCAGCAGGAACAGGTCGCGGACCAGCGCCTTCTCTTCCTCGTCCAGGTTGGCGAAGCGCGCCGGCCTGCCGTCGTTGAGCACGGCGCGCAGCTTCTCCAGCACCGGCTTGCGCGCCTGCGCCTCCTTGTCGCCGCCCTTGGCCGCGCGCTCGGCGCGGTTCAGCGCCTTGTCGACGCTGTCCAGGTCGGCCAGCGCCAGCTCGGTGTCGATGGTCTCGATGTCGGCGATCGGGTCGACCTTGCCGGCGACGTGGATGATGTCGCCGTGTTCGAAGCAGCGCACCACGTGGGCGATCGCGTCGACCTCGCGGATGTGGGCCAGGAACTTGTTGCCGAGGCCCTCCCCGCTGGCCGCGCCGGCGACCAGGCCGGCGATGTCGACGAATTCGACCGCGGTCGGCAGCACGCGTTCCGGCTTGACGATCTCGGCCAGCGCATTGAGGCGCGGGTCCGGCACCGGCACCACGCCGACGTTCGGCTCGATCGTGCAGAACGGGAAGTTGGCCGCGGCGATGCCCGCCTTGGTCAGCGCGTTGAACAGGGTCGACTTGCCGACGTTAGGCAGGCCGACGATGCCGCATTTGATGCCCATTGGATTTCCTGGAAGCGGTAAGCAGTGAGCGCTGAGCGGTCGAAGGCGGAGCCCCGCCCACCACTCACCGCTCACGGCTCACGGTTTGGCCGTGTGCAATTTCGTCATCGCGTCCATGTGGTTGCCCTGCACCGCCAGCGGCAGCGCGGCGATGGCATCGTCGATGGCGCGGCCGATCAGGATCTCGTCGTCCTTGCCCGGCTTGCCCAGCACCCACGAAGTGACCCTGTCCCTGTGCCCGGGATGGCCGATGCCGATGCGCAGGCGGTGGAACTTGCCGTGGCCCAGCAGCTGGATGATGTCGCGCAGGCCGTTCTGGCCGCCGTGGCCGCCGTCGAACTTCAACCGCGCCGTGCCCGGCGGCAGGTCCAGCTCGTCGTGCACCACCAGCATCTCCTCCGGCGCGATCTTCCAGTAGCGCAGCGCCGCGGCCACCGACTTGCCGGACAGGTTCATGTAGGTCGAGGGCTTCAGCAGCCAGATCGCTTGGCCGGCGACGTGGACCTTCGCGGTCTCGCCGAACAGCTTGCCTTCCACGCCGAAGCGCACGCCCTCGCCTTCCGCGAGCGCGTCGACAAAACGAAAACCCGCGTTGTGGCGGGTTTTCGCATGCTCGGAACCGGGATTGCCCAGCCCGACGATGAGTCGCAATCCTGCCATCGCGAAGGAACGCGTAACCGTGCCGCGGCATCCGCGCATGCGGACGCCGCGGCGGATCGATTACTTCTCTTCCTTCTTCGCGACCTTGCTGGCCGGGACTTCGGCCGACTGCTCGGCCTCGCCTTCGGCTTCCGGCTCCGCTTCGACACGGCCGTGCTTGGCGATGACCACGGCCACGTCGTGCTCCTTGCCCAGCTTCAGCTCGGGGATGCTCACGCCCGCCGGCAGCTTGATCTCGGACAGGTGGATCACCGCGCCGATCGCCAGTTCGGACAGGTCGACCTCGATGAACTCCGGCAGGTCCTTCGGCAGGCACTCGATGACGACTTCGTTCAGCTCGTGGGTCACGACGATCTCGGCCGACTTGCCGGCCGGCGACTTCTCCTGGCCGACGAAGTGCAGCGGCACCGCGGTGCGCAGAGCTTCGTTCTCGTTCACGCGCTGGAAGTCCAGGTGCATGATCTGCTGCTTGTACGGATGGCGCTGCACGTCGCGCAGCAGGACCTTCTGCACGTCGCCGTTGAGGCTCAGGTCGAGGATCGACGAATAGAACCAGTCGTTCTGGCTGGCCAGCCACACTTCGTTGTGGTTCAGCTGGATGCTGACCGGCTTGAGTTCGCCGCCGTAGACGATGGCGGGCACGTTGCCGGAGGTACGCAGGCGGCGGCTCGCACCTTTGCCTTCGTCTTCGCGGCGTTGCACGTTGATGACATGCGTGTTGGACATTTTCTTCACTACCCAGGTTGATGAACCGCCTCGCGGCGGCGATGTTCGACTCTTCCGCGACCAGAAGAGCCGGTTTTGGCTGTTGGTTTTCGGTTGCCGGTCGTTGGAAAAAACCAACGACCAGTAACCGGCGACCAGCAACCGTATTGCTAATCCACGTACAACGAACTGACCGACTCGCCGAAGGCGATGCGGCGGATCGTTTCGGCCAGCAGTTCCGCCACGCTGAGCTGGCGGATCTTGCCGCAGGTCTTCGCCGCGTCGGACAGCGGGATGGTGTCGGTCACCACCAGCTCGTCCAGCACGGACTTGTTCAGGTTGTCCACCGCCGGCCCGGACAGCACGGGGTGGGTGCAGTACGCCGCCACCTTGCGCGCGCCGCGCGCCTTCAGCGCCGCGGCGGCCGCGCACAGGGTGCCGGCGGTATCGACGATGTCGTCGACCAGGACGCAGTCCTTGCCCTCGACCTCGCCGATGATGTTCATCACCGTGGCCACGTTGGCGCGCGGCCGGCGCTTGTC
This sequence comes from Pseudoxanthomonas sangjuensis, assembly GCF_010211755.1. Classification (GTDB taxonomy): domain Bacteria; phylum Pseudomonadota; class Gammaproteobacteria; order Xanthomonadales; family Xanthomonadaceae; genus Pseudoxanthomonas_A; species Pseudoxanthomonas_A sangjuensis. The sequence continues at coordinate 19,715 of NZ_PDWR01000039.1, read as the reverse complement.
GATGATCGCCAGGTCGGCGTCGTCGAGGCGCTTGGCGACGGCCCGCGCGCGCACCACGCCGCCGACGTCCGGCGAAACCACGATCAGGTTTTCCGTGCCGTAGGCGCGCCAGATGTCGGCGAGCAGCAGCGGCGACGCGTACACGTTGTCGACCGGGATGTCGAAGAAACCTTGGATCTGGTCGGCGTGCAGGTCCACGGTCAGCACCCGGTCGGCGCTCACCGCAGTGAACATCTTCGCCGCCACCTTGGCCGTGATCGGCACCCGCGACGAACGCAGGCGGCGGTCCTGGCGCGAGTAGCCGAAGTACGGCACCACCGCGGTCACGCTGGCCGCCGACGCGCGCTTCAGCGCGTCGATCAGCACCAGCAGCTCCATCAGGTTTTCCGCCGCCGGCGCGCACGTCGGTTGCACGACGAACACTTCCTGGCGGCGCACGTTCTCCTCGATCTCCACCTGCACTTCGCCGTCGGAGAAGCGCGAGACCATCGCCTTGCCCGGCCGCACGCCCAGTTCGCGGCAGATGCTTTCCGCCAGTGGCTTGTTGGCATTGCCGGAAAAAACCAGCAACTGGCGATCTTCCTGCATGTCGGCGCTCCGCTTCGCTCTGACCGTGGCGGGTGGATGAACGTACTGCCTTGTCCGGGTGTCGCTGAATGGCAGGGGCGGAAGGATTCGAACCTACGAATGCCGGGATCAAAACCCGGTGCCTTAACCACTTGGCGACGCCCCTGTTTTCGTTGCCGGCGCGGGCTTGCGCCTACGCCGGCGGATTCCAGGTTTCGAGCGCAGCCAGCAACGGCGAACGCACGGCGCCCTCGGCCAGCCAGGCGCGCAAGCCTTCCGGCAAACCCGCGAGCGCGGCCTCGGCCGAGGCGCGATCTTCGAATTCGACGAAACAGCCGCTGCCCGAACCCGTCAACCGCGGCGAACCGACCCGCGACAACGCTGCGAACGCGGCCTCGACGACCGGTTCGCGGCGGCGCAATACCGGCTCGAACGCGTTGCCGAGCAATTGACCTGAGGCGAAGTCGGATATTTTCGCGGCTGGGGAATCCCGCGTCAAATCCGGAGCCTGGAAAAGTCCGGCGGTCGGCACGTGGGCGCCGGGGGCGGCCAGCAGGTACCAGCGCGGCGGCAGGTCGACCGGGGTCAGCACCTCGCCCACCCCCTCGGCCCAGGCATTCTCGCCCCGGACGAAGACCGGCACGTCGGCGCCCAGTTGCAGCCCCAGCCCGGCCAGCTCGTCGACAGGCAGGGCCAGCCCCCACAACCGGTTCAAGGCCACCAGCACAGTGGCGGCATCGGATGAGCCGCCGCCGAAACCACCGCCGACCGGAACCCGCTTTTCGACGGAAATGTCCACGCCTTGGCTGCAGTTACCTGCATATTTGAGCAGTTTCGCCGCCCTGACCAGCAGGTCGTCCGCCTCGGCCACACCGGGCACCGACTCGCCGACCCGCGCAACGATCCCGTCGGCCCGCATGCGCAGGTGGACGGTATCGCCCCAGTCCAGCAACCGGAACAGGGTCTGGAGGTTGTGGTAACCGTCCGGGCGCCGGCCGGTGATGCGCAGGAACAGGTTCAGCTTGGCCGGGGCGGGCCAGGCCGACCAGCCACCAGGCTGGCTCATCGCAGGACCCATTGCTCAACGAGCAGCTTGATCTTGGCCTGGCCCTTCACCGCATCGATGCGGCTGGGCAGTTCCGGCGTCGTCGCGGCCCTGTCCGGCCACTGATAGTCGATCGCCCAGCCGCCTTGCTCCAGATGCACCAGGCGCAAACGTTCGTCGTACCGCAGGTTCGTCGCCGGTTCGACTGCCATGCCTGTTGGCGGCTCGTGCGGTATGCGCAATGCACGCAACCAGTAATACGCCCCGCGGAATGGAATCTCCCAGCCCGTGGTTTCCCGCAACAACCCGGCCGCATCACCACCACAGCGCCGGCCTCCCTCCAATCCTTCGATGCACGCAGAATCGTTTTCGCCGGCCGTCAAGCGCCATGTTTGCCGGGTAATCGGCGCGCTTACATCAACCGTCAGGAACTCGTCGTCGTTGACCCATTCGATCCTGCCGTTGCCGCCCTGCCTGCCATTACTCACGGCAATGCGGCCGACGAAACCCCATCGATTGGCATCGTACAACGCGTTTTCGCGCTCGGCCTGACGCGCCTCGGCGGCCGCGACATCAACCGGAGGAGCCGGCTGCCTCACGGCTTGCGTGGCGCAGGCGGACAACAGCAGCGCCAGCACCGCAATGGCGAAAAGCTTCGGATTCATGCCCCGGTCTTCTCCAGCGCGCGCTTCAGCGACCGGTTTTCCGGGTCGAGCTTGCGCGCCTCGTCGAAATATTTGCGCGCCTCGTCCTGGCGGCCCAGCGCCCACAGCACTTCGGCGATGTGCGCGGCGATCTCCGGATCCTTCTGCCGGGCGAAGGCGCGGCGCAGTTCGACCAGCGCCTCCTCATGGCGTCCCAGCCGGTACAGCACCCAGCCGTAGCTGTCGGTGATCGCCGGGTCGTCCGGTTCGGCGGCGCGCGCGCGGTCGATCAGTTCCAGCGCTTCCTTGTAACGCGTGGTGCGGTCGGCGAGCGTGTAGCCCAGCGCATTGAGCGCGGCCACGCTGTCCGGCTCGATCGCGAGGATCTTGCGGAAATCGGCCTCGGCGCGCTCGATCTGGTCGCGGCGCTCCCAGACCAGGGCGCGCGCGTAAAGCAACTGGCTGTCGTCCGGGTACGCGGCCAGGCCGCGCGCCAGCGCGTCGAGCTCGCCGGCGGCGTCGTTGTTCTTGCGCCGCAGCTCGGACTCCAGCACGTAGGCGCTGATGCGCGCGTTGTCGTCGAGGCTGGCATCGCCCTGCAGCTTGACGGCCTCGGCCAGCGCCTCGTCCTTGCGCCCCAGTTCGTACAGGCTGTTGGCGATGCGCAGGCGCGCCTCGGTGCGCTGCGGGCCGCCGGGCACGCTGCGGTACCAGTCCAGCGCCTGCTGCGGGCGCTTGAGTACCTGCGCGATCTGGCCGAGCAGCAGGCGGCGGTCCGGGTCGGGCTCGCTGCCGTCCTTGGCGAGCTCGTCGTACAGCCCGCCGAGCGCGGCATTGTCCTCGGCCCTGGCCAGCAGCGCGGCGCGCAACTGATAGGTGTGATCGCCCTGCGGGCCGCGCGCGAGCACGGCGGCGGCGGCGGCGTAGTCGCCCATCGCCTCGTACTCGCCTGCGATCGAGAGCCGCAGCTCCGGCACCAGCAGCGCGGTCTTGCCCAGGCCCTCGAGCACCCGCCGCGCCTCGTCGGTCTTGCCGGCCTGGCGCAACTGCCCAGCCTGCAGCAGCGCGACGCGCGGCTCGGATGGGAAGCGCTTCACCACCTCGGCGACGATGCGTTCGGCCAGCGCCGGCTGGTCCAGCTTCTGCGCCAGCCCGCCGAAGGCCAGCCAGGCCTGCAGCGTGTCGGGGATGTCGCCGGCTTCGACCATCTGCCGCAGCAGCCGCGCCGAAAGTTCGTCGTCGCGGCCGTCGCCCAGCGCCACTAGCGCATGCCGCCAACCCTGCCCGTCGGGCTCGCGCAGCAGCGCGACCAACTCGCGCCGCGCCGCCGAAGCCTTGCCCGTGCGCAGGGCCAGCGTCGCTTCCGCAGTACGCATCGCCAGCGAACGCGGCGCGCGTTGCCGCCACAGCTTCAGCGCCTGCGCGGCGGCGGCCTTGTCGTTGGCCAGCAGCGCGATGCGGGCGGCGCGCTCGGCCAGGCCGGCGTCGTCGCGTTCGGTACGGGCGGCCTGCAGGTACCAGCGCACCGCTTCGGGCAGCTTGCCCGCCTGCAGGGCGAATTCGCCGGCCATCACCGCTTCCAGCGAATCGCCGCTGGCGGCCTTGGCGCGGGTAGCCGCCCGCGCCGGTGCGGCCGGAGCGGAGACGGCCAGCGCCAGGATCAGGCAGGCCATGACCGGCCAGGGACGGAGCATTGCGGGCATCGGGACGGCGGCGGACGTAAAATGGAAACCCTCGGTAGCCAGCAGCTTAACGCAAGCGCCTGAACAGATGACCCTTTGGGTACTCGGCCTCAACCACCAGACCGCACCGGTCGGCTTGCGCGAGCGCGTTGCCTTCGGCGGCGCCGCATTGCCGGCCGCGCTGTCGTCGCTGCGCGCGCTGTCGCAGGTGGATGAAGCCGCCCTGCTTTCGACCTGCAACCGCACCGAGCTGTACGCCGTGGCCGACGATGCCGATGCACTGGCGCGCTGGCTGACCGCGCATGCCGCCGGCCTGGACGCCTACCTGTACCGGCACAGCGACGCCGACGCCGTGCGCCACCTGTTTCGCGTCGCCACCGGGCTGGATTCGATGGTGCTGGGCGAACCGCAGATCCTCGGCCAGGTCAAGGAAGCCTGGGCCCTGGCGCGCGAGCACGGCGCGCTGGGCAACCGCCTCGACCGGCTGTTCCAGCAGAGTTTCGCCGTGGCCAAGCGCGCGCGCACCGATACCCGCATCGGCGCGAACCCGGTTTCCGTCGCCTCGGCCGCGGTGCGGCTGGCGCAGAACTCGTTCGCCCGCCTGCAGGATTCCACCGTGCTGCTGGTCGGCGCGGGCGACACCATCGAACTCGCCGCCAGGCACCTGAGCGAGGGCCGCGCGAAGCGCCTGCTGGTCGCCAACCGCACCCTCGCCCATGCGCAGGAACTCGCGGAACGCCATGGCGGCTACGCGCTGCCGCTGACCGCGCTGGACAAGCACCTGGCCGAAGCCGACATCGTGTTCTCCGCCACCGCCAGCCGCGAGCCGGTGATCTCGCGCGAACAGGTCGCCGCCGCGCTGGCGCCGCGCAAGCACAAGCCGATGCTGCTGTTCGACCTGGCGGTGCCGCGCGACATCGAGGCCGGCGTGTCGGAGCTGACCGACGCCTTCCTCTACCCCGTCGACGCCCTGGAACGCGCGGTCGAGGACAACCGCCGCGGCCGCCGCGAAGCCGCCGAGGCGGCGGAAGCGATCATCGACCTGCAGGTGGCGCGCTACGTCGAAACCGTGCAGGCCAGCACGCGCCAGCAACCGTTGAAACGCCTGCGCGCGCTCGGCGAGGAAGCGCGCGACGACGTGCTGGCGAGGGCGAAACAGCAACTGGCGAACGGGCGCGACCCGCAGGAGGTGCTCGACTTCCTCGCGCATACGCTGACCAACCGCCTGCTGCACCCGCCGACCGCGGCGCTGCGCGACGCCGCGCTGACCGGCGACGCCGAACTGGCGCGTGCGGTCGAGCGGCTGTGGGGCAAGGACGAGGAACGAGTGGAGAAGAACGGGGAACGAGAGGGTTAGCTGCGCCAGTCCATCGTCGCCGATTCCCGCCTTCGTCCGTTCCCCTCCACCCGTTCCCGCCCATGACTCCCACTCTGCGCCGCAAGCTCGAAGCCCTCGCCGAACGCCGCGAAGAACTCGAGCGCCTGCTCGTCGACCCCGCCGTCGCCGCCGACAGCGCGCGCTTCCGCGACTATTCGCGCGAGTTCGCGCAACTGGAACCCGTCGCCATCGCACTGGCCGCCGAAGCGCAGGCCAAGCGCGACCTCGCCGCCGCCGAGGCGATGCGCGGCGACCCCGAACTGGCCGAACTCGCGGAAGAGGAAATCGCCAGCGCCAAGGCGCGGCTTGCCCAGCTCGACGACGAGCTGTCGCTGCTGTTGGTGCCGAAGGACGCGCGCGACGACAGCAACCTGTTCCTCGAGGTCCGCGCCGGCACCGGCGGCGACGAGGCGGCGATCTTCGCCGGCGACCTGTTCCGGATGTATTCGCGCTACGCCGAACGCAAGGGCTGGAAGGTCGAGGTCGAATCCGACAACCCCGGCGAGCACGGCGGCTACAAGGAAATCGTCGCGAAGGTCAGCGGGCGCGGCGCATTCGCGAAACTGAAGTTCGAATCCGGCACGCACCGCGTGCAACGCGTGCCGGAAACCGAATCGCAGGGCCGCATCCACACCTCGGCGGCGACGGTGGCGATCATCCCCGACTTCGAGGAAGTCGACGATGTCGCCATCAACCCCGCCGACCTGAAGATCGACACCTTCCGTTCGTCCGGCGCCGGCGGCCAGCACGTCAACAAGACCGAATCGGCGATCCGCATCACCCACGTGCCGAGCGGGATCGTGGTGGAGAACCAGACCGAGCGCAGCCAGCACGCGAACCGCGAGCGCGCGCTGAAGCGGCTGAAGGCGCAACTGCTGGAAGCCGAGCGCAGCAAGCAGCTCGCCGCGCAGGCCGAATCGCGGCGCCTGCAGGTCGGCAGCGGCGACCGCAGCCAGCGCATCCGCACCTACAACTTCCCGCAGGGCCGCATCACCGACCACCGCGTCGAAGGCCTCACGCTCTACGACCTGCCGAACATCCTCGATGGCGACCTCGACGGACTGGTCGAGCGCCTGACCCGCGAATACCGGGCCGACGAACTGGCGCGGCTGGCGTCGGCCGGCTGAACCGCCGCGCCCGATTCGCTACCCTGTAGGAGCGGCGTAAGCCGCGAACGCTTTACCTCGCAATCCGGACGAAAAGCGTTCGCGGCTCACGCCGCTCCTACAATGAGGTGCCATACGGGGCCGCGAATGAAGAAGCTCAAGCGCAAGGACTACGAGAAGCTGCTGGAACCGCTGCAGGTCGAACTGGCGCAGATGGCCGACTGGGCCAGGACCGGCGGCAAGCGCATCGTGGCGATCTTCGAGGGACGCGACACCGCCGGCAAGGGCGGCGCGATCGACGCCATCCGCGAGCACCTCAACCCGCGCCAGTGCCACGTGCTGGCCCTGCCCAAGCCCAGCGACCGCGAAGCCACGCAGTGGTATTTCCAGCGCTACGTCGCGCACCTGCCCGCCGCCGGCGAAATCCTGCTGATGGACCGCAGCTGGTACAACCGCGCCGGCGTCGAGAAAGTGATGGGCTTCTGCAGCGACGCGCAGTACAAGGCCTTCCTGCGGCAGGTGCCGGTGTTCGAGAAGCTGCTGGTCGACGACGGCATCCTGCTGTTCAAGTACTGGCTGTGCTGCGACCAGGACAAGCAGGAAGAGCGCTTCGCCGAACGCCTGGCCGACCCGCTGAAGGGCTGGAAGCTGTCGCCGATCGACCTCGAGGCGCGGCGCAGGTACGACGACTACACCCGGGCGCGCGAGGCTATGCTGAAAGCCACGCATACCGCGCACGCGCCGTGGACCCTGGTCGACTTCAACGACCAGAAGCGCGGACGGCTGGCGCTGATCCGCGACCTGCTGGACCGGCTGCCGGACACGAAGGTCAAGGGGACCAAGATCGAATTCCCGCCGCTGGGCAAGAAGCCCGGCAAGGAACGTTACGGCGCGCTCAAGCCGATCAAGGGGGGCGGCAGCAACTGATTCCGATGCGCGCCGCATTCGCCGCCCTCCTGCTCTGCGCCCTGTCGCCTGCCGCACGGTCGCAGGATGCCGGCCAGGACACGCGCGACGACGACGAAACGGCCGTGACCGAGCTCGACGAGGTTCGCGTCACCGCGCCCCGGCTGGAAACGTTCGATCCCTACCGCTTCCGGAATCCGATCGATGCGCGGGGCAGCGCCCTGGATCGGTATTACCACGAACCGCCGACCCCGGAAGAGATCAGCCTGCATTACGGGGGCTACATCCAGTACGGGATCACGCAAGGCCTGTTGAAGGCCGCCGAGCAGGTCACCAGGCTGCCCGGCTGGAAACACCAGATCCAGTCGGCGACTGCGCGGCCTCCGCCGCTGGACGATGTACAGCAGGCGCGCGCCGTGCGCCTGACGCAGGAAGCGCCGGCAGACGCTCCGGGGAACCCGCCGCCAACGCCATGACCCGGTTCGTCTGCGCCGCGACGCGATCGACAACGTGAAGCAGCGCACGCAATTCCGGTCCGCCCGCGATGGCGCCTGAATGTCCGCAACGGTATCGCGCGCCGCGTCCGGGTTTTTAAGAACCGGTTCAGTCCATGCTGCGAAGACTGTCCGCACCACGGACCACTGGAACAAGGATAGAACCATGAAAACCACTCGCTCCCTGGCCCTGTTCGCCGGCCTGTTGCTGGCTGCCTCGGCGGCGCACGCCCAGGTCGTCGGCTACAACTTCCGCACCGGCGATGCCTGGGTCGATACCCGCCTGTACGAAATCAACGACTACGGCGCGCGCTACCGCGATCCGTTCATCAACGAAATGACCGGCTACTACGGCGCGCCGCGCTCGCTGGTGGTCGACCTGTTCGGCCGCAACTGGTCGGCCGCCGACATCTTCATGGCCTGCGCCATCGCCCACGTCCTGCGCGTGCCGTGCATCAACGTGGTCCACGAATACGAGGCCCATCCGGGCCAGGGCTGGGGCAACATCGCCAAGCGCATGGGCATCAAGCCCGGCTCGCGCGAATTCCATGCGCTGAAGAACGGCTTCTCCGGCACCTACACCCGTTGGGGCTATCCGGTCGCAGTGGGCAGCAACGTCCACGTCGACTGGTCGAAGCACGGTCCGGGCAACAGGGGCGGCAACGCCGGCAAGGGCCCGTCGAAGTCGAAGCCGTCGCAGGGCCACGCCGAACACGGCCAAGGCAAGGGCAAAGGCAAAGACAAAGACAAAGACAAGCACTGAGCGCCCGCGGACCTTCCGGCAACGAAACGGCGGCCATCGGCCGCCGTTTCTGCTTGCGCTTGCCGTCGCGCCCGCTAGAGGACTTCGAAGCCCCGCCCCGCCTGCGCTTCCTCCGCAACGACGCGCGACACGCTGTCCACCCGGGCCTGCGGCGGACCGACCCGCAACCACTGCCCGAGCGCGTCGACGGCTGCCGCCGCGCCGGCGGCCAGCACCTCGACCGAACCGTCGGGCAGGTTCTTCGCGTAACCGCGCAACCCGAGTTTCAGCGCCTGTTCGCGCGTCGAGGCGCGGAACCACACGCCCTGCACCTTGCCGGCGACGCGGAAGCGGGCAGCGTGCATCAGGCCTTGCCTTCCTTGCCATGGGCGGCGATCGCCTCTTCGATCTCCTGCGCCGTCACCGGGCCGAGGAACGGCTTCAGCGCCTTGCCGTCCGGCGCGATCAGGTGGGTCATCGGCAGCCCGCGCGGGGTGGCGAAATCGGCCGGCGGCGCGAACACGTCGACGATGACGATCGGATACGACACCGGGTGCTCCTTCAGGAACGCCCGCATGTCGGCGGCCTCGATCTCGTCGTAGGCCAGGCCGACCACGTCGATGTCGTCGCGCGCCTTGTCCAGCGCGTCGAGGTCCGGCATTTCCTTCAGGCACGGCGCGCACCAGGTGGCCCAGAAATTCACCACCACCCACTTGCCGCGGTGCGCGGCCAGGTCGTAGGTGCTGCCGTCGAGGGCCGGGAGCTTGAACGTGGGGTATTCCGCAGTGGCGTCGACGCTGGACCGGGGCTCCGGCGTGGCCTGCGCGGAAACCTCGTCCACCACCGGTATCGCCACCGCCGGTTCCGCCTCGGCCTCGCGCTTGCACGCGGCCAGTGCGGCCAGCACGACGAACAGCCCTGTGCGCATCGTCCTCTTCATGTCCTTGCTCCGGAATCCAGTTCGTAGATGTCGCAGACGTTGCGCTTGAGCAGGTCGCGCAGCGGGATGCGCAAGTCGTTCAACGCCCCCAGCGCGGCGATGCCGAGCGCGTCGTCGCGGTGCGGCAGCTGCGCCTCGGCGATCGGGATGCGCAACTGGCAGGTTTCGTACAGATCGGCCAGGGTCAGCGTGTCGAGGTCGCGCACCAGCAGCCATTCGCCGCTTTCGGCGCGACGCAGCAGATTGATGTCCGACAGCTGTTCGACGAACTGCTGCACCAGCGAGTCGGTCAGGATCGGCTCCAGCTCCAGCATCTCGTCGCCATGCAGGCCGCGCCCCTGCGCGCGCGCCTCGTCGAAGCGGCCGAGCAGGCGCAGCAGGCCGTAGAGCTCGTAGCCGACCGGCAGGCGCATCGACGCCGGCTGGTAGCGGAACGCGGAGATCGCCGAGGCGAACGATGCGCCCAGCAGCACCGCGACCCAGCACAGGTAGATCCACAGCAGCAGGATCGGCAATGCGGCCAGCGCGCCGTACAGCTTCTCGTAGGCGTTGAACGTGCCCAGGTACAGGCCCAGCGCCCACTTGATGATTTCCAGCAGCAGGGCCGCGACCAGCGCACCGGCCAGCGCATGGCGGAAATGCACGGTGCGGTGCGGCACCACGCGGTAGATCGTGGCGATCGCGACCAGTTCGATCAGCATCGGTGCCGAGCGCAGCGCCAGATTCGACAGCCATTTGCCTTCGCTGGTGCTGAACAGCGGCAGCGCGAACAGCCACGCCGACAACGCCAGCGAGGCCGCGGCCAGCAGCGCACCGAGGGTCAGCACCGTCCAGTACACCAGGAAGCGGCTCAGCCGCGGCCGCGCACCGGCCACGCGCCAGATCCGGTTGAAGGTGCCTTCGATGCTGTTCAGCGTGATCAGCAACGACACGATCAGGCCGACCGCGCCGGCCACGGTCAGCTTGCCGGAATTGCCGAGGAACTCGAACAGCTTGTCCCGGACCGCGTTGGCCGCGCTGGGCACGAAGTTGGAGAACACGTAGTCGGTCAGCTGGTCGCGCCATTCGGCGAACATCGGGAACGCCGACAGCACGCCGAACACCACCATCGCCAGCGGCACCAGCGCGAAGATCGTGGTGTACGACAGCGCGGCCGCGGCCTGGAACAGGCGGTCGTCGAGGAAGCGCCGCGCAAGGAAGCGGGCGAAGGTCGCCATGCGTTCGCGGTCGCGCAGGCGCTCGGTCCAGCGGTTGAACGTGCTCAGCGGCTCCATCCGGCGAAGGGTAACCGATGTGGCCGTGCCCTTCGACTTCGCCCGCTTCGCGAGCTACGCTCAGGATGAGCGGATGATATGAGCCGTTCGTCCTGAGCGTAGGGCCGCAGGCCCAAAGTCGAAGGACTCCGACGCAGTACGATAGCGACCCACGGGGGAGATTGATGGCGATGACGGAAATCCTGGTGCTCTACTACAGCCGCGGCGGCTCGGTGGCGAAGCTCGCGCGGCAGGTCGCGCGCGGCATCGGCGAGGTCGAAGGCTGCAGCGCGCGGCTGCGCAGCGTGCCGCCGGTGGCCGCGGTCACCCAGCAGGCGGCGCCGCCGGTGCCGGAGGACGGCGCGCCCTACGTGGAGAAGCGCGACCTGACCGAATGCGCCGGCCTGGTCCTCGGCAGCCCGACCCGCTTCGGCAACATGGCCGCGCCGCTCAAGCACTTCATCGACGGGCTCGGCGCCGAATGGGCCAGCGGCGCCCTGGTCGGCAAGCCGGCGGCGGTATTCACCTCGACCGCGACGATGCACGGCGGCCAGGAGTCGACCCTGCTGTCGATGCAGGTGCCGCTGCTGCACCACGGCTGCGTGATCGTCGGCATTCCCTACACCGAACCGCTGCTCAGTTCGACGAAGACCGGCGGCACGCCGTACGGCGCCAGCCACGTCGCCGGCGGCGAGGACGACCCGACCCCGAGCGACGACGAAGCCGCGCTGGCGCGCGCGCTGGGCCGGCGCGTGGCCACGATCGCGCGCAAGCTGGCATGAACGCGAAACGCATCCTCGTCGCGTCCTTGCTGCTGCTGTCGTTGCTGTTCGCCATCTGGTTCCGCGGCGACAGGCACCTGGCCGCGAGCCTGCTGGTGTTCGCCGCCCCGCCGCTGCTGCTTGCCGCGGGCGTTCTCCGCGGGGCGAAACCCGCCGCGTTCTGGGCCGGCGTGCTGGCGCTGCCCTGGTTCTGCCACGGGGTGATGGTGGCGTGGTCGCGGTCGGGCGAAGCCGGCTGGGCCTGGGCCGAGATCGTGCTGTCGCTGGCCGTGGTACTGGCCTCGAACTGGCCGGGACTGCATGCGCGCTTCGGCCGGAAGAAGGGCGCCGCGGGTTAAAATCCGCGCCTCGACATTTTCCGGAGCGCACCCCCGATGGACGAACTGCTCATCGTCACCACCGGCGGCACCATCGATAAGATCTACTTCGACGACAAGTCCGACTACCAGGTCGGCGACCCGCAGATCGGGCAGATCCTGAAGGAACTGGGCGTCGCATTCCGCTTCACGGTCATCCCGATCGTACGCAAGGACTCGCTGCACCTGACCGGCGCCGACCGCGAACTGGTCCGCGCCACCATCGCCGCGCAGCCGGCGAAGCACGTGCTGATCACCCACGGCACCGACACCATGGTCGACACCGCGCGCGCGCTGTCCGGCATCGAGGACAAGACGATCGTGCTGACCGGCGCGCTGAACCCGGCGCGCTTCCGCGGCTCCGATGCCGAATTCAACATCGGCTGCGCGGTCGGCGCGGTGCAATCGCTGCCGCCGGGCGTGTACATCGCGATGAACGGGCGCATCTGGAACCCGAACAAGGTGCGCAAGAACGTCGCCGCGAACCGCTTCGAGGAAGCCTGAGCGGCCGATGAAAAAAAGACCCCGGCTCGCGCCGGGGTCCCTTGTGCTGCGTTGCGGCCCGGTGGATCAGTGGGTCGCGGCGGCGGACACGGCCGCGGCGGCATCGACGATGCCGTTGCCGATCGGCTTGTCGTTGCTGCCCGGGAAGGCGCGCAGCGTGCTCTTCAGGATGCTCTCCACCTGCGCCGGCGTCAGCGGGGTGCTGGCCACCGACTGCATCAGCGCGACCACGCCGGCCACGTGCGGGGCCGCCATCGAGGTGCCGGCCATGCACAGGTAGTTCTCGGCGCCCGGGGCCTTGCTGCCGTCGTTGCCGGTGGACACGATCAGCGTGGTGCAGTCGCCGCTGTCGCCGCCCGGGGCGGCCACGTCGATCTTGCTGCCGTAGTTGGAGTAGCTGGCGCGGGTACCGCTCTTGTTCAGCGCGGCCACGGCGATCACGTTGTTGCAGCTGGCCGGGGTGAAGCCCGACACGTCGGCGTTGCTGTTGCCGGCGGCCACCACGATGGTGGTGCCGCGGGCGACGGCGGCGTCGATGGCGCTCTGGTAGGCGGACGAACAGGTGCTGCTGCCGCCCAGCGACATGTTGATGACCTCGGCCGGGTTGGCATTGGCCGGCGCGCCGCCGACGCTGCCGCCCGACGCCCAGGTGATGCCGTCGACGATGTCGGAGGTGTAACCGCCGCCACGGCCGAGCACGCGCACCGGCACGACCTTGGCGCCGTACGCCACGCCGATCACGCCCTTGTTGTTGTTGCCCACCGCGCCGATGGTGCCGGCGGTGTGGGTGCCGTGCCAGCTGGAGGGCTGGCCCTTCGCGTAGTCGCCCGGGTCGTGCGCATCCGCGTCGCGGCCGCCGCCGTCGCCGGCGATGCGCTTGTCGGAAATGAAGTCGTAGCCCGGCAGGATGTTGCCGACCAGGTCGCTGTGGTCGGTGTAGCCGGTGTCGAGCACGGCCACGACCACGCCGTTGCCGTCGGTGGTGTTCCATGCCTGGTCGGCCCGGATGCCGGCGGTGCTGCTCTGCAGGCCCCACAGGTAGGTGGCGTAGTGGGTATCGTTCGGGGTCATCAGCGGCTGCATGATCCGGTCGACCTCGACGTATTCCACGTTCGGGTCGGCGGCGATCTGCCGCATCAGGCTTTCGGCTTCGACCTTGTCCAGCGCGCGGCTGGCCTGCACGACCTCGGCGCCCACGGACAGCGTGCGCAAGCGGCCGACGGTCAGGGATTTGGCGGAAGCCCTGCCGGCGCTGGCCAGGTTCTTTTGCAACGCGGCGGCGGGAGTGCCTTCGCGATACTTCACGATGAAGCGGTCAAAGCTGGTCTGGTCTGCGGAATGCAGGCCAGCCGTATCCACGCGGCCGGCGGCGACGGCGGAACCGGCGAACCCGGCGGTCAGCGCGACCGCCATGGCGGAGGCAAGCGCGCGTTGGTGCAACTTGTGCGACTTCGACATCGGGAATTTCCCTCTCTCTCTAGGGTGTTTGGGTGATGACGCTCCGTACGATTCCCTGGCGCAACATTCCGGCTCTCCTGCGTTCCCTCGATGGCCTTCCTGTTGCCCGGGGCTGCAATCCGGCCGCTGGGCCGAATTCTTTCGACCGTAACCGACCGGACGCCGGTAGAACAAGGGGCGCAGAAATCATTTTTTGTCATCAGGCGGCACGCGCCGGCAGGCACCGGTGGACATTCGCCACGGCATCCGCACGTGGCAGCAAAAGCGTGCTTCCACGCACACTTTTTTGGTAGCGCTCGCATGCGCGGATGCCATCGTCGGCTACCGCCGCGCGCAGTGGCGCGCCCGAAAAAAAAGCCCCGGCCGTGGCCGGGGCTTCTCGTGCTGCCTGCCCGATCATCGCGATCAGAACGTGATGCTCCAGCTGTTGATGTAGCCGGTGTCGGCGCCGGCCAGGTCCCTGACGCGCAGCTTCCAGGTGCCGTTCAACGCTTCGCTCGTCAGGTTCACCGTGTAGGTGGCGTTGATGTTGTCGGCGCTGCCGCCACTGCGGTTGCGCAGGTTGTACACCGAGCCGTCCGGGGCGATCAGATCCACGACCAGGTCGCCGACGTAGGTATGCACGATGTTCACCGCCACCGGCACGCTGCTGCCGGCGTTGCCGCTGCGCCCGGACACGGCGATGCTGCTGGTCGCGCCGGTGCTGTTGTTGTCCGGGATGCTGACGTCGGTGCCGTTGCTGTAGGTCTGCGTGCCGCCGCCACCGCCGGCGGTGTAGTTGCCGACCAGGCTGACGCCGGAGAACGTGCTGTAGGCGCGCAGCGAGACGTAGTACGTACCGGCCGACGGCGAGGCGAAGCTGCAGGTCTCCGCGTTGCCCGACTTGTACGGACGGCAATCGTAGGAACTGGTGGTCGGCTGCGAGCCGAATTTCACGTACAGGTCGGCGTCGCCGCTGCCGCCCGAGGTGCTGAAGCTCAGGTTGCTCGCGCCGGATGGCACCGTCATCGTGTAATGCAGCCAGTTGCCGGTGCTCGCCGACAGGCCGGTGACCGGCACGCCGTTGCTCAGCGTGGTGCCGCCACCACCGCCGGACGAAACCGTGACCGACGAGGTCTTGGTATTGGTCGCGCCGTCGTCGTCGGTGACGGTCAGGGTGACCGTGTAGGTGCCGGCCGCCGAATAGGTCTTGCTCGGGTTGGCCGCGGTCGAGGTGGTGCCGTCGCCGAAGTTCCAGCTGTACGAAACGATGCTGCCGTCGCTGTCGGTCGAGGTGCTGGTGAAGCTGGCGGTCAGGCCGCTGGTGGCGACGGTGAAGTTCGCCACCGGCGCGGTGTTGCTGCCGCCGCCGGCCACCGCCGCCACCGCCGCGGCGGCGTTGACGATGCCGTTGCCGATGGCCGGGCTTTGCGTGGCCGGGAACGCGCGCAACGTGCTCTTCAGCGTGCTTTCCACCTGCGCCGGGGTCAGCGGCGTCGGCGCCACCGACTGCATCAGCGCGACCACACCGGCCACGTGCGGCGACGCCATCGAGGTGCCGGCCATGCACAGGTAGGTCTCCGCGCCGGGCCCCTGGGTGCCGCCGTTGCCGGTGGAGACGATGTACGCCGCGCAGTCGCTGCCGCTGTCGCCGCCCGGCGCGGCCACGTCGATCAGGCTGCCGTAGTTCGAATAGCTGGCGCGGTTGCCGCTGGTGCCGATCGCGGCGACGTTGATCACGTTGTTGCAGCTGGACGGCGAATAGCCCGAGGCGTTGGCGTTGTCGTTGCCGGCGGCGACGACAACGGTGGTGCCGCGACTGACCGCGCCGTTGATCGCGTTCTGGGTGGTGGTGTCGCAGGAACCCGCGCCGCCCAGCGACATGTTGATCACTTCGGCCGGATTGCTGTTGGCCGGCACGCCGCTGACGCTGCCGCCCGACGCCCAGACGATCGCGTCGGCGATGTCCGAGGTGTAGCCGCCGCAGCGGCCGAGCACGCGCACCGGCATGACCTTGGCGTTGTAGGCCACGCCGATCACGCCCTTGCTGTTGTTGCCCACCGCGGCGATGGTGCCGGCGACGTGGGTGCCGTGCCACGAACTGTCGGACACATCGCACTGGCTGGCGTCGGTGTTCCAGTCGCCCGGGTCGGACGGATCGGAATCGCGGCCGTTGCCGTCGCGCGAGACGAAGGTGTCGCTGATGAAGTCGTAGCCCGCGACGATGTTCGCGCTCAGGTCGCTGTGCGTGGTGATGCCGGTGTCGAGCACCGCGACGACCACGCCGCTGCCGGTGGCGGTATCCCAGGCCTGGTTGGCGCGGATGCCGCCCACGCCGTCCTTCAGGCCCCACAGGTAGGTGGCGTAGTGGGTGTCGTTCGGGGTCATCGCCGGGCGCATCAGGCGATCGACCTCGACGTATTCGACGTTCGGGTTCGCGGCGATCTGCCGCATCAGCGTCTCGGCTTCGATGCGATCCAGCTTGCGGTCGGACCGGACCACGTCGGCGCCGACCGCGAGGCGGCGCAGGTGGCCCACGCCCAGCGCCTTGCCGGACCTCTTCGGCACCGCGGCGGCGGCGGAACCGAGCGCCGACTTCAGTGAGGCCGCACTGGCGCGCTCGCTGCTGCCGTCGCGGTATTTGACGATGAAGCGGTCGAAACTGCGCTGCCCGGGGGATTGCAGGCCGCTCAGGTCGACCCTGCCGGCGGCGGAAGCGGGAACAACGAAACCCATCGAAATCGCGACCACCGTGGCGGCGGCCAAAGCATGCTGGCGCAAACGACGCTGCGAAACATTCGACATCGGAAAATCCCTCTATGGTTGGGTGGTGACGCTCCGTTCGTCTCCCTCGGCACAAGCTTTGGCTTGCCCCTGTCTCGGCTTTCGGCTTTTTTGTCTCCGGGGAATGAAATCCGGCCAGATGGGCCGGATTGCTTTCAACCGTAACCGACTGAACCGCAGCAAAACAACACTTCGTCTAAACATTTTTTTGCATGAGCGACCGGCGGTCGTGCAGATGAAAACCGCGTGAAAATCCGTGCGTTTACGGCGTGACGCACATCACATTCGCGCGCGCAAAAAAAACCGGCGGACCTGGTCCGCCGGTGTTCGTATCCATGCCGTTCGCCGGTTTGCGCAACCCGGCGCGCGGATCAGTCGCTCAGCTTGTGCAACCAGCCGTGGCGGTCGGGAAGGCGACCGTACTGGATGTCGGTCAGTTCCTTGCGGATCGCCATCGTGACCTCGCCGGCCGGGGCGTTGATGTCGCCGATCGAGAATCCCCCCTTGCCCTTCAGTTCGCCGATCGGCGCGATGACGGCGGCGGTACCGCAGGCGAAGATTTCGGCGATCTCGCCGGAGGCCACGCCCTGCTTCCATTCGTCGATGGAAACCTTGCGTTCCTCGACCTGCAGGCCGCGGTCGCGCGCCAGCTGCAGGATGCTGGAACGGGTGATGCCCTCGAGGATGCTGCCCGACAGTTCCGGGGTGACGATGCGCCCATCCCTGTAGACCAGGAACACGTTCATGCCGCCGAGTTCCTCCAGGTACTTGCCTTCGACCGGATCGAGGAACAGCACCTGCGAGCAGCCGTTGGCATAGGCCTCCTGCTGCGGCAGCAGCGAGGCGGCGTAGTTGCCGCCGCACTTGGCCGCGCCGGTGCCGCCCTTCGCCGCGCGCGCGTAGTCTTCCGACAGCCAGATCGACACCGGCGCCACGCCCTTGGCGAAGTACGCGCCGACCGGGCTGCCGATGACGTAGTAACCGGCCTGCTGCGCCGCGCGCACGCCGAGGAAAGCCTCGGTGGCGATCATGAAGGGGCGGAAATACAGGCTGGTTTCCGGTTCGCCCGGCACCCAGTCGGCGTCGACGGCGATCAGCTGGCGCAGCGATTCGGTGAATTCCTCGACCGGCAGCTCCGGCAGCGCGAGGCGCCGCGCCGAACGCTGCAGGCGCGCGCCGTTGGCCTCGGGGCGGAAGGTCCAGATGCTGCCGTCGGCATGGCGGTAGGCCTTGATGCCTTCGAAGATTTCCTGGCCGTAGTGCAGCACCGACGCGGCCGGGTCCAGCGACAGCGGGCCGTACGGGCGCACCTGCGCGTCGTGCCAGCCGGCGTCCTTGTCCCAGCCGATCGCGACCATGTGGTCGGTGAAGAACTTGCCGAAACCCGGCGCGGCGAGGATGGCGGCGCGCTCGGCGGCGCTGCGTGGGTTCGGGTTGCGGGTGACCTGGTACTTAAGCATGTCGGCGCTCGCGGAAATCTCGGGAACAGGCGCATAGGATAGCCGTTCGGCGAACGCGGGGCCGTGGAAGTCAGTTTCCGCCGATGCCGCGGCTGATGCGGAACACGTGCCCGTCCGGGTGGCGGATGTGGGTTTCGCGCACGCCCCACGGCATGTCGGTGGGCGGGAAGGTCACTTCGATGCCGTGCTCGACGCAATGACGGTGCACCGCGTCGACGTCGTCGACCCAGACCGACATCCACACGCCTTTGTCGCCGGCGGAGTCGCCTTCGGTGGTGAAGGTGGTCGTGTTGCCGCCCTTGCCGCGCCCGCCCTGCGCGCCCTGGCAGAGGAAGATTTCGGCGTTGCCGATGCGCACGCAGCCGAACGACGACGGGTCGCCCCAGTCCCACGCCTTCTTCGCACCGAGTTTTTCGAACCAGGCGAAGCTTTGCGCGATGTCGGAGACGTTGAGGATCGGGGTGAGTGCGTGGGCGAACATGGCGGGCTCTCCCGTACGAGAAATCAGCTTCTGTAGGATGGGTGGAGCGAAGCGATACCCATCGATTTGGGATCGGGGGACATTTGTGATGATGGGTATCGCCTGCGGCTCCACCCATCCTACGCCGTGGGATTGCCGGTCGGAACCGGCGTGCCGAAGCGCTTGGCCGAATTGGCGGCGGCTTTGCGGCGCTCGACCTCGCGATTCCTGGGTGGGCTGAAAGTCGTCAGCGAATTGATCAGCGTGGTGGCCGCTTCGCTGACCTGCTGCACGGCCAGGTTGAAAGCCGCTTCGTTGGCCTTCGATGGCGCGTTGAATCCGCTCAGTTTGCGCACGAACTGCAAGGCCGAGGCACGGATCTCGTCATTCGTCGCCGGCGGGTCGAAGTTGTACAGCGTCCGGATGTTCCTGCACATGGCTCCTCCAACAAGCTTGGATCGCCCCCCGGACCGCGAAACCGCCCCGGCCGGGCGGGACTGCCGGGCCGCGTCCCGCCCGACCCAACAAGCATACCCGCGACGGGAAAAGGCCGGCCTTCCGGGCAAAAAAGCCCGCGTTCCAACCAAATAAGCCGGCGCCGGGCAAATAAGCCGGAGTGCCGCCCAAATAAGCCCGACGATGGACGAAATTTGTCCAAATGGACCTGGCGCCCAACATCGACTTGCCTGGAATCTCCCTCCCCCCTCGTGGGGGAGGGTGCCCCGAAGGGGCGGGAGAGGGGGCGCGAGCGCAGCGAGCGTGCCGTTGCTTCGCGAAGATCAAAAGCCGACCCCTCTCCCTCGCGCTACGCGCGTTTCCCTCTCCTACAAGGGGAGAGGGTGAAAAGCCCGGTAGGGCGGGTCATGACCCGCCTTCTGGAACCTCGCAAACCGGTGGAAGGCGGGTTGAAACCCACCCTACCCGGGCTTCGCGTCTCACGTCGCTCCCACTACGAAGAATCCCGATGGCCGCGGATGCAACCACGCAACCACGCAGACCTAGTAGGTTGGGGTGAGCTTGCGAACCCCAACATCGCAGAACATCCGACGGGTTCACCCCCGTTTTCACGGACACTTACGAGAAGGCCGATCAAGGCCATGAGGAGTGTTCATGTCGAAGCGAAGGAAGTTCAGCACCGAGTTCAAGCGCGGTGCGGTTGAGCAGGCCAGCCAGCC
>NZ_PDWR01000038.1 GCF_010211755.1 Pseudoxanthomonas sangjuensis | reverse complement strand
GGCTGGCTGGCCTGCTCAACCGCACCGCGCTTGAACTCGGTGCTGAACTTCCTTCGCTTCGACATGAACACTCCTCATGGCCTTGATCGGCCTTCTCGTAAGTGTCCGTGAAAACGGGGGTGAACCCATGGTAAAACCCAAAGGAAAGGAGCGATGAACGCACAGAAGAGAGCAAACCACGCGGCGGCTTGTATTGCTGCCTTGGGTTCCAACCCCTTCGCCCATGCAACAGCTGATGCTGTGACCACACCCGACGCAAAGATCAGGAATTTCTTGGCTGTTTCATTGCGGTGGTTTTCCAGGTCGATCTTCGCATCGATGAGATCGAAGAGGTTTTCGACATGATTTCGGGTCACAGACGCATCGGTAAGCCTTTTCTTAAACATCAAGAATCTGCTCTCCCGGTACCACTCCTTCTCTGGCGGGCCCAGCACGGTGCTGGCATCGCCATATTCCGATCTGAAGACACGGCCTTTCATTTCTTCAATGATTAGGAAGAGAAACAATTCCGCGAGCAGAATTGCTGCCATTGATTGCCAGTCGTCCAGGTGACGATGTGCCACCCATGAGATCGCGGCAATGAACGCCAGCGCAGCAACGATGAAGCCAACACGCAACTTTATGCTCGAGAGGCGCCAGAGTTCCTTTGCATAGCTTCGCCGACTCGAGTGTTTAAAGAACGTCTCCCAGGTGATCTTTCATGCGTTCATTTGCTAGCTCCTAGTCATCAAGCCTTGAGGTTACGTCGGGTTGATCTCATGGGCTGCGCCATAGGTCGGATCTGTCTCTCTGCCGAGACAGTTCTAAGTACCTCAATCTGCGGCCCCATCTGTGCATTTCTCAGGGGCTTCTAGCCGCGCGAGCACGATCCCCTCAGCGGGGTATACCTGCGGAAAACGGTCGTTCTCGCTGCACCATTTCGCGGCCGGCGGCGACAGCCACTCAATTAGCTCTATGATTCGGGCGTGATGCTTGCGGAGATCCCAGCCAAGGATCGGTTCGTGGTGCGCGATACGGTTACGTAGAACGCGGATTGGCGTGAGCGGCCCAGAGAAGCTTTTTCGCTTCAATCCTTTAGGTGCAGTTGGGTCGGCGATCCTGTGGAGGGTCTGTTGCCACAGGGTTTCGTAGTCCTTGTTGAACATCGCCGTCCAGAAGCTGAAAGTGAGGCTGGCGACCACGCCACCCGCGGTCACGGGTTTCCCCGCCTGGACCAACTCCTCCATAGCCTTGGCAGCCTGCTCGGATTGGTGCGGAACTAGTAGGAGCCCTGCAGCTTCGCTATACCAATCCGCGCCCTTGGCCTCGGCGAGAACCGTGTGGATGCGATTGCGCAGCGCCACCTCCAGCGTCTGTAGGGGTGTGTACAGGCTTTCGGAAAGGCGGGTGTTCAGCCCATAGAGGGCGATAGCTTGGCCACGGTCGCCAGCCGCCCAGGTCAGGTAGCGGCCAAAGCGTTCTAGCGACAAGGCTTCCTCAAAATTCTCGTGGTTCATCCCTTCCTGAATGCCTCTTGCCGGCCACTTGCAAACCATCACCCCGTGGGGTAAGGTGCTTCCGTACACCCCGGTACCGTCTCTGCCCAACTGGGCACGCGGCCGGGGTAATTTTTTACTTGGACTTCGCCTTTAGCCCACCGGGCTTCTGGAGTTGGGACTTCAGCGCAGCGCGCTGCTGCTTCTCTTCAGTAAATTCGGGTTCCAGCGCCTTCACTTTCGCGACCAGTCCGTCCAAGTGGTAGATGTTGCTGTTCCAGTCGCCAGCGGCAGTTCGGCGAAGTTGACGCTTAACCAGTCCCGCCTTCTCGAGCGCCCGGATGTTGTTTTGAATGGTCTTTTCGGTGCAGCCGATACGTTGTGCCAAATCCTTCTTGGTGGGGAAGGGTTTGCGCGCCGGGTCGAACCAATAGTCGAGCAACTGGATGCAAATGTTCATCTGCATCGGGTTCAGACCTATCCGGCGCTGACCTTGGATCAGAATAGAAGGAATGCCGGCATAGCCATGGCCGTAAACGGCCTTGCCCCAGATCTTCTCGGTGGAGGAGGTCTTCTTGCCAGGCTTGGGGAACTCGATGACTGCGGCGTCGGATTTCTTGGCGGACATAGCGGTGGTCTCAAATGGATGACTGTGAAGGTACGGCCGCCAAGCACCTGCTTCAATGAGTTGGATGGGGTTGGGTAAGGAAATTTAGATACCTACCCGCCTATACGCTGATTCCGGTCGTTCCGCTATTCCGCTACACGGTCGACGGTCCTTCTGTGGTCATTCGATGGCCCTACCTGGGAATCTTAGTTTCCCTACGGGTGGGGTACTAGATTTCCGTACCAAAATGGAGCGATGGGCCGGATTGGAGGGCGTTGGGTGGATTGGTTGGGGCTTTGACGGGGCGTTCCTCGACGTGCTCGGGTCGGAGGTGGGTATACCGCTTCAAGGTCGTCCAGGACTCGTGGAGGGTGAACTGGGCGACTTCCGGGATGTCGTAGCCGCGCTCGAACAGGCGAGAGGTGGCTTCGTGGCGGAGGTCGTGAAAGTGCAGGTCCTGCAGGCCGCGAAGCCGAGTGGCACGAGTGAAGTTGGCGCCGACCGATTTGGGGTTGTAGGGGAACACGCGCGGATCGGGGATCTGTTTGCCGTCCGGGCCCTCGATCATGACCTTGGGCTGTCGGTCGATGATCTCCCAAGCTTCAGACAACAGGCGGAAGGCGCGGCGGTTGCCGATCTTCTTGCGCGGATGCTTCACGTCGTCCAGCCAGGCGATGCCTTTCTCGCGATCCAGATCGGTCCACTTGAGCCTGGTGATCTCCTCCTGGCGGCGGGCGGTGAGCAGGGCGAAGCGGATGATGTCGGCCATCGGAATTTCGGCACGCACGTCGCGTATGGCGAAGTGGTCGAGCAAGGCTTTTTCCTCGGCCGCAGTCACGCGGCGTTGGCGTTCCTTGGGCTTGCCGGTGACGCGGCGTTGCCGCAGCTCATGCGCGGCATCCTCCAGCAGCTGCAGATCGATCGGCAGGCCGAGTGAGGCGCGGGCAGAGCGCAGCACCTGGCGCAGCCAAATCAGGTCATTGCCGGCCGTTGCCGGGCCGGCGCCAGCGCGCCGGCGATCTTCGACGTGGCCGATGTAGTCCGCCGTAGTCAGGCGTAGGACGTTCTTCTTGGCGATGTCGTAGCCGGCCAGCCGCTTGAGGTCGGCTTCCTTCGTCCGTCCCCAAGGCGTCAGTTCCTTGATCTCCTTCCCGTACCACTCCAGCAACTCGGCGAGGGTGGAGCCCTTGCCCAACGGCTCGCCGCGGGCGCGTTGCTGGTCCAGCTCGGCTTCCCGCCGTCGCATCCATTCGGTGGCCAACTGGCGGCGATCGAACGTCTCCGACTCGGAGTGGATGCACTTGCCCTGCCGATGAATGCGGATTTGGGCGGTGTAACCTAATGATCCGTCCTTGCGACGGCGGCTGACGATGGTACCCATGCGGGTGATGCTACATGAGCTTCGACGTAGCAACCAGTGTAGCAATATGAGCCCGAAAACTGCCGAAATTGACCGATCATGAGCGCAACTGAGCAACAGAAAAAACCGGATAACTCATTGGATTTGCGCGAAAAATCGCGCTATGAGGCCTCTCTGCGTCTTTCTGTTGCTCCGATGATGGACTGGACGGATACGCATTGCCGCGCGTTCCATCGCGTGCTGGCGCCGCATGCGCGGCTGTACACCGAAATGGTGCACGCGAACGCGGCGATCCACGGCGACCGCGTGCGGCTGCTCGGTTTCGATGCGACCGAACACCCCGTCGCGCTGCAGCTCGGCGGCAGCGAACCGGAACTGCTGGAGCAGGCGACGAAGATCGGCGTCGAGTGGGGCTACGACGAGATCAACCTCAACTGCGGTTGCCCGTCCGACCGCGTCCAGGCCGGGCGCTTCGGCGCCTGCCTGATGCGCGAGCCGGCGCTGGTCGCCGAATGCGTCGCGGCGATGGCCGCGGCGGCCGGCGACGTGCCGGTGACGGTGAAGTGCCGGCTCGGCGTCGACGGCGACAACGACTACGGCAAGTTCCTCGGCTTCGTCGACGAGATCGCCGCCGCCGGTTGCCGCGAGTTCGTCGTGCACGCGCGCAACGCCTGGCTGCAGGGGCTGTCGCCGAAGGAGAACCGCGAGGTGCCGCCGCTGCGCCACGACTGGGCGTACCGCCTGAAGCACGAGCGGCCGCGGCTGCGGGTGGCGCTCAACGGCGGCATCGCATCGGTCGAGGCGGTGCAGATGCACCTGCAATGCGTCGACGGCGCGATGCTGGGCCGCGCCGCCTACCACGACCCGTACCTGCTGCACCGGCTCGACGTCGAACTGTTCGGCGGCGAAACGAGGACGCGCGAGGCGTTGTTGCAGGCGTTCCGCCCCTACGTCGAGCGCAAGCTCGGCGAAGGGGTCGCGCTGAAGCGCATGACCCGGCACATCCTCGGCCTGTACTACGGCCAGCCCGGCGGACGCGCGTTCCGCCACGTGCTCAGCGAAGGCGCGCACCGCCCCGGCGCGGACTGGTCGCTGGTCGAGCGGGCGGTCGCGGCGACGCAGCGCCTGCCGTCGGCGGCATGACGATCGTCCGATGATCACCCGCGATGCCGGGGCGTTCTTCGCCTTCGCCGCGCGGTGCGCGGCGGACTTCGGCCCGGCCACCGCGCGCGCCGCGTTCCTGGTTTCCCCGGACGGCTTCGCCCGCGCCGAACAGTCGGCGACGGACAACCGCTACATGGCCGGCGCCGCGGACTTCGACCCGGCCGGCGCGCAGGCGCAGCACCGCGCGTTGCAGCTCGCGCTGGGCGAAGAACTGCCGACGATCTGTTTCCCGGGCCATGCCGGTGCGCCGGACGCGCTGTTCCCGAACAACGTGTTCGCCACCGTGCCCGGCCGGCTGATCGTCGGCCGCATGCGCCACGAGGTACGCCGGCGCGAAGCCGGCCGTTCCGACATCCGCGGCTTCTTCCGCGACACGCTCGGCTACGCCGAAACCGACCTGTCGGCGCAGCCGCATCCGTGCGAACTGACCGGCGCGCTGGTGATCGACCGCGTGCGCGGCCTCGGCTACTGCGGCCTGTCCGAGCGCTGCGACGCGGAAGGCGCGGCGCTGATGCACGCGGCCTTCGGCCTGCGCGCGACCCTGCTGTTCGACCTCGCGCCCGGCGAGTACCACGCCAACGTGCTGCTCGCGGTGCTGGCCGGCCGCGCCGCGCTGGTATGCCCGTCCGGCTTCGCCGACGCGGCGGTCGCCGAGGCCGTCGCCGGGTTCTACGCGCCGCACGCCATCGTGCTGTCGAAGGCCGAAACGGCCGCCTTCGCCGGCAACGCGATCTGCCTGCGCGACGGCTCGGTATGGATGAGCGCGCGCGCCGCCGCCGCGCTGTCGCCGGCCTCGCGCGCCGGGTTGGAGCGGGCCGGGTTCTTGCTGCGTGGCGTCGCGCTGGACGCGATAGAAGCCGCCGGCGGCTCGTTGCGCTGCTGCGTGGCCGAGATATTCTGAATGGGGCACAAGCCCCCGCCATCGCGGCGCTGAATGCCTTTCCCCGGCTGTGGATAAGTTCAGAACGGATTCACCGCCGGCGCCCAGAATTGCGTCCGCAGGCGTGGCGACCGGTCCGGTGGGACGCCTGAGGGTTTTTATTCAGCAATGCTCCCGTAAGTTAGGTTTCCGTTATGCGCCGCCCGCTTCCGCTACTGATGCTCGCCTGCCTGGGCCTTGCCGCCGCGGATGCGTCGTGGGCGCAGCAGGGCCCGCGCCGGTCGCCGCCGCCGTTCCAGCAGCAGCCCCGCCAGGAAATGCCGCGCCCGTCGTCGGCGCCGCGCCCCGAATTCCCGCGTCCTTCCCGCCGGGACGACGACTCCTCCCTGTCCGATTCGGTGCGCCGCATCCAGCGCGCCAACGGCGGCCGCGTGCTCGGCGCCGAGCGCGTGCAGGCGGACGGCCAGGAATTCACCCGCATCAAGATCATGGACGAGCAGGGCCGGGTGCGTTACGTCGACGACAACCGCCAGCCGCGCCGCGGCGTCGACCGCCGCAGCGCGCCGCCTTCGCGCGACGCTGACGCGACCACGCCATAATCCCGCCATTCATCGCCGCGACGGCATTTGCGGTAGCCTTTCGCACGGCATCCGTCTAGCGTAGTTCCGTGGCCAAGCCGGCCGTTCTTTTCAAGGGAGAGTCCATGCGTATTCTGCTGGTCGAAGACGAAGCACCGCTCCGCGAAACCCTGGCCGCGCGCCTGAAGCGCGAGGGCTTCGCGGTCGACGCCGCGCAGGACGGCGAGGAAGGCCTGTACATGGGCCGCGAGGTGCCGTTCGACGTGGGCATCATCGACCTGGGCCTGCCGAAGATGTCGGGCATGGAGCTGATCAAGGCCCTGCGCGACGAGGGCAAGAAGTTCCCGGTGCTGATCCTGACCGCGCGCAGCAGCTGGCAGGACAAGGTCGAGGGCCTGAAGCAGGGCGCCGACGACTACCTGGTCAAGCCGTTCCATGTCGAGGAACTGCTGGCCCGCGTCAACGCGCTGCTGCGCCGCGCCGCCGGCTGGAGCAAGCCCACCCTCGAATGCGGCCCGGTCGCGCTCGACCTCGCCGCGCAGACCGTGTCGGTCGGCGGCAGCAACGTCGACCTGACCAGCTACGAATACAAGGTGCTCGAATACCTGATGATGCACGCCGGCGAACTGGTCTCGAAGGCCGACCTGACCGAGCACATCTACCAGCAGGACTTCGACCGCGATTCGAACGTGCTCGAGGTGTTCATCGGCCGCCTGCGCAAGAAGCTGGACCCCGACGGCGAGCTGAAGCCGATCGAGACCGTGCGCGGCCGCGGCTACCGCTTCGCCATCCCGCGCAACGAGGGCTGATGCCCGGCGCGGCCTCGTCCGGCACGGGCGGCGCGCGCACCGGCGCCGGTGTGCTGGACGGCTGGCGCCCGCGCTCGCTCGGCGCGCGCCAGCTGCTCGCCGCCAGCCTGGGCCTGGTGGCCTTCCTCGCCCTCGCCGGCTACGCGCTGGACCGGGCCTTCGCCGACACCGCGCGCAGCAACCTGCGCGAGCGGCTGGAAAGCTTCGCGATCGCCTACATCAACGGCATCGATTTCGCCCGCGACGGTTCGGTGATCGACTACGAAGTCGTCAACAGCCCGCCCAGCCCGCGTTTCCTGCAGCCCGGCAGCGGCCTGTACGCGCAGGTCGTGTTGCCGGACAACACGCGCTGGATCAGCACCTCGGGCGAAGGGCCGGTGCTGCCGGCCGGCGCGATGCTGGCGCCGAGGCGGGAAATCTTCGATGGCCCGCTGCCGGCAACGCAGATCGACGGTAGCGAGGCCGAGGTCTACCGCTTCGGCCTGGGCGCCAGCCTGGTGCGCCGCGACGACAGGGAATTCCCCTTCACCGTCTACATCCTCGAGGACACCCGTACCCTCGACGCGCAGATCGACGTGTTCCGGCGCGCGCTGTGGTCCTACCTGGGCGGCGCCGGCGCGGTGCTGCTGCTGCTGCAGATGGTGGTGCTGCGCTGGAGCCTGCGCCCGCTGGGGCGCGTGGTCGACGAGCTGGACAAGGTGCAGCGCGGCGAGATCGAGCGCATGAGCGACGACCACCCGCGCGAACTCGCGCCGCTGACCGGCAGCATCAACGCGCTGATCGACAGCGAGCGCGAGAACCTGGAGCGCCAGCGCAACACGCTCGCGGACCTGGCGCACAGCCTGAAGACACCGCTGGCGGTGCTGCGCGCGCAACTCGACGACGGCGTGCACGCCATCGCGTTGCGCGACGAACTCGACACCCAGTTGCGGCGCATGAACAACCTGGTCTCGTACCAGCTGGCGCGCGCCGCGTCCGGCGGGCACAAGCTGTTCGCCGCGCCGGTGCTGATCGAGCCGCACGCCGAGGAGATCGTGCGTGGGCTGGAGAAGGTCTACACGGCCAAGCGCGTGGTCTGCGAATTCGAGATCGACCCGAAGGCGCGCTTCTACGGCGAGCCGGGCGACCTGCAGGAACTGCTCGGCAACCTGCTGGAGAACGCGTTCAAGTGGGCGCGTTCGCGCGTGCTGCTGACCGTCGCCGTCGGGAAGGTCGCCAGCAACCGCCGCGCCGGCCTGGTGCTGGCGGTCGACGACGACGGTCCCGGCATCGCCGAGGACGACGTGGCGCGCATCCTGCAGCGCGGCGTGCGCGGCGACGAGCGCGTGCAGGGCCACGGCATCGGCCTGTCGATCGTGCAGGACCTGGTGAAGGGCTACCGCGGCGAATTGAACGTGACGCGTTCGGCCGAACTGGGCGGCGCGCGCTTCGAGGTCACGCTGCCGCCGGGGTTGTGAGCCAGCCGGCGTCAGGCCACGTGCATGATGCTGCGTTTCAGCTTCCCGTTGGCGCGCTCGATGCGCCTCCAACTGCTGTTGTCGTTCATGGTGATCCAGCGGCGCTCTTCGCTGCGGTAGAACCAGTCCTTGTCCTGTTGGAAATAAATCTGCAATCCGTCGCTTTCCCAGATGTTGAGGATTTCGTTGCCGTGTGCGCGGATTTCGTCGAAGTCCGTAGTCGCCTTCTGCCCCATTTCGCTGTAGAGGCGGTTGAGCTCCAGCAAAAGTGAGTTGACGCGGCTGGGCATCGCTTCGGCATTGAGTCCGATCTTGCGTGCTTCCGGCAGCAGGATAGGGTAACTGTGCGACGGATACTTGGAATTGAGCGTATTGGCGATGCGTTCCGCGACCGTTTCGTCGGCGATATGGTGGGACAGCAGTTCGCGGCAGAGCATGATCGACAGCGATTCGGCGCGGTCGACTGCGCCGATCACCAGCGGATGCACATAGCCGAATAGGTGCTTGTACGGATTGTCGTCACTGTTGCCGGATTGCCCGCGCCAAAGCCGGATCACGCGGGTCAGCTCGTCCAGGCTGACATTGACGCGGTCGTTGTCGCGATCGATGGGCGACAAGGCATGGTTCAGCGAAGTGTCCACGGCGGTGAGGTAGGCGGTCGGCCCCATCAGGATGCGGTTCGCGCCGAGGGTGATCATCGTCGCTGCCGAGGCGCATTCCAGCGGTACCAGCGCCACCAGCTGCGTGCAGTGCTGCCGCAGCAGGTTGACCAGTCGCAGCGAAACCTGCCCGCTGCCGCCGTCGGACTTTATGAAAAGAAAGATCGTTTCGTGATTACCGAGGCGCTCCAGCAGTTCGTACAAGGCAATCACGTCGTTGGCGCAGACTGCGCCACGCGGATTGTTCCAATAGCTAAGGACGGGGCCGCCGAGCTCCTGCGCCAGCTGCGCGAGCACGGCCTGGGTCTTCTCGAACAGAACGGGAGGCTGCTTTACGGCCGGAGCTTTCGCTTCGTGCGGCTGATTCATGTATCTGCCAAAGGAATGTCGACTTGCGAAAGCCTACAGTCTCGCCGGCCCTCCCGGGAAGGCGTTACCCTTCCCACTTCGGCAGCTTCTGCTTCACCGCCACGTTCTTCAGCGTCACGTAGTTCGGGATGCCGTCGCGGCCGTAGGGCAGCGGCGCTTCGCCGCGGACCAGCGGTTCGAGGTACTTGCGCGCGCTGGCGGTGATGCCGAAGCCGTCCTTGCGCAGGAAGTTCGCCGGCATCTTCTTCTCGTGGTTGGCCACCTTGTCCAGCGGCGCCGGTTCGATCTTCCAGCGGTACGGCGCGTCCGAGGTGCGCACGATCACCGGCATCACCGAATTGCGGCCTTCCAGCGCGAACTTCACCGCCGCCTTGCCGACCGCCTGCGCCTGCTCCCAGTCGGTCTTCGACGCGAGGTGCCGCGCCGAGCGCTGCAGGTAGTCGGGCAGGGCGTAGTGGACCTTGAAGCCGAGCGCGTCCTTGACCTTGCCGGCCAGGTACGAGGCCACGCCGCCGAGCTGGGTGTGGCCGAACGAATCGGTGCCGCCGCCGGCGTCGGCGACGAACCTGCCGTCCGCCGTGTGGATGCCTTCGCTGGCCACGACCACGCAGTAGCCGACCTTCGCCACGACCTTCTTCACCTCGGCGAGGAACGCGGCCTCGTCGTAGGCGCGTTCGGGGAACAGGATGATGTGCGGCGCGTCGCCGGCGCCCTTGCCGGCGAGTCCCGCCGCCGCGGCCAGCCAGCCGGCGTGGCGGCCCATCGCCTCGTAGACGAAGACCTTGGTCGAGGTCTCGGCCATCGCCGCGACGTCCAGCGCGCACTCCCGCACCGACACCGCGGTGTATTTCGCCGCCGAGCCGAAGCCCGGGCAGCAGTCGGTGACCGCGAGGTCGTTGTCGATGGTCTTCGGCACGCCGATGCAGGCCAGCGGGTAGTCGTAGGCCCTGGCCAGCTGCGACACCTTCAGCGCGGTGTCGGCCGAGTCGTTGCCGCCGTTGTAGAGGAAGTAGCGGACGTCGTGCGCCTTGAACACGTCCAGCAGGCGCTCGTATTTCGCCCGGTCCGCTTCCAGCGACTTCAGCTTGACCCGGCAGCTGCCGAACGCGCCGCCCGGCGTGTGCGCCAGCGCGCGGATCGCCGCGGCCGATTCTTTGGTCGTATCGATCAGTTCCTCGCGCAGCGCGCCGAGGATGCCGTTGCGCGCGGCCAAGACCTTGATTTTTCGGGCCCGGGCCTCGCCGATGACGCCGGCGGCGGTGGCGTTGATGACGGCGGTGACGCCGCCGGACTGAGCATAAAGTAGGGTGCCTGCGGCCATGTCGGGTTCGTTTCCAGTGGGGCGGATGCGGTAAGCTGCGCGGGTATGCGGCGCGGCAATGGTACGGCAATGGATTCTAACGCCGCCCGCCCGGGATTCCGATCTTGAGGGAGTGACTCGATGCGATTGGTGTTGTTGGGCCCGCCCGGCTCGGGCAAGGGGACGCAGGCGATGCGCCTGAAGGAATACCTGCAGGTGCCGCACATCTCCACCGGCGACCTGTTGCGCGCGGAAGTGGCCGCGGGCAGTCCGCTCGGCATGCAGGCGAAGGAAGTGATGGCGCGCGGCGAACTGGTCAGCGACGAAATCCTGCTCGGCATGCTGGAAGACCGCTTCTCGCGCGCCGATACCAGGGCCGGCTTCATCCTCGACGGCTATCCGCGCAACCTGGCGCAGGCCGACGCGCTGGGCAAGCTGCTGCACAGGCTGGGGCAGAAGTTCGACGCGGCGGTGCAGCTGGAAGTGCCGACCGAACTGCTGGTCGAACGCATCGCCGGCCGCGCCAAGGCCGAAGGCCGCGCCGACGACAATCCGGAGTCGGTGCGCAAGCGCCTGGACGTGTACACCGAGCAGACCGCGCCGGTGATCGAGTTCTACCGCCAGCAGGGCGAGCTGACCGTGGTCGACGGCGTCGGCGAGCTGGACGAGGTGTTCAACCGCATCGTCGAAGCCATCGCGCCGGAGAAGGCGGTCGGTTGACCGCGCATCGAACCACAAGAAAAACGCCCCGGCATGCCGGGGCGTTTCGTTTGCGGGACCGGTCGCTCGCGCCGGTCAGGGGCTGAGTTTCAAGGTCAGGTTGTACGACTGCAGGATCGGGTTCAACGGCGAGTAGTAGGTGTTGCCGCCGCCATTCTTGCCCTGCTTGCCCTTGCAGCTGCCGCTGCCGCCGGAAAGCACGCCCTGGCCCTGGCCGGTGCCGGTGATGAACGAGCCGCCGGAGTCGCCGCCTTCCGCGCAGGCGCTGGTCTGGGTCAGGCCGGTCACGGTGCCGTCGGGGTTTCCGCTCTGGTCGACATACGACACGGTCACGTTCTTGGCGCGGATCGCGCCGCAATGCCAGCCGGTCGTGCGGCCGGAACGGCAGACCGCCGCGCCGATCGCCGCTTCGGTGCTGCCGTGCACGGCCACGTCGCCCGAGCCGTAACCGGAAACCAGCGGCTGGAGCGTGTTGCCGCTGTCGACCTGGACCCAGGCCCGGTCCGGGCCGGTTTGGTTGTTGTCCGGCATGGTCGATGCGGCGAACGAGCCGATCCGGGTCGCCCCCTTCCGCTTGCCGCCCGACACGTACACGCCCCAGCCCGCCTCGCCCTCGCTGCAGTGGCCGGCGGTCGCGAAGCCCTGGTTGCCGCCCTGGGTGACGGAGAAGCCGACGGAGCAGTAGTAACCGCTCTGGCCGTCGGGCGAGGAGATGTACTCGCTGCCGCCCAGCAGCGTGGCCAGCAGCCGCGGGGCATCGGCCATGGTTTCGAAGCGGATCAGCCCGGCGTCGGCTGCACTGGCGGCGACGAAGTCGATCGCGGCCTTCTGCGCGCCATTGCCCACGCCGACCACGACGCTGTTGGTTTGCGGGTCGACGCGCCAGCTGTACACGCCTTGCGGCGCCCGGCCGCTGCGGTCGGCCGCGTGGTCCAGTTCCGCCTTGGCGGCCTCGAGGTCGGCCAGGCTGTGGTCGACGCGGCGAATTTCCACGCCCGCAGTGGCCTGCTGCGGCGCGATCGAGGTGGTCGCCACCACGTAGCGGAACGAACCGTCGCCCTGGCGTTCGATCCAGCTACCCGCGAAGTGGCGGCCCTGCGTGGATTGCAGCGATTTCTGCTGCTGGGCGGCGAGGCGCTCGATCTTCAGGTACTGCGCCAATTGCGTGCCCGACAGGCCCAGGTCGCGCTGCATGGCGGCCTTCAGGGCGGGGTCAACGGCATCGGCAGCCGTCGCGGAAGCGCTGGCGATGGCCAGCGCCATGGCGGCGGCGAGGGGGGTGAAAACGCGAAGGGACTTGGATATCGACATCTGCAAGCTCCTGGGTGGTCGTAGTTGGGTGCCGCCCGCGGGTCGCCGCGAGATTCCCGCGGAAGCCGGGGAAACGGTCGGCGGAAAGTAGCATGGATCGCGCCGGACAACGCGCCCGGGGCAGGATCCGGGCGCGCGAAATCGGCGACAATCGCTGCATGAGCGACATTCCCGTCAGAAACATCCACATCCTCGGCATCGCCGGCACCTTCATGGGCGGCGTGGCCGCGTTGGCGCGCGAACTCGGGTACTCGGTCGAAGGCAGCGACCAGGCGATCTATCCGCCGATGTCGACGCAACTCGAGAAACTGGGCATTGCGCTGGCGCAGGGCTACTTGCCGGAAAACATTTCCGCCGGCTGCGACGAGATCGTGATCGGCAACGCGCTGTCGCGCGGCAATCCCGCGGTCGAGGCGGTGCTCGATGCGGGGCGCAAGTACAACAGCGGCGCGCAGTGGCTGGCCGAGAACGTGTTACCGGGCCGCGACACGCTGGCCGTCGCCGGCACCCACGGCAAGACCACGACGACGACGATCCTGTCCTTCCTGCTGGATGCGGCCGGGCGCGAGCCGGGCTTCCTGATCGGCGGCGTGGCCGAGGATTTCGGCGTGTCCGCGCGCATCGGCAAGGGCCGCGAATTCGTGGTCGAAGCCGACGAATACGACACCGCGTTCTTCGACAAGCGCAGCAAGTTCGTCCACTACCGGCCGCTGGTGGCGATCCTCAACAACCTGGAATACGACCACGCCGACATCTTCCCCGACGTGGCCGCGATCCAGCGCCAGTTCCATCACCTCGTGCGCACGGTGCCGCGCCGTGGCCGGCTGATCGCCAACGGCCACGACCGGCATTTGGCCGAAGTGCTGGAGATGGGCTGCTGGACGCCGGTGGAGAAATTCGGCTTCGACGCAGCCTTCGACTGGTCGGCACGCAAGTTGAGCGACGACGGCAGCCGCTTCGTGTTGCTGCACAAGGGCGCCGAAATCGGCACGGTCGAGTGGCCGCTGCTCGGCGACCACAACGTGCTCAACGGCGTCGCGGCGCTGGCGGCATGCGCGGCGGTCGGCGTGGACATCGCGAAGATCATCCCGGCGCTGGCGGATTTCCGCAGCGTCAAGCGCCGGCTGGAGGGGCTGGGCGAAGCCGGCGGCATCACCGTCTACGACGATTTCGCCCATCATCCGACCGCGATCCGCACGACCCTGCAGGGTTTGCGCGCGAAGGTCGGCAAGGCGCGGATCGTCGTGGCGATGGAGCCGCGCAGCAATTCGATGCGCCTGGGCGCGCACGCCGACGCGCTGGCGCCGTCGCTGGACGATGCGGACGCGGTGGTGTTCCTCGCCCGGCCGGAATTGCCCTGGGATGCGGCGAAGGTGGTTTCCGCGATCCGCGGCGAGGCGAAGGCGGTGCCGAACAGCGACGAGCTGATCGCGACGCTGCGTTCGCTGGCGAAGGCCGGCGACCACGTGGTGTTCATGTCGAACGGCGGGTTCGACGGGGCGCCGAGGAAGTTCCTGGCGGCTTTGGAGGGCTAGCCGGCAGTGAAGAGCGGTCGAATACTGGCGTTATCGGTCCTTGTCCTGTTGATCGCCACGGCTGCCGGATTGACGATGGCCAAGAGGAAGAGCGTGATTACCAAGGATCAACTCATCGAGATGTTCGGGAACATGCCCAGAGGGCCGGGCTGGGATACGTCCAAGCAGATGCTGTGGGGCTACTTTTTCACGGGTCGCTCAAAAGAAAAACTCCAGAAAGCCGCGGCGCTCCTCGAGCAGCAGGGATACCGGGTTGTAGACATCTACTTGTCCGACAAGGACGACCCCAAAGGACGCGATCTCTGGTGGCTGCATGTCGAGAAGGTCGAAATCCACAGTCCCGATACACTGGATCAACGCAACCGGCAGCTTTATCGGTTTGCGGACGAGCAAGGGCTTGATTCTTATGACGGCATGGACGTTGGGCCAGCTCCCGTGAAACGCGAGTGACGAGGAATTGGCGCATCGCTCTTTGATTGCTCTACGGCTGCGGCGCGATAGGATGCGCGCATGCCAGCCACCGAAACCCTCCCGCTCTTCCCCCTCCACGCCGTCCTCCTCCCCGGCGCCGCGCTGCAACTGCGCGTGTTCGAGCCCCGCTATCTCGACATGGTGCGCGACTGCGGGCGCAGCGGCAGCGGCTTCGGCGTCTGCCTGATCCTGGTGGGCGGCGAAGTCGGCGAGCCGGCCACGCCGGCCGCGTTCGGTTGCGAGGCGGTCATCGAGGACTTCGACACCGGTCCCGACGGCCTGCTCGCGTTGCGCCTGCGCGGGCGCCGGCGCTTCCACGTACGCCGCACCCGCGTGCGCGACAACGGCCTGGTCGTCGGCGAAATCGAATGGTGCGAACCCGACCCCGACGACGAACTGCACCCCGAACACGCGATGCTGGCGACGGTGCTGGAGAAGATCCTCGAACAGATCGACGCCGACCTGCCGGCGCTGTCGCAGCAGCAACTCGACAACGCCTCGTGGGTCGGCTGGCGCCTGGCGGAGTTGCTGCCGCTGGAACCATCGCAGCGGCTCGGCATCCTGCAGGAAGACGACGTGCACCAGCGGCTGGAGCGGTTGCTCGGCTTGATGTAGGAGCGGCGTAAGCCGCGATAAGGCGCCCAGCGATCTGGATGAAAGGCATCGCGGCTTACGCCGCTCCTACAGCGTGGGTCTGTCGCCGCTTCCGGCCGGCGTGTCCGTACGCACCCGCAACACCGGCAGCTTCGAATCCGGGTGGATCGCGATGCCGTTCGGCAAGCCGGATACGGCGACCGTCACCGCGGCCAGCGCGGCATCGGCTTCCGACAGCGGCAACCACATGTCGACGAGGTTGAAGGCCTGGCGGTGGCGCAATACCTGCGCGCTGCCGATCCACAACGGCTGTTCGCGGCCGGCTTCGCGCACGCTGGCCGGCGCCGGCCACAGGCGCAGCGCGTACATCTCGTCCGGGTTCGCGCCGGGACGCAGCATCAGCAGGCTTTCCGCGCGCGTGTCCAGCGTCGCCGGCAGCACCGGTTGCTGCTCCGCCGGCGTCGTGATGTTCAGCAACTGCAGCGCCTCCTCCCAGCCGGCCTGCGCCTGCACGTGCCAGCCGGCGCTTTCCAGCCGGGCCTGCAGCGGCGCCAACGGGCCGGCGACCTGCACGTCGAGCGGCCAGCGCTGTTCGTTGTCGAATTCGTTGCGTCGCGCCGGCAGGCGCTGCCAATCCTTGTTCCACCAGCCGTCGATCGCGTACGACTCGGTCGCCGGCTGCGCTTCGAAGCGCGCCAGCGCCGTGCCGACGCTGCGCGGCGCGTGCCACAGCGCGGCAATGCCGAACGCGCCGTAGAACAGCCACGCCAGCGGCGCCATCCAGAACGAGCGGTTGACGCGGCGGCGATAGGCGACGCCCAGCGCCAGCAGCCAGACCACGCCGAGCAGGATGCCGCCGACCACGTCGCTGAGCCAGTGCGCGCCCAGGTACAGGCGCGCGAAGCCGATCAGCGCGACCACCAGGCCCGCGGCCATGTACGGCCAGATGCGGTTGCGCCCAGGCAGTTCGCGCGCGATCAGCACGGCGAAGAAGCCGAAGGCGATCGTCGCCATCGTCACCGCGATCGACGGGAAGCCGAAGCCGCCGACGACCGCCGGCGGTTTCGGGATGTCGACCACCGCGCCCAGCCACGCGGTCAGCGCCAGGCCGAAGGCCAGCGCCGCCACCCAGTGCGCGGCGGCCATCCAGCGCCTGCGCCACAGCAGGTAGCCCAGCGCGGCCAGCGCCGCCGGCGCCAGCACCTGCGCGTCGCCGAGCGAAGCCAGTGCGGCCAGCGGCTGGTCGGCCAGCGGGTTGCGCACGCCCTGCATCAGCCGGTGCACGGCCAGGTCGATCGACAGCGGCTCGCCGTGGCCGATCACCAGCGCGGCGAAGGCGAAGCGGGCCCAGCCGACCGCCAGCAGCAGCACCGCCAGCAGCGCCAGCGACACCGATTCGCGCCGCTTCGGGTCGAACAGCGCTTCCGAATACAGGCCCAGCACCGGGTGTGCGTGCGACCAGCGCAGCGCGCGCGCCAGCAGCGCGTCGGCGTGCGCGGCGAACCAGCGGTAGGTGAACAGCACCGCGATCCACGCCAGCGCCAGCACCAGCGCCAGCAGGCCCAGCACCAGCGCCAGCCGCCCGGCGACCGCGGCCACCGCGTCGTAGGCCTGGCCGAGGATCCAGCCCGGCGCGAGGAACAGCGCCGCCCAGCTGAGCGCGGCGAAGGCGCTGGTCGGCAGGTATTTCTTCAGCGGCATCCGCGACATGCCGGCCACCGCCGGCACGAACGGGCGGATCGGGCCGAGGTAGCGCGCGACGATGACGCTCTTGACGCTGTTGCGGCGGAAGCGCGCCTCGCCGCGGTGCAGCAGTTGCGGGTACTTCGAGAACGGCCAGTAGTCGTAGAGATGCCGGCCCCAGCGCCGGCCGACGAAGAAGCTGAGGCCGTCGCCGAGGAACGCGCCCAGCGCCGCGCAGGCCAGCGCGGACGGCCCGGACATTTCGCCCATGCCGACCAGGATGCCGACCGGCAGCAGCAGCGGCAGCGCCGGCACCACCGCGCCGAGCACGATCAACGCATCGCAGAACGCCACCGCGAAAATCACCGCGCCTGCCGCGTGCGGATGCGCACCGACCCAGGCCAGCAGGCTGTCGAACCAAGTAGGACTCATCTGTGGATTATAGGTGGGCGCGGCGGATTTCCCCCTCCCGCACGGGGGAGGGGAGTCGCATGGCCGCAGCGACTAGAATCCGCGCATGGACGCATCGAACCCGGTCGAAATCAGGGCGTTGAAGGCCGACAGCTTCGGCCGCATCGCGCTGATGCGCGGCACGCGGGGCGTGTTCGTGCGCCGCGACCTGGCGGCCTCGCCATGGTGGCTGCGCCTGACCGCATGGCGGCTGGCGCGGCGCGAGGCGCGCGCGCTGCGCCGGTTGCAGGGCCAGCCGGCGACGCCGCAACTGCTCGGCTGGGACGGCATGCGCCTGGACCGCAGTTACCTGGAAGGCACGGCGATGTACCTGCGCCCGCCGCGCGGCGACGTGGCCTATTTCCGTGCCGCGCGGCGCCTGTTGCAGCAGATTCACCGCCGCGGCGTCGCCCACAACGACCTGGCCAAGGAAGCCAACTGGCTGGTGCTGGAGGACGGCGGCCCGGCGGTGGTCGACTTCCAACTGGCCACCTTCGGCGACCCGCGCTCGCGCTGGATGCGCCTGCTGGCGCGCGAGGACCTGCGCCACCTGCTCAAGCACAAGCGCATGTACTGCCGCGACCGGCTCACCCCGGTCGAGCTGCGCGTGCTCGGGCGCCATTCGTGGCTGCGCGACCTGTGGTTCCGTACCGGCAAGCCGGCGTACCGCTTCCTCACCCGGCGGATACTGAAGTGGGAAGACAACGAAGGCCGGGGGCCGAAACCGTAGGAGCGGGATAAAGAGTGAGGAGGAGCGAGGAGTGGGTAAAATCCCGAGCTGTCGCTCGTTCCTCACCCCTCTTCGCTCACTTCTCCCATGACCACCCTCGCCGGCAAAACCCTGTTCATCACCGGTGCCTCGCGGGGCATCGGCCTGGCCATCGCGCTGCGCGCCGCG
The DNA here is from genome assembly GCF_010211755.1 of Pseudoxanthomonas sangjuensis. GTDB lineage: Bacteria > Pseudomonadota > Gammaproteobacteria > Xanthomonadales > Xanthomonadaceae > Pseudoxanthomonas_A > Pseudoxanthomonas_A sangjuensis. The sequence goes on along the minus strand of NZ_PDWR01000038.1, from coordinate 6,000 downwards.
CGCGACGGCGCCAACGTCGCGATCGCGGCGAAGTCGGCGGTGCCGAACCCGAAGCTGCCCGGCACCATCCACAGCGCCGCCGAGGCGGTCGACGCCGCCGGCGGGCGCGGGCTGGCGCTGAAGTGCGACATCCGCGAAGAGGACGAAGTGCGGGCCGCGGTCGCCGCCACCGTCGACGCGTTCGGCGGCATCGACATCCTGGTCAACAACGCCAGCGCGATCTGGTTGCGCGGCACGCTGGACACGCCGATGAAGCGCTTCGACCTGATGCAGCAGGTCAACGCGCGCGGCAGCTTCCTGTGCGCGCAGGCCTGCCTGCCGTACCTGCTGCAGGCGGCCAATCCGCACATCCTCACCCTGTGCCCGCCGCCGTCGCTGGACCCGAAATGGTGGGCGCCGCACACCGGCTACACGCTGGCGAAGATGGGCATGAGCTTCGTCACGATCGGCCTGGCCGGCGAATTCGGCCCGCAGGGCGTCGCGGTCAACGCGTTGTGGCCGCGCACGCTGATCGCCACCGACGCCTTGAACATGATTCCCGGCGTGTCGGCGGCGAACGGGCGCAAGCCGGAAATCATGGCCGACGCCGCGCACGCGATCCTGACGCGCGAGGCGAAGGGCTTCCACGGCAATTTCCTGATCGACGACGAAGCGCTGGCCGGCGCCGGCGTGACCGATCTTTCCGGCTACGCGGTCGATCCGTCGCAGCCGTTGCTGCCGGATTTGTTCCTGTAGGAGCGGGTCCGGCGCGCGAGCGCCGTGCGCCGGCTCGCGGCAACATCCGTCGTGGCGGGCGGTCCCCGCGGTCGCGCGCCGGGGCCGTTCCTGCGGCGTTAACACTTCGTGCGGCAGACGCATCCGGTTCCCGGGAGTGCAACGACGGGCAGCGTGGACGGCCAGGCGACGACGGCGATGGTGGCGGCGGCACGTGCCGGCGATGGCGGCGCGATGGACGCGCTGTTCCGCCGTTTCGCGCCGGTCGTGCATGGCGTGCTGCTCGGCTACGTGCAACGCAGCGACGCCGACGACCTGACCCAGGACGTGTTCGAAACCGTGCTGGCGCGATTGCCGGAGTTGCGCGACGACGCGGCGTTCCCGGGCTGGGTGGTCAGCATCGCGCGGCATGCGGCGCTGGACGCGAAGCGCCGGCGTGCGCCGACGGTCGGGGATGCCGCGCTCGATGTCGCCGCGGGCCCGGGCAGCGTCGAGGACCGGCTCGACGCCGACCATGCGCTGCGCGCGATCCGCGGCCTGCCCGAGGCCTACCGCGAGACCCTGCTGCTGCGCCTGGTCGAAGGCCTGACCGGGCCGGAGATCGCCGAACGCACCGGGCTGACCCCCGGCAGCGTGCGCGTGAACCTGCATCGCGGCATGGCGATGCTGCGCGAGGCTTTCGCGGGCGCGGCGCGAGGAACGGAACCATGAACCAGATCCCCGGACACGACGACTACCTGTGGGACCGTAGCGGCCCGGTCGATGCCGGGGTCGCCGAACTCGAGCGCCTGCTGGCGCCGCAGGGCTGGCGGCCGCGGTCGCGCGTGCCGCCGCGTCGAGGCGCGACCGCGCCGGGCGTCGCGCCTTCCCGCGGGCGCCGCGCCCGGCGCTGGCGCATCGCCATCGCGGGCGCCGCGGCGATCGCCGCGTTCGCGATTGGCGTGCGCGGCTGGTACGCGTACCGCCTGCAATGGCCGGCGCAACAGCCATGGCGCATCGCGGCGGTCGAAGGCGAGGCCCGTGTCGACGGCCGCGATATCGGCGACGCATCGCGGCTGGCGCCGGGTGCGGTGCTCGAAACCGGCGCCGGCCGCGTGCGCCTGCGCGTGGCGCGGATCGGCGAAGTGGGGGTCGGCGAAGGCGCGCGCTTCCGCATCGTCGACACGCGCAGCGGCCGGCACCGCACGCAGCTGCAGCACGGCAGCCTGTGGGCGCGGGTGTGGGCGCCGCCCGGCGCGCTCGGCGTGGCGACGCCGGCGGGCGACGTGCTCGACCTCGGCTGCGAGTTCACCATGCGCGCCAATGCCGACGGCAGCGGCACGCTGGCCGTGCGCAGCGGCTGGGTGCAGGTCGAGAGCGGCTGGCGCGAAGTGCTGGTGCCGCAGGGCGCGCGGGTCGAGTTCGCCGCGCACGGCCGCCCGGGCACGCCGTACGACGAAGGCGCGAGCGACGCCTTCGTCGCGGCGCTGCGCACGCTGGATGCGCAGGATGCGATGGCGGAACCCGATGCGGCCGCGGTACGCGCGCTGGCCGCGGCGGCGCGGCCGCAGGATGCGATCAGCCTGATGTCGCTGCTGCGCGCGCGGCCGCAACTGGCCGACGGCCCGGTGTTCGACCGGATGTCGGAACTGATGCCGGCCGATGCGCGGGTCGCGCGCGCGGCGGTGCGCGCGCAGGTGCCGAATGCGATGGGGCCGTGGTGGGAGGCGCTGCCGTACCCGCGGATCAAGCGCTGGTGGACGCAATGGCCGGACGCATTGCCGTCGCGCGATGGCGCGGAGATCCTGCAGCGCGATTGATGCCGCGCCCGCGCCGGTTAACGGCGTTGCCGCCGCAGGCGTCCTTCCGACGCGCACCCTTCGTGCGCGACCTGTCGGAGACTTCGATGAACACCGCGAAACCCAAACCGCTGCTGCATGGCCTGGCGCTGTCGATGCTGCTGTTCGCCGCGCCGGCGTTCGCCGGCCCGCCGCTGCTGTGCCATCCGTTCCAGACCAACGGCGCGCCGTCGTTGCCGTGGGGCGGCAACGGCTGGAACCAGGCGCGCGCCGGCTACGACCTCGCCAGGCTCGGCGCCGACACCGAGGCGCTGCTGGCGCCCGCCACGCCGGTCATCGCGCGGATGGAGACGCTGCGCCGCGCGGCGATCTACGCCAGCCGCGACGGCAAGGTCGCACGCGGACTCGCCGGCCGGCTCGACGCGCGCGTTGCTGTCGCCAAAGACGACGACGCCAGGGCGCTGGCGCTGTTCGACGCCGGCTATTTCCGCGAAACGCTGCAGGACATCGTGCGCCTGCAGGGCTACGACACGGCGGCGATCGGCAAGGCCGACGCGCCGGCGCTGCGCGCGCTGCTGGCGGGCGCCGACGGCAGCGCGGACATCGACCAGGCGTTGAAGCTGCGCCCGCAGGATCCGGAGCTGCATTTCGCCGCGGCGCTGGTCGCCACCGCCGACGAGCGCGGGGACGATTACGCCAGGCATGCGCGGATCGCGCAGGCAGGCATGGGCCAGGACCGCCTGCTGGCGCTGAACGTCGCCCGGATCGCCGCCGGGCGCTGAGCGGAAGGGATGCGCGGGCAGGAAGGGTGGGTCTTGCGGAAGCCGCGGAGCGACGCCGGGCGCCGGGATTCCGGCACAATAGAACGCCCTTCCGCATGCCCCGCCCATGACCACGCCCGACCCCGCCCGCCTCCTCGCCCTCGGCCGCGACTACTACCTGCCCGTCTACAAGCAGCGCGAGATGATCATCGAGCGCGGACAGGGCGCGCGCGTCTGGGACAGCAGCGGCCGCGAGTACATCGACTTCGCCGCCGGCATCGCGGTGTGCGGGCTCGGCCATTGCGATCCGGACCTGGTCGCCGCGCTGGTCGAGCAGGTCGGCAAGCTGTGGCACACCAGCAACGTGTTCTACAGCGAGCCGCCGTTGAAGCTGGCCGAGGAACTGGTGAAGGCGTCGAAGTTCGCCAGCCGCGTGTTCCTGTGCAACTCCGGCGCCGAGGCGAACGAGGCGGCGATCAAGCTGACCCGCAAGTGGGCGAGCAAGCAGGGTCGCCCGGCGGACAAGCGCGTCATCGTCACCTTCAAGGGCAGCTTCCACGGCCGCACGCTGGGCGCGGTCACCGCGACCGCGCAGCCGAAGTACCAGGAAGGCTACGAGCCGCTACCGGGCGGCTTCCGCTACGTCGATTTCAACGACCTGGCGCAACTCGAGGACGCGATGGCGTCCGGCGACGTCGCCGCGGTGATGCTGGAGCCGGTGCAGGGCGAAGGCGGCGTGACGCCGGCCGCGCCGGGTTTCCTGCAGGGCGTGCGCGCGCTGTGCGACCGGCACGACGCGCTGCTGGTCCTCGACGAGATCCAGGCCGGCATGGGCCGCACCGGCACGCTGTTCGCGCACTGGCACGACCAGGTGACGCCGGACATCGTCACCCTGGCGAAGGCGCTGGGCGGCGGTTTCCCGATCGGCGCGATGCTGGCCGGACCGAAGGTCGCCGAAGTGATGGGTTACGGTGCCCACGGCACCACCTTCGGCGGCAATCCGCTGGCGGCGGCGGTGGCGCGGGTGGCGCTGAAGAAGCTGGCGTCGGACGAAATCGCCGCGAACGTGAAGAAGCAATCGCAGGCGCTGCGCGACGGCATCGCCGCGATCAATGGTGAGTTGGACCTGTTCTCCGAAGTGCGCGGCCGCGGCTTGATGCTCGGTGCGGTGCTGAAGCCGGATTACGCCGGCAAGGCCGGCGACGTGCTCGACCACGCCGCCGCGAACGGCCTGCTGCTGTTGCAGGCGGGGCCGGACGTGCTGCGCTTCGTGCCGGCGCTGAACATCGGCGACGGGGAAGTGGCGGAAGGGTTGCAGCGATTGAAAGCGGCGCTGTCGCAGTTCGCAAGGCAGTGAACCGGTAGGGCGGGCCTTGACCCGCCTTTGCACCTTCCCGGGAACACCACAGGCGGGTCAGGACCCGCCCTACTGGGCTGAAGAACCGGAATGCGCCGGCCTGCATGAATCGTAGGGACTCGGCCCGCAATTCCAGGCCAGCGTGCTGGCATTGCTGCCGGAGCTTGGACAATTGACCCGAAGGGAGATTGCGCGCCTGGTGGGCGTGGCGCCGCTCAACCGCGACAGCGGCCAGAGCCAGGGCAAGCGCCGCATCCATGGCGGGCGCGCCGAGGTGCGGGTAGCGCTGTACATGGCGACGCTATCGGCGGTGCGATGGGAGCCGGCGATGCGGGCGCACTACCAACAATTGCGGGCACGTGGAAAGGTGGCCAAGGTCGCGCTGGTGGCGTGCATGCGCAAGCTGCTGACGATCGTCAATGCGCGGCGGCCGGACGAGTTGAAGGCCTTGGCGGCTGTCGCCTAAAGGCACCTTCTCAAGACAGTTGCTGAATTAAGCCGCGCCGCGAAGCCGGTTCGGCTTGAATGAATTGTTAGGCACCTTGCCAGTCTGGGTAGAGTGCCCCGAGATCTAGCAAATAGTGCCCGATTATCTGCTTGCTCGGCTTGTCAACGACCACGCTCAAATACGTATTGTCTTTGGGCACCGGCACGTTCAAGTGTTGGTAGTGCCCGTCACGGGACTCATAGATGAACATTACCCGCCAATCCCAGGCGGTGCAGCTGTGGTAGAGCTCCTCTATAACCGGATCAAGATAGTCCCAGAGCGGGACGATCTCCTCTGCTGTGGCCGTCACATTGATCATTGGAGGCGAGAAGGTGGCCTCGTACTGCTCTTTTGTGAGTTCGCGTGGAGAGCCGGTCATGGTGCCTAACGCCCGAATTAAGCCGCGCCGCGAAGCGGCGTCGGCTTGAATGAATTGTTAGGCATCAAGCTCGCGCAGCCGCTGCTCGATCTTGTCACGATCTAAGCAATGAGCTACCACGGGCCAATGCCGTGCCGCCGTAATGCGCCAAACGCCAACCCCAATGGTCAAACCTGCAATAAGTGCCCCAACCGTAGTAAACAGAGTGAGCAATGACTGTGTCCGAAGGACGCCTAAAGCGATAGCCACGATGAGGAACGGGACTGTCAAGCCAACCACCTCTCTCTTGAGCATTGATCGCCAGCTATTGTCTATAGGCTCGTTTAAACCAGCGAGCATAGACGCCAGTACCTGCTTCTCTTGTCGCTTGGTGAGCGGACGAATCTTCATTTGATGCCTAACGCCTTATGTCTTTGCTTTCCCCTACTGTAAGCGCCGAGAGCCCGGTGTGCGCGCCCGATAACGCCTCGGTGTAGCCGCACCGTAATTCAGCAGGGGCCGCACACCGGATCTCGCGTCCCGAC
>NZ_PDWR01000037.1 GCF_010211755.1 Pseudoxanthomonas sangjuensis | reverse complement strand
CGAGTCTCACATCCGCGGCGTGACACATGTGGTTATATTCGCAGAGGACGGCGCTAACCGAGGTGCGCTGTGGTCGCGGGGGCCCGGGGTGTGGTAGGAGAACCGCGCCCCGCCCCGGGGCATCCTCTCCCCCCGGCGGGCACGGGAGGGGAATCCGCGCGACGCAGCGTTGCCCTGCCGTTACGCCGCTCCCATGTCGGAGGCGTAAACTTGATTCCTCTGAAATCCGCGGAAATCCCGAAGATGTCCCTCGATCCTGCCCTGCGTTCGCGCATCGAATCCCTCCTGCAAGCCAACCGCGTCGTGCTGTTCATGAAGGGACAGCCATCGATGCCGCAGTGCGGCTTTTCGGCCAAGGCCGCTGGCGCGCTGAACGCGCTGGGCGTGGAGTTCGCCCACGTCAACGTGCTGGCAGACGCTGAAATCCGCGAGGGCATCAAGGTCTACGGCGACTGGCCGACGATCCCGCAGCTGTACATCGGCGGCGAGCTGATCGGCGGCAGCGACATCATCGAGCAGATGGCCAACTCCGGCGAACTGTCGCAGCTGCTCGGCCTGCCGCCGATCGACCGCACCCCGCCGCGGATCACGATCACCCCGGCCGCGGCCGAAATGCTCGCCAACGCGGTCGAAGATGCCGGCCCCGGCTCGGCGCTGGTGCTGGCGATCGACGCGCGGTTCCAGCCCAGCTTCCAGATCGGCCGCCTGGACCCGAACGCGATCGCCGCCGAATCCAATGGCGTGCGCGTGCAGTTCGACCCGGCCAGCGCGCGCCGCGCCGAAGGCGTCACCATCGACTGGATCGACGACTTCCGCGGCAAGGGCCTGGCGATCGACAACCCGAACGCGCCGAAGGCGGTGCAGCAGATCTCGCCGCAGGATGCCGCCGCGAAGGTCGGCGCCGGCGAGCTGCTGCTGGTCGACGTGCGCCCGGCCGACGAACGCGCGCTGGCCTCGGTCGGCGTGCCGTTCAGGACCTTCGACGGCAACGGCCGCGCCGAACTCGAAGCGCTGCCGAAGGACACCGCGATCGCCTTCCTCTGCCACCGCGGCGGCCGCAGCCAGGCCGCGGCGGAAGCCTTCGCCGCGCACGGCTTCGCCAAGGTCTTCAACGTTGCCGGCGGCATCGACGCGTGGGCCGACGAAGTGGATGCCGACGTCGGCAAGTATTGAGTTCATGTAGGAGCGGCGTAAGCCGCGATCGGAAACCGACCATGTTCACGGCGTCGTCCGCGTGCACGGGACATGGCGGTCGCGGCTTACGCCGCTCCTACACGGTCTTCCTGAAAGTCAGGTTGATCCGCTTTCCGCCCAGCAGCGGATGCAGCGCCGGCTTGACCGGCGCGACGCCGTGGTAGCGCAGGCGGTCGACACCGCCCCAAACGACGACATCACCATGCCGCACCTCGATGCGCCGCGGCCTGTCGTTGCGCTTCATCCCGCCGAACAGGAAGATCGCCGGAATGCCGAGCGACGCCGAGACGATCGGCGCGACCTTGTCGCCTTCGTCGCGGTCCTGGTGCAGGCCCATGCGCGAACCGGGCAGGTAGCGGTTGATCAGGCACGCGTCCGGCGCATAGCCGGCGAAGCCGAGCGCGGCCGCGGCGTCGCGGGCGAGTTCGCGCAACATCGGCGGCATCGCCGGCCACGGCCTGCCGCTGTCGGGATCGATCGCGCTGTAGCGATAGCCGCGCGCGTCGCTGGTCCAGCCGCGTTCGCCGCAATTGGTCATCGCCACCGACATCGTGCCGGCCGGCGTGACCAGGTGCCGGAACGGCGCGGCCGCGGCGATTTCCTCCACCGCCGCGAGCAGCGCATCGGCGCGCGCCAGCGCGAAGCCGCGCAGCACGCGCGCCTGTTCGCCGAGCGCTTCGTCGGTGAATCGGGTTTCGTCCGCGAACAGATCGCCGTTCATGCCGCCGCCCGGCAGCGCCCCGTCAGAATCCGCCGCCCGCGTCCAGCCATGCCTGCTCTTCCGGCGTGTTCGGCCGCCCGAGCGCACGGTTGCGGTGCGGGAAGCGGCCGAAGCGTTCGATCACGTCGAAGTGCGCCCGCGCGTACTTCTCGTAGTTGCCGTCGCCCAGGCCGCGGAACAGTTCCAGCGAACGCCGCTGGTCCGCGATGTCCTCGGAATGCTCGAACGGCAGGTAGAAGAACAGGCGCAACTCGACTGGCGCCTGCAGGTCGAACCCCGCCTCGATCGTGCGCGCGGCGCAGTGCCTGGCCAGCGGATCGGTGGCGTAGGCGTGGGCGCTGCCGCGGAACACGTTGCGCGGGATCTGGTCGAGCAGGATCAGCAGCGCCAGCGCGCCTTCGGCCGATTCCATCCAGTGCTCGAGCTCGCGGCGCGCGGCGGCGTGGTGCGCGTCGAGGAAGCGCGCCCGGCAATCGGCGTCGAACGCTTCGCCGCCGCCGAACCATTTCCGGTAACCCGAATCGCGCCAGAAACCGACGACGTCCAAGGGCGCGATGGCGATTTCGCTGCCCATGGCTATTCGTCGAACTTCAGGTGCCGCACCGAGCGCCCGTTGCGGCGGATCAACTTCAGCGACTCGATGCCGATGTTGACGTGGTCGCGGACGAACCGCGAGCTGACCTTGGCGTCGGAGGCCTCGGTCTTCACCCCTTCGGGGATCATCGGCTGGTCGCTGACCAGCAGCAGCGCGCCGCTGGGGATGCGGTTGGCGAAGCCGGCGGCGAAGATCGTCGCCGTTTCCATGTCGATGGCCATGCAGCGCATCTGCCGCAGCCGCTCCTTGAACTCGCCGTCGTGTTCCCAGACGCGGCGGTTGGTGGTGTAGACGGTGCCGGTCCAGTAGTCGTGGCCGAGGTCGCGGATCGTGGTCGAGATCACGCGCTGCATCGCGAACGCCGGCAGCGCCGGCACCTGCGGCGGCAGGTAGTCGTCGCTGGTGCCTTCGCCGCGGATCGCGGCGATCGGCAGGATCAGGTCGCCGAGCTGGTTCTTCTTCTTCAACCCGCCGCACTTGCCGAGGAACAGCGCCGCCTTGGGCATGATCGCCGACAGCAGGTCCATCATCGTCGCCGCGTTCGGGCTGCCCATGCCGAAGTTGATCATGGTGATGCCGTCGGCGGTGGCGCTGGGCATCGGCCGGTCGAGGCCGACGATGGGCGCGCCGGTCAGCTCGGAAAACACGTTGAGGTAACCGCCGAAGTTGGTCAGCAGCACGTGCTGGCCGAACTGGTCCAGCGCCACGCCGGTGTAGCGCGGCAGCCAGTTCTCGACGATCTCGGGCTTGTCCTTCATCGCGATCCTTGGTTGTTCTGCTTGTCCCGCCGCCATTCTATGACTTCATGCAGGCTTGGCGGGTCGCGCCGGCGCGGCTAAGGTAGGGCTCGAGCCCCCGGGGAACCCTGCGATGACGCGAACCACGACCCTCGCGCTGGCCGCCGTGCTGCTTGCCGGCTGCAGCGCGCACGGCGCCACCCGAAGCCAGCCGCAGGCGGAAACGACGGCAGCGTCCGGGGCCGTCGCCTTCGCCGGCACCTACCGGCCGATCCCCTCGCCGCCGGTGCTGATCGAACACGCCACCGTGCTGACCGGCACCGGTACGCGCCTCGACGACGCCGACGTGCTGTTGCGGGACGGCAGAATCGCCGCGGTCGGCGCCGCGCTCGATGCGCCGGCCGACACTGTGCGCGTCGACGGTCGCGGCAAGTGGATCACGCCGGGCATCATCGACGTGCATTCGCACCTGGGCGTCTACCCCAGCCCCGGCATGAGGGCGCACAGCGACGGCAACGAAATGACCCAGCCGGTCACCGCCGACGTCTGGGCCGAGCATTCGGTGTGGCCGCAGGATCCCGGCTTCCTGGCCGCGCTGGCCGGCGGCGTCACCGCGCTGCAGGTCCTGCCCGGCTCGGCCAACCTGATCGGCGGCCGCGGGGTGACGCTGAAGAACGTGCCGGCCACGACCATGCAGGGCATGAAGTTCCCCGGCGCGCCGTACGGGCTGAAGATGGCCTGCGGCGAGAACCCCAAGCGCGTCTACGGGCAGAAGGGCGGCCCGGCCACGCGCATGGGCAACATGGCCGGCTACCGCAAGGCCTTCATCGACGCCGCCGACTACGCGAAGAAGAAGGACGCCAAGCGCGACCTCGAACTGGAAACGCTGGCCGGCGTGCTCGACGGCAGCATCCGCGTGCACATCCACTGCTACCGCGCCGACGAGATGGCCAACATGCTCGACCTGGCCAGGGAATTCGGCTTCAGGATCGCCGCGTTCCACCATGGGGTCGAGGCCTACAAGCTCGCCGACCGGCTGGCCGCCGAAGGCGTGTGCGGCGCGCTGTGGGCCGACTGGTGGGGCTTCAAGATGGAGGCCTTCGACGGCATCCAGGAGAACATCGCGCTGGTCGACCGCCCGCAGGGCAGCTGCGCGATCGTGCATTCGGATTCCGAGGAAGGCATCCAGCGCCTCAACCAGGAGGCGGCGAAGGTGATCGCGAACGCGAAGCGCGCCGGCATCGGCGAGATCGCGCCGGAACACGCGATCCGCTGGCTCACCGCGAACCCGGCCAGGGCGCTGGGCATCGACGCGCAGACCGGCACGCTGGAAGCCGGCAAGATGGCCGACGTGGTGCTGTGGAACCGCAACCCGTTCAGCGTCTACGCCCAGGCCGAGCAGGTCTACATCGACGGCGCGCGCGTCTACGACCGCCACGACCCGGCGCGGCAACCGAAATCGGACTTCATGCTGGGACAGGGAGGTGGCCTGTGAAGCGCCTGCTGCTTTCCGCCGCGCTGTTCTGCGCCGGCGACGCCTTCGCCCAGGACATGCTGATCCGCAACGCCACGGTGCACACCGCGACCGCGCAGGGCACGCTGCAGGGCGCCGACGTGCTGGTGCAGGGCGGCGTCGTCCGCGCGGTCGGCCCGGGCCTGGCCGCGCCGGCCGGCGTGTCCGTGGTCGAAGCCGGCGGCAGGCCGCTGACCCCGGCGCTGTTCGGCGGCATCACCGACATCGGCATCGAGGAAGTCTCCGGCGAATCCAGCACCGTCGACAGCGCGGTGACGCTGAAGGACGCGCAGCCGGTGCGCCCGGAATTCGACGTGACCCTGGCCTACAACCCCGGCTCGGTGCTGCTGCCGGTGGCGCGCGTCGAAGGCATCGGCTTCACCCTGCTCGGCGCCGGTGGCGGCGGCGCTTTCGTCGATGGCCAGGGCGGCGTGGTGCGGCTGGACGGCAGCGCCGATCCGATCGGGCCGCGCGCGCTGTTCGTCAGGCTGGGCAGCGATGCGCTGGGCGAAAGCGGCAAGTCGCGCGCGGCGCAGTGGATGCTGCTCGACCAGCTGGTCGCCGAGGCGCGCGGCCGCGTCGCCGCCGATTCGCCGCACGCCCTGCTGACCCCGGCCGGGCGCGCGGCGCTGGCGAAGTACCTGTCGGGGCAGGGCCGCATCGTGGTGTCGGTGAACCGCGCCGCCGACATCCGCCGGTTGCTGCGCTGGGCGAAGCGCGAGGGCGTGCGCATCGCCGTTTCCGGCGGCGCCGAGGCGTGGGAACTGGCCCCGGAACTGGCGCAGGCGCAGGTGCCGGTGTTCGTCGACGCGCTGGCCGACCTGCCGGCCGACTTCGACCGCATCGGCGCGACCCTGGAGAACGCGGCGCGGCTGCGCGCGGCCGGCGTCGAAGTCGGTTTCAGCCAGACCGGCGACGCCTCGCACAACGCGCGCAAGGTGCGGCAGCTGGCCGGCAACGCGGTGGCGAACGGCCTGCCGTGGGAAGACGGCCTGGCCGGGCTGACCCGGGTGCCGGCGCAGGCCTTCGGCGTCGCCGACCAAGTCGGCGCGATCGCGGTGGGCAGGACGGCCGACCTGGTGCTGTGGAGCGGCGACCCGCTCGACGTGGCCAACGTCGCGCAGCAGGTGTGGCTGGGCGGCCGGGCGATGCCGATGAAGTCGCGGCAGACCGAATTGCGCGACCGCTACCTGCGCCCGGCCGGCAACCTGCCGCGCGCCTACCCGCACTGACCGCGGCCGCGGCGCCGATATCACATTCGCGGGCGTCCAGGCGCCCGCGAATGCGAAAACGCGACCGCCGTCGGACTTTGACGCTACAATCGCCGGCGTTCTTGTCAGTACCGCGCACCGGAGAATCGTCATGCGCATCGGGATTGTGGTCGACTCGTGCTGCGACCTGCCGCAGGAGTACTTCGACCGGCACGGCATCGTGATCCTGCCGATCACCGCGCGCATCGGCGAAGCGGTGCTGGCCGACCATCGCGACGAGCAGGCCACGCTGGAGTTCCTGCGCGCGCACGTGGCCGAACGCGGCCACGAGGCCGAGACCACGCCGTTCACCGTCGAGCAGATCCGCGACCTGTTCCTGAAGCGGCTGGTCATCGACTACGACCACGTGTTCTGCCTGACCATCTCCAAGCTGCGCAGCCAGATCCACGAGAACGCGCTGCAGGCCAGCTTCGCGATCCTCAACGACTACAAGCCGGTGCGGCAGGCGGCGGGCCACACCTCGCCGTTCGCGCTGCGCGTGATCGACACGCTGAACCTGTTCGCCGGCCAGGGCATCACCGCGGTCGAGGCGGTGCGCCTGCGCGAGCAGGACGCGAACGTCGCGCAGATCCGCATGCGCCTGGAATACCTGGCCGAGAACACCTACATGTACGGCGTGCCGCGCGACCTGTACTACCTGCGCGCCCGCGCCCGCAGCAAGGGCGACCGCAGCGTGGGCCTGCTCAGCGCGGCGCTGGGCAGCGCGCTGGACATCAAGCCGGTGCTGCGCGGCTACCGCGGCGTGACCGAGCCGGCGGCCAAGCTCAAGGGCTTCGACAACTCGGTGGAGAAGGTGCTGGACTTCGTTTCCGCGCAGGCGCGCAAGGGCCTGCTGACCCCGACCGTATGCCTGAGCTACGGCGGCGAGCTGGCGGAAATGCGCGCCCTGCCCGGCTACGCCCGCCTGCGCGACACCTGCGCCGACAACGACATCGAGCTGTACGAAAGCGTGATGAGCCTGACCGGCATGATCAACGTCGGCAAGGGCGGGCTGACGGTCGGCTTCGCCGCCGAACCGCACACCCTGAGCGTATAACGAAGGTCTAACTTCGGCTCGGCTACGCTGCGCGCAAACTGCCGCAACCGCCATGCCGATCCGCTACTACATCAGCCTGCCCGACCCGGCCCGCGCGCGCGGTCGCGAAGGCGCCTACAGCTTCAGCGCGCACGGCGCCGAGGAATTCGCCGCGCAACTGCAGTCGGCATTGCGCGAAGACCGGCTGTTCCGCCGCTGGCGCGACGCCCAGCCCGAACCCGACGCGGTCGATCCGCTGCTCGGCGCCACCGACCCGGCGGCGAACGTGCGCGGCGAGCAGCACGACCTGCAGATCAACCTGATCGCGGTCACCTCGCTGCCCAGCGCCGCCTTCAAGCACCGCCTGCGCCTGCTTGCCGGCAGCCACTGGGAACTGCGCGACGTGTCCGCGGCGTGATCCCGCCGCGAGCGACCGCAACGCCGCCCGCCCCGGTGCTGCTGGCGTGGAGCGGCGGCAAGGATTCGGCGTGGGCGCTGCACGAACTGCGCCGCCGCGACGACTGCCGCGTGGTCGCGCTGCTGACCACGATCACCGCCGAATACGGCCGCGCCTCGATGCAGGGCATCCGTGCCGACGTGCTCCGCGCGCAGGCCGCGGCGGCCGGCTTGCCGCTGCTGGAGGCGCCGATCCCCGCCGCCTGCGACAACGCCGCATACGAAGCGGCGATGGCGCGCGTGCTGGACGCGGCGCGGACGCGCTGGCCGGCGCTGCGCAGCGTCGCCTTCGGCGACCTGTTCCTGGAAGACATCCGCGCCTACCGCGAGCGCAATTGCGCGCGCGCCGGCTGGCAGGCGCTGTTCCCGCTGTTCGGCCGCGATACCGCGGCGCTGGCGCGCGAGATGCTCGCCGGCGGCCTGCGCGCGACGCTGTGCTGCGTGGACACGCAACGACTCGACGCGGGTTTCGCCGGCCGCGATTTCGATGCCGCGCTGCTCGATGCGTTGCCGCCGGGAGTCGACCCGTGCGGCGAGAACGGCGAATTCCACACCTGCGTTGCTGCCGGACCGATGTTCGCAGCGCCGCTGGCGCTGGCGAAAGGCGACACCGAACTGCGCGACGGGCGCTTCGCCTACACCGATTTCGCATTGCCGACAGGCGCGGCGTAGCCGCGGCGCCCGGCTTGCCTACGCCTTCAGCGCCGCGGCGTGGTGGGCGATGTGTTCGCCGATGAAGCTGGCGATGAAGTAATAACTGTGGTCGTAACCGGGGCGCAGGTTCAGGCGCAGCGGGTGTCCGGCGTTTGCGCAGGCTTCGCGCAGCAGGTGCGGCTGCAACTGGCTGCCGAGGAATTCGTCGGCTTCGCCCTGGTCGACCAGCAGCGGCAGTCTTTCCGGCGCCGACGCGACCAGCTCGACCGCGTCGTAGGCCTTCCAGGCCGCGCGGTCGTCGCCGAGGTAGGCGGCGAACGCCTTTTCGCCCCATGGCGCGCGCGACGGCGCGACGATCGGCGAGAACGCCGAGACGCTGCGGTAGCGGCCGGGATTCTTCAGCGCGGCAACCAGCGCGCCGTGCCCGCCCATCGAATGGCCGCTGACCGCGCGCGCGTCGGACACCGGGAATTCCGCCTCGACCAGCGCCGGCAGTTCCTCGACGACGTAGTCGTACATGCGGTAGTGCCCCGTCCACGGCGCCTGCGTCGCGTTGACGTAGAAACCGGCGCCCTGGCCGAGGTCGTAGCCGGCAGCGTCGGCCACGTCGTCGCCGCGCGGACTGGTGTCGGGCGCGACGACGACGACGCCGTGCTCGGCGGCATAACGCTGGGCGCCGGCCTTGGTGATGAAGTTCTGTTCGGTGCAGGTCAGGCCGGACAGCCAGTACAGCACCGGCAGCCGCTCCCTGCCCGCCTGCGGCGGCAGGTACACGGCGAAGTTCATCGAACAGCCGAGCGTCCTCGATTCGTGCCGGTAAACGTCCTGCCAGCCGCCGAAGCAGGCGCGGTGCTCGATGCGTTCCATCGTGCGCCTCAGTAATGGATCACCGTGCGGATCGACTTGCCTTCGTGCATCAGCTCGAAGGCCTCGTTGATCCGGTCCAGCGGCAGCGTGTGGGTGACGAAGGGCGCGAGCTGGATCTCGCCGCGCATCGCCTGCTCGACCATGCCCGGCAGCTGGCTGCGGCCCTTCACGCCGCCGAACGCGGTACCCATCCACTTGCGGCCGGTGACCAGCTGGAACGGGCGGGTGGAGATCTCCTGCCCCGCGCCGGCCACGCCGATGATCACCGACTGGCCCCAGCCGCGGTGCGCGCATTCCAGCGCCGCGCGCATCACGTCGACGTTGCCGATGCATTCGAACGAGTGGTCGACGCCCCAGCCGGTCATCTCGACGATCACCTGCTGCACCGGCTTGTCGTGGTCCTTCGGATTGACGAAGTCGGTGGCGCCCATCTCCTTCGCCTTGGCGAACTTGTCCGGGTTGGTGTCGATGGCGATGATGCGGCCGGCCCTGGCCAGCCTTGCGCCCTGGATCACCGCCAGGCCGATGCCGCCGAGGCCGAACACCGCGACGCTGTCGCCTTCCTGCACCTTCGCGGTGTTCTTCACCGCGCCCAGCCCGGTGGTGACGCCGCAGCCGAGCAGGCAGACCTGCTCGTGGTTCGCTTCCGGATTGATCTTCGCAAGCGAGACTTCGGCGACGACGGTGTATTCGCTGAAGGTCGAGCAGCCCATGTAGTGGTAGACCGGCTGGCCGTTGTACGAGAAGCGCGTGGTGCCGTCCGGCATCACGCCCTTGCCCTGCGTCGCGCGCACCGACACGCACAGGTTGGTCTTGCCGGACTTGCAGAACAGGCATTCGCCGCATTCGGCGGTGTACAGCGGGATCACGTGGTCGCCGGGCTTGACGCTGGTGACGCCCTCGCCGACCTCGACGACGACGCCCGCGCCTTCGTGGCCGAGCACCGCCGGGAAGATCCCTTCGGGATCGTCGCCGGACAGGGTGAAGGCGTCGGTATGGCAGACGCCGGTGCGGTCGATCTTCACCAGCACCTCGCCCTTGCGCGGCGGCTCGACGTCGATTTCGACGATCTGCAGCGGCTGGCCCGGGCCGAAGGCGACTGCGGCGCGCGATTTCATCATGGAGCTCCGTGAGATGTTGGCGGCGGCAAGAATACGCTTTGCGGCACGGCTGTGTGTAGGAGCGGCGTGAGCCGCGACCGTCGTGCGATGCGACGAAACCGGTCGCAGCTCACGCCGCCCCTACGGGAACATCGAGCTCAATACGCGAATTCGCGGAACACGCGGTCGACGTCGCCGTTCCATTCCTCGCGGAACAGCCGCAGCTTGCGCTCGGCCGGCGTCTGGTTGGCCTCGGCGATTTCGATCAGCGGTTCGATGAAACGGCTTTCGTCTGTGCCGTTCGCGTTGACGCGCGCGCGGCGTTGCAGGCCGGCGACGGCGATCTTCAGCGCCTCGACCGCGAGTTCGCGCACCGTGGCGCCGCGGAACGGCAATTTCAGCGCGTGTTTCGGCACGCCGTCGCGCAGCGCATGGCGTTCTTCCAGCGAGAGGTCCTTGACCAGGTCCCAGGCCGCGTCGAGCGAGGTCGCGTCGTAGAGCAGGCCGACCCAGAACGCCGGCAGCGCGCACAGCCGGTTCCACGGGCCGCCATCGGCGCCGCGCATCTCCAGGAACTTCTTCAGCCGCACTTCCGGGAACGCGGTGGTCAGGTGGTCGGACCAGTCGCGCAGCGTCGGCAGCGCGCCGGGCAATGCGGGAAGCCTGCCGGCGAGGAAGTCGCGGAAGCTCTGCCCGCTGGCGTCGTGGTAGGTGCCGTCGCGATAGCTGAAGTACATCGGCACATCGAGGATGTAGTCGACGTAGCGCTCGTAGCCGAAGCCGCTGTCGAACACGAAGTCGAGCATGCCGGTGCGATCCGGGTCGGTGTCGGTCCAGATGTGCGAGCGGTAGCTGAGGTAGCCGTTCGGCCGACCCTCGGTGAACGGCGAGTCGGCGAACAGCGCGGTCGCGACCGGCTGCAGCGCCAGCGACACGCGGAACTTCTTCGCCATGTCCGCCTCGCTCGAATAGTCGAGGTTGACCTGCACGGTGCAGGTGCGGGTCATCATGTCCAGGCCCAGCTTGCCGACCTTGGGCATGTAGGCGCGCATGATCCGGTAGCGGCCCTTCGGCATCCACGGCATCTCGTCGCGCCGCCACTTCGGCTGGAAGCCCATGCCGAGGAAACCGAGCCGCAGTTCGTCGGCGACTTCCTTGACCTCGTGCAGGTGGGTGCCGACTTCGACGCAGGTCTGGTGGATGTTTTCCAGCGCGGCCCCGGACAGCTCCAGCTGCCCGGCCGGTTCCAGCGTGACCGAGGCGCCGTCCTTCGACAGCGCGATCACCCGGCCGTTCTCCTCGGCGGGCTGCCAGCCGAAGCGGGTCAGGCCTTTCAGCAGCGCCTCGATGCCGCGCTCGCCGTCGAACTCCGGCGGGCGCAGGTCGTCGAGGCGGAAGCCGAACTTCTCGTGTTCGGTGCCGATGCGCCAGTCCGCCGCGGGCTTCTCGCCGGCGGCGATGTAATCGACCAACTGCGCGCGGCTTTCGATCGGCGTATCGGAAACGAGGCTGGGACTGGACAAGAACGTTCTCGCGGAAGGGTCGTAGACGACGCGAGATGGGGCCCTGGCCCGCTCCCGGCAAGGGCGCACTATACCGGGCCCGGATACCGGCATTGCCCGCCGGCCGCGCGCCCCAGTTTTCCATCGGTGCGCGCAAACGGCCGTCGACCGGAGGGCGCGCGGATGAAACTGCTTCTCTCTCCGGCCTCGCGGAACGAGGCCGATTATCCTGCATGCCCCTGCCGCAACCACGCGACCGCACATGCCCACGATGCACAAGCATGGACCCGAAACCCATGGCCTCGGGCGCGCCGGCTGGCTGCGCGCCGCGGTGCTGGGCGCCAACGACGGCATCGTTTCCGTCGCCGGGCTGGTGGTCGGCGTCGCCGCCAGCGGCGCCAGCGACAGCGCCATCCTGGCCAGCGGCATGGCCGGGCTGGTGGCCGGCGCGATGTCGATGGCCGCCGGGGAATACGTCTCGGTGCAATCGCAGGCCGACCTGGAAATGGCCAACCTGGCGATCGAGAAGCGGGAGCTGAGCGAAGATCCGCACGCCGAACTGGACGAACTGACCTCGATCTACGTGCACCGCGGCCTCGAGCCGGCGTTGGCGCGGCAGGTCGCCGAGCAGCTGACCGCGCACGACGCGCTGGCCGCGCATGCGCGCGACGAACTGGGCATCACCGAGACCCTGCGCGCGCGGCCGCTGCAGGCCGCGCTGGCCTCGGCGGCAGCGTTCACCGTCGGCGCGCTGCTGCCGGTGCTGACCGCATGGCTGGCGCCGGCTTCGCGGGTCGGCCCGGTCACCATCGCCGTGACGCTGCTCGGCCTGCTGGGGTCCGGCGCGCTGGCCGCCGGGACCGGCGGCGCGCCGGTGCTGCGCGGCGCCTGGCGGGTGTTCTTCTGGGGCGCGCTGGCGATGGCGGCCTCGCACGGGATCGGCTTGCTGTTCGACGTGCGGGTCTGAGGCCGTCCACGACCAGGCACCCCGCGACGGCCATGTCGCGATGACGGCCTGTTGCGTTGCCGCACATACGAATTCAGTCCGCCGTGCGTTGCCGGTGCGGCAGCCCCGCCTGTAGCCTCCGCGCGGATACCGCGACTCCGGGAACAACGATGCGACTGGCGAATATCTTCCTGCTGATGCTGTTGGCCACGGCATTGCCGCTGCGCGCGGCCACCATCGACCACCTGGAGCCGGCCAACTGGTGGGTCGGCATGAAGCACGACCGGGTCGAGCTGCTGGTGCACGGCGCCGGCATCGCCACTGCAACGCCGCGGCTGCAGCGCGACGGCGTGAACATCGTCGATGTGCAGAAGACCGAAAGCCCGAACTACCTGTTCGTCACCGTCGAGGTCGCGGCGGACGCCAAGCCCGGCGCGTTCGACATCGAGTTCGTCGAAGGCGGCAAGGTCGTGGCGACGCACCCGTGGCGCCTCGACGCGCGCGCGCCCGGTTCGGCCCGGCGCCGCGGCTTCGACGCGCGCGACGCGATCTACCTGGTCACGCCGGACCGCTTCGCCAACGCCGACCCGTCCAACGACAGCGTCGCCGGCCTGAAGGAAACGGCCAACCGCGCCGACCCCAACGGCCGCCACGGCGGCGACATCGCCGGCATCCGCAGGCACCTCGACTACATCGCCGGGCTCGGCTTCACCCAGCTGTGGATCACGCCGCTGCTGGAGAACGACCAGCCCGGCTTCTCCTACCACGGCTACGCGATCACCGACCTGTACCGCACCGACCCGCGCTTCGGCAGCAACGACGACTACCGCGCGCTGTCGGGCGAGGCGCGCGCCCGCGGCGTCGGCCTGATCATGGACGTGGTGCTGAACCACATCGGTTCCGGACACTGGTGGATGAATGACCTGCCCAGCCGCGACTGGATCAACAACGGCGGCAGGTTCGCCCCCGACAACCACCGCCGCACCACGATCCAGGATCCGCACGCGGCGCCGGCCGACCGCCGGGGCTTCGTCGAAGGCTGGTTCTCCGAGGCGATGCCCGACCTCAACCAGCGCAACCCGCACCTGGCGACCTACCTGATCCAGAACACGCTGTGGTGGATCGAGTACGCCGGCCTGTCCGGGATCCGCGAGGACACCTTCGGCTATGCCGACACCGATTTCCTCAGCGCTTGGGCGCAGGCGGTGCTGGACGAATACCCCGACTTCGCGATGGTCGGCGAGGAATGGAGCGCGAACCCGGCGATCGTCGCGCACTGGCAGCGCGGCAAGGCCAACCGCGACGGCCACGTGCCGCACATGCCCAGCATGATGGACTTCCCGGTGCACATCGCGCTGCGCGACGCGCTGCTGAAGCCGGAGGTCTGGGAAGGCGGCTGGACCCCGCTGTACGAGGCGCTGGCCAACGACTTCCAGTACCCGGACCCGGACCGGCTGGTGGTGTTCGCCGAGAACCACGACACCACCCGCGCGTTGGCGCACGTCGGCGGCGACGTCGGCCTGTGGAAGCTGGCGATGGCCTACGTGGCGACGACGCGCGGCATCCCGCAGTTCTACTACGGCTCGGAAGTGCTGATCGAAGGCCCGCGCGAACGCCGCGACGGCGAGCTGCGCGCCGACATGCCCGGCGGCTGGGCCGGCGACAAGGCCGACGCCTTCACCGGCAGGGGCCTGAGCGCCGCGCAACGCGACGCGCAGGAGTACGTGCGCCGGCTGTTCGAGTGGCGCAAGCGCACGCCGGTACTGCACGCCGGCAAGCTGCAGCATTTCGCGCCGGCCGATGGCGTCTACGTGTACTTCCGCTACGACGGCAAGGACACGGTGATGGTGGCGCTGAACAAGAATGCGCAGGCGGCGACGCTGGATCTGGCGCGCTTCGCCGACTTCGTCGAACCCGGCGACCGCGGCACCGACGTGCTGGCCGGCAAGCCGGTGACGCTGGGCGGATCGCTGCGGATCGAGGGCAAGAGCGCGGCGGTCATCGAACTGGAGTAAGGAAGCCGTACTTTCTCCCTCTCCCCTTGCGGGAGAGGGAGAAAGCAGCAGAGGCGCCTAGAGCCCCAGCCACCCCGCCACCACCGCGCGCGCCTCCTCGACGCCCTGCCTGGACTCGGCGGAGAACGCCTGCACGCCGACCGTGTCGCCGAAGGCGGAGAACAGTTCGTTCTTCACCTTGCGCAGGGTCTCGGCCTGCTGGCCGCGGCCGAGCTTGTCGGCCTTGGTCAGCAGCGCGTGCGCGGGGATGCCGCGGCGCACCGCGTAACCGAGCATCAACCGGTCGTAGTCCTTCAGCGGGTGGCGGATGTCCATCACCACCACCAGCCCCTTCAGCGCGTTGCGGGTCTGGAAGTAGCGGTCGATGAAGGCCTGCCAGTGCGCCAGCAGCTCCTGCGGCACCTTGGCGTAGCCGTAGCCGGGCAGGTCGACCAGCCACTGCTTCGGCTTGACCTCGAAATACACCAGCTGCTGGGTGCGGCCGGGGGTTTTCGACACCCGCGCCAGCGCGTTGTGCCCGGCCAGGGCGTTGAGCGCGCTGGACTTGCCGGCGTTGGAACGGCCGGCGAAAGCGACCTCGGCGCCGTCGTCGGGCGGCAGTTGGCGGGCCTCGTGCGCCGACAGCAGGTAGCGGGCGGCGTTGAGCGGGTTCGGCTGATGCGGTGGATTCGTGGTCTTGGCCATGCTTCTAGCATCGCATGGCCGCCGACCGGGCCGGGCGAATTGACCCGCCGACCCGCCCTTGCCGATAATCGGCGCTAGGGAATCACGGAGCTTTAGCATGCGCCACGCTCGTGTCTGGGGAATCGCCGGATTGGCCATCGCCGCGGTGGGCGCGGTTGCGTACGCCCAGACCACGGTGGCGCCGTTGCCGGACAACCCGCCGGTGGTGGCCGCGCCACTCGAGATCGACTGGGGCAAGACCGTCGCCGGCGACGCCCAGGCCGGGCAGGCCAAGGCCGCGGCCTGCGCCGCCTGCCATGCCGCCGACGGCAATTCCTCGGTGCCGGTGTACCCGCGCATCGCCGGGCAGAGCGAAAGCTACATCGCCCGGCAGATGGCGCTGATCGCCAGCGGCCAGCGCACCTCGGGCGCCGCCGCAGCGATGGTGCCGTTCGTGCAGGGCCTGACCCCGCAGGACATGCGCGACATCGGCGCGTATTTCGCCACGCAGAAGTCCGGCGCCGGGCTGGCCGACGACAGCGTGGTCGCCGAAGGCCCGTACAAGGACATGAAATACTTCGAAATCGGGCAGCGCCTGTACCGCGGCGGCGATGCCGCGCGCGGCATCCCGGCGTGCCTGGCCTGCCACGGCCCGACCGGCGCCGGCAACCCGGGACCGGCCTACCCGCACATCGGCGGCCAGCACCAGGATTACGTCGCGGCGCGCCTGCAGGCCTACCAGGCCGGCACCACCACCGAAACCGACCGCACGATGTTCGACATCATGGCGCAGGTCGCCAAGCCGCTGACCGCCGAGGAAATCACCGCGCTGGCGACCTACCTGCAGGGTCTGCACGACCGCGCCGACGACGTGGCCGCGGCCGGTTCCGCGACCGCCGCCGCACATTGAGTACGCAAACCCCCTCTTCCGCCGGGAGAGGGGTCGGGGCGGGACGCGGCGAAGCGGCGGCGGGCGGCGCCCCCAGGCATGCGAACTCCGGCGCTCGTCGCGCTGTCGCAGTCAGTCCACGCTCACCGACTTCGCCGTACCCTCATCCGGCGCTTCGCGCCACCTTCTCCCGAAGGGGGAAGGCAAAGAGCCGCTTCCGGGACCGCACGATGAAATTCCGCTTCGCCCTCGCTCCTTTCCTGCTCGCCCTGCTGCCGTTCGCGGCCTTCGCCTCCGTCGACGCGCCGGTGCAGGGCGAGGACTACGAGCTGATCGCCAACGGCCAGCCGTTCGCGCCGCTCGACGGCAAGGTCGAGGTGGTCGAGGTGTTCAGCTACGGCTGCATCCACTGCGCGCACTTCCAGCCGCTGGTCGACGCATGGAAGCAGAAGCTGCCGGCCTACGTGCGCTTCACCCCGGTCCCGGCGCCGCTCAACAGCGCGTGGCTGCCCTACGCCCGCGCCTACTACGCCGCGGCCAACCTCGGCGTACTGCCGCGCAGCCATTCGGCGATGTTCAAGGCGCTGCACGAAGTCGGCAGCCTGCCGCTGCAGAACGCCGCGGCCAGCGAGATCGCCACGTTCTACGCCGGCTACGGGATCAAGCCCGAGGCCTTCGTCGACGAGTTCTTCGGCGCCCGCGTCAGCGCGCAGCTGAAGCAGGCCGAGCAGTTCGTCATCCGCAGCGAGTCCTACCGGACCCCGACGATCATCGTCAACGGCAAGTACCGCGTGCTCGGGCGCACCTACGACGACGTGCTGCGCATCACCGACGCGCTGGTGAAGCGCGAACACGGCGCGAAGTGAGCGCGCGGCCCGCAACGGTGACGCAGGTTCATCGGCCGGCCCCGGCCTTGGCTTAGACTTCCCAGTCCCGAACCCGCCCCCGAATACCGGCTTGCCTGGAGTTCCATCCATGAAATCCCGCCTTGTCCTGTCGATGACCGTCCTGCTGGCGCTGGCCGCCTGCAAGCCCGAGGCCGCGCCGGTCGAAACCGCGCCGGCCGCGCCCGCCGCCGAAACAGCCGTCGCACCCGCGGCCGCGCCGGTCGCGGCGACGGAGGAGGCCCCGGCGGCGCCCGCAGCCGTGGAAACCGCGCCGGCCGCCGCAGCGGCGCCCGCCACGCCGGCGCCCGCCCCATACACCGGCCCGGCGCTGGTGCCCGGCGTCGACTACACCGAGATCGCCGGCGGCCAGCCGTACGAGCCGCTGGACGGCAAGGTCGAGGTGGTCGAGTTCTTCAACTACATCTGCCCGGCCTGCAACGCCTTCGAGCCGCTGCTGAGGGACTGGAAGTCGCGCCAGGCCGCCGACGTGCGCGTCACCCTGATCCCGGCGACCTTCCGCCCGGACTTCGCCGAATACGCCAAGGCCTACTACGCCGCCGAGGCGCTGGGCATCGCCGCGAAAAGCCACGACGCGGTCTACCGCGCGGTGCATATGGAAGGCCGCCTGCCCGGCGAAGGCCAGAAGTTCGACGCCGACAAGGTCGCCGCGTTCTACGCCCAGTACGGCGTGTCCGCCGACCAGTTCAAGAACACGATGCGCAGCTTCGCGGTCAACGGCAAGGTCAACAAGGGCAACCAGTTCATGCTGCGCTCGCAGATCGGCGGCACGCCGTCGCTGGTGGTCAACGGCAAGTACCTGGTCAAGGGCCGCAGCTGGGAAGACATGATCCGCATCCTCGAGGGCCTGGTCGCGCAGGAGCGCGCCAAGGCCGCCACCGGCGCGGCGAACTGAGCCGTCCCGCGCCCCCACGGCAAGGCATGTCCCCCGCATGACCGGATCGGCGACCACCCGGCGGCTGCGCCTGCTCAGCGCGAACATCCAGGCGGGGTCCAGCACCCGCCGCTACAGCGACTACGTGACCCGCAGCTGGTCGCACGCGCTGCCGGTCGGCGGCAAGCAGGGCAGCCTGGACGCGATCGCGCAGCTGGCGCGCGGCCACGACATCGTCGGCCTGCAGGAGGCCGACCCGGGCAGCCTGCGCTCCGGTTTCACCAACCAGACCCACTACCTGGCCGAGCGCGCCGGCTTCGACTACTGGAGCCACCAGCCGAACCGCAACGTCGCGCGCCTGGCCGGCAGCGCCAACGGCCTGCTGAGCCGGCTGGAACCGGTCGAGATCACCGACCACCCGCTGCCCGGCCGCATCGCCGGGCGCGGCGTGCTGGTCGCGCGCTTCGGCGAAGGCGACGAGGGCCTGGTCGTGGCGGTCGCGCACCTGTCGCTGGGCGCGAACTCGCGGCGCTCGCAGCTGGCCTTCCTCGGCGAACTGCTGCACGACCACCACCACGCGGTGCTGATGGGCGATTTCAACTGCACGCCCGACGTGCCGGAAATGGAGCTGCTGTACAAGCGCAGCCACCTGCGCCCGCCGCACGCGCACGTGCCGACCTTCCCCAGCTGGCGGCCGCAGCGCGCGATCGACCACATCCTGGTCAGCGCGGCGCTGCGCAACGGCGCCGGAAGCGCGCTGCCCGCGGCCAACTCCGACCACCTGGCGCTGGCGATGGAAATCGAGGTGCCGCCGCAGGCGCTGCGCGGCGCGACCGCCGCCGCGGCCTGAGCCCGCCACTCAGCCGCCCAACGCCAGCAGCGCCGCCACCGCCAGCAGGAAGCACGCGAACACCCGCTTCAGCGCCGCGCCGCCGATGCGGTGCGCCAGCTTCGTGCCGTACGGCGCGGCCAGCAGCGAAGCGACGGCCACGCCGAGCGTCGCCGGCAGGTGCACGTAGCCGATCGCATGCTGCGGCAGCGCGCCGGCCGGCGCGTGCAGCGCGTAGCCGAGCGCGCTGGCCAGGCCGATCGGCACGCCGCAGGCGCTCGAGGTGCCGACCGCGCGCACCGGCGCGATGCCGCGCCAGACCAGCAACGGCACGGCCATGCTGCCGCCGCCGATGCCGACCACCGACGACACCGCGCCGATGCCGACCCCGGCCGCGCTCATCGGCCAGCCGCGCGGCGCCGGCGCGCGCAGGTCGCCGCCGCCGTTGCCGTTGCGGCTGGCGAACATCTGCAGGGCGACGATGAAGCAGTAGGCGGCGACGATCCAGCGCAGCGCGTCGTCGGCCACGTGCACCGCGAACGCGCTGCCGAGCCAGCCGCCGAGCAGCAGCCCCGGCGCCATCCACGCCGCGGTCGGCCACATCACGCTGCCGCGCCGGTGGTGCGACCACGCCGACGACGCCGCGGTCACCACGATGCTGGCCAGCGAACTGGCCAGCGCCGCGTGCAGCGCCGCTTCCTTCGGCACGCCGTGCAGCGGCAGCAGCCACGCCAGCGCGGGGACGAGGATCACGCCGCCGCCGATGCCGAGCAGCCCGGCCAACACGCCGGCGACCGCGCCGAGCAGGGGAAAGATCCAGATTCCGTCCAAGCCGGCGCCTCGCTGTCGTTCGTACGCGTTGGTTCAGGTTCTTGCTGGGCGATTCACGCGTTCCCGCCTAGTATCCGGAAGCATGAAGCCGCTGCATTCTCTCATCGTGTGCGCCATCTTGTTGTCCGCCGGCGCCGGGCTCGCGCTGGCCTACGCGCGCGGGCTGGACGCGCAACGCCCGCAACTGCGCGCCGCGCTGGAGGCGGCCGAAAGCGGCCGCTTCGACGCCGCGCGCTACGCCGGCCTGCAATCGCATCCGGTCTGGCCATGGATCGAATACGCCGCGCTCAGCCACGACATCGCGACCCTGTCCGATGCGCAGGCGTGGGATTTCCTGCAGCGCCGGCAGGACCTGCCGGTGGCCGGCCTGTTCCGCGGCCAGTGGCTGGCCGAGCTGGCGCGGCGCCAGGACTGGCCGGCCTTCCTCGCCACGTGGCAACCGCGCGAAAACGTGGCCCTGCGCTGCGACGAGCTGCAGGCGCGCCGCGCCACCGGCAATGCCGACGCGCAATGGACCGCCGACGCGCAGGCGATCTGGCTGAGCAGCGGCAAGTCGCTGCCGGACGCCTGCGATCCGGTGTTCGCCGCGCTCGACGGCGCCGGCGGGCTGACCCCGCCATTGCGCTGGCAACGCATCGACCTGGCCATCGGCGAAGGCCAGCCCAACGTCATCCGCAGCATCGCCCGCGGCCTGCCGGCGGCCGACGCCGCGCTGGCCAACGACTACGCCGCCTTCCTCGACGCCCCGCATCCGCGCGCCGCGCGCTGGCCGAAGGACGCGCGCAGCCGCACGGTCGCGCTGGTCGGCCTGGCGCGGCTGGCCGAGAAGGATGCCGACGCGGCCGAAGCCCAGGCCTGGGCGCTGGCCGACGCGCTGGCGATGGGCGAAACCGAACGCGGCAAGCTGATGTACTCGCTGGCGCTGTGGAGCGCGGCCTCGTACCTGCCGGATTCGGCGCGGCGCCTGAACGCGGTGCCCGCGACGCTGTACGACGAACGCCTGCACGAGTGGCGCGTGCGCGAAGCGATGGCGCGCGCCGACTGGCCGGCGCGCTGGCCGCGCTGCGCAAGATGACGCCGGCGCAGCGCGCGGACCCGCACTGGCAATACTTCGAAGCCCGGCTCGCCGAGAAGACCGGCGACGCGGCCGAGGCGCGGCGCCTGTACGCCGAAGTGGCGAAGAGCGCGACCTTCCACGGCTTCCTCGCCGCCGACCGCCTTGGCCAACCCTATGCGCTGTGCCCATGGCAACCCGCGCGCGACCACCAGGCCAAGGCCGCCGTCGCCGCCGATCCCGGCATCGTCCGCGCGATGGAACTGTGGCAGCTGGACCGGCCGAACTGGGCGACGCGCGAATGGGACGCGGCGCTGAAGCGCTTCGACGACGCGCAGCGCCGGCTCGCGGTCGAGGTGGCGAACGACAACGGCTGGTTCGACCGCGCGGTGTTCGCGCTCGGCAGGCAGCCGGACGAGTCGCGCCTGTACGAACTGCGCTTCCCGCTGCACCACGAGCGCACGATCGAGCGCGAGGCGAGGAAGAACGCGCTCGATCCGGCCTGGGTCGCCAGCGAGATCCGCGCCGAAAGCGTGTTCAACCCGAAGGCGCGCTCGCCCGCCGACGCGCGCGGGCTGATGCAGGTGCTGCCGTCCACCGGCGCCGCGGTCGCGCGGCGCATCGGCCAGCCGTGGAACGGCGGCGACACGCTGTACGACGCCGACGCCAACATCGCCATCGGCAGCGCCTACCTGCGCGAGGTGCTGGACAAGTACGGCGCGCCGTACGTGGCCATCGCCGCCTACAACGCCGGCCCGACCCCCACCGCGCGCTGGCAGTCGCAGCGGCCCGGCTTCGACCCGGATTTCTGGATCGAGACGATCAGCTACCGGGAAACCCGCGAGTACGTCGCGCGCGTGCTGGCCTTCAGCACGATCTACGACTGGCGCATGCACGGCAAGGCGTTGCCGCTGTCGGAGCGGCTGCGGGGGAATTTCGACGGCAAGCGCAAGCCGTTCGCCTGCCCGGCGCAGTCCTGATCCCGTTTCCCCGCGCGATCGAACCCTTCCCCCTGGCGGGAGAAGGCGGCGCGCAGCGCCGACGATGCGCCGCAATCGCGGCCGATCAGGCATCATTTCCCCCATGCAGACCTATCTCGTCGGCGGCGCGGTGCGCGACAAGTTGCTCGGCCTTGCGCCGGGCGACCGCGACTGGGTCGTGGTCGGCGCCACGCCCGACGACATGCTCGCGCGCGGCTTCAGGCCGGTGGGCCGCGACTTCCCGGTGTTCCTGCACCCGCAGACCGGCGAGGAGTACGCGCTGGCGCGCACCGAACGCAAGAGCGGGCGCGGCTACCGCGGCTTCGTCGTCGACGCTGATCCGTCGGTGACGCTGGAACAGGACCTGCAGCGCCGCGACTTCACGATCAACGCGATCGCGCAGGACGAGCATGGCGAGCTGGTCGATCCCCACGGCGGCGCGCGCGACATCGAACGCCGCGTGCTGCGCCACGTCGGCCCGGCCTTCGTCGAGGACCCCCTGCGCGTGCTGCGCGCGGCGCGCTTCATGGCGCGCTTCGCGCCGCTGGGCTTCGTCGTCGCCGACGAAACGCTGGCGCTGATGCGGCGGATCGCCGCGTCGGGCGAACTCGACGCACTGGTGCCGGAGCGGGTGTGGCAGGAATTGCGCAAGGCGCTCGCCTCGAAGCAACCGTCGGCGTTCCTGGCCACGTTGCGCGCCAGCGCCGCGCTGGCCGCGGTGCTGCCGGAAGTCGACGCGCTGTACGGCGTACCGCAGCGCGCGGACTTCCATCCGGAAATCGACACCGGCATCCACCAGCAGCTGGTCAGCGACATGGCGGCGGGGCTGGCGCCGGGCGACGACCGGGTCGGCTTCGCCGCGCTGGTCCACGACCTGGGCAAGGCGCTGACGCCGAAGGAGGCGCTGCCCCGGCACATCGGCCACGAGAACGCGGGCATCGCGCCGATCCGCGCGCTGTGCGAGCGGCTGAAGGTGCCGGCCGAACACCGCGAACTGGCGGTCATCGCCTGCCGCGAGCACCTGAACGTGCCCCGCCTGCCCGAACTGCGCGACGCGACGGTCTACGCGTTGTTCGCGCGCTGCGATGCGTTGCGCAAGCCGGAACGCATCGCGCAACTGGCGCTGGTCTGCGAAGCCGACCAGCGCGGCCGGCTGGGCAACGCGGACGCGGATTACCCGCAGGGCCGCGAACTGCGCCGGCTGCTGGATGCCACGCTGTCGGTCAACGCGAAGGACCTGGCGCAGCAGGGCCTGCCGGGGCCGCAGATCGGCGAGGCGTTGCGGAAGGCGCGCATCGCCGCCATCGCCGCGGCGCGCGACCGGCCGTAGCAGCGGGCCCTGCCCGCGACCGCCGTGCACGGCGCTTCGCGGAATCATTCGTCGTTGGGGACGGCTCCCGGCCGCGGGCAAGGCCCGCTCCTACCGGTCGAGGGGGCTCAGCACGCCGCCGGCGCCACGGTTCAGCACGTGCGTGTAGATCTGCGTGGTCGCCACGTCCTTGTGGCCGAGCAGTTCCTGCACGGTGCGGATGTCGGCGCCGGCCTCGAGCAGGTGGGTCGCGAACGAATGCCGCAAGGTATGCGCCGACACCGGTTTGACGATCCCGGCGCGGCGGCACGCGACCTTCAGCGCGCGCGACAGCATGCCGTCGTCGAAATGGTGCCGGCGCTCGCAACCGTCGCGCGGGTCGCGCGATCGTCGCTCGGACGGGAACAGGAACTGCCAGCCCAGCTCGCGCCCGGCGTTCGGATACTTGCGCGCCAGCGCGTGCGGCAACTGCGCTTCGCCGAAGCCTTCGGCCAGGTCGGCGGCGTGCAATAGGCGCACGCGCTCCACTTCTTCGCGCAGGGCCGCGACCAGCGTCGCCGGCAGCACCGTGCGCCGGTCCTTGCCACCCTTGCCGTCGCGCACCACGATCTCGTTGCGTTCGAAGTCGACGTCCTTGACCCGCAGGCGCAGGCATTCCATCAGGCGCATGCCGGTGCCGTACAACAGGCTGGCGAGCAGCCTGGGACGGCCGTCCATCAGCGCAAGCACGCGGCCGATCTCGTCGCGCGAAAGCACGCTGGGCACGCGCCGGCCGTGCTTGGCGCGGACGACGTTCTCCAGCCAGGGCAGGTCCATGCGCAGGACTTCGCGATAGAGGAACAGCAGTGCGGTGAGCGCCTGGTTCTGGGTGCTGGCGGACACCTTGCCGTGCACGGCGAGCCCGGTCAGGAAGGCCTCGACTTCGGCGGCGCCCATGTCGCGGGGATGGCGCTTGCCGTTGGCGAGGATGAAGCGCCTTATCCAACCGACATAGATGTGCTCGGTGCGCAGGCTGTAATGCCTGACGCGGATGCGCCGCCTGACTTCATCGAGCAACCGGGGCGATCCGCTACCGATAGCAGACCGGTTTATCGGCGCATTTCGTGATGGATATGGCATATCGCCTCGCAAATTGAAATATGCAAGGCAGGATTGCTGCCATGACCGACCCGCAGCTATCGGTCAACAGCTTGATTACACGTAGGAATTTGCCCCTTGAACGCCCCGCCCGGGCCGCGGATACTTCGTCATATCACCCCGATTTGGGGTCTATTAGGCGTTAGGCCCGCCCCATGCAAAATCGCGAGTCCAACAAAGCACTCAACATCGCGTCCTTGGCTGCGCTGATCGCCGCCTTGGCGCTCTCGACACCACTCGCTGAGCGATTCATCGCCGCTATCTGGCAGTGGTACAAATTTTCTGGCTACTCGGGCGCCGGCCACATCACACTGAGTCTCAAAACGGGCTTGCTCTTCTCCGGGTTGCTAGCGGCCACTTTTGGATCGGCTTTGTGGTTCAATCAGCTTGCCAAACACCGCACTGCCACTCGCGCCAGGAGTTTGTCATTCCTAGCCATGTGGATTTCAGTGACGGTTCTGGCGGCTTACTGGCTCTTAGGCATGAGTAACCTCAATGTCTGGCGGGCCTAACAATTCATTCAAGCCGAACCCGCTTCGCGGGTCGGCTTAATTCAGCAACTGTCTTGAGAAGACGCCTTTTAGGCGACAGCCGCCAAGGCCATCAACTCGTCCCGACGCCGTGCATTGACGATCGTCAGCAGCTTGCGCATGCAGGCTACCAGCGCGACC
>NZ_PDWR01000036.1 GCF_010211755.1 Pseudoxanthomonas sangjuensis | reverse complement strand
GACCCCGCCCGTACAATACGCGGCCCCGCCCGAATAGCTCAGCCGGTTAGAGCACTTGACTGTTAATCAGGGGGTCGTTGGTTCGAGTCCAACTTCGGGCGCCATATTTTTCAATGACTTGCCGGCATCTGCGCCCGAATCGCGGCTGCGGCAGGCGAATCCCCCCGAAATCCGGCCACCGATGAGCTGGATCCGACTCCGAAATCGGCATCGAAACAAAGCCCGGCACCACCGGGCTTTTTTTGGTGCGGGACCGAACCCGCTGGCCGGTGCCGTAGTGCTGGGGCTGTGTGCGCTGGCGAGCGCGCCGCGCGCCGCGGCGCAAGCCGCCGAGGCGGCGACCCTGGACCGCGTGCAGGTCGATGCGACGCGGCTGCACCGGGTACCGGCGTTCGACACGCCGGCCTCGCTCGACACGATCGACATCGACGGCCGCAATGCCAGCGCCGGCGTCAACGTCTCCGACCTGCTGCGCGGCGTGCCCGGCCTGTCCGCGCGCGACCGGCAGAACTACGCGCAGGACACGCAGCTCTCGATCCGCGGCTTCGGTGCGCGCTCGACCTTCGGCGTGCGCGGCCTGCGCCTGTACGCCGACGGCATCCCGGCGACGATGCCCGACGGCCAGGGCCAGGTCTCGCATTTCGCGCTGGCCGGCGCCGAGCGCATCGAAGTGCTGCGCGGCCCGTTCTCGGCGCTGTACGGCAATTCCTCCGGCGGCGTGCTGCAGATATTCAGCGCCGACGGCGAAGCGCCGGCGCGGGGCCACGTGCAGGCGAGCGCAGGCCGCGACGACAGCCGCAGCATCGGCGCGAGCCTGCGCGGCGCGGATGGGGTCCTGGGTTATGCGCTCGCGGGCAATGTCTTCGAGACCGATGGCTGGCGCGAGCACGGCGCCGCACGGCGCCGCTCGTTGAACGTGAAGCTGCACGCCGACACCGCGAACGCGGGCCGCGTGCAGTTGGTCGCCAACCATTTCGACGCGCCCGATGCGCAGGACCCGCTGGGCCTGACCCGGACGCAGGCGCAACAGGACCCGCGCCAGGCCGCCTCGGCTGCGCACCAGTTCGATACACGCAAGTCGGTCGGCCAGGACCAACTCGGCCTGGCCTACGAACAGCCCCTGCACGGCGGCCATGCATTGCGCGCGATGGCCTATGCCGGGCGACGCTCGGTCGCGCAGTTCCTTGCCGTGCCGGTGGCGGCGCAGTCCAATCCGTTGCATTCCGGCGGCGTGGTCGACCTGGACAACGACTACGGCGGTGCCGACCTGCGCTGGAGCTGGCCTGGCGCGCTGGCCGGGCGCGCATTCGAATTTCCCGCCGGCGCCAACTTCGACCGCCAGCGCCAGCACCGGCGCGGCCACGAGAATTTCGCCGGCGGCGAACTCGGTGTGCGCGGCGCGTTGCGCCGCGACGAACGCAACGACGTGCGCAACGTCGACCCCTACGCGCAGGCATGGTGGCGATTGGCGCCGCGCTGGTCGCTGCTGGCCGGCGTGCGCCACAGCACGGTGCGCTTCGAATCGCGCGACGCCTACGTCGCCGCCGGCAACCCGGACGACAGCGGCCGCATCGAATATTCGCGGACCACGCCGGTGGCCGGGCTGGCCTTTGCGCCGGACGACGATCTGCGCGTCTACCTGTCGTACGGGCGCGGCTTCGAAACACCGACCTTCAACGAACTGGCGTACCGCGCCGACGGCGGCGCCGGCCTCGCCTTCGACCTGAGGCCGGCGACCAGCCGCAACGTCGAACTCGGCGGTAAATGGCGCAACGACGCCGGCGCCTCGGCCGAAGCCGCGCTGTTCCGCGCCGACACCGACGACGAACTGGCGGTGGCGCGCAACGTCGGCGGGCGCAGCAGCTACCGCAACGTCGGCCGCGCGCGGCGCCAGGGCTTCGAATTGTCGGCCATATTGCCGCTGGGCGAACGCTGGCGTTTCGACCTGGCATACACCTGGCTGGACGCGACGTTCCGCGACGGTTTCCCGATCTGCACCGGGAGTGGCTGCACCGATCCGTCGACGATGGTTGCCGCCGGCACGCGCATCCCCGGTACCGCACAGCAGCAGGCCAGCGTCCGGCTCGGCTGGGAAAGCGGCCCCTGGAGCGCGGCGCTGGAGGCACTGGGCTTCGGCAAGGTCAGCGTCAACGACCCGGGCAGCGAACATGCGCCGGGCTACGCGCTGCTCAATGCCGAGGTCGCGCGCGAATGGCGCTTCGGCACGCAGCGATTGCGCGGCTTCCTGCGCGCCGACAATCTGTTCGACCGGAATTACATCGGCTCGGTGATCGTCAACGAAGGCAACGGCCGCTACTACGAGCCCGGCCCCGGTCGCGGCCTGCTGCTGGGCCTGCGCTGGCAGTGGGTCGGCCTGTAGGCGCGGCGCAAGCCGCGACCACCATGATCGGTGCTTTGCGGACGGATTCGTCGTGGTGGATGCATGGCGGTCGCGGCTTACGCCGCTCCTACAGGGGCATCGCAATCGGTTGAGTGCGGACGCGAGGAATTCCCTGACAGGACGTCTATCCCTTCCCCGATCGTGCCGCCCGGGCGCGAAGGCCATGCTGGCCGCATGTCGATCCCGCAATGGAGCCCGTCATGTCCCGCACCCTGCCCCACTCCGGTTTCACCCTGATCGAAGCCCTGATCGCAATGGCGGTACTGGCGATACTGGCCGCGCTGGCCCTGCCCGCGACCGGCAACGCAATCGCGGCCGCGAACGCCGGCGAGGCACGCACCGCATTGCTGGAAGGCATGACCCTCGCGGTCCGGCACGCCGCCGTCGCCGGTACGCACGTGGTGGCCTGTCCCGGCGACAGCGGCGGCTGCCGGGACAACATCGACTGGAGCGGCGGCTGGATCGTGTTCGCCGACGGCAACGCCGACCGCGTACTCCAGCCCGGCGAACGCATCCTGCGCGAACAGCCGGCGCTGGCGGATGGCGTGCACCTGCGCAGCACCGCGGGCCGCACCCGGCTGGTGTTCCAGGCCAACGGCGGCAACGCCGGTTCCAACGTCACCTTCACCCTGTGCGACAAGCGCGGCGCCGCCCATGCGACGGCGCTGGTGCTGGCCAACGACGGGCGGTTGCGGGCGTCCAAGCCGACGGCCACCGCTGCGGCCGCATGCGTGGCATCAATCCCATGAGGGAAATCGCGGCGCCGCACTTCGTCCCGAAAGCAATGGTTTCGCCGGGGCCGCCCGATGCCCGCGTGGGCATAGCCAAGAAAAAGCCACTGCATCCCACGGGATGCAGTGGCGGAAACCGGAAATGCCCGGGGCCGAGGCGAACGGCTAGGGAGTCAGCGGCGTCGTCCCCGTCGGGCAAGTCGTGTCCTGGTCGACGATGTTGAGGGTCAAGGCATAGTCGCCGGCCAATGGGGTCTGGGTGATCGTGATGGTCGTGGTGTCGCTGTCCGTCCCGTCATTGGCTACCGCAACGCTGATGCGCGGATCCGTATCGACGCAAACCTTGCGGTCGGTGAACACCGGCTGGCCCTTGACCTTGGCCGTGGTCGAATAGTTGGTGATCGTCAATATCAAGGTATTGGTCGACCCCTGGACATAGAAATAGGCGCAGGTCGTCTGCTGGGTCTTCTTGGCATAGTTGCAGGTGGCCGAGGTATTCGCCGCATCGGCAGTCATCAGCAGCGTCGCCAGGTTCAGGATGCTCGCCTGGCCCACGCCAACGACCAGGTTGGCCGTCGACAGGCCGGAAGCATCACCATCGGCCTTGCGGAAATCCTGCGCATCCGCCACATAGCTGGAATCCGCCTCGTCGCCCCTGTCGATCGGCGCGGTACCGGCCAGGCCGGAATTGCTGTCGTTGATCGACAGCGTTACCGGGAAGGCATCGGCAGAAGATCCTCGCTGCGCCGTCACCAGACCACCATCGGTCTGCAACAGGCCCTGGTTGCTGTAGATGGTGTTGGTCACCGAGGAAACCAGCGGTTGGCTGGATGTCCACGACCCGAGATTCGCCACGTTGACCGCGTAGAACGGCAGCACCTGCAACGGCTCCAGATCCCCCAGGCCGCTGCAGTCGCCGCTATTGTCGTTGTTCCTCGCGCAATCGTAGACCTGCCGCGTTTCGGGGCTCAGGTAATCCATATACAGGCCGAAGGCGACCAGATTCCTCTGCTGGCCCGCGGCGGTGAACTGGATGGGATCCGTCGTCCTGAGGTTCGAGGGCGTGGCAGCGGGCGCCGGGAACTTCGCCGCGGGCGCGGGATAGCCCGGCGGCAGGTTGCTCATCCCGTCCTGGATGGCCTGCTCGACGAAAGTGGCGTAATTGGTGGCAAAAGACCCGACTTCATAACCGGTCTTGGCGCTGTTCAGCGGCGTGACCAGCAGATGGCTCTGCATCAGGTCGCGCGCGAGTCGCGGGCGGCCGCCCACGCGGATGATCTGGCAGGCATCCACGTAGTAACCACCGATCTCGGCAGCCGGTTTCAGGCCGCCGCCGACATTGTACGAGTTGCCCTGCTTCGCATAGCCGTAATGCTCGCTGCTGTCGTCGTTCTGGCTGCGATCGCGCCACGGGTCCACCGCGGGGTTGCGACCGGCCTCGTGGTGGTCGCGGCAGCAGACCGTGCACATGGTGCTGATTTCGGAATCCTGGTTGGACACCACTGCCGTGCCGATGGCCGTTCCCTCGGGCAGGACCTGCGGTTCCTGGTAGGCCTGCATCCGGCCGCTCCACACCACCGGCTGGTAGGCGGGATTGGCGGCCGAACTGCTGCCGCCTTCTTGGCAGACACAACTGACGGCCGCCACGTCCAGCTTGCGGTTGAGCAATACCGTGTCGCTGGAACCGGTGAAGGTCATCACCGAGAACTGCGTGGCCGCGGAAATGTCCTCGATGAACTGCTGCGGCTTCGGGTTGGAGCTTGCCGCCGACTGGTCGTTGCCGATCGCGATCGGCACCACCTGCGGATTGCCGATATCCGGACGCAGGATATGCACCTTCGGCCCCTCGCTGGCCTCGGTCGGAACCTGGCGCAGCATCGCCGCATCCGCCGGCGCCACCGCGGCGATGCTGTCGGTCAGCAAGACGGTCTTGTCTTCGCCATCGCTGCCGGTCCAACCGACGCTGACGTTGATCTTCTTGAATTCCGGCACGCCACCGCTATAGGCATCGGTCGCTCCGGGAACGAACTGGCCGCTGGCCTGATCGTAGCGGTAACGCGTCACGGTGCTCGTGGCGGTGAATTCGACCCCACCCGCAGTGAAGGTCCAGGGCCCGCCGGACGCCAGATTGACGTAGGTCGAACCCGTGTATCCGGTCGGCGGCGTGACGAAAGCAAACGAGCGCGCGTCTTCCAGCACCTGTTGCCCGATGGCGGTGGCCGCGGCCCTGGCCTTGGATTCGGCGCCGGACTGGAACAGCCGACCCTGCAGGGCGGCCAGGCTGACCAGGCCGAATGCCAGCACGACGACCGCGATCATCACTTCGAGCAGGCTGAAGCCCGCGGCACGGGAATGGGTCTTCTTCATCGCCGTCACCTTCATTGGAGCGAATCCGACCAGGACCCGGGGATGGGACCGTAACGGACGAAACCGGGGGAATTGCGGATGTTGGCCAGTACCGCCTTGTTGTAGACGATCGACGGGCTGCCGTGCAGCTGGCCGCCGCCCTCCAGCACCACCGAACCGTAAATCTGGCCACCGTTGAGGGTAAAGGCGTCGGTACCGGCCGTTTCGCGCACGAAGATGACGCCGAAGAACTGCTTCTTGTTGCCACTGCCGCTGACCGGCACGTCGCTGACCAGCACCACCGGTCCCGTGAGCGAACCGACAATATCCGGCAAACTGCAACTGGCATCGGCACCCGTCACCCAGTACAAGCCGGAACTCGTGCCGTCGAGCGCCGCGCAACTGTTGATCTGGGTCGCATACTGCGTGAGGTATTCCACGGCATTGTCCCTGGACACGCCGAAGGTGTAGGCGAACAGATCGCTGGGGAAGTTCTGCGCGTCCATCACCTTTGGCGTCGCATCGCTACTGTTGCTGTCGATGTCGATGATGTCCTCGCCTTCGTACTTGTCGCCACCCTTGTGTCCGCTGAGCATGCCGTAGTCCAGGCTTACCCCGCTGCAACTGCAACTTGCGCAAATCCCGTTGAGCACATCCTGCGAGGACGGCGCCGGGTTGCCGTAATTGTTCAGCCACTCCCCGAGATGGCAGGTCTCGAAACTGCCCATGGCGGAAATCTGCGCGTCGCCGGCGGACCAGATCGAGATCGGGATACCGGGACCACCCGCATCCGGGTTGGGCACGATTTCCGCATTGCCCAAGCCAATGCTGGTGCCGGCCGCGATCAGCGGTGCGTCCGGCGAGCGGCCGAGCAGGTGGAAGGTACCGAACGACTGCTTGACCGTCGCCACCGCGTTCTCGTTCTCGATCGTGCCGCGCGAAACCACGGTGATGTAGAACTCGCCACTGTCGGTGGTGGGCGTCAGCGCGCACTGCGGCGATTCCGGAATGGTCATGTCCAGCCGGCAAAGCGTGGCATAGGATGCATAGCCGGCATCGAACTCGCCGATCATATCCAGCGCATCGGCCGGGATGGCATCGCTGACCGGCAGAACGCCGTTGGTGCCGCCCACGTAGCGGTACATGCCCGCACGCTGGTTGCTGGGCCCGGCCAGGCAGGGATCCGGGTCCATGGTGGTGGCGGTCGAGCAGGGCTGCCATTGCATGGCGACGGGGTCGAGCCAGCCGCCGGTGGCCGTGGACAGCATCGTCATGGTGTTGAGCTTGACGTACTCCAGCGACTGGTGCAGCCCGGTTTCGGCGGCATGGAACGCCATCTTGTAACGATATTCGTTGCCCGAGGTGCGCTGTTCGTTGACGCCGTACCGCGCGGCGAACAAGGTGATGATGGTCAGGATGGCCAGCAGCAGCATCGCGATCAGCAGGGTCGAAACGCCCTGCTGCCGCCGCGGTGGATGGTTGCGGAGGTTGGTGTTCATGGGGCGGCACACTCGTCATTGAGTTCGGACGGGCTGGGGGCAGCTGTCGGGGCCGCGATGGCCGCGCAGATGGCATCGGCCGCGGCTTTCGTGGAATAGGTCGCATAGGACAGGTCCTCGGCGCGGATGCGCACCGAGTCCGTCAGCTGGCGGACCACGCTCGGATCGGAGGCCAGGCCGCCCTTCAGGCACAGCGAAACCACGCGCACGCTGCCCCTGACCGTGTCGTACACCTTGTTGCCGTCGGCATCGCGGCTGGCGATCACCGTGCAGAACGGCGATTCGTACAGCGCCGGCTTGAAATCCACGATGTTCACGACACGCGGATCGGTCAGGTCCGTCCAGTTCGAACCGCCGCAATTACTGTCGGCGTCGGAGGTGTTCATCTGCACCGCCCCGCCGCTGTAGCGGATGCCGCGCTTCTCGCTGGCGGTTGGCGCATCGCCCATTCCCCCGACGTTGCGGTCGTACTCGTAGAAGATGCAGCCGCCGCTGGCGGGGATGGACAAATTGATGAAACCGGACGGCGGATCGCTGGTCATCACCCGGGTAACCGCCGCCGAGTCGTAGCCGGCGCGGCGCAGTTCGCGCACCACCAGGTTCATGCCGGTGCGCAACTCCTGGCTGAGGCGGGTCGAACGGATGTTCTCGCCATAGGCGCGCACCGTCGACACGGTGAAGGCCAGCGCCGACCCGATCACGATCAGGCCGGCGACCATGGCGATCATGAGCTCGATCAGCGACAAACCGGCCTGCCGCCGTGCGAATGCGGGCTGTTTCAGTCGGCGCATGCGGATACTCCCGGCAAGGTCTTCGTTGCGCCATCGGGTGTGCACACGACAGGCCGCGCCAGCGCATTGATCTGCACCGCGACCTGGTACCCGTGGCGGGTCGTCAGCTGCAGCCCACCCGTGTCGCCGATGTCGGCGAGGGTCGCGGTCTTCGGATCGATGACAAAACCGCTGCCGCCGCCGAACGCGATGCTGTCGGAAGACAACTGCACCTGCTTGAGGTCGTTCGCCGTTTCGGGAAACAACGCCACCGTGCAGGCCGTGGCATCGCTGGCGCAGTCGCATCCCGCGGCGGCTTCGCCGTCGGCCACCATGACCGCGCCAACGCACACGCCATCCGTGCCGAAGGGCAGGAAATCCACGCGCACGAAACTGTCGCGCTTGACCGCCTCTTCCTTGGCCAGGCCTACGGCCGCAACGATGTTGTCGGCGACGCCGCGCAGGGCCTGCCGCTCGCGGAATTCGGCGAACGAGGGCGCGGCCAGCGTGACCAGGACCGCGAGGACCGCGATGGTCACCATAAGTTCGATCAGCGTCACACCTTGCTGCCTGAGTCCCTTGCGCATCCCCTTGCTCCCCGCTTGATAGGGCTGGTGTAGCCTACGATGACGGCATGGCGCCGATACGCGCTTTACGACCAGCGGTTTCGTTTCCGGGACGAGTGGATGGGTTCGGGACGGCCTTGGTCATACCAATTCGCGCGCTACCGCTGCAGAATGGCGGACAGGACACTTTGGGGGAAAATGCCATGACGACCCGCCGCGCTTCCGGCTTCACGCTGATCGAACTGATGGTCGTGGTCGCCGTGATCGCGATCCTGGCCGCCATCGCCTATCCGTCCTATCAGCAGTACATTCGCAAGAGCCGCCGTTCCGAGGCGATCAGCGCGCTGCAGGACCTGCAGTTGCGACAGGAACGCTGGCGGGTGGACCACGCCGAATACGCGACGACCGGCGAGCTGGGGACGATGCCCACGGCCAGCCAATACACGATCAGCGTCACGGCGAACGGCCCCACCAACTACACGCTTACTGCCGCGCCACAAGGTGGACAGGCCAGCGACAGTTGCGGCACGCTCAGCATCGAATACACCGCCGCCAACGGCATCCGGAAGCTGGCCAACGGCGCCGTCAACAGCTCCTGCTGGTGACCTGCGCCGCAATCGGCGCATGATGTAGCCCACATTTTTCGTCGCTTCGAGGCGACATGCCGCTGCGCCCGGAACCTGTACCGCAAAACCCGCTGGACGCGCTGTGGCGCGCGCCGGTGATCGTATCGGCCCTGGTGGCCGGCGAAGGCGTCGCCGCGGTGCTGGCCCTGGCCCCGGGCGCGGAAGGCAACCGCTGGGTCTATTTCGGCCTGGCTTCGCTGACCGTGCAGTGGATCGCCCTGGTCACGTTGGGTGCGCTGTACCTGTTCCGCCGCCAGCTGGCGCGGATCCGCCCGCAGCGCGTCGCCTGGTGCGCGTTGCTGTCGCTGCTGCTCTCGACCTGGCTGGTGATCGCGATCGGCTGGCTGGCGCTGCATGAAATCCTCGGCCCGGGCCGGAACGAATGGCTCGGCCTGTTCCTGCGCATGACCGGTATCGCGGTCGTGGTCGGCCTGCTCGGACTGGTGTCCTTCCTCAACCACTGGCGCGCGCGGCAGATGGCGGTACGCGCCAAGCAGTCGGAACTGGAGGCGCTGCGGGCGCGCATCCGCCCGCACTTCCTGTTCAACACGCTCAACACCGGCGCGG
This sequence comes from Pseudoxanthomonas sangjuensis, assembly GCF_010211755.1. Classification (GTDB taxonomy): domain Bacteria; phylum Pseudomonadota; class Gammaproteobacteria; order Xanthomonadales; family Xanthomonadaceae; genus Pseudoxanthomonas_A; species Pseudoxanthomonas_A sangjuensis. The sequence goes on along the minus strand of NZ_PDWR01000036.1, from coordinate 16,994 downwards.
CGCTGGTGCACCAGCGCCCGGGCGACGCGGAACAGCTGCTGCTGGACCTGGCCGACCTGTTCCGCGCCGCGCTGGCCGGGCCACAGGAAATCCCGCTGGCGGACGAGCTGGCGTTGACCCGGCGCTACCTGGAGATCGAGGCGCTGCGCTTCCGCGAGCGCTTGCGCGTGGACTGGCGCCTGCCCGAACCGCTGCCGCAGGCGATGATCCCGACCCTGTCGGTGCAGCCGCTGGTGGAGAACGCGATCCGCCACGGCATCGAGCCCGACCCGGACGGCGGCGCCATCGCCATCGAAGTCGTCGAAACCGGCGACTGGATCGAAATCGGCATCCGCAACGCGATGGCCGCTTCCGCGACGCGGACCAAGGGGCACCGGATCGGCCTGGATTCGGTGCGTGCCCGGATTGACGCATTGACCCAAGGCCGCGGCCGGCTGGAAACGCAGATCGTCGACGATTGCTACGTGGCGACGATCCGCCTGCCGCTGTAGGAGCGGCGGCTTTCAACAGACGAATGTCTGGTCAAGCCGCGACCGGGACAGCGATGAAAAGCGTCGCGGCTTACGCCGCTCCTACAGGGTTACGTCACCACCCGGTAGCACGGCCGGTATTCGCCGGCGATCTTCATGCGCCGCTGCTGCACGAAGGCGCGCAGCAGCTCGTCCAGCGCCTGCATCATGTCGGCATCGCCGTGGATCTCGAACGGGCCGAACTGCTCGATGCGGCGCATGCCGTCCTCCTTGACGTTGCCGGCGACGATGCCGGAGAAGGCGCGGCGCAGGTCGGCGGCCAGCGCGTGCGATTCGCGCCCGTGGTGCAGGTCGAGCGCGGCCATTGCCTCGTGGGTCGGCGCGAACGGCCGCTGGTATTCCAGCGGGATGTTGATCGCCCAGTTGAAGAAGAACGAATCCTTCTGCGCGATGCGCCATTCGCGCACCTTGCGGATGCCCGCGACCATCCGCTTCGCCACCGTCGCCGGATCGCCGGTGATGATCTCGTAGCGCGAGGCCGCCGCGTCGCCCAGGGTCAGGCGGATGAACCTGTCGATCTGCTCGAAATACGGCGCGGCGATGGCCGGGCCGGTCAACAGCAGCGGGAACGGCAGCCCGGCGTTCTCCTCGCGCAACAGGATCCCGAGCAGGTAGAGGATTTCCTCGGCGGTGCCGACACCGCCGGGGAACACGATGATGCCGTGGCCGAGGCGGACGAAGGCCTCGAGCCGCTTCTCGATGTCCGGCATGATCACCAGGTGGTTGACGATCGGGTTCGGCGACTCGGCGGCAATGATGCCCGGCTCGGTGATGCCGATGTAGCGGGTCTTGCCGCGGCGCTGCTTGGCGTGCGCGATCGTCGCGCCCTTCATCGGCCCCTTCATCGCGCCGGGTCCGCAGCCGGTGCAGATGTCCAGCCCGCGCAGGCCCAGCTCGTAGCCGACCTGCTTGGTGTAGTTGTATTCGTCGCGCGAGATCGAGTGCCCGCCCCAGCACACCACCAGGTTCGGGTCGGCGGGCTTGAGGATGCGCGCGTTGCGCAGCAGGCCGAACACCGCGTTGGTGATGCCGTCGGAACTGTCGAGGTCGTCGGCGCAGTCCGGCCCGAGTTCGATCGCGGTCCACGCCAGGTCGCGAACCGTCGCGAACAGCAGCTCGGCCACGCCGCGGATGATCTCGCCGTCGACGAAGGCCATCGCCGGCGCGTTGATCAGGTCGATGCGCACCCCGCGGTCCTGTTGCTGCACCTGGATGTCGAACCCCGGGTACTGGTCGCGCGCCGCACGCGGGTCGTCCGACGCGCTGCCGCTGGTCAGCACCGCCAGCGCGCAGCGGCGCAGCAGCTCGTGCATGCCGCCGCTGGACGCGTCGCGCAGGCGCGCCACCTCGGCGCGCGACAGCACGTCCAGACCGCCGCGCGGGTAGATCCGCGCATCCTGCACCGGCAACGCCCTCGATGCCGTATCGCCCATCTGCCGTTTCCTTCTTGGTCTTTTCGAGTCGCGAGACTTTATCCCTCCCCGCCGGAAAAGGAAAACGGCCGGGTCGCCCCGGCCGTTTCCGTGCTGCACTGTACTGGAACGCGGTGGATCAGAACTCGTACTTCAGGCCCACCTGCAGCGACCACTGCGAGACGCCGGTGTTGACGCCGTCGGCGTCGTTGTTGGCCACGGACGGGGCATCGGCGAAGCGGTAGTTGTACACGTACTTGCCGTCGTAGATGCCCTGCAGCGTGGCCACGCGGGCGTCGGCGAAGAAGCCGTAGTCGTAGATGTGGCCCCAGTCCTTGTTGAGCAGGTTGCCGACGTTCTGGATGTCCACCCAGATCTGCGACTTGTGGCCCTTGAAGAAGCCCGGCAGTTCCTGGCTGATGCGCAGGTCGAAGGTGTTGACCCAGTCGGCGCGGAAGGCGTTTGCCGGGGCGTAGTTGCCCGCGTAACGCTTCAGCTCCGGGTTCTGGTTCAGCCATTCGAAGAACGACTGCTCCATCGCCGGGTCCGGGGTGAACACGCCGGCGCTGGTCAGCGTGCCGAACAGCACGTCGCCCGGGGCGGACGGCACGTAGAACAGGTCGTTGGCGGTGCGGCTGTCGCCGTTGGCGTCGTTCACGAAGACGTAGCTGAACGGACGGCCGCTACGGCCTTCATAGACCAGGCCGGCGCGGGTTTCGTAGTCGCCGAAGAACTTGTGCTTCCAGTCCAGCGAACCGGAGATGCGGTCCTTGATCACGTAGCGACCGTTGCGCGCGACGTCCTCGTTGATGTTGAAGCCGTACTGGTAGCCGAAGCCCGAGCTGGCGGTCGAACTGGTCAGCGAACCGACTTCGGTGGCGTGGGTGTAGGTATAGGCCAGGTTCCACGACCAGTCGCTGCCTTCGCTCCACGGCTTGGACAGCGACGCGGTGAACTGCTGGCTCTTGCCCTTGCTGGTGTTGTCGATCAGGAAGACGTTGTTGTAGGCGGGGTTGCGGCCGAAGCGCGCGTTGCTGCTGCTCCACGCGCGGCCTTCGCGGGCGGGATCGTAGTACAGCACGCGGCCGTCCGGACCGATGTAACCCGGGCCGACGTTGAGGGTGCGGTAGAACAGGCCGTTGTTGACGTCGGTCAGGATGACCTCGGCCGAACCGACGATGCCGTACCACGGCAGTTCATGGTCGAACGCCAGGTTCGCCTTCCAGACCGACGGCAGCTCGAAGTCCTTGGCCATGAAGTTGACGTCCATCAGCGCAGCCGCCGGATTGGACGGAACCGGCTGGTTGTGCCCATCCGGGCTGAACGGCAGGTCTTCGTAGTTCTCCTCGTCCTCGATGTCCTGCGAATAGGAGACGGCGTTCAGGCCGGTGTTGCTGTAGCTGTTGCCGACCCACACCTGCGGGGCGTCGCCCTGGAACAGGCCGATGCCGCCGCGCAGTTGCGTGGGACGCTCGCTGTCGAAGGTGTAGTTGAAGCCGAAGCGCGGCTGGATGACGAAGTCGCCGCTGTAGGTCTGGCTGTTGTCGAGGCCCCAGTCGGCTTCGGCGACGGCGTTGTGTTCCGGCGCCGGGCTAGTTTCCGGACGGTCGCCGCGCACGCCGAAGGTCAGGGTCAGGTTCGGGGTCGCGTACCAGGTGTCCTGGATGAACAGGCCGAGGTTCTTGTTCTTGTACTGGGCGGGGATCGAGCCCGGCGAGGTCTCGGCCTTGTAGGCGTAGGTGGACCAGATGCCGGCCTCGAAGTTGTCCAGCCCGTAGAAGGTGTAGTTGCCCCAGCCGTCCTGGGCGAAGTAGTTGAAGATTTCGTTTTCGCTGTAATCGACGCCGAACTTGATGTCGTGGTCGCCGACGGTCCAGGTGCCGGCGCCGAAGTAGTTCCAGGTCTCCGTCTTCAGCACGTTGTTCTGCGAGCTGCGCTCGGTGCCCATGCGGATGAGGTCGCCGCTCGGCGCGGTCTCGTCGCCGCCGAAGTAGATGGAGATCTGCGGCGTGACGGTCGGGACCACGCGAATGGCCGAGTAGTCGCGGTAGGAGACCTTGAATTCGGTCGAGAAGGTGTCGGTCCAGTCGCTGAACAGCTGGCCGACGTAGCTTTCGACGGTCTTCTCGTGCACGAACCACGAGGAGCTCAGCGCCAGGGTGCTGGCGCTGGAACCTTCCGGACGCACCTTGGCCTGTTCCAGCTTGCTGTAGCGCAGGTTGGCGCGGTGGTCGTCGTTGATGTTCCAGTCCAGCTTCAGCGCGTACTCTTCGAGCGTGGTGTTGCTGTTGGAGGCGGTGGTGCCGCCCGGCTCGAAGCCCCACACATCGCGGGCGATGCGCTGCGCCTCGGCCACGTCGGCTTCGCTGAAGTCGTAGTTGGCGAAGTCGACGCTGGTGCCGGGGGTGGCCTGCTCGTACTTCTCGTAGTTGGCGAAGAAGAACAGCTTGTCCTTGACGATCGGGCCGCCGAAGGTGGCGCCGTAGGTCTCTTCCTTGTCGAAGCCGGCGAAGGCATTGTTGCTGTTCGGGTTGTCGCCGAACCAGTCGCCGTCGCGCATGTAGCCGTACAGCGAGCCGTGGAATTCGTTGGTGCCGGACTTGGTCACCGCGTTGACGGTGGCGCCGGCGGCGCCGGCGCTGGTCACGTCGTAGTTCGACAGGTTGATGTCGATGGCCTCGATGGCCTCCATCGACACCGGCTGGCGCTTGGTCGGCATGTTGTTGCCTTCCAGGCCGAAGGTGTCGCTGGCCGAGACGCCGTCGATGCTGACCGAGTTGAAGCGCGGGTTCAGGCCGCCGGCCGAGATCGTGCCGGACGCACGGTCGACGAAGGCCACGCGCGGGTCGAGGCGCATGTAGTCCTGGATGTTGCCGTTGATCGACGGCAGCGCCTGGATGGTCTCCTGGTCGACGCTGGTGCCGGTGCCCATCTTGGTGGCGCTGAACACGCTGGAGCCGCCGGCCACGCCGATCGCGGTGACGGTTTCCAGGGTGGTGACGTCGCCCTTCAGCGCGGCGTTGACGGTGTTGACCTTGTTGAGGTCGAGGTAGATGCCGTCCTCGGTATCGGTGCCCGCGCCGGCCTTGGTCACGGTGATCGTGTAGGGACCGCCGACGCGCAGGCCGCGCGCATTGTAGCGGCCGTTGGCATCGGTGGTGGCGCGGCTGACCGTGCCGGATTCCACGTGGGTGATCGTCACCTCGGCGCCGGCAACCGGTGCGCCGCCGGCATCGGTGACCACGCCGCCGACGCCGGCCGAGGTGCTCTGCGCGAAGGCGGGAGCGGCGGCCAGCGCGGCCACCAGGCCAAGACTGAGTTTGGACATCCGGATACGGCGGGATTGATTCATGGGTTTGACCTCGGATTACGGATCGATGGAATTGGCAATGGCGAAACTGTCGGCGCCGCGAGCGCAGCGCAGGGCGTACCGGTTGCAGATGACACGAATCCCCGACGCCAAGTGACCGGCGTCACCAGGGTTAACATGAGGTTAACACGATAGAGCCAATTTGTGACCGCTGGATGACAATATTTCCGCGCCGCATCATGACGCTATCCCGTTGATGCCCAATGGGATTTCAGGCCGGATGGTCGGAATCGCCGGTAAGTGCTTATACGGATTGGAGACATTCGCCGAAGGCGGCGCCGCAATGTGATCCGGGGCACCCTACCCGGCCGCATGGAGCCGGGCCGGCTCAGGGGAGACTGGCGGACAACTTCAGGTAGGCGTTGATGCCGTCCAGCAGCATCTGCACCGAGATCGCCACCAGCAGCATGCCCATCAGCCGCTCGACCGCGGTCAGCACGCGCCGGCCCAGCCAGCGGTACAGCACCGTGGCCGAGAACAGGATGACCGCCGTGCCCAGCCAGGCCAGCAGCAGGGCCAGGCTCCAGTCGCCGAGGCGCTGCGGTTCGTTGCTGCCCATCAGCATCACCGCGGCCATGCCGGACGGCCCGGCCACCAGCGGGATGGCCAGCGGCACGATGAACGGCTCGCCGCCGGGGATTTCGCCCATCAGCCCTTCCGGCTTCGGGAAGATCATGCGCAGGCCGATCAGGAACAGCACGATGCCGCCGGCGATCTGCACCGACTCCTGGCGCAGGTGCATCGCGTCGAGGAAGTACTGCCCGCCCCACAGGAAGGCCATCAGCACGACCAGCGCGATGAACAGCTCGCGCGCCAGCACCATGCGCTGGCGCGGCGGCGGCAGCGGCTTGAGCACGCTGAGGAAGATCGGGATGTTGCCCAGCGGGTCGAGGATCAGGAACAGCAGCAGCGCGGCGGAAAGGATGGTCATGGCTATTGAACCCGACCGAAAATCGAACCGTTCGCCCTGAGCGTAGCGTAGCGAAGTCGAAGGGTCCTTCGACTCCGGCGCTTCGCGCCTACGCTCAGGGTGAGCGGTCGCGATTTCATGCGCGCGGGCTCCACACCCGGCCGCGATGCGCGGCGCCGTCCGGCGACAGCAGGGTGACGCAGGCGCCGGCGTAGTCGGCGGGGTCGCGCGCGGCATCGTCGGCATCGTCCGCGTAGGCGCGCGAACGCAGGCCGGTGCGCATCGGCCCCGGGCGCAGCGCGGACACGCGCACGCTGCCGTTCGCCAGTTCCGCGGACAGCATGCCGACCAGTGCGGCGAGGCCCGATTGCGCCACGCCATAGCCGCCCCAGTAGGCCTGCGAAACGCGGTCCGGATCGTCCAGCGCGAACACCAGCGCGGCATCCGCGGCCCGCTTCAGCAGCGGCAGGCAGGCCTGGCTCAGCCACCACGGCGCGGTCAGGTTGACGTGCACGGCGCGCGCGAACGCGGCCGGGTCGGTGTGCTCGAGCGGAGTCAGGCCGCGGAATTCCGCCGCGCAGTGCAGCAAGCCGTCGAGGCGGCCGAATTCGTCGTGCAGGCGCTGCGCCAGTTCGGCGTAGTCGTCGGGCGACGCGCCCTCCAGGTCCAGCGGGTACAGCAGCGGCTCGGTCCCGGCCTGCACGCAGGCGTCGTAAACGCGGTTCAACTTCGGCAGCTTGCGCCCGAGCAGGACGACGGTGGCGCCTGCGCGCGCGCAGGCCGGTGCCGCCGCGCCGCCGAGCCCGCCGTAGGCGCCGCTGACCAGCACCACCCGCCCGGCCAGCGCGCCCTTCCCGGCGGCGCCGGGCAGCGGCACGACCACGCTCATTCCGCCGCGGCCTCGGCGACGATGCGCTGCAGTTCGCCCGACTCGAGCAGCTCCAGGGTGATGTCGCAGCCGCCGATCAGCTCGCCGTGGATGAACAGTTGCGGGAAGGTCGGCCAGTTCGAATATCGCGGCAGGTTGGCGCGTATTTCCGGCTCTTCGAGGACATTGACCGTATACAGCCGCTCGGCGCCGGCCGACTGCAGCGCGCGTACCGCGCTGCTGGAATAGCCGCACATCGGGAATTCCGGCGTGCCCTTCATGAACAATACGATCGGCTGGCCGTCGACGATGGCCTGGATGCGTTCCATTGCCGGCTGGGGCTTTTTCTGCGACATGGCCGTTCCGGGTCCCGTCTCGTAAACTGTGCCCATTGTAAGCCAAGCCCCCAGCCAACCCGCCAAAGGAGTCCCCCATGGCCATCGAACTGCCCGCCCTGCCCTACGACCGCGCCGCGCTGGAACCGCACATCTCCGCCGAGACCATCGACTACCACTACGGCAAGCACCACAAGACCTACGTCGACAATCTCAACAAGCTGATCGAAGGCGGCGAGTTCGCCGACGCCGACCTCGAGACCATCGTGAAGAAGTCGCAGGGCGGCATGTTCAACAACGCCGCGCAGATCTGGAACCACACCTTCTACTGGAACTGCCTGAAGCCGAACGGCGGCGGCGAGCCGACCGGCAAGCTGGCCGACCTGATCAACGCGGCCTTCGGCGACTTCGCCAAGTTCAAGGAGGAATTCACCAAGACCGCGATCGGCACCTTCGGCTCCGGCTGGGGCTGGCTGGTGCAGCGCCCGGACGGCAGCCTGGGCCTGGTCAGCACCTCCAACGCGGCCACCCCGCTGACCGGCGACGACAAGCCGCTGCTGACCATCGACGTGTGGGAGCACGCCTACTACATCGACTACCGCAACGCGCGGCCGAAGTACGTCGAGTCGTTCTGGTCGCTGGTCAACTGGGACTTCGTGGCGTCGAACCTGCGCTGACGCGATATCCGCCGGGAGCCGCGCCCGCGGGCGGCTTCCGGCGGCGAGTCCCTGTCCGGTACGGGAGCGCGCCCCGGCGCGCTCCTACAGGAGACGATCCATTACCGGCGCGACCTGCGCCATGCGGCCCAGCGCCACGCCGATGCGGCGCAGCGCGCCGGCCAGTTCCACCGCCGAATCCGCGCGCAACGTGGCATGCCCGACCTTGCGCCCGGCGCGCGGCAGCTTGCCGTAGTCGTGCCAGTGGCCGGACGCTTCGGCCAGCACCGCGTCGCGCGACGGCAGTTCGCCGATCCAGTTGAGCATGCAGGCATGGCCAAGCATGCGCGTGGAGCCCAGCGGCAGGCCGAGCACCGCGCGCAGGTGGTTCTCGAATTGCGAGGTCTCCGCGCCCTCGAAGGTCCAGTGCCCCGAGTTGTGCACGCGCGGCGCCATTTCGTTCGCCAGCAACCGGCCGTCCTTCACGAACAGCTCCAGCGCGAACACGCCGACGTAGTCGAGCGCTTCGGCGAGCTTCTTCGCGTGCGCGAACGCCGCGTCGGTCAGCGCCGCGTCGGCGGGCGCGGGGGCGAGGCTCGCCGACAGCACGCCGTCGACGTGCCAGTTCTCGGTCAGCGGCCACGCGCGGAATTCGCCGTCGCGACCGCGCACCGCGACCACCGAGACTTCGCGCTGGAACGGGATGAAGGCCTCGACGATCAGGCCGACCGTCTGCGCCTGCGGGCCGAGCGCTTCCCACGCCGCGTCGACGTCGGCCCGGGTCCTGATCCGGAACTGGCCCTTGCCGTCGTAGCCGAGCCGGCGCGTCTTGAGGATGCACGGCGCGCCGATCAGCGCGACCTGCGCGTCGAGCTCCCCGCGCGACGACACCGCGGCGAATTCGCCGACCGGGATGCCGAGTTCGCGGAACAGGCTCTTCTCGACCAGCCGGTCCTGCGCCACGGCCAGCGCGCGCGGGTTCGGGAACACCGGGGCGCGCTGCGCCAGCCATTCGGCGCTTTCGGCCGGCACGTTCTCGAAATCGAAGGTGGCGACGTCGATCTTCGCCGCGAATTCGGCCAGCGCCCGCTCGTCGCGGAAATCGCCGACCAGCAGCGGCGCGAACTGCCCGGCGCAGGCGTCGGCGACGGTGTCCATGACCAGGAAACGCAGCCCCAGCGAAGCGCCGGAAAGCGCGAGCATGCGGGCCAGCTGCCCGCCACCGAGGATGCCGACCGTGGTCACTTGCGCGGGTCGTCGTTGCTGGCGACGTCGTCGGTCTGCTTCGCGCGGAACTCGGCCAGCGCCTCCGCGATTTGCGGATGGTCGGCGGCGAGCAGCGCGGCGGCGAACAGGCCGGCGTTGGCCGCGCCGGCATTGCCGATGGCGAAGGTCGCGACCGGCACGCCGGCCGGCATCTGCACGATCGACAGCAGCGAATCCATCCCGTTCAGCGCCTTCGACTGCACCGGCACACCGAGCACCGGCACCGCGGTCTTCGCCGCGAGCATGCCCGGCAAGTGCGCCGCGCCGCCGGCGCCGGCGACGATCGCGCGCAGGCCGCGCGATGCGGCGGATTCGGCATAGGCGAACAGCGCGTCCGGCGTGCGGTGCGCGGACACGACCTTGACTTCGTAGGCCACGCCCAGCGCGTCGAGTTTCTGCGCGGCGTGCTGCATCGTCTCCCAGTCCGAGCGGGAGCCCATCACGATGCCGACGAGGGGGTTGGATTGGTTGGCGGTCATTGGCCGTCGCCTGCCCTAAAGGGATATTCTACCCGTCATTTCCCGCCCCCGTACGCTGGCAATGGACCGCAAACTGCTCGATATCCTGTGCTGCCCGGCTTCGCGCCAACCGCTGGCCCTGCTGGAACCGGCGGGGCTGGACGCGCTGAACCGCGCGATCGCGACCGGCGAGATCAAGCGCGTCGACGACGCCCCGCAGCGCGACCCGTTGCGCGAAGCCCTGGTCACCCGCGACCGCAAGACCGTGTACCGCGTCGACGACGGCATCCCGGTGCTGCTGGTCGAGGAAGGCATCGCCACCGCGCAGGTCGACGGCTTCCCGCAGAAATGACCCGGTTCGCGACAACGCCCCGGACCCCTGCCTTGGGGAAAGGGGGGCCGTGATGGGTACCGATCGCTTCGACGGCGGCACCGAACCGCCGCCCTACCACGTGGTGCAGGCCAACGTGGCCGCGGCGCTGGCCGAGGACGTCGGCAGCGGCGACGTGACCGCGGCGCTGCTGCCGGACGTCGCCGATGTCGCCTACCTGCTGTGCAAGCAGGATTGCGTGGTCGCCGGCCGGCCGTGGTTCGACACCTGCCATCGCGCGCTCGACCCCGACGTGGCCATCGACTGGAAGGTCTGCGAAGGCGACCGCGTACGCGCCGGCACCGTGCTGGCCACGCTGTCCGGCCGCGCCCGCGCGCTGGTCACCGCCGAACGCGCCGCGCTGAACTTCCTGCAGACGCTGTCGGCCACCGCCACCGCAACCGCCGCCTACGTCGACGCAGTGCGCGGCACCAAGGCGGTGATCCTCGACACCCGCAAGACCCTGCCCGGCCTGCGCGTCGCGCAGAAGTACGCGGTGCGCTGCGGCGGCGGGCAGAACCATCGCTTCGGCCTGTACGACGCGGTGATGCTGAAGGAAAACCACGTCCGCGCCGCCGGTTCGCTGACCGCGGCGATCCGCGCCGCCCGCGCGGCGCAGCCGCAACTGCCGCTGATCGTCGAAGTGGAATCGCTGGCGCAGCTCGAAGAGGCATTGTCGGCCGGCTGCGAGCGCATCCTGATCGACGATTTCGATGCGGCGGCGCGCCGCGAGGCGGTGAAGATCGCGCATGGGCCGGCCTTCAAGGGGCGGATCCCGCTGGAAGTCTCCGGCGGCGTCACCCTGGAAACGGTGCGCGGCATCGCCGAGGACGGCGTCGATTACATTTCTGTCGGCGGCCTGACCAAGCACGTGCAGGCGATCGATTTGTCGATGAAGCTGGGGCCCGCGCCGCGATGACGCCGATCCTGCTGCTGATCGCCGCGGCAGCCGCGTTCGGCTACTGGAATGCGGCGCGTGCCGCGGCCGAGCAGGCCACGCAACTGGGACGCAATGCCTGCGCGGCAGCCGGGGTGATCTGGCTGGACCAGAGCGTGCACGCGGACGGCATCCGCCTGCGCCGCAACGAGGACGGACGGCTCGGCTTCGAGCGCACGTTCCGCTTCGAATATTCCCATGACGGCGACGACAGGCACGCGGGCCGGCTGGTACTGCGCGGCGGCAAGCTGGTGTCGTTCATCGGGCCGGTGAAGCCGACCGTGGTGCCATTCGAGCGGGTGAATTGAATCGCTGTTTGTGGGATGGGTGGAGCCGAAGGCGATACCCATCATCGCGACGCATCCGACGCTTCGGATGATGGGTATCGCCATGCTCTATCCATCCTGCCTGGCTACTCGCCGATGGACGGAAATTCCGGGTCCGAAATGTAGAAATTTCCCGGGTGCACTGCCGCTCGCTGTTGCAGGCAGTTGATATGGCAGAAGAAAGTCTGCTCTTTCTGTTCTCCGCGCAGTTGGTCGAACCGCGCCACCACGTGCAATGCACACAGGTCCACATCGCCCGATTCAATCGAGTTGCCGCAGAACAAACATACGTAGTTCGTCTTTTCGTTCGCCGCGCTCATGGACCCGCAAACCGAGCCTACTTCACCACCCGCAGGAACGGCGGCCGCTTGCCGGCAGGAGGCGCATCGTCGGGCGCCGGCGCATCGGGTGTCGGCGGCTCGTCGTCGCCGTCGGGGCCGGGCGTGGCGCCGGTGTCTTCGGGCAGGGCCATGCCCTGCCCGGTTTCGCGCGAGTAGATCGCCAGCACCGCCGGGATAGGCACCCGCACCGGATAACTGACGCCGCCGAAGCGCGCGCTGAAGCTGACTTCGTCGTTGTCGATGGTCAAATGCGCCACCGCGCGCTGCGCGATGTTCAGCACCACCTTGCCTTCCTTCACCGCGCTGGCCGGCACCTGCACGCCCGGCTGCGTCGCGTCGACCAGCAGGTGCGGGGTCATGTCGTTGTCGGCGATCCATTCGGCCAGCGCCCGCAGCAGGTACGGGCGGTGGCTGGTCATGCGCGGTACGTCGTCGCTCATGCGCGCAGTTTACGCTCCGGGACCGCGGCGCGTCCGGCTCACGCCGGGATCTCGCGCAGCTTCCTTTCCTGCTCGGTCAGGCTGCGGATGAAGCCGGGGTTGCGGAAGATGCGGTTGCCGTAGTCCTCGATCGCCTTGCCGTCCTTCGGCAACGGGATGTCGAGCGCCTGCAGGCGCCAGATGATCGGCGCCATCGCGCAGTCGGCCAGGCTCATTTCCGGGTTGAGGAAGAACTTGCTGGCCTTGAACAGCGGCACCGACGCGGTCAGCAGTTCCTTCAGCCGCTTGCGGGCGTTGTCGGCCTGGGTCTTGTTGCCCAGCTGGATCGCCTGCACCTGCGGCACCCAGTCGTGCTCGATGCGCAGCATCGCCAGGCGCAGGCGCGCGCGCGACAGCGGGTCGACCGGCATCAGCGGCGGATGCGGGTAGCGCTCGTCGAGGTATTCGCTGACCACGCTCGCCGCGTACAGCACCAGGTCGCGCTCGACCAGGGTCGGCACCGAGTGGTAGGGATTGAGGTCGATAAGGTCTTCGGGCGGGTTCTGCGGATCGACTTCCACCAGATCGTAGCTGACGCCCTTGGCTGACAACACCAGCCGCACCCGGTGGCACAACACATCGTCGGTGGAAGAGAACAGCGTCAGGGTATTTCGCATACGCGGACTCGCAGCCATTCAGGCCCTCCCACGACCGGAATCCGCCGGTCGCATCGGCGCCGCCCGGCCCGTTGCCGGAGGTCGCCACGGTTTCCCCTCATCCTTCCGGAACCATCGCCCCGATCCACGTCCCGCGGGAAGATGGCCGCCGTCGGCGGAACCCGCATCAATGCACGTCGCGCCAGTATTCCTCTTTCAGCAGGTACGCCAGCAGCGACAGCGCGGCGAGGAACAGCACCACCCACACGCCCATGCTCTGGCGCTTGAGCGCGGCCGGCTCGCCGGCGTATTCGAGGAAGTTGGTGATGTCGCGCACCGTCTGGTCGAATTCCTGCGCGTTCTGCTTGCCGGGCTGCGACAGCTTCAGGCCGACGACCGGCTTCTCGCCGGTGGCCGCGTCGGGTTCGCCGTACTCGGCATGCTGGATGCCCTGCAGTTCCCACAGCGGGTTCGGCATGGAGGCGTTCGGGAACAGCTTGTTGTTCCAGCCCAGCGGCCGCGACTCGTCGATGTGGAACGACTTCAGGTAGGTGTAGATCCAGTCGCTGCCGCGCACCCGCGAGATCACGCTCAGGTCCGGCGGCGCCTTGCCGAACCACTTGGTCGCGGCGTCGTTCGGCAGCGATGCCTTGATCTGCTCGCCGAACTTGGCGCCGGTGAAGTTGAGGTTCTGCATCACCTCTTCCTCGGTCAGGCCCAGGTCCTCGGCCATGCGCGAGTAACGCAGGTATTGCAGCGAATGGCAGCCGGAGCAGTAGTTGACGAACAGCTTGGCGCCGCGCTGCAGCGAGGCGCGGTCGCCGAGGTCGTTGCCGGCCTGGAGGGTGTCGCCGCCTTCCGCGGCGACGGCGGAGAAGGACAGCAGCAGCGCGCCTGCGAAGGCGGCGAGCCTGGCGGTGGCCTTGCTCATGAAAGCGAGCTTAGTCATGCGTCGTCACCCGTTCCGGCACCGGCTTGGTCTTTTCGAAACCGAAGCGGGTGTAGACCCACAGGAAGATGAAGTAGCCGAAGTACAGCACGGTCAGCACGCGACCCAGATAGGTCTCGTGGATGTCGGTACCGGGGCCGGAACCGATCTTGCCCAGCCACACGAAGCAGAACGCGAACAGCGCCAGCGCGACCTTGAACCACAGCCCGCGGTAGCGGATCGACTTGACCTTGCCGCGGTCCAGCCACGGCAGGAAGAACAGCGCCGCGATCGCGCCGAACATCACCAGCACGCCGCCCAGCTTGTCCGGCACCACGCGCAGCATCGCGTAGAACGGCGTGTAGTACCACACCGGCTTGATGTGCGCCGGCGTGACCAGGCGGTTGGCCTCGGTGAAGTTGTCGTGCTCGAGGAACAGGCCGCCGAAGCCGGGGGCGAAGAAGATGATGAACGCCGCCACGACCAGGAAGCAGCAGACGTAGAAGAAGTCCTTGACCGTGTAGTACGGATGGAACGGGATGCCGTCGGCCGGCGCCTTGTCCGACCAGCGGTTGCCCTTCGGGCCCTTCTTGATCTCGACGCCGTCGGGGTTGTTCGAACCGACCTCGTGCAGCGCGCCGATGTGCAGCACCACCAGCAGCAGCAACGCCAGCGGCAGCGCGATCACGTGCAGGGCGAAGAAGCGGTTCAGGGTGGCGTCGCTGGGCAGGTAATCGCCCATGATCCACTCGGTCAGCCCCTGGCCGATCACCGGGATCGCGCCGAACAGGTTGATGATGACCTTGGCGCCCCAGAACGACATCTGCCCCCAGGGCAGCACGTAGCCCATGAAGGCCTCGGCCATCAGCACCAGGTAGATCAGCATGCCGAGGATCCACACCATCTCGCGCGGCTTCTGGTAGCTGCCGTACATCAGGCCGCGGAACATGTGGATGTAGACCACGATGAAGAACGCCGACGCGCCGGTGCTGTGCATGTAGCGGATCAGCCAGCCCCAGTCGACGTCGCGCATGATGTACTCGACCGAGGCGAAGGCTTCCGCCGCGCTCGGCTTGTAGTGCATCGTCAGGAAGATGCCGGTCAGGATCTGGTTGACCAGCACCACGATCGACAGCACGCCGAAGATGTACCAGATGTTGAAGTTCTTCGGCGCGTAGTACTCCGTCATGTGCTTGCGGTAGAACGGCAGGAACGCCGGAGCGCGCTGGTTGAACCAGTCCTGCAGGCCGCTGACGGTGCGGGTGATGATGTTCGCGGACATGTCAGGCGGCTCCTTCCGGGTCGACGCCGATCACGATGGTGTTGTCGTCCGCGTAGTGGTGCGGCGGCACCGCCAGGTTCAGCGGCGCCGGCACGCCCTGGAACACGCGGCCGGCCATGTCGAAGCGCGACTTGTGGCAAGGGCAGAAGTAGCCGCCCTTCCAGTTCGGGTCGTAGGGCTCGGGCCGGATCTCGGCGACCATCTCCGGCGAGCAGCCCAGGTGGGTGCAGACGCCGATCAGCACCGAGATTTCCGGCTTGATCGAGCGGGTCTCGCCCTTGATGTAGGACGGCTGCTGCTCGGTGTTCTTCGACTCGGGATCGCGCAGCCGGCCGTCGAGGGTCGGCAGCGCGTCGAGGATCGCCTTGGAGCGCTTGACGATCCAGATCGGCTGGCCGCGCCATTCCAGGATCAGGCGCTGGCCTTCCTGCAGGCCGCTGATGTCCGCGACCACCGGCGCGCCGGCCAATTTGGCGCGGGCGCTGGGGTTCCACGACTTGATGAAGGGTACTGCGGCAAATCCGGCTCCCACCGCCCCGACCACGGCCGTGGTCGCCGTCAGGAATCGGCGTCGGCCCGTATTCTCGGGCCCGTTCACCCCATCGTTGGCCATTCGGCCCTCCGCAAATTGACGCGTTTCTAGGTAGCTAATCTGGCTGCCAGGGTCCGCACAATCCTTCCCCGCGGACCACGATAAAACCTCAATTTGCCGAGTGTAACGGAAGCGCGAAAGCGCCTACAACATTCCCCATCGGATCAACCACTTGGAGACGCAGACGGAATCAGGCGCGGGCCGCTGGCGGCGCGGTAGCGGTCGGCCAGCACGGCCACGCGCTGCACGTAGCGCTGGGTTTCGCTGTACGGCGGCACGCCGCCATGGCGGTCGACCGCGCCTTCGCCGGCGTTGTAGCCGGCGGCGGCCAGCTTCAGGTCGCCGTGATAGCGCTTCAGCAGCCACGACAGGTATTGCACCCCGCCGCGGATGTTCTGCCCGGCGTCGAAGGCGTCGCTGACCCCGAAGCGGCGCGCGGTGGCCGGCATCAGCTGCATCAGGCCCTGCGCGCCGACCCGCGACACCGCGGTCGGTCGATAGGCCGATTCGGCGTGGATGATCGCGCGGACGATGGCCTCGTCGACGCCGAATTCGCGCGCCGCGCTGGCGATCTCGTCCTGGTAGGCGGTGGTGTTCAGCCGCACGCTGCCGAAATCGAGATTCGGATTGCCGCAGGCGTAGCAGGTCTCGATGTAGCGGTACTTGATGGTGCGCAGGCTGGCGACCTGCACGCCCTTGGGCCGCGTGCTGGTGTAGTGGCGAACGCCGTCGCTGATGTAGGAATAGACCTGCCCGCTGACCACGCGCTTCGGCAGCGCGGTGCTGGCGGCAGGCGCAGGGGCCCGCCCCGCGGGCGGCGGCCTGTCGGCGGCGGGGGACATTTCCGCCGGCGCCGGCGCGGGCGGGGCCTTAGCGGCAGGACCCGGGCTGCTGCGACGGTCCGGCGTGTACTTGCCGACGACCTCGCACTTCGCCCCGCCGATCCGCTTGCTGACATAGGCGGGCACGCCGGCGGCGCCGACGCAGCGGTACAGCGTGCCCGCGCCGGCGGGCAGCGCGACGACGGCAAGCAGCATCCCCAGCGGCAACAGGCTCCCCCTCATGGCGCGCAGTGTCCTCCTTCCCTGCCCGCTTGCCAAGTCCTTGTCCAAGAAAGGATTCCTCCGTTTTGTGCGGTCGGTCGGAGAACCCGGCATGGGCCGGCCCGCTTCCGCTTCTTCCCCCCGAAAACGTCGAACCGGCCCGGATCCGGACCGGGCCGCGTAGAATGCGCACCCCGCCCGCCAACCCGCCTGGAATAAGCGCCATGCCCGGGATGCAAGCCCCAGATCAGCCGGCCACAGACGGCGACGACGCGACCAGCCCCCCCCCTCTCTC
>NZ_PDWR01000035.1 GCF_010211755.1 Pseudoxanthomonas sangjuensis | reverse complement strand
GTGGGCCACTGCGGTGACAACGCCGCGTGCGAAGGCTTCTTCGGCCTGCTCAAGCGCGAGCGGGTCTACCGCATGACCTACCCAACGCTCGATGCCGCGAGGGCTGATGTGTTCGAATACATCGAGCGGTTCCACAACCCGAGGATGCGACGAAGGGTCGCCAGGCAAGACCAGAAGTTCTCAGCCCTTTTACAACCGTCCGTGATTTCGGGGTAGAACCCAAGGAAGAGGTGAGAAGTCGGCTTAGGGATTTCTGCGAGAGCAAGTCCGAATTTCACGATGTCCTTGCTTTTTTGCAGCATGCGGAAGATAGAGCGGAAAGTCACAAGGCCATAGCCTCAAGTGAAGGAAAGGATGGCTTTGTTTACCTTATAAAGTCAGGCAGGCATTACAAAATTGGATTTACAAACGATCTGATCAGGCGCGGAAAAGAAATTTCCATAGAGTTGCCGGAGCGTGCAGAAGTTATCCATGTGATAGCAACCGACGATCCATCCGGTATCGAGGTCTATTGGCATCGGCGCTTCAAGGACAAGCGAGTCAACGGCGAGTGGTTTCTCCTCTCCCTGTCAGATGTGAAGGCTTTCAGGCGACGGAAATACATGTAAGCAAGCCCGGGTAGGGCGGGTCATGACCCGCCTCCCGCGATCCCGCTGGATCCCCGTGGCGGGTCATGACCCGCCCTACGGATGTCTCGTTCCTCGGCGGTATGGGACAATAGCCGCCCGCCCGCGGCCCGCCGGGCACCGCCCGCCCTCGAATTCAGGCCTTCCCATGACGACGCCCACCCGCCGCCAGCTCGCCAACGCCATCCGCTTCCTCGCCATCGACGGCGTGCAGGCCGCCAATTCCGGCCACCCCGGCATGCCGATGGGCATGGCCGACATCGCCGAAGTGCTGTGGAACGACTACCACCGCCACAGCCCGTCCAACCCGCAGTGGGCCAACCGCGACCGCTTCGTCCTGTCCAACGGCCACGGCTCGATGCTGCAGTACGCCCTGCTGCACCTGAGCGGCTACGACCTGCCGCTGGACGAGCTGAAGCACTTCCGCCAGCTGCACAGCAAGACCGCCGGCCACCCCGAGCACCACGAAACCCCCGGCGTCGAAACCACCACCGGCCCGCTCGGCCAGGGCTTCGCCAACGCCGTCGGCTTCGCCCTCGCCGAGAAGCTGCTGGCGCAGCGCTACAACCGCGAAGGCTTCGACCTGGTCGACCACCGCACCTGGGTGTTCATGGGCGACGGCTGCATGATGGAAGGCGTGTCGCACGAGGCCGCGTCGCTGGCCGGCACCTGGAAGCTCGGCAAGCTGGTCGCGTTCTACGACGACAACGGCATCTCCATCGACGGCGAAGTCGAGGAGTGGTTCACCGACGACACCCCGGCTCGCTTCGAAGCGTACGGCTGGCAGGTGATCCGCAACGTCGACGGCCACGACCCGGTCGAGGTCAAGAAGGCCATCGACACCGCGCTCAAGTCGACCGACAAGCCGACCCTGGTCTGCTGCAAGACCGTCATCGGCTTCGGTTCGCCGAACAAGGCCGGCAAGGAAGAAAGCCACGGCGCCGCGCTGGGCAAGGACGAAGTTGAGCTGACCCGCAAGGCGCTGGACTGGCCGTATCCGGCGTTCGAGATCCCGCAGGACATCTACGCGGCGTGGAACGCGGTCGATGCCGGCAAGCGGTACGAAGCCGAGTGGAACGCGCTGTTCGAGAAGTACGCCGCGCGGTTCCCGGCCGAGGCGCAGGAGCTCGACCGCCGCCTGCGCGGCGAACTGCCGGCCGGCTTCGTCGAGGCGGCCAACGCCTTCGTCGCCAAGCAGCAGCTCGACGGCCCGGGCATCGCCTCGCGCAAGGCCTCGCAGCTGACCATCGAGGCGTTCGCGCCGCTGCTGCCGGAACTGATCGGCGGTTCGGCCGACCTGGCGCCGTCCAACCTGACCCAGTGGAAGGCCAGCAAGTCGGTGACCGGGGCCGACGCGAACGCCAACTACGTGCACTACGGTGTGCGCGAGTTCGGCATGTCGGCGATCGCGAATGGCCTTGCCCTGCACGGCGGCTTCCTGCCGTTCGATGCGACCTTCCTGGTGTTCAGCGACTACGCGCGCAACGCGGTGCGGATGAGCGCGCTGATCCCGGCGCACGTGATCCACGTCTACACCCACGACTCGATCGGCCTCGGCGAGGACGGCCCGACCCACCAGCCGGTCGAGCACCTCGCCACGCTGCGCTACATCCCGAACAACGACGTGTGGCGCCCGTGCGACGCGGTCGAGTCGGCGATGGCGTGGAAGCAGGCGGTGCTGCGCAAGGACGGGCCGAGTTGCCTGGTGTTCTCGCGCCAGAACCTGCCGCACCAGCCGCGCGACGAAGGCCAGGTGCTCGACATCGCCCGCGGCGGCTACGTGCTGAAGGACAGCGAAGGCGCGCCGGACGTGATCCTGATCGCCACCGGTTCCGAGGTCGGCCTCGCGGTGCAGGCGAAGGCGGCGCTCGACGCGGAAGGCATCAAGGCGCGCGTGGTGTCGATGCCGTGCACCGAGGCGTTCGACCGCCAGGACGCGGCGTATCGCGAGGCGGTACTGCCGAAGTCGGTGCGCAAGCGCGTGGCGATCGAGGCGGGCATCGCCGACTACTGGCGCAAGTACGTCGGCCTGGACGGGGCGGTGGTCGGCATGACCACGTTCGGCGCGTCGGCGCCGGCGGACAAGCTGTTCCCGCATTTCGGTTTCACCGTCGACAAGGTCGTCGAGGCGGCGAAGGCGCTTTGACGGATCGAAACCCTTCTCCCGCTTGCGGGAGAAGGGGCCCGGAGGGCGGATGAGGGCGCTCGCGAAGCGGGCATGCTTCCGTGCAAAAGCCGGACCCTCACCCTCGCGCTTCGCGCGTTTCCCTCTCCCGCAAGCGGGAGAGGAGTTGGTTCAGGGCTCGTCGAGCATCTCGGGCTTGAACAGTTTTCGCCGCGAGATTTCCGCTCCGGACACCATGAACTCGCCGTTGCCGCGGTAATGCACGGTCTTCGGCAGTTTCGGCGATGCGGCGACATGTGCCTTCACCACCTGCCAGATGAAGAGGTTGTACAGGTCGGTGTTGCGCATCTCGTGCAGCACGCATTCGAAGTTCGCGTGGCACTCGCCGACCAGCGGCGCAGAAACTTCCTCGCCGGCCACCGCGCTCAGGCCGAAGCGCTCGAACTTGTCGCCGTCGCGGCCGCTGCAATTGCCGATGCCGACGACGGCGTCGAGCAGGTCGACGGTCGGCAGGTTGAGCGCGCACTCGCGGCTGTTGCGGACCAGATGATGGGTGCGGTTCGCGTCCCAGATGTAGGTGCCGACCAAGTCCCAGCCGAGCATCATGTGCCAGCCCATCGTCATGATGTCGTGTTCGCCGTTCCACGCCGAGCTGAGCAGCACGACCGGGCCGGGCTCGAGGAAGCGGCGGACCTGTTCGACCGGGAAATCGCGCTTGCGTTTCATCGGGGGCTCCTCGTGCGGACCTCCCACCCCCGGCGGGAAAGGGATCGGAGGAAGGTATCGCGAATCGGCGATGCGTTGTCGGCACCCGCGGTATCGCGCGGATTTTATGGCAGTATTCGCGTCATCCACGAGCAGCGGAGGCGGCCATGGCGTTTGCGGCAAAGTTGATGGCGGTCGCGGTGTTGTCGGGAATGGCGTGTGCGGCGCAGGCCGACGACTATCCCAAGCCGGTCCAGTTCTGGAATTCGGCGGCGAAGGATGGCGTGGTGCTTTATTGCGGCGCTGCGGGTTCGGCGGCGACCGGGCTTGGAAAGGAGTTCAAGGGCCGGTCCGTGTCCGTGTATGCGGGCGGGCTGTGGGAAATCCGCGAGCACGAAGGCAAGGCGATCAGCGCGAAGTTCTACCGGCAACAAGCGGGAGAGACTTGCGAAGTCTTCTCTGCGGAGGAATACCGGAAACAGTCCGGAAAGTGACGCGCCTGATTTTCCGGAACGACAAAAAAAGCCGCGCATTGCGCGGCTTTTCCGTTTGGGCGCATGCCGTTCCGACGCGTGTCATTTCAACGCGGTATTGAGCAGTTCCGCCAACCGCTCCGCGCCTTCGATGATGCGCTGTTCGGCCAACGGGCGCATCGCGTCCAGGTAGGCGTGGGTCATCACGTGCTGTTGCGGATACAGCTGGTGCGCGTCGATCAGCGAGCAGGATTCGCCGGCCCACGCCAGCGGCGCGCTGTCCGCGCCCACCGCGTGCGCCGAAGGCACCTGCCGGTGCAGCTTGCGCGCGTACTGCTTCGGGTTGAGGCCGGCGGAGGCCAGGATGTAGTAGTCCCACACCGAGTGCAGGTTGGTGCCCATCACGCCGTCGACGTAATTCTTGCGTGCGTACTCTTCGGGCTGGATCGGCGTGCGCAGGCTGATCTGGAAGCGGTTGCCGCCGGCGTCGTCGCGGTTGCCGGCGTGCATCGGCTGGTGCGCGTCGCCGACGAGGTGGACGACGAACTTCAACGCATCGCGCCGCGCCTGCAGCGGCTGCGACTTGTCGGCGAGGATCTTGACCTGCTCCTCGATGGCGCGGGTCACGCAGCCGCCGTCCTTGCAGTCGCGTTCGGGGTCGAACGCGCAACCGCCGCCCTTGGCGTTGATGTAGTGCCAGCGCGAGGTCGCCTTGAAGCGCTCCGGATCGTTGCCGCGCAGGTCGTCGGCCCAGCTGGCGATGCCGGCCAGGGTCGGGTCCTGTTCGCCCTTGAGCAACAGTTCGACCTGGGCGCGCGCCCGCGGGTTGAGGTTGTATGAAGCCAGCTCCCCGACCAGCCAGTGGCCGAGCCGGCCCCAGGCGAAGGCCGGCGCGGGCAGCAGGGACAGGAAAAGGAGCAGTGCGATCGGTCGGCGGATGTCCATGGCGCGACTTTACCCGACCGGGGTGCCGTCCGGAAGAAAGGCCGCCCGGGAAAAGACGGCGGCGGATGCCTCATCTTCATCCGCCGCCGCGACCGGGAGGCCCGGGCTCAGAACTGGAAGACGTAGGCCGCGCCGTACACCAGGGGGTCGATGTTCACGGTGCCGAGGCCGGCGCCGTCCAGTTCAACGTCGGTGTCGATGTCGATCCAGCGCGCGTCGACGCGGATCGCGCCCTTGCCGACCTTGAAGTCGATGCCGGCATGCGCGGCCAGGCCCCACGAGTCGTCCAGCTTCAGCTTGCTGTCCGCCAGCGCGCCGCTGGTGTCCTCGCTGAAGAAGGCGGTGTAGTTGAGGCCGGCGCCGACGAACGGCGAGACCTTGCCGGCGCCGTTGAAGTGGTATTGCAGCGTGAAGGTCGGCGGCAGCTGCTTGGTGCTGCCGACCTTGCCGAGGCCTTCGACGGAGATGTCGTGCTTGAACGGCAGCGCGGCGATCACCTCGATGCCGAGGTTGTCGCGGACGAAGTACTCCAGCGTCACCGTCGGCTTGGCGTCCGCGCCGACGTCCACCGGCAGGGTGCCGCCGGCGAGCGCGCCGTTGTCGGACTTCGGGTCGACCTGGTGCGCACCGACGCCCAGCGTCCACGCCCCCTGCGACTGGGCGAAGGCGGGGACGGCGAAGAGGGTGGTGAGCAGGGAAGCGGCAATCAGGGTCTTTTTCATGGTGGGGTCTCCGTGGAATCTGCGGCCAGTCTCCGCCCGCGCCCCGCGTCCCGCCTTGATCACGATCAATCCGCCCGCGCCGGCCTGCTAGAATGGAACTTCCTTCAACCGCTATCCGGCCCGCGCCGCGTGGCCGCAGGAGTCCAGGGCAATGACGATCAAGGTGGGCATCAACGGTTTCGGGCGCATCGGCCGCAACGTGCTGCGCGCGGCGGTGCAGAATTTCGGCGACATCGAGATCGTCGCGATCAACGATCTGCTCGAGCCCGACTACCTGGCCTACATGCTGAAGTACGATTCGGTGCACGGCCGCTTCAAGGGCGACATCGCCATCGATGGCGGCGTGCTGGTCATCAACGGCAGGAAGATCCGCCTGACCCAGGAACGCGACCCGGCCAACCTGAAGTGGAACGAAGTCGGCGCCGACGTGGTGATCGAATCGACCGGCCTGTTCCTTGACAAGGCCAGCGCGCAGAAGCACCTCGACGCCGGCGCGAAGAAGGTGATCCTGTCGGCGCCGTCGAAGGACGACACGCCGATGTTCGTGTTCGGCGTCAACGACAAGACCTACGCCGGCCAGGCGATCATCTCGAACGCTTCGTGCACCACCAATTGCCTGGCGCCGATCGCCAAGGTGCTGCACGACAAGTGGGGCATCAAGCGCGGCCTGATGACCACCGTGCACGCCGCCACCGCGACGCAGAAGACCGTCGACGGCCCGAGCAACAAGGACTGGCGCGGCGGCCGCGGCATCCTCGAGAACATCATCCCGTCCAGCACCGGCGCGGCCAAAGCGGTCGGCGTGGTGATCCCGGAACTGAACAAGAAGCTGACCGGCATGTCGTTCCGCGTGCCGACGTCCGACGTGTCGGTGGTCGACCTGACCTGCGAGCTGGAGAAGGAAGCGACCTACGACGAGATCAAGGCCGAGATGAAGGCGCAGAGCGAAGGCGCGCTGAAGGGCATCCTCGGCTACACCGAGGACAAGGTGGTCGCCACCGACTTCCGCGGCGATGCGCGCACCAGCATCTTCGACGCCGACGCCGGCATCGCGCTGGACAAGACCTTCGTCAAGCTGGTGTCGTGGTACGACAACGAGTGGGGCTACTCGAACAAGTGCCTGGAGATGGTCCGGGTCGTCGCCAAGTGAGTTGGCCGGCCGCCCGCCGATAAGGAAACGCCCCGTTCGCAGCGGGGCGTTTTCGCGTGCGGCGACGGTTCGCCGCAGGGTGCAGGGGAGTGGGGAGCGATCGAATGGAGACGGTGATCGTCTTGCTGGGATTGGCGGTGCTGGCGGTGCCGGTGCTGTTGCTGGTCGCGCTGGTGAAGCTGTCTTCGCTGAAGCACCGGGTCGAGGCGCTGGAAGCGACGCTGGAAGGCATGCGACGTCGTTCGGCGACCGTGGAAACGCCACCACCGGCACGGACGCCACAACCCGCCGATGCCGCGCACGTGCCGCCCGTCGCCGCGCCGGTGGCGGAGCCGGCCGAAATCCCGGCGGTGCCGCCGCTGTTGCCGGCAGCGGCAGCGCCGTCCGCGCATCGGCATTCGCAGCCCGACGCCGGCGAGGCCGCGCATGCGCGCGCCGCCAGGCCCGAGGCGCGCGCCTCCGATGCGCCGCCACCGCAGCCGGCCGGGCCGGATTTCCTCGAGCGCAGCGTCGCGCGCCTCAAGCACTGGTTCACCACCGGCAACGTGCCGGCCAAGGTCGGCATGCTGGTGTTGCTGGCCGGCGTGGCCGCGCTGCTGAAATACGCCAGCGACCAGGGCTGGCTGCGCATGCCCATCGAGTTCCGCCTGGCCGGCATCAGCGCGGCGGCGCTGGCCGCGCTGGCGTTCGCGTGGCGCAAGCGCGAAAGCCACCGCGCCTTCGCGCTGGCCCTGCAGGGCGGCGCGATCGGCGTACTGCTGCTGGTGGTGTTCGCCGCATTCAAGAATCACGGGCTGATCGACGCCGTGCCGGCGTTCGCGATCAGCGTGGTGCTGATCGCCGGCCTGGCGGTGATGGCGGTGCTGCAGGAATCGCGCACGCTGGCGATCCTGGGCGTGCTGGCCGGCTTCATGGCGCCGATCTGGCTGTCCGACGGCAGCGGCAACCATGTCGGCCTGTTCTCGTACTACGCCCTGCTGAATGCCGGCATCTTCGCGATCGCCTGGGTGCGGCCGTGGCGCGAACTGAACCTGCTCGGTTTCGCCTTCACCTGGGGCATCGGCACCGCATGGGGCGTGTTGCAGTACCGGGTAACCAAGTTCGCCAGCACCGAGCCGTTCCTGCTGCTGTTCTTCGCGTTCTACCTGCTGTTGCCGCTGCTTTACGCGCGCAAGGCGGAGACGAAGCACGGCGCGCGCATCGACGGCTGCCTGCTGTTCGGCACGCCGCTGGTGGCGTTCGCGTTGCAGGCCGGCCTGCTGCGGGGCGAGCGCATGCCGCTGGCCCTGTGCGCGCTCGGCGTGGCCGCGCTGTACGCGGTGCTGGCGAAACTGCTGGTCGGGCGCGGGCGCCTGCAGGTGCTGGCGCACGGCTACGCGATCCTCGCGGTCGGATTCGCCACGCTGGCGGTGCCATTGGCGCTGTCGGCGCGGGCCACCGCATCGGTGTTCGCGCTGGAAGGCGCGGGGCTGGTGTGGCTGGGACTGCTGCAACGGCACCGGCTGGCGCGCTGGAGCGGCATCGGCCTGCAGCTGGCGGCGGCGTTCGCGCTGGCGGTGGGGCTTTCCGGCGGCCATGCGGCGGTCGCGGTCGCCAACCCGCTGTTCATGGGCGCGCTGCTGATCGCGTTGGCCGCATTCGCCACCGCGTGGCTGTACCGGCGCGAAGGCAACGCCGTGGTGGCGACGCTGGCCTACGCCTGGGGCCTGTCGTGGTGGCTGGGCAATGGCGCGACCGAGGTCGAGCGCTTCATCCGCCACGATATCCGGCCGGACGTGCTGTTGATCCTCGTCGCCGTCACCGGCTGGATCGCCGCCGAAGTGCAGCGCCGGCAACCGGCGCGTGCGCTGGCGTTGACCGTGCTGGGCGGGTTCGTGTTCGGATTCCCGCTGGCGATCATGCAGGCCATCGCCCACCGGCAGCCGCTGGCGGGCTACGGCGCGCTGGCCTGGGCCGTGTTCGCGGTGCTCGGCGTGCGCAGCCTGCTGTGCCTGCGCGCCGGCAGCGGCCGCGTCGCCGTGCTGGCGCAGCTGGCGTGGTGGCTGCTGTGGCCGACGGTGCTGTCGTTGATGGCGTGGCATCTGGGCGAACGCTTCGAGCTGGCCGAAGGCTGGGTCGGCCTGCTGCTGGCCTTGCCGTGGCTGGTGCTGGCCGCGGTGTCGCTGCGGCGCTGGTCATGGCTGGCGCAACCGCTGGGGGCGGCGTTCGACGACTACCGGCCGGTGCTGCAGCGGATCGTGTTCGCGCTGCTCGGCCTGTGGTGGCTGCTGGCGCTGGCCAATCCCGGCGCCGCTGCGCCCTTGCCGTGGGTCGTCGTATTCAACCCGCTGGAACTGGCGCAGGTGGCGGTGCTGGTGCTGCTGGCGGCATGGCTGTGGCGCGGGCAGCGCCTGCCGCCGTGGCAACTGGTCGGCCTGGCGCTGGCCGCGCTGGTGCTGGTGACGACGATGACGCTGCGTGCCGTGCATCACTGGGGCGGCGAACCGTGGAACGATGCGCTGCTCGGCGGCAAGCTGGCGCAGACCAGCCTGACCGTGGTCTGGAGCCTGCTGGGCGTGCTCGGCTGGGTGTCCGGCTCGCGGCGCGGGCAATGGGGCCTGTGGCTGGCCGGCGCGATCCTGATGGGCGTGGTGCTGGCGAAATTGCTGCTGGTCGACCGCGGCAACCTGGGCGACCTGCTCGGCATCGGCGCGTTCATCGCCTACGGACTGCTGTGCACGCTGGTCGGTTGGCTGGCGCCGGTACCGCCGCGACGCGTACCGGTCCGGGCAGACAACGAGGAGGCCTCCGCATGATGAAGCGTTTGTTCGTCCTGGCGCTGCTGCCGCTGGCTGCGCACGCCGAAACCGATTTCGCCCGGCAATGGCCGTTGCGGCTGGCGCAGCCCGATGCCGGCGCGTACCGCGTGCCGCTGGATGCGTCGGTGTACGCCGCCGCATACTGGCGCGACCTGCGCGACGTACGCGTGATCGATGCCGACGGCAAGCCGGTGGCCAGCAGTGTGTACGCCGCCGCCGCGCCGGCTCCCGCGCCGTTGCGGCGGGTCGACCTGCCGTGGTTCGCCTTGCCGGCAGCGCAAGCGGCGGCGGCCGACGACCTGAGCGTGGTGGTGCAGCGCGATGCCGACGGCAAGGTGGTGTCGATCCGCAATTCGGTTGCCGGCGACCGTGCGGCCGGCGCGGTCGATCCGGCATGGCTGGTCGACCTGGGCGACGATGCCGGCCGGCTGCGCGCGCTGGTGGTCGATTGGGCCGATGCCGACGCGACCTTCGACCTGGGCTACCGGCTGGAAGCCAGCGACGACTTGCGCCACTGGCAGGTGCTGGATCCGCAGGTGCGTCTGGTGCAGTTGCGCAACCAGGATCGCCGGTTGAGCGGCAACCGCATCGAAGTGAATGCAGCGCGGCGATACCTGCGTTTGTCGCCATTGCAGCGCAGCGGCGCGCCGCGGTTGCGCGGCCTGCGCGGCGAAATCGCGGATGCGGCGGATACTGGCGACTGGCAATGGCAGGAAGCGAGAGCCGTCGCCGGCGGCAGCGACAGCGGCGCTTATTCCTATCGGCTGGACGGTCGCTTTCCCGTGCAACGACTGGATGTGGCGATGCCGGCCAACAGCACGGCGACGTGGACGGTTTCCAGTCGCGATGCCGACCGCGCCATGGCTTCGTCCGAACCCGCATGGCGAGTCCGGGCCAGCGGCTGGAACACCTGGCACCTGAGCGAAGCCGGCCAGCAGCAACGATCGGCGCCGCTGCAACTCGACGGCGCGACTGGCGACCGCGAATGGCGCCTGCAGGCCGCACCGGGCACGACGCTGGCCGAAGCGCCCACGCTGCGCTTCGGCTATCGCCCCGGCAGCGTGGTGTTCCTCGCGCAGGGCCGCGCGCCGTACCTGCTGGTCGCCGGCAGCGCCAACGCAGGCGCCGACCGGCCCGCGCTGGAGCCGATGCTCGAGTCCCTGCGCGCGCGCAACGGCGCGCAATGGCAACCGGCCGCCGCCAGCCTGGGCGAGGGCAGCGTGCGCGCCGGCGATGCCGCCTACCGGCCGGCGAAAGCGCCGCGCGACTGGAAGAACCTGGTGCTGTGGGCGGTGCTGGTGGTCGGCGCGCTGGTCGTGGCCGGTTTCGCCTTCAGCCTGCTGCGCGGCAAACGCCCGGATCCTCGCTGAGCCGATCCGTCCCCGGCCCGGGTCGAACCGGGCCGAAGGGCGCGGAAAACGCCGCGCGGGTGCAAAATATGCGCATGGTCGCGCCCGCTTCCCCCGCCTTGAGCCGCGAGGACATCGTCCGCCTTGTCGATGCGTTCTACGACAAGGTACGGCGCGATGCCGTGCTCGGCCCGGTGTTCAATCCGGTCGTGCACGACTGGCCGGCGCACAAGGCGCGGCTGGTGCAGTTCTGGACGTCGGTGGCGCTGGGCACGCGCGAATACCGCGGCAACCCGATGGCCGTGCACCGGCCGTTGCCGATCGACGACAGCCATTTCGGCCGCTGGCTGGGCCTGTGGCGCGGCACCTTGACCGAGGTGCTCGCAGCGGAACCGGCGCAGGAGATGTACGAGCATGCGCTGCGCATCGCCACCAGCCTTCGTTACGGCATGGGCCTGGACCAATCGCGCCTGCGCAACCTGCATCTTCCGATCATGAACCTTTGAACGACTCTTCCTTCCGCATTCCAGGAGCCTGCCCCGCATGTCCATCCTCCGCATGACCGACCTCGACCTCGCCGGCAAGCGCGTGCTGATCCGCCAGGACCTCAACGTGCCGATCGAGAACGGCAGGATCACCTCCGAACAGCGCATCACCGCCTCGGTGCCGACGATCAGGCTCGCGCTGCAGAAGGGCGCGGCGGTGCTGGTTACCTCGCACCTCGGCCGGCCGAAGGAAGGCACGTGGACCGAAGAGGATTCGCTGGCGCCGGTCGCGAAGCGCCTCTCCGAATTGCTCGGCGTCGACGTGCCGTTGGTGAAGGACTGGGTCGATGGCGTCGAGGTGAAGCCGGGCGAGGTGAAGCTGCTCGAGAACTGCCGCATGAACGTCGGCGAGGGCAAGGACGACGAGGCGCTGTCGAAGAAATACGCCGCGCTGTGCGACGTGTTCGTGATGGACGCCTTCGGCACCGCGCACCGCGCGCAGGCATCGACCCATGGCGTCATCAAGTTCGCGCCGGTCGCCGCCGGCGGCCCGCTGCTGATGGCGGAGCTCGACGCGCTGGCCAAGGCGCTGGACAAGCCGGCGCGGCCGTTGCTCGCCATCGTCGCCGGCAGCAAGGTTTCGACCAAGCTGGAACTATTGTCCAACCTGGTCGGCAAGGTCGACCAGCTGATCGTCGGCGGCGGCATCGCCAACACCTTCATCGCCGCGCAGGGCCACGCGGTCGGCAAGTCGCTGGTCGAGCTGGACCTGCTCGACACCGCGAAGCGGATCATGGCCGACGCCCAGGCGCGCGGCGCCGACATCCCGGTGCCGGTCGACGTCGTCGTCGCGCCGAAGTTCGCCGCCGACGCGCCGGCCACGGTGAAGGCGGTGGATGCAGTCGGCGCCGACGACATGATCCTCGACATCGGTCCGCAGACCGCGAAGGCCTATGCCGAACTGATCGCGAAGGCCGGTACCGTGGTCTGGAACGGCCCGGTCGGCGTGTTCGAGTTCGACGCCTTCGGCAAGGGCACCGAGACGCTGGCGCGTGCGATCGCGTCCTCGAAGGCGTTCTCCATCGCCGGCGGCGGCGACACCCTGGCCGCGGTCGACAAGTACGGCATCGAAGACGACGTGTCGTACATCTCCACCGGCGGCGGCGCCTTCCTCGAATTCCTCGAAGGCAAGACGCTACCGGCGGTAGCGGCGCTGGCAGCGCGCGGCTGAGCCGCGACGCCAGGCTCGTTTCCGCGCCGCCGCCCGGGTTACAGTAGCCGCACCGGAGGGTTTGGGGAAACCGATGCGGAGATGGCTGGTGATGGTGTTCGCGCTGCTGGCGGCCGGTGCGGCCGCCGCCGGCGACATGGAACACAAGCGGGGCGAATTCCGGTTTTCGACCGGCGCGGTGCCTGCCTTCGTCAAGCCGCGGCCGTTGCCGGCGGCGTGGGACGCGAAGGCGCCCGGCGCGACCGGCGCGACCTGGCGGGTGTGGCGGTACGACGAGCAGGTCGACCGCCGCGGCGGGCGCAACCAGGTCTACATCGACTACGCCTACGAGGCGAAGGCCGCCTCGCTGCTGGGCAGCGCGGGGCGCTACCAGATCACCTTCAACCCCGAATACCAGCAGCTGGCGATCCATGGCGTCGAGTTGCGCCGCGGCGGCCGCTGGCTGGACCGCCTCGATCCGGAACGCATCTCGCTGGCGCGGCGCGAGCAGGACTTCGAGGAGGACATGGCCGACGGCGAGGTCACCGCGCTGATCGTGCTCGAGGACGTGCGCGTCGACGACGTGGTCCGCATCCGCTATTCGATCACCGGCAGCAATCCGATCCTCGCCGGCCTGCTGACCGACTGGACCAGATTCGGCTGGCAGACACCGGTGCTGTGGACCGGCCTGCGCGTGCTGCACGACCCGGGCACCGCGCTGGACGTGCGCCGCCAGCCCAAGGCGCCGCAGGCCGACATCCGCAACGGCGCCGACGCGGTCGAAGTGTCGCTGCAGGCGGCGCATGTTCCCGCCTACGTCGACGAGGGCGCGTACCCGATCTGGTACCAGCCCTCGCCGGCCGCATACGTGGCGAAGAAGCGGCAGTGGGCGGACGTGGTCGCCTGGGCGCTGCCGCTGTATCCGCAGGTCGACGAACTGCCGGCGGACCTGGAGGCCGAACTCGCGCGCTGGGCGAAGCTTCCCGACGACGACGCGCGGATCAAGGCCGCGTTGCGCGCGGTGCAGGACCAGGTGCGTTATTTCGGCGTGGAGATGGGCGACAACACGCACCGCCCGACCGCGCCGGCGGTCACCTGGAACCGCCGCTACGGCGACTGCAAGGACAAGACCTACCTGCTGGTGACCCTGCTCGGGCGCATGGGCATCCGCGCGGTGCCGGCGCTGGTGTCGACCCGGCGCGGCAAGGCGGTCGCGGACATGCCGCCGGCGGCGTCGGTGTTCGACCATGTCATCGTCCGCGCCGAGCTCGACGGCCGCAAGCTGTGGCTCGACCCGACGATCACCTCAGAAGGCGGCGATCCGCGCGACAGCGACCAGAGCGTGTACGGCGTCGCGTTGCCGGTCGCGGCGGGCGCGGCGGCGCTGGAAACGATCGCCGGCCCCGGGAAACCCGGCGCCGCGATCCGGGTCAGCGAACGCTACGAGCCCGAGGCCGACGGCAAGGTCAAGCTGTCGATCGACACCACCTACGAAGGGCGTTCCGCCGACAACGCGCGGCGTTCGTTCTCCGGCACCCGCGACGACGAGCTGTCGCGCCGCTACGCCGAGTACTACCGCAAGCGCTACGGCGACCTCGACGTGGTCCGTGCGCCGGCGATCAGCGACGACCGCGACGCGAACCGGCTGGTGGTCGCCGAGCAGTACCTGCTGAAGTCGCCGTTCGCGGCCGACGGCAGGACGCGCGCACTGGAGATCTACGCCGAATCGCTGGCCGGCGCGGCGCAGCTGCCGGATTCGATCGAGCGTTCCGGCCCGGTCAACGCGGGCATGCCGGCGCACTACCGCCACGAGGTCAGCGTGCGCCTGCCCGAGCGCTGGACGGTGTCGTTGCTGGACGAATCCGAGGACTTCCATTCCGACGCGTTCGACTACGAACGCAGCCTGGCGGTCAAGGACCGGCGGATCGACGTGGTCCACGACCTGAAGGTGCTGCACCGCGACGTGCCCGCGGACAAGGTCGCCACGCACCTGGCCGAACTGCGCAAGGTGCGCGACGACCTGTCGCTGCGCCTGCCGCTGCAGCTGCCGGCGGCGGAACAGAAGCACGAGCGCGACGCGCGGCTGAAGGCGTTGCTGAAGGACATTGCAGGGGACGAATGATGGAAATGCGCGCGATCCTGGTGCGGCTGGCGTTCGTGCCGGCCTTGTTTGCGGCGCAGGCTTCCGCGGCGGGCAAGCCCGCGCCGGACGCGGCGGCGATGTGGGAGCGCTTTCTGGCGCGGGGCGAGTACAACGCCACGCTCGCCGCCTACGACGCGCTCGAGGCGGTCGGCTACGACGGCGTCGAAGTCGACGCGGAACAATGCCGGCAGCAGGCCGCCGTGCTCGCGTCCGCGGTCGAGACGGCGCCGGTCAGCATCGCGCTGCGCCGCGCGGCCTACCTGTGCGCCGACGCGACCGGCGACCAGACCGCCACCGAGGACGCCCTGGCGCAACTGGTGGCGCTGTCCCGGCATGCGCTGAAGCAGGCCGGCGATCCGGCCGTGGCCGCGCCGATCCGGGTGCTTTCCCCGGCCGATGCCTATGCGCTGCTGGCCAGCAGCGGCCTGGAGCAGCTCTACGAGTACTACACCCTGCTGCGCCCGGCGCGCTATTTCCCGCTGGTGCTGGCCAGCTGGGACGAGGAAGCCGGGGTCGAACGCCACCTCGCCTTCGATTACGTCGATGCGCAGCAAAGCCTGAAGGTGGACAGCCCCTACCGCGGCATGCCGGTGGTGCGCGACTGGGTGGCCAGCGGTTTCGTCCAGGGCGGCGCGAAGAGCAACGGGCTGGCCGCGACCGATGCGATGGCGCTGAAGTCGGCCGCGGCGGCGGGCACGGTCGCGGACAAGCTGGCGAAGCTGCGCAACGTGGCCGCGGCGGGCGGCGTGCAATCGGCCAAGGCGTGGCTGCTGCTGTGCGTGCGCAATCCGGACATCGAGGGCTGCGGCGACGGTCTGGTCGATGCATTGCTGGAACAGGCCGAGCAGAAGCGTGCCTTCCCGATGACGCTGCTGGCCTACGCCTACTTCGACGGCATCGGCACCAAGGCCGACAAGCCGTCCGCGTGGGTCCTGCTCGACGGCGCCGACAAGCGCTGGCCGGGCGATGCCGTCGCCGAATTCGCCGCGTTGTGGACGGACGCGCATCCGAAGGCCGCGCTGCCGGCCGGGCTGGCGCAGCGCCTGGCGCGGGCGGAGAACGCGGGAAGCCGCACGGCGCAGCGCTTCCTGGTCTGGCAGAAAGCCTATGCCGACAAGCCGCAACTCGATGCCGGCGACATCGCCTTCCTGTCGGCGCCCGAGGAAAACGGGCGCGGCCTCGGTTACAGCGTGCTCGCCGACTACTACGCCGGACTGAAGCAGGCGCAGGACGAATCGAAATGGCGGATCAAGGCGGCCGAGTCGGGCCACGCCGCGCAACAGGCCTGGTACGCCGGCGCCTTGCTGTTCGGCAACGACGAGGGGATCGCGCGCGACGACGCCGGCGGCATGAAGTTCGCGGTGGCCGCGGCGCATGGCGGCGACATCTGGACCGCGCGCTACCTGTCGGATCGCAGCGTCAGGTCGGGCAACTACGTGGCGGCCGAAGGCTGGCTGCTGTCGCCGGCCGACGCCGGCAACATCGACGCGATCATGCAGCTCGCGGACCTCTACGCGGCCGAGCGGCCGGGCGTTTCCGGCAACCTCGAACGCGCCGTCGAGCTGTACCGGCTGATCGCGGGGCAGGGCGACGAAGCGGGCGCGCCGGCGCGCCGGGCGCTGGCCGAACTGGCGCTGGAAGGCCGCGGCATGGCCAAGGATCCGGCGCAGGCGCAGCGCTGGCTGAAGCAGGATGCCGAGCGCGGCGACCACCTGTCGGAGATACTGCTCGCCGGCCACTACCTGAAAGGCGATTTCGGCAAGCCCGACGAGGCCGAAGGCACGCGCCTGCTGCAGCGCGCGATCAAGGCCGGCGACGAGGATGCGGTGACCAGCTATGGCGCCTGGCTGTATTACGACAAGGACACGGCGGAGTCGCGCGCGCAGGCACTGAAGTTGCTCGCCGAGGCCGACGCGGCCGGTAACAAGGGCGCCACCAACAACTACGTCTGGCTGCTCTGCACCTCGCCGCGCGCCGAGGTCTACGATCCGAAGCGCGGCCTCGAAATCAGCAAGCGGCTCGGCGACGTCGAAACGCTGTCGCCCGGCGTGCTCGACACCGTCGCCGCCTGTCACGCGGCCAACGGCGATTTCGCGCGCGCCGTGGAGCTGCAGGCCCGCGCGGCGAAGGAGATGGCCGCGTACACGACGGAGCGGGCGAGGAAGGAACGCAACGGCAAGCCGTTCGGCTACGAACGCCGGCTGGAACTGTACAAGGCCGGCAAGCGCTACGAGGAATTCGAGCACAACGAATAGGATCGGCCGATGGCCACGATCTTCTTCGACCTCGACGGCACCCTGATCGACTCGCAGGTCGGCATCTTCCGCAGCGCCGCGTACGCGCTCGAGCGACTCGGCCATCCGGCGCCGGGTGCGGACGTCATGTCCGGCTGGATCGGCCCGCCGATGCGCGACAGCTTCGCCACGGTGCTGGACTCGCGCGACGACGTGGAGGAAGCGATGCGCCTGTATCGCGCGCGTTACGATCGCGAAGGCTGGCGCGAGCACACGGTCTACACCGGCATCGGCGATGCGGTGGAGGCGTTGCGCGCGTCGGGGTTCCGGCTTGCCGTGGTCACCGCGAAGAACGAACCGCACGCGCGGCGCATCGTCGAGCACCTGCCGTTCGGCGCGGACTTCGCCGACGTCGTCGGCGCCACGCCCGACGGCCGCCTCAGCCACAAGCCGGAACTGATCGGCGAGGCGTTGCGGCGACTGTCGCTGCCGCCGCACGGCATCGCGATGGTCGGCGACCGCCGCATGGACATGGACGGCGCGCGCCGGCACGGCTTGCGCGGCATCGGCGTGCTGTGGGGTTTCGGCGACGCGGCCGAATTGCGCGACGCGGGTGCGGACGCGCTGGTCGCGCACCCGCGGGAACTGCCGGGCCTCTTTGCCGCCTGACGCCTGCATCGCGTCTAATTGGTTTCATATTGGCGTTGTGCTTCTGGTCGACGCACGTCGGAAGATCCGACTTTGCGGGTTCGAAAAACCCTTGCGCGTGTTACTTTTGCCGCTGGAGGGAGTACCGACATGCAAGCGAACCAAAGACGTACCAAGATTCTCGCCACGCTGGGGCCCGCGACCGATGCGCCGGACGTGCTCGACAATCTTTTCCGCGCCGGCGTGAACGTCGTGCGCCTGAACTTCTCGCACGGCGATCCGTCCGGGCAGGCCAAGCGCGCCGCCGCGGTGCGCGCCGCCGCGCAACGGGTCGGCGCCGAGGTCGGCATCCTCGCCGACCTGCCCGGGCCGAAGATCCGCATCGAGAAGTTCGCCGAGGGCAAGGTCGCGCTGAAGACCGGCAACCGCTTCGACCTGGTCGCCGACCCCGATTTCCCCGACGGCGACGCCACCCAGGTGGGCGTCAGTTACCTCGGCCTGCCCGGCGACGTGAAGCACGGCGACGTGCTGCTGCTCGACGACGGCCTGATGCAGCTGTGCGTGGAGCGCGTCGAGGGCGAGCGCATCGTCACCACCGTGCTCAACGACGGCATGCTGTCCAACCGCAAGGGCCTGAACAAGCAGGGCGGCGGCCTGTCGCTGGGCGCGCTGACCGAGCGCGACAAGGAACTGATCGGCATCGTCGCCGGGATCGGCGTCGACTTCATCGCGGTCAGCTTCTGCCGCAACGCCGAGGACATGAACGAAGCGCGCCGCATCGCCCGTTCGCACGGCTGCGACGCCGCGCTGGTGTCGAAGATCGAGCGTACCGAGGCGATCGAGAACCTGACCGAGATCATCGACGCCAGCGACGTGGTGATGGTGGCGCGCGGCGACCTCGGCGTGGAGATCGGCGACGCCGAGCTGCCCGGCCTGCAGAAGAAGATCATCAAGGAGTCGCTGGCGCGCAACCGCGTGGTGATCACCGCCACGCAGATGCTGCAGTCGATGGTCGAAAGCCCGATCCCGACCCGCGCCGAGGTGCTGGACGTGGCCAACGCGGTCATCGACGGCACCGACGCGGTGATGCTGTCGGCCGAGACCGCGGCCGGCGCCTACCCGGTGAAGGCGGTCGAGGCGATGGCGCGGATCTGCCTGGGCGCGGAGAAGCAGTTCGAGACCGATACCGACTTCGAGAAGGCGCCGCGCAACCTGGAGCGCGCCGACCAGGCGATCGCGATGGCGGCGATGTTCCTGTCCGAGCACATCGGCCTGCGCGCGGTCGTGGCGATGACCGAATCCGGTGGCACCGCGCGCTACCTGTCGCGGTTCCGTTCCAGCGCGCCGATCTACGCGTTCTCGCGCCACGACGGCGCGCGCCGGCGCATGGCGCTGATGCGCGACGTGTTCCCGATCGCCTTCGACAGCCGCGGTCTGGCCCCGCGCGAGGCCGCGCGCGAGGCGCTGCGCGTGCTGCACGACCGCAGCGCCCTGGCCACGGGCGACCGCGTCATCTTCACCAGCGGCGACCACATGGAGAAGCACGGCGCCACCAACACCCTGCGCCTGCTGCAGGTGGGCAGCGAGGGCAAGGCCGAGGGACTGGGCGAGTTGTGAACATAGGCCAAATGCGCAGTCACGGTTTCCACCGGGCCGGCATTGACTGAGCCTTTGCATCGGGCGTATTTGTTGGCCTCCCCAAGACCGATGGCGAGGGCGTTATGGACAAGCGCAGGCAGGGCAGGGTGTTTGGTCGTGTTTCCCCGTTTGTGTTCGCATTGCTGGCCGTGGCTGGCACAGGGTTGGCGGCGGACAGGTACCGGATCGTCAATGAGGGCGGGATCCGCGACGACTGGGCACTGGCCGATGGAGTCGAGGTGGCGGCGCCCGGATATCCGGCGGCTTTCGTCGAACGCGGCGACAATGTTTGCGTGGCGCTTGGCTATGCGATCAAGCCGGATGGAACCACATCCGACTTCGCGGTATTGAAGTCGTGGAGCAGCGGTACTGCCGCTGACGGGAAGGAGCCGGCCGCGGGCTACTGGGACGCATTCACCCAAGCCAGCGCCAATGCAGTGGCGCAATGGAAGTTCAAGCCGCGGGAGCAGGGTGCAACGCCTCGCCAAACCTATACCGTGGCCACGGTTTCCTTCAATGGCAAGCCGGCGATGGATCCGACCAGCTTGCGCGGCCAATGCGCGATAGGCGACCTGACGAGTTTCCTGCAGGAACAAAAGGCCACGGCCTTCAGGTACAGCAGGGAAAAGCAGGAGATGGAGAATGTAGACCTCAATGATGAGCAGAGGAGGATGGAAAAGCTTGCCCGCGAGCTGGAGCGAGCGCCGCGAGGGCAATAGCGCCATCCGGATGCCTTGAGGAAGGCGGGGCGGGATGCCCTGCCGTGCGCATGCGGGATACGGGCGTGACGGGTGGTCTATAATTGGCTCCACCCGTCACGCCGTCCACAAGGACCCCCATGAGCATCGAACAGCTTGCCGAAACCGCACAGGCCATGGTCGCCCCGGGCAAGGGCATCATCGCCATCGACGAATCGACTACCACCATCGCCAAGCGCTTCGCCGGCGTGGGCATCGAGAACGTCGAGGAGAACCGCCGTGCCTACCGCGAGCTGTTGCTGACCACGCCGAAGCTGAGCGACTACATCTCCGGCGCGAT
Source organism: Pseudoxanthomonas sangjuensis (assembly GCF_010211755.1). Classification (GTDB taxonomy): domain Bacteria; phylum Pseudomonadota; class Gammaproteobacteria; order Xanthomonadales; family Xanthomonadaceae; genus Pseudoxanthomonas_A; species Pseudoxanthomonas_A sangjuensis. The sequence continues at coordinate 7,997 of NZ_PDWR01000035.1, read as the reverse complement.
CCTGTACGACGAAACCATCCGCCAGTCGACCAAGGCCGGCGTGCCGTTCGCCAAGTACATGGCGCAGAACGGCATCATCCCCGGCATCAAGGTCGACAAGGGCACTCACCCGCTGGCCGGTTGCCCCGGCGAAGTGGTGACCGAAGGGCTCGATGGCCTGCGCGCGCGGCTGGAGGAGTACTACAAGCTCGGCGCGCGCTTCGCCAAGTGGCGCGCGGTGATCAACATCGGCGACGACATCCCGTCCGGCACCTGCATCGAGGCCAACACGCATGCCCTGGCGCGTTACGCCGCGCTGTGCCAGGAGCAGGGCCTGGTGCCGATGGTCGAGCCGGAAGTGCTGATGGACGGCGACCACGACATCGAGACCTGCTACGAGGTCACCGAGGCCACGCTGCGCTCGCTGTTCGGCGCGCTGTACGAGCACAACGTGCTGCTCGAGGGCACCATCCTGAAGGCGTCGATGGTCGTGTCCGGCAAGGACTGCCCGGACCAGGCCGGCGTCGAGGAGGTCGCCGAGTCGACGGTGATGTGCCTGAAGTCGACCGTGCCGGCGATCCTGCCGGGCATCGTGTTCCTGTCCGGCGGGCAGAGCGACCGCGACGCGACCGCGCACCTCGATGCGATGAACAGGCTCGGCAACCTGCCGTGGCCGCTATCGTTCTCGTATGGCCGTGCGATGCAGTCCGCCGCGCTGAAGCTGTGGTCGAAGGACTTGGCCGGCAACTTCGCCAAGGCGCAGGAGATCGTCTACGAGCGCGCCAAGGAGAACGGACTGGCGGCGCTGGGGAAGTGGGAAGGCTGATTCCCGCCCCATCCCGCGAACGCAAAACGCCGGCTTGCGCCGGCGTTTTCGTTTCGGGCCTTCTCCCGGAGGAAGGCGGGAGGAGCATTCAACCCAGCGACGCCAGCCACTCGTCGTCGGAACCCTCGTTGACGCCCTCGAACAGCGGCGTCGAGAAATAGCGCTCGCCGGTATCGGGCAGCACCGCCAGCAGCACCGAGCCTTCCGGCGCCTGTTCCGCGACCTGCAGCGCCGACCAGGCGGTGGCGCCGGCGGAAATGCCGACGAACAGGCCCTCTTCGGCGGCCAGGCGGCGGGCCGTGGCGATGGCGTCGGCGTCCGGCACCTGCACGAACTGGTCGATCACCTTCGGGTTCAGCACCTCGGGCACGAAATCCGGGGTCCAGCCCTGGATCTTGTGCGGGGTGAACTGCCCGCCTTCCAGCAGCGGCGCGTTGGCCGGCTCCGCGCCGACGATCTTCCCCTCCGGGCGCGCGACCTTCAGCACCTCGCCGACGCCGGTCAGGGTGCCGCCGGTGCCCCAGCCGCTGACGAAGTAGTCGAGCCGCTGTCCGGCGAAATCGCGCAGGATTTCCGCCGCGGTGGTCTGGCGGTGGTAGGCCGGGTTGGCCGGGTTGGTGAACTGGCGGGCGAGGAACCAGCCGTGCTTCTTCGCCAGTTCCTCGGCCTTGCGCACCATGCCGGTGCCGCGCTCGGCGGCCGGGGTCAGGATCACCTTGGCGCCGTAGGCGCGCATCAGCTTGCGGCGTTCGATCGAGAACGTTTCCGCCATCGTCGCGACGAACTTGTAGCCGCGCGCGGCGGCGACCGCGGCCAGCGCGACGCCGGTGTTGCCGGAGGTCGCTTCGACGATGGTGTCGCCCGGTTTCAGCAGGCCCTTGGCCTCGGCGTCGAGCACGATCGCCAGCGCCAGGCGGTCCTTGACCGAGCCGGCCGGGTTGAACGCCTCGACCTTGGCGTACACGGTCACGTGCTTCGGCGCGATGCGGTGCAGCTTGACCACCGGGGTACGGCCGATGGTGTCGAGGATGCTGTCGTAGATGGCCATGAGGATCTCCAGTCGTGGATGGCGGATAGCAAACGGAAAATCAGGCCGCTCGCGGCAAGCCGGGCGCGGACGGGTTGCGGGAAGGCGACGCCGGCAGCGGCGGCGCGCCGAACCAGTGCAGGGCACTGGCCAGCGCGGCGACCTCGCCGACGATCAGCAGTGCCGGCGACTGCACCGCGTGCTCGCGCGCGGCGGCGGGCAGTTCGTCGAGCGTGCCGGCGACCACGCGCTGCTGCGGGAGCGAGCCGTTTTCGACCAGGGCGAACGGGGTCCGCGGCGAACGGCCGGCCGCGACCAGCCCGTCGCGGAAGCCCTGCAGTTCCGCCACGCCCATGTAGACGGCCAGGGTCTGGTTCGGCCGGGCCAGCGCGGCCCAGTCGTGCGCGGTCGCGCCGCCGTCCTTGCCGTGCGCGGTGACGAAACGCAGCGACTGCGCGTATTCGCGGTGGGTCAGGGGAATGCCGGCGTAGGCGCCGCAGGCAACGGCGGCGGTGACGCCGGGCACCACTTCGTAGGGAATGCCGTGCGCGCGCAGGAATTCCAGCTCCTCGCCGCCGCGGCCGAACACGAACGGATCGCCGCCCTTCAGCCGCACCACGCGGCGCCCGGCGCGCGCATGTTCCAGCATCAACGCGTGGATGCGCCGCTGGGTCGCGTGGTGGTCGCCGCCGACGCGCTTGCCGACCTCGATGCGCGCGGCGCCGGGCCGCGCCAGGCGCAGCACCTCGGCGCTGACCAGGCGGTCGTGCAGGACCACGTCGGCCTGGTCGAGTGCGCGCAAGGCATTCAGCGTCAGCAGCCCCGGATCGCCGGGGCCGGCACCGACCAGGGCAACCGAGCCGGTCCGGTCGCCGGGGCGACGGTGCAGCAGGTCGGCAAGCAGGGAAAGCAGGCGGGCGGTCATTGCGGGCAGGGAAATTCCGGGGCGATGAACCTAACGCCCGGTTATCAGGGGTGGAAATAGCATCGGGCTTGCTGGTTATTCTTTCAGGTTATTAGCAGGCGCTCGGGAATCGGCTAAATTCGCTTATTACCACTTCTCATGAAGCCCGCCGGCACCCGCCCATGACGCTGACCCAGCTGCGCTACCTCGTCGCGATCGCCGATGCCGACCTCAACATCACGTTGGCGGCTTCGCGCGTGCACGCGACCCAACCCGGGCTGTCGAAGCAGCTCAAGCAACTGGAGGACGAGCTGGGCTTCCTGCTGTTCGTGCGCAAGGGTCGCAGCCTGGAATCGGTGACGCCCCCCGGCGCCGAGGTCATCGCCCGCGCCCGCGCGGTGCTGGCCGAGGCCAACAACATCCGTACCTACGCCGCCAACCAGCGCCGCGAAAGCCAGGGCGAACTGATCGTCGCCACCACCCACACCCAGGCGCGCTTCGTGCTGCCGCCGGCGATCGCACGGATCAAGCACGCCTATCCGCAGGTCGGCGTGCACCTGCAGCAGGCCGCCGAAAGCACCGCGCTGGACCTGCTCAGCGCCGGCGACGCCGACATCGCGGTGATCAGCACCGCGGGCAGCGTGCCGCAGGCCGGCATCGCGGTGCCGCTGTACCGCTGGCGACGGCTGGTGGTGGTGCCGCGCGGCCACGCCTTCGATGCGGGCAAGGCCGCGCCGGGCATGGCCGAACTGGCGCGGCAGCCGCTGATCAGCTACGAGTCGTCGACGCGGCCGGAGTCGTCGCTGCAACGCGCCTTCGCCGGCGTCGGCCTGGAACCGCAAGTCGCACTGACCGCGCTCGACGCCGACCTGATCAAGACCTACGTGCGCGCCGGCCTCGGCGTCGGGCTGCTGGCGGAAATGGCGGTCGGCGTGGCCGATGCCGACCTGCGCGGCTGGCCGGCGCCGAAGGAAATCAGCGAGTGCATCGCCTGGGCGGTGCTGCCGCGCGAGCGGGTGCTGCGCGACTACGCCCTCGACCTGGTCAACGCGATCGCGCCGCAGATCGACAGGCGCGACCTGCGCAAGGTCATGGAGGGCAACCAGGAACCGAAATGGCCGCATCCGCCGAGCTGGGAAGAATTGAGCCAGACGATCACGAGCTGATCGGTCGACCTGTGATCGCCGTTGTGTAATCGTTTTCTCGGCGTGGGGTATCTTTTCCGATTGCCGTTGTTCCGGAGCCTGCCGTCGATCATGCCCATGCCGCGTTTCCTGCCCTGCGTTGCCGCCTGTGCCCTGCTGGCGCTGTCGTCCTGCGCCACCACCGCGCTGTCGAAGAAGGGCAGCATGCTGGCGAAGGAAAGTTTCGATTCCGACGGCGCCTATTCGCGCAGCTACGCGCAGACGCCGGCGCAGGTCTGCCAGTCCGCGTATCGCGCCCTGCTGAGCCAGGGCTACGTGGCGAAGCAGGTCGCGGTCGACGCGGTGGAGGCGGTCAAGAACTTCCAGCCGGAAGCCGAGGTGCACGAGCAGATGACCATGCGGGTGTCGTGCGTGCAGCAGGCCAGCGGCCGGTCCTGGGTGTTCGCCAGCGCGCAGCAGGATCGCTACAACCTGCGCAAGAGCAACAACTCCGCCAGCCTCGGCGTCAGCGCGTTGGGCTCGCTGTCGCTGCCGATCGGCAGCACCGACGATTCGCTGGTCAAGGTCGGCAGCATGACCGTGCAGGACGCAGGCTTCTACCGCGCCTTCTTCAAGGTGGTCGAACGTTTCCTGCCGCCCCCGCCCCCGGCGCCGGAACCGACGCCGGAGGCGACGACCGGACCGGTGCCGGAACCGATGGCGCAGGCGGCGCCGGAACCGCGGTTCGACGACGCGGCGGAGAACGGCGCGCCGGCGATGCCCTGATCGCGGCGCGGCCGGCTCGCGCTGCGGTCCACCAGCCGACCGGGATCTGCACGAATCGTTGCGCGCGATATTCATTTTCCAGCCAGCTACCGCGCCGTTATCTGCGTACGCTTGCCCCACGTTTTTCCGGGGCCGCTCCTCCATGCCACACGACAATCCGGACGCGCACAGCCGCGCGTCGCTTCCGCTTGCGCCTTCGCTGGACCCGACCCTGCAAGCGGCGCACATGCCGCGGCAGTTCCGCCTGCTGGACCGGCGGGTGCTGCGGGTCACCGGCCTGGCCATGTTGCTGGGCGCGGGCGTGGCGGGCGTGGCCAGCGTGCTGATCGCGTTGATCGCGCTGGTGACCAACCTTGCGTTCTTCGGTCGCCTGGGCATCGAAGACAGCAGCCCGGCGGATCATCATCTGGGTCCCTGGGTCGTCCTCATCCCGGTCGTCGGCGGGCTGGTGGTCGGCGCGATGGCGCGCTGGGGCTCGCGCGCGATCCGCGGCCACGGCATTCCCGAGGCGATGGAACAGGTGCTGTTGAACGAAAGCCGGATTCCGCCGCGCATGACCTGGCTGAAGCCGGTGTCCTCGGCGATCGCCATCGGCACCGGCGGCCCGTTCGGCGCGGAAGGGCCGATCATCGCCACCGGCGGCGCGCTGGGTTCGCTGCTGGGCCAGTTGCTGCACGTCACCGCGGACGAGCGCAAGACCCTGCTTGCGGCCGGTGCCGCCGCGGGCATGTCGGCCGTGTTCGCCGCGCCGGTGGCGGCCGTGTTGCTGTCGATCGAACTGCTGCTGTTCGAACGTCGCGCGCGTTCGCTGATCCCGGTGGCGCTGGCCGCGGTGGTCGGCACCGGCGTGCGCTACCTGTTCGCAGGCGAGGGCCCCATGTTCCCGATACCGGCCGTGGCCGCGCCGGACCTGCCGGCGATCGGCGCGTACCTGTTGCTGGGCGCGATGCTGGGCGTGGTCAGCGTATGGATCACCCGGCTCACCTACGCCATCGAGGACGGTTTCGCCAGGCTGCCGATCCACTGGATGTGGTGGCCGGCGCTGGGCGGACTGGTGGTCGGCGTGGTCGGCTATTTCCAGCCGCTGACCCTGGGCGTGGGCTACGGCAACATTTCCGGCGTGCTGTCGGGCGAATTCGGCGTGGCCGCGATGGCCGCGCTGTGCGTGTTCAAGCTGCTGTCGTGGTCGGTGGCGCTGGGCAGCGGCACTTCGGGCGGAACCCTGGCGCCGTTGTTCACCATCGGCGGCGCGCTGGGCGGCGTGGCCGGCGCGGGGCTGGTGGCAGTGGCGCCGTGGCTGCACGTCGATCCGCGCATGGCCGCACTGGTGTGCATGGCCGCGATCTTCGCCGGCGCATCGCGCGCCTTCCTCACTTCGGTGGTGTTCGCGTTCGAAACCACCCACCAGGTGCATGGCCTGATCCCGCTGCTCGGCGCCTGCGCCGCGGCGTATCTCGTGTCCGGCCTGATGATGCACAACACCATCATGACCGAGAAGATCGCGCGCCGCGGCGTGCGGGTGCCGTCGGAATACGCCGCCGACCACCTCGACCAGATCGCGGTCGGCGACGCCTGCAGCCGCGACGTGGTGACGCTGCAGGCCGGGCGCAGCCTGGGCGACGTGCGCGCGTGGCTGGGTTCCGGCGCGGCGGCGTTCAAGCACCAGGGATTCCCGGTGGTGGATGCGAACGGCAACGTCCTGGGCGTGGTCACGCGGCGCAACCTGCTGGATGCGCAGCGGAGCGACGATACCCGCGTTTCCGCGCTGATCGGTCGACCGGTGCTGGGCGTGCGCGAGGACCATTCGTTGCGCGAGGCGGCCGACCACATGGTCGAGGCGGACGTGGGCCGCCTGGTGGTGTTCAGCCGCGGCGAACCGCAGCGCATGGTCGGCATCCTGACCCGGGGCGACCTGCTGGCCGCGCACGCGCGCCGCCTGCGCCAGGCGCGCGAATCCACGCGGCACCTGGGCGGGAAGGCGACGGGTTGATCGTCGCTCAGCGCACGCGCTTGCCGTCCGCGTCGATCACCATTTCGCCGTCTTCCTTCGCGAACGGGCCACGCTGCGGGTTCGGCAGGATGTCGAGCACGGCTTCCGACGGCCGGCACAGCCGCGTGCCCAGTGGCGTGGCGACGATGGGTCGTTCGATCAGGATCGGGTGCTGCAGCATGAAGCCGACCAGTTCGTCGTCGCTCCATTTCGCATCGTCGAGGCCGAGTTCGGCGTAGGGCGGCGCCTTCCTGCGCAGCAGCTCGCGCGGGGTGATGCCCATCGCCGCGATCAGCGCGAGCAGCGTTTCGCGGTCGGGCGGGTTCTGCAGGTATTCGATGACGGTCGGCTCGTCGCCGCTGTTGCGGATCAGCGCCAGGGTGTTGCGCGAGGTGCCGCAGGCGGGGTTGTGGTAGATGGTGATGTCGCTCATGGTGTCTTCGTCATTCGAATCGAAACGTTCGTGCCGAGCGTAGCCCGTTCAGTCGGCGGAGTCGAAGCATTGCGCGGCCTTTCGACTGTTGCATGCCGCTTGTGCAGCGTCCGGCGTGCAGCAACCGGCGGTCGGTTCGACCGCATCCGGCGCGTAGTAGGTGGTCGCTTCGCCGAAGGTGTGGAAGCTCTCCCAGCGCACGCCTTGCGGGTCCTCGGCCCAGTACTTGTCCGAGCGCGCGTAGCAGCAGGTGGTGCCGGCCTCGGCCAGATTGATCGCATCGGCTTCGCGCAGGCGCTGGCCGATCGCTTCGAGTGCGGCACCGTCGCCGGCCTGCAGGCCGAGGTGGGCGATGCCGATGTCGCCGTGCTTGTCGGTCGAGATGGCGAAGTTCAGCCGTGGATCGTCGAGCATCCACTTCGCGTAGTCGTGCTTGCGCACGCCGGGTTGCGTGCCGAACAGGGCCGAATAGAACTGGATGTTGGCGTCCAGGTCGGCGACGTGCAGGTGGACGTGGAAGCGGTTCGCGGTCGTGGTCATGTCAGCAGCTCCGGCAGGTGGCAGTGCTGCTGCGGCGGGCAATCCTGCCCGCCGCAGCAGTTTTCGGTGAGGAAGTCGATCAGCGCGTTCATCCGCGCAAAGTCGGCACGCAGGCGGATCACCCGCCCTTCGCGCTCGTCGGCGATCAGGCCGGCGGCGCGCAGTACGTTGAGGTGGGCGGTCAGGGTCGCGGGCGCCAGGCCGAGCCGGTCGCGCAGCTCGCCGACGGCAAGGCCATCGGGTCCGGCCTGGACCAGGGTGCGGTAGGCGGCCAGCCGGCTGTCGTGGGCCAGGGCCTTCAGGGCGATGACGGTGGTGGCGGTATCCATAATTCCATATTTCCGGAAATATGGAATTATGTCAAGCCGCAGGGCGGGCTTTGCCTGCC
>NZ_PDWR01000034.1 GCF_010211755.1 Pseudoxanthomonas sangjuensis | reverse complement strand
GGCTCATGGGGTACTCCGGGAACTGCGGCCAGCTTAACGTCTGCCGGCTACGCTTTCATGCCCCTGAAGTCACTGCGCCATCGGGCACGCTCCGCGCGCGCACCAACCGCCTGCTGCTGTTGTGGAAGCGCGCGGCCAGCAGCAGCGCAGCGGCGGCGAGGCCGGCGATCAGGCCGGTCCACATGCCCTGCGGCCCCCAGTCCAGGCCGAAGCCGAGGCCCACCCCCAGCGGCATGCCCAGGCCCCAGTACGACACCACCGCCAGCCACATCGGCACGCGCGTGTCCTTGAGCCCGCGCAGCGCACCGGCCGACAGCACCTGGATGCCGTCGGGGAACTGGAACGTCGCCGCGTACAGCAACAGCGAGGCGGCCAGCGCGGCGACCGCCGCGTCGCGCGTGTAGATCGCCGCGACCGCGTCGTGGCCGGACAGCAGCAGCGTCGCCGACAACGCCTGGGTGCCGAGCACGATCGCGTAGCCGGCCTTCGCCGCACGGCGCACGCCGCGCGGGTCGCCGGCGCCCAGTGCGTAGCCGACCCGCACCGTGGTCGCCTCGGCCACGCCCATCGGCACCATGAAGCACAGTTGCGCCACGTTGATCGCGATCTGGTGCGCCGCCGCCGGCACCGTGCCCAGTCGCGCGATCAGCAGCGCGGTGACGATGAACAGGCTGCCTTCCATCAGGATGGTCACGCCGATCGGCAGGCCGGTCTTCAGCAACTGCACGATCGCCGCGCGATCCGGCCGCTCGAAGCGCGCGAACAGCCGCAGCCGCGCGAAGCGCTTCGAGCGCCACAGGTACGCGGCGAAGCACAGCGCCTGCGCCCACATCGTGACCGCGGACGCGGTGCCGAGCCCGGCCGCGCCCATCTCCGTTACGCCGAAGCGGCCGAAGGTCAGCGTGTAGCCCAGCGGCGCCAGCAGCAGCAGGCCGCCGAAGCTCAGCAGCATCGTCGGCAGCGTCCAGTGCATGCCTTCGCTGAGGTAGCGCATGCAGAAGAACAGCACCAGCCCCGGCACGCCCCAGCGGACCGCGCCCAGGAATGCGGCGGCGCCCGGGACGATGCCGTCGTCGATGCCGAACGGCCGCAGCAGCAGGGGCGCGAGGCTGAGGAAGGCGAACATCAGCGCGCCCAGCGCCAGCGCCAGCCACAGCGCCTGGCGGAACAGCGGGCCGATCTCGCCATCGCGCTTCGCGCCGTCGAGCTGCGACACCGACGCGGTCAGCGAGATCAGGGTTCCGATCGGCACCATCATCGGCAGCCACAGCAGCGCGGTGCCGACTGTCACCGCGGCCAGCGTCGCGGTGCCGTGGCGGCCGGCGATCAGGCTGTCGACGAAGGCGATCAGGCCGGTGGACAGGTGCGCCAGCACCAGCGGCAGCGCAAGCCGGGCCGTGCTGCGCACTTCGCCGGCGAAGGACGCGTTTGCGGGAGACGGGGAAGACATGCGGAAGACCGGGATCGCGACTGCGGCCGCGCGGATGCGCTGGCGCCGGGACGCGCAAGGCCGCTATCTTAACCGCCGTCCTGCCGGATTCGGGAAAACGCCGTGGAAACGCCCGCCGAGAGTCCCGCGACGCACGCGCCTTCGCACTGCGAAAACTGCGCGACGCCGCTGCAAGGCAAGTTCTGCCACCAGTGCGGGCAATCCGTGCACAGTCCGCTGCGCCACGCCGGGCACGCGATCGAGGAATTCTTCGAGTCGTTCTGGCACCTCGACGGCCGCGTGTTCCGCACCCTGCGCGACCTGATGTTCCCGGGCCGCGTCGCCGCGCGCTACATCGCCGGCCACCGCGTCGATTACGTCGCGCCGCTGCGCCTGTTCGTGGTGCTGAGCGTGCTGACCATCGTCGCCGCGCAGTTCGCCGTGCATGCCGGCGGCGGCGGCGACGTGGCCAAGTTCAATGGCGTGCCGGTGCGCGTCGTCAACGGCTTCGGCGACGCGCCGACCGCCGCGGAAGTCGAGCGCCTGCGCCGCGAGGCGCTGGCCGCTCTCGAAGAGGCGCGCGCCAGCACCATCGCCATCGGCAGCGGCGGCAAGCAGCTCGAGAAGGCCGTCGCCACCGTCAATCGCATCGCCGACGAACGCAATGCCGCGCTGGAGCGGGCTGCGGCCAGTGGCGTTCCCGCCGAAAGCACGCGGCCGGACATCGGCACGACGATAGCGTGGGATCCGGCGAAGAACCCGGTCCGCATCGGCTGGCTGCCGGCCTCGGTCAACCGCTGGCTGACCGCGCAGGCCGCGCACGCCAAGGAAAACTTCCCGCGTTTCGTCGAAGACCCGGAACTTTTCACGCATGCCTACCTCGGCGCGGTGCCGAAGGCGCTGTTCGTGCTGGTGCCGCTGTTCGCGCTGCTGCTGAAACTGGTTTACCTGGGCTCCGGCCGCCTCTACCTCGAGCACCTGGCCGTGGCCCTGTACAGCCACGCCTGGTTGCTGCTGACGTTGCTGGCGATGAGCCTGCTGGCGGCGCTCGGCGGCTGGCTGGCGCCGCATGCCGCCTGGGCCGCCGCCGCCGTCGGGCTTGTGAACGTGCTGCTGTGGTGGGCGATGCCGGCGTACCTGCTGCTGATGCAGAAGCGCGTCTACGGCGAGGATTGGCCGGCGACGCTGCTGAGGTTCTTCGTGCTGGGCAGCGTCTATTGCGTGCTGGTCGGCATCGCCGCGCTCGCATTGCTGGTTTTCAGCTTCGTCCACGGCTGAACGCGTCCCTCCGCCGACAACCGGCGCAGCCACGTTTCGCGCTGCGCCGGCGCCGTGGACAGCAGTTCGCGGCGCAAGGCGTCGATCCCCTGCGGCGGCGTGCGCTGCACCAGCGTGGCCAGCGCCTCGCGCTGCGCCGGGTCCAGCGAGCGCAGCGCCGCAGGCAACGCGCCGGCTTCGTCCGCCGGCGCGTAGGCCAGCAGCGCGTGCAACCGCGGATAGTCCGCGCCGAGCGCGGGGCCCAGGCGCCAGCCGCGTTTCTCCATGCCGTCCAGCGCGTCGAACTGCGCGTGCAGTTGCTCGCGCCGCGCCATCGGCAGCATCGCAAAGCGCAATGCCGCCTCGCGCAGCCGCACGCGTTCGCCTTCGTCGAGCGAATCCCACGCGGCGCGTTGCGCGTGCAGTTCGCGGGGGTCGGCCGGCAACGGCAACCTTTCCACGACGCCACTGCCGCCCTCCCGCGCGGGTTGCGGCGCGCCGGTGGATGAGGCCGCCACTTCCGCGACGGCGACGACCCAGGCGAGGAAGTCCGCCTGCCGCACGATCGCCGCTTCGGTTTCGTCCAGCGGCATGGCATCCACGGCGAGCATGGGCGCCGGATCGGCGATCGGCGCGGGCGCCTCGGCCGGCGGCAGTTCTTCGCTTGCCACCGCCGGCGGCTCCGCCAGCGCGAAGACGCCGTTCGGGGCGGACTCGGCGATCGGCGATGGCGGCGGGACGGGCGCGGACAGCGAATGGATTTGCGGCCGCCAGCGCCATGCCGCCAGTGCGGCGACCGCACAGGCCGCGGCGAACGGCAGGACCCACCAGCGCCAGCGCGGACCCGGTCCGCGGGCAGGTCCGCGCGCGACCGCGGGCGCGACCCGCAGCTGCGGCTGCGGCTGCGGCCCACGCGTGGCGGCCAGCGCTTCTTCGCGCAGCCGCGCCGGCCGCACGAGGCGCAGCGGCGGCAATTCGCGCAACGGGCGCTGGATGTCCTCGGCCGGCGCCCGCCACGCCGCCGCATCCGGTAGCCCGGCGGGGTCGCGCGGGCAGGCGTCGGCCGACGCCTGGCGGTAGCCGGCTTCGTCCAGGCCAAGCACCGTGGCCGCGGCGGCCTCGTCCAGGCCGGCAGCCAGCCGCAGCAGCAGCGCCGCGCGCGGCCGCGCGGCGATCCCGGCCAGCGCCCGCAACGCGGGCGGCCATTGCGGCAGCGGCGCGTCCTGGCGCAGCTGCGGACTCGCCGCCAGCAGCGACCAGAAGCGCAGCGGCCATTCGGCCATCGGCAGGCCGGCGGCGAGGTTGCGGAAGGCGCGCAACGCGCCGGCCAGGGCGGCATCGCCGGTGTCGGCATCGCCGCACTGCAGTTCGGCGAACACGGCGCCGCGGCGCTCGACGCCGCGCAGGAAGGCGGCGATGGCCGCCGCGGGGACTTCGGTCACGGGAATCGCTGGATCGGGTTCATGCCGGTCGATCATAGCCGGGGCCGGGTCTGCGTCCCGTCCACGTTCCCCAGGCCCGGCAAGGGCTTGAATCGCACCGGTGTCAAGCCCTTTCGGATGCGTTGTGCACAGCACACATGAAATCGTCACGCGGGCCGGCGAAAGTCCGGGCCAGTGCCGTGCTTCAGCTTCGTTTCACAATCAAGATATTGATTTTCAAGGGAAATACGTGATTGGCGTTTTTTTCGCCAACCCCAAAAAGATGCCTGATTTCCGGCTTCCGCTGCGTGGAGCAAAGGCTTGATGCACAGTCTTATCCACAGTTCGTGTGGATAAGCGCGAATCCCCAACAACGGCGCGCACTTGCACCGGTTTTTGCTATCGCGGTCACAGCTATGCCGCGCAAGCACCCGGGGCCCCGCCCCGCGAAACCGCCGGGGGGACTGGCTAAACTTCCTGCGTGCCCGCCTCCCTCCGCCTTCGCGTCGTCCTGCCGTTGCCGTTGCCGCAGGCTTTCGACTACCTGCCGCCGCACGGCGAAACCGCTTCAGCGAGCGACGTCGGCCGGCGCGTGCGCGTGCCGTTCGGGCCGCGCGAGCTGACCGGCTTCGTGGCCGAGGTGGCGACGGTCCCCGATGACGGGCCCGCGGGCGAGTTGCGCCACGCCCTGGCCCTGCTCGACGACGCGCCGCTGCTGGCCGGCGAGTTGCTCGAATCGCTGCGCTGGCTGGCGCGCTACACGCACGCGCCGCCGGGCGAGGTCTTCGCCACCGCGATCCCCGCGCCGCTGCGCCGCGGCGAGCCGCTGCCCGATACCCACGCCTGGGCGTGGACGCTGACCCCCGAAGGCCGCGGCGGGATCGGGAAGCTGCGCAGCGGCACGCGCCCGCGCCGGCTGGCCGAACTGCTGCGCGACGGCCCGCGCGACGAGGACGCGCTCGCCACGCTGCTGGACGACTGGCGCGGCGCCGCGCGCGCGCTGGCCCGGCGCGGGCTGGCCGAACGCGTTGCGATCCCGGCTTCGCGGTTCGCACCCGAGCCGCAGCCCGGCCCGGCGCTCAACGACGAACAGCAGGCCGCCGTCGACGCGATCCGCGCCACCGACGGCTTCGCCGCGCTGCTGCTCGACGGCGTCACCGGCAGCGGCAAGACCGAGGTCTACCTGCACGCGATCGCCGACTGCCTTGCGCGGGGCAGGCAGGCGCTGGTGCTGGTGCCGGAAATCGGCCTGACCCCGCAGACCCTGGCGCGCTTCCGCGCGCGGCTCGGCGTGCCGGTGCACGCGCTGCATTCGGGCCTGTCCGACGGCGAGCGCGCCCGCACCTGGGCCGCGTGCCTGCGCGGCGAGGCGCGCGTGGTGGTCGGCACGCGTTCGGCGGTGTTCGTGCCGTTGCCCGACGCGGGCCTGATCGTCGTCGACGAGGAACACGACGCCAGCTACAAGCAGCAGGACGGGATCCGCTACCACGCCCGCGACTTCGCCCTGGTCCGCGGCAAGGCGCTCGGCGTGCCGGTGCTGCTGGGCAGCGCCACGCCGTCGCTGGAAACGCTGCACAACGCCCGCGGCGGCCGCTACGCGCACCTGCGCCTGCAGCGCCGCGCCGGCGCAGCGCGGCCGCCGGCGGTGCGCGTGACCGACGTGCGCAAGCGGCCGCTCGACGCGGGGCTGGCGCCGGAAACGCTGGCCGCGATCGGCGCGGCGCTCGACGCCGGCGGTCAGGTACTGGCGTTCAAGAACCGCCGCGGCTACGCGCCGGTGCTGCTGTGCCACGACTGCGGCTGGAGCGCGCACTGCCGGCGCTGCGACGCGTCGATGACCGTGCACGCCGGCGGCCGGCGCCTGCAATGCCACCATTGCGGCTACAGGCAGCCCGCGCCGCCAGCCTGCCCCGACTGCGGCGGCCTGGCGCTGCAGCCGCAGGGCGTCGGCTCGGAACGGCTGGAGGAAGTGCTGGCGGAGCGGTTTCCCGGCTTCCCCGTCGTGCGCATCGATCGCGGCACCACGCAGCGCAAGGGCGCGATGGAGAAACACCTGGATGCGCTCGGCGAGCGCGCCGGCATCCTGGTCGGCACGCAGATCCTCGCCAAGGGCCACGACCTGCCGCACCTGACCCTGGTGGTCGTGGTCGGCGTCGACGAAGGCCTGTTCTCCGCCGACTTCCGCGCCGGCGAGAAACTCGCGCAGCAGCTGATCCAGGTCGCCGGCCGCGCCGGGCGCGCGTCGAAGCCCGGCGAAGTCTGGCTGCAGACCCACCACCCCGGGCATCCGCTGCTCAACACGCTGATCGCCGGCGGCTACCACGCTTTCGCCGACGGCGAACTCGCGCAGCGCGAGGCCGCCGGCTTCCCGCCGTTCGCGCACCTGGCCCTGCTGCGGGCCGAGGCGCAGCACGTCGAGGCGGTGCACTGCTTCCTGCAGGCGGCGCGATCGACCATCGCGCCGCAGCCATCCAACGGCAGCGACCTCGAACTGCACGGCCCCATGCCCGCGCCGATGCCGCGCCGCGCCGGCTTCCAGCGCATGCAGCTGCTGCTGTCGTCGCCGAACCGCCGCGCCCTGCACGGCACGCTCGACCGCGCCGTGCTGCAACTGTACGAACTGCCCGAAGCGCGCAAGGTGCGCTGGTCGCTGGACATCGATCCGGTCGACCTGTACTGATACGCCATGCACGCCGGCGCGCCGCTTCCGCACCTGGTCGTCGTCGGTGGCGGCTTCGCCGGCCTGTGGGCGACCCGCGCGCTGGCCGATGCGCCGCTGCGCATCACCCTGATCGACCGCCACAACCACCACCTGTTCCAGCCGCTGCTGTACCAGGTGGCCACCGCCGGCCTGTCGGCGCCGGACATCGCCGCACCGCTGCGCCACATCCTGCGCAGGCAGCGCAACGTCGAAGTGCGGCTGGGCGAAGTTCGCGACATCGCCCCGGCACGCAAGCAACTGACGCTGGCCGACGGCACCGTTTTCGACTTCGATTGCCTGCTGCTGGCCAGCGGCGCGACCCATGCCTATTTCGGCCGCGACGAATGGGCGACGCACGCACCCGGCCTGAAGACGCTGGACGACGCCCTGCGCCTGCGCCGCGAACTGCTGCTGGCGTTCGAGCGCGCCGAAGCCGAAACCGACCCGCGGGCGCGCGCAGCGTGGCTCAGCTTCGCCATCGTCGGCGGCGGCCCCACCGGCGTGGAACTGGCCGGCACCCTGGCCGAGATCGCCCGGCATACGCTGAAGAACGAATTCCGCCGCATCGATCCGCGCGAGGCGCGCGTGCGCCTGATCGAGGCCGGGCCGCGCGTGCTGTCCTCGTTCCCCGAGGATCTGTCGACCCGGGCGCGCCGGCAACTGGAACGGCTGGGCGTGGAGGTCGTCACCGGCGTCCCGGTTTCGGAGATCACCGGCGCCGGCTACCGCCTCGGCGACGATTTCGTGCCCGCGCGCACCGTGGTGTGGGCGGCCGGCGTCGCCGCCTCGCCGCTGGCGCGCTCGCTGGGCGTGCCGCTGGACCGTGCCGGACGCGTGCTGGTGGAACCCGACCTGAGCGTGCCGGGCCATCCGGACATCTTCGTCGCCGGCGACCTGGCCACCGTGCAAAGCGGCGGCAGGCCGGTGCCCGGCGTGGCGCCCGCCGCGAAGCAGATGGGCGGATACGTCGCCCGCGTTCTCCGCGCACGCCTGGCCGGGACGTCCGCGCCGCCGCCATTCCGCTATCGCGATTTCGGCAACCTGGCCACCATCGGCCGCATGGCCGCCATCGTGCACCTGGGCCGGCTGAAACTTTCCGGCCTGCCCGCCTGGTGGTTCTGGCTGGCCGCGCACGTGTTTTTCCTGATCGGCTTCCGCAACCGCCTGGTCGTGCTGCTGAACTGGGCATGGGCGTACTGGAGCTACCAGCGCGCGGCGCGGATCATCTTCGGCAATCCGCCCACGGACAGGCGCGCCTAGCGGCCGCGGCAACGGGGCGAAACGAAAAGGCCCGGTTTCCCGGGCCTTTCCTTGCATCCGTCGCGCGGGGCGCTCAGGCCACGAACAGCGCCTTCATCTTCTTCAGCGCGTTCGCCTCGATCTGGCGGATGCGCTCGGCGGAGACGCCGTATTCGTCGGCCAGTTCCTGCAGGGTGACCTTGCTGTCGGCGTCCAGCCAGCGGCGCTTGACGATGTCGCGGCTGCGCTGGTCCAGTCCGGCCAGGCCCTCGCGCAGCAGCTCCAGCTGGTCGGCCTCGCTGTCGTTGCGCTCGTAGGCCTGCGCCGGATCCTCGCCATCGGCGACCAGGTAGTTCACCGGGGCCGGCGGCGCGTTGTCGTCGTCCTCGTCGGGCGCGTCGAAGCCGATGTCGCGGCCGGACAGGCGCGATTCCATCTCCAGCACTTCGCGCTCGGAGACGTTGAGGTCCTTCGCCACCGCGCTGACTTCCTCGGCGTTCATCCAGCCCAGGCGGGTCTTCGACTTGCGCAGGTTGAAGAACAGCTTGCGCTGCGCCTTGGTCGTGGCGACCTTGACGATGCGCCAGTTCTTCAGGATGAACTCGTGCATCTCGGCACGGATCCAGTGCACGGCGAAGCTGACCAGGCGCACGCCCATGTCCGGGTCGAAGCGCTTGACCGCCTTCATCAGGCCGATGTTGCCTTCCTGGATCAGGTCGCCCAGCTGCAGGCCGTAGCCGCTGTAGCCGCGGGCGACGTGCACGACGAAGCGCAGGTGCGAATGCACCAGTTCGCGCGCGGCGTCGAGGTCTTCGTGGTCGCGGTAGCGGCGCGCCAGTTGCTGTTCCTCATCGACCGACAGCACCGGGATCTGGTGCACGGCGCCGATGTAGGCTTCCAGCGAACCGAGCGCGCTGGGGATCGGGAGGTTGTTGGCCACCAGGGCGGTGGCGGTCGGAGTCTGGCTCATGTCGGCGATCTTAGCAGTCTGCGGCTTCGACTGCTAATGCGCCCGGGAGTTCCCTTGCGTTGCGTTGCTGGAACAGCCAGCATCCCGGCGAGACGCATAACACATTGATTTTAATGTATTTTTTATGACCACTGGCCGATAGTCCGGCACCCCTCGGGCAGGCGTTGCCGACGCCGGGCCCGGATCGGGCCTGCCTCCCTGCCGCTACTCTGCCACGATTTCGAATTCGGCCTGCAGGCGGATGTCCTCCGAGCCGCTGCCGACCATGACCCGGAACATGCCCGGTTCGACCACGTGCCGCATCTGCCGGTTCCACAGCTTCAGGTCGTCCGGCCCCAGGGTGAAGGACACGGTGCGGGTTTCGCCCGGCGCCAGGTGGATGCGCTCGAAGCCGCGCAGGTTCTTCTCGTAGGTGGTCACCGAAGCGACCAGGTCGCGCGTGTACAGCTGCACCACTTCGTCGCCGGCACGCGCGCCGCTGTTGCGCACGTCGACGCTGACCTCGACGTTGCCGCCGAGGCGCTGCCGCTTCGGCCCGATCCGCAGGTTCGAATACGCGAACGTGGTGTAGCTCAAGCCATGGCCGAAGTAATACAGCGCGCCGTTGGTGCGCGACTTCTCCAGTTCGGATTGCGCATACGGCTTGGTCGGGAAGTTGTACGGAATCTGCCCCGCGGTGCGCGGGAAGGTCACGGTGAGCTTGCCGCCGGGGTTGTAGTCGCCGAACAGCGCGTCGGCGATCGCGGTGCCGCCCTGATCGCCGGGGAACCACGCCTCGAGGATCGCCGGCACGTTGGCGTCGGCCCAGTTGATCGACATGGGCCGGCCGTTGACCAGCACCAGCACCACCGGCGTGCCGGTGGCGTGCACGGCCTGCAGCAGCTCCAGCTGGCGGCCGGGAAGGTCCAGGCTGGTGCGCGACTTGCTTTCGCCGACCGTGTTCTCGCCGTCGCCGAGCACGACGATGGCCACGTCCGCGCCGGTGGCCGCGCGCACGGCTGCATCGATGCCGGCCTGCTCTTCCGCGGTGAGCGGCTCGGGCAGGGTTTCGATCTTCGGCCAGTTGGCGCCGGAGGCTTCGACGCCCTTCGCGTAACGCACGTCGACGCCGTCGCCCAGCTTGGCGCGCACGCCTTCGAGCACGGTGACCGTGTCGCCGCCCGACGGGCCGTAGTGGCGCTGCGCGTAATGGTCGTCGTCGGCATTGGGGCCGATCACCGCGACGCTCCTCAGGTTCTTGCTCAGCGGCAGCGCCCGGCCCGCGTTCTTCAGCAGCACCAGGCTTTCGCGCGTGGCCTGCAGCGCGACCTCGCGGTGTGCCGGCGAATCGAGCAGGCGCAGCGCCGGTTCGGCGCTTTCGATGTAGGGGCGGTCGAAGATGCCGAGGACGAACTTGACCCGCAGGATCTCGCCCACCCGCCGGTCCACCACGGACATCGGCAGCGAGCCGTCGCGCACCGCTTCGCGCAGCGGCAGCACGTAGTCCTCCGGCGGGGTGAAGTTGGTGCGGATGTTCAGCCCCGCCTCGGCCGCCTGGCGCGCGGCGTCCTTCTCGTCGGCGGCCACCGCGTGCTTGTTGTGCAGGTATTCGACCGCGTCGCTGTCCGACACCACGTAGCCGCGGAACCCGAATTCGTCGCGCAGGCGCTCGGTCAACCAGTAATGGCTGCCGGCGATCGGCACGCCGTCGTAGTCGTTGTACGAGGCCATCACCCCCAGCAGGCCGGCTTCGCGCACCGCCGCGGCGAACGGCGCGACGTGCACGTCCTCGACCTCGCGCGGCGCCACCTGCGGGTCGGTGCGCGCCATGAACTCGCGCGCGCCCTTGTTGGCCGAATACACGACGAAATGCTTGGCGGTGGACGCAACCGCGTGGTCCTGCTGCATGCCCTTGACCATTTCCACGCCCAGGCGCGCGGCCAGGTACGGCGATTCGCCATAGACCTCTTCCATGCGCCCCCAGCGCTGGTCGCGGGCGACGTCCAGGATGGGCGCATAGACGTTGGTGTAGCCCATCGCCCGCGCTTCCAGCCCGGTGATGCGGCCGATCTTCCGCACCAGCGCCTTGTCCCAGGTGTGGCCGATGCCGATCTGCATGGGGAAGCTGGTGGCGCGGTACGCCTCGACGCCGCGGATGCCTTCGTTGGTGAAGTCCACCGGGATGCCCAGCCGGGTCTGCTCGACGAAGAAGCGCTGCACCTCGTTCATCGCCCACACGTGGCGGCGGATGTCGCGCGAATACGGCCCCTTGCCGCCATCGCCCCAGCCGTTGTGCATCTCGTCGATGTTGCCAATGCCGTCCTTCCACAGCGCCCGCTTCCACTGCTTCGTCGGCAGCGGGTCCTTCAGCACCCGGCCGTAGCCGTACAGCGTGGCCATCTGCGCGGTCTTTTCGTCGGAGGTCATCTGCGCCAGCAGGTCCCCGACGCGCGCGTCGATCGATGCGCCGCGGTCCTCGTACACGTCTTGGCGGCCGTT
Source organism: Pseudoxanthomonas sangjuensis (assembly GCF_010211755.1). Classification (GTDB taxonomy): domain Bacteria; phylum Pseudomonadota; class Gammaproteobacteria; order Xanthomonadales; family Xanthomonadaceae; genus Pseudoxanthomonas_A; species Pseudoxanthomonas_A sangjuensis. The sequence goes on along the minus strand of NZ_PDWR01000034.1, from coordinate 17,478 downwards.
CTTGTTGAAGTCGATCCAGCCGTCGCGGTAGATCTCCGGCATCGGCGCGAACGCGGGGCGGTCGGGATCCGCCGCTGCCGCAAGGCCGGCCACCAGCAACAGGGCGATGCCGAAGGCCGGCAAGCGCCGACCATGCCTCGGGGTCGCTTCCCGGAGTCTTGCTGTGGTCGTGCGCATCGCTCGGCCTGTTCCGTGACGGGGGCGCCCAGCGTAGCATTGGTCCATTGGCTGGACCATTTCCTGCCGGAGTCCGCATGTCCTCGATATTCTCGTTCGCCCGGGCGTTGCTGCTCGCCGCCCTGTTCCTTCCCGGTGTTTCGTTCGCCGGCGACGGCCCGATGCTGTGGTACGACGCCCCGGCCGCGGACTGGGAGACGCAGGCCTTGCCGATCGGCAACGGCGCGCTGGGCGCGATGGTGTTCGGCGATCCGGTGCACGAACACCTGCAGTTCAACGAGAAGACCCTGTGGACCGGCGGCCCCGGCGCGCCCGGCTACACCTACGGCAACTGGGAATCGCCGCGCCCGAACGCGATCGACGAAGTGCGCCGCGAAATCGCGGCCAGGGGCAAGGCCGATCCCGAGTGGGTGGCCAGCCTGCTGAAGACCGGCCAGGTGTCGTTCGGCGCCTACCAGACCTTCGGCGACCTGTACCTCGATTTCGACGGCATCGACGCCGAACCCGCGGACTACCGGCGCACGCTCGACATCGGCGAAGCCGTCGCCGGCGTGCGCTTCCGCAGCGGCGGAACGCGGCACCGGCGCGAATACTTCGCCAGCCATCCGGGCCACGTGATCGCCGCGCGCTTTTCCGCCGACAGGCCGGGGCAGGTGTCGTTCGCGCTGCGCTACGCATCGCCGCGGCAGGACTATCGCGCCAGCGCGGACGGCGACCGGCTGACCATCCGCGGCAAGCTGGCCGACAACGGGCTGGTGTTCGAAGCGCAGGTGCGCGTCATCGCACGGGGCGGCGCAGTCACCGGCAAGGACGGCCTGTTGCGCGTGCGCGGCGCCGACAGCGTGGTCGTGCTGCTGTCCGCGGGCACCGACTACGCGCTGAAATATCCGGACTATCGCGGCGAAGACCCGCATGCGCGCATCACCGCCGACATCGACCGCGCCGCGGCCAAGGGCTTCGATGCCCTGCGCGCCGCGCACGTGGCCGACTACCGGAACCTGTTCGACCGCGTGTCGCTGCAGCTAGGCCAGCGCATGCCGGACAAGCCGACCGATGCCCTGCTCAAGGCCTATCCCAGCGGCGATGCCGGCGCCGACCGCGCGCTGGAAGCCCTGTACTTCCAGTTCGGTCGCTACCTGCTGATCTCCGCTTCGCGCGCGGGCTCGCTGCCGGCCAACCTGCAAGGCGTGTGGAACCACAGCGTCAAGCCGCCGTGGGATCCCGACTACCACGTCAACATCAACCTGCAGATGAACTACTGGCCGGCGGAAACCACCACCCGCGCCGAAACCGCCGAGCCCTTCGTCCGCTACGTCGAGGCGATGCGCGCGCCGGGCGAAGTCACCGCGCGCGAGATGTTCGGCGCGCCCGGCTGGGTGCAGCAGACCATCACCAACCCGTGGGGCTACACCGGCGTGATCGACTGGGCCACGGCGTTCTGGTTCCCCGAAGCCGGCGCCTGGCTGATGAACCAGGTCGTCGACCAGCAGCGCTTCGCGCCCGATGCGGGATTCCTGCGCGACAGCCTGTATCCGCGGCTGAAAGGCGCCAGCGAATTCTGGCTGGCCACGCTGCAGGTCGACCCGCGCGACGGCACGCTGGTCGCCACGCCGAGTTTTTCGCCGGAACACGGCAACTACACCGCCGGCGCGGCGATGTCGCAGCAGATCGTCGCGGAACTGTTCGCCAACACGCTGCAGGCGGCGAATGCGCTGCACGTGGATCGCGCGTTCCGGGAACGCTTGCAGGCGGCGATGGCGAAACTCGACCCCGGGCTGCGCATCGGCCGCTGGGGCCAGTTGCAGGAATGGAAGGAGGACGTGGACGATCCGCAGGACGACCACCGCCATGTCTCGCACCTGTACGCACTGCACCCCGGCGCGCGGATCCGGCCGCTGCGCGACACCGCGCTGGCCGATGCGGCGCGGATGACGCTGAAGGGGCGCGGCGATGCCGGCACCGGCTGGAGCAAGGCGTGGAAGAGCAATTTCTGGGCGCGGCTGCGCGACGGCGACCACGCCTTCAAGATGCTCGGCGAGCAGTTGGTGCACAGCACCCTGCCCAACCTGTTCGACACCCATCCGCCGTTCCAGATCGACGGCAACTTCGGCGCCACCGCGGGCGTGGCGGAAATGCTGCTGCAAAGCCAGGCGGGGGAAATCGACATCCTCCCCGCCCTGCCCGCGGCCTGGGCCGACGGCGCGGTGCGCGGGCTGCGCGCGCGCGGCGACGTGACCGTGGACATCCGCTGGCGACACGGCCGGACCGAGGAAATCGTGCTGCATGCCGGGCGCAAGGGACCGCTTGCGGTGCGCAGCACGCTGTTCGAGGACGGCACGGTCGAATTGCGCGACGCCGCCAGCGGCCGGCCGGTCGCGGTGCGCCGCGACGGGGCCAGCATCGCCTTCGAGGCCCGGGCCGGGCACGAATACCGTGCCGCAGCACGGAATTGAAGCGGCAGGGGGGGGGACGGCGTTCCATTTCCGTCAGGTTCCGGCTAGCATTGGTCCAGCCTCTGGACCAATAATTGTCCGCCAGAAGAATTCCGATGGGGAGCCAAGGACCCGCACCATGCGATTGCACGGCAAACATGCCCTGGTGACCGCCGCCGCGCAGGGCATCGGCCGCGCCACCGCGCTGGCCTTCGCCCGCGAAGGCGCGCGCGTGCTCGCCGCCGACATCAACGAGGACGCCCTGCGCGCGCTGCAGGCCGAAGCGCCGCAGATCCGGGTCCGCCGCCTCGACGTGACCGATGCCGGCGCGATCGCCGCGCTGGCCGCCGAATCCGCCGGCGACCCCTTCGACGTGCTGTTCAACTGCGCCGGCGTGGTCCACGCCGGCAGCGTGCTCGACTGCGGCGAGGACGACTGGGACTTCGCCTGGCAACTCAACGTCACCGCGATGTACCGGCTGGTCCGCGCCCTGCTGCCGGGCATGCTCGCGCGCGGCGGCGGTTCGATCGTCAACATGTCGTCGGTGGCCTCCAGCGTGAAGGGCGTGCCGAACCGCTTCGCCTACGGCACCACCAAGGCCGCGGTGATCGGCCTGACCAAGTCGGTCGCCGCCGACTTCGTCGCCCGCGGCATCCGCTGCAACGCGATCTGCCCCGGCACGGTGGAATCGCCGTCGCTGCGCCAGCGCATCGCCGAACAGGCGCGCGCGCAAGGCGACCGCGCCGAGGCGGTGCACGCGGGCTTCATCGCCCGCCAGCCGATGGGCCGGCTGGGCAAGCCCGAGGAAATCGCCGCGCTGGCGGTCTACCTGGCCAGCGACGAATCCGCCTTCACCACCGGCACCTGCCAGGTGATCGACGGCGGCTGGGCGAACTGATGGGGACGTCGCCATCCCGAGCGCAGCGAGGGATGCGTTTTTCGCATCGCTGCGCCCGCAAGCGAATCCCTCGCCGCGTCCGGGATGATCAGACAGAAGATATCGGAGACGAAGAACCATGAAACTCCTCCGCTATGGTCCACGCGGCGAAGAAAAGCCCGGCCTGCTCGACGCCGGCGGCCGCATCCGCGACCTGTCCGCGCACGTCGCCGACATCGCCGGCGAAACCCTGATGCCCGAAGGCCTGCAACGCCTGCGTGCCATCGACCCGGCGACGCTGCCGCTGGTCGAAGGCCAGCCGCGCCTCGGCGCCTGCGTCGGCCGCATCGGCAAGTTCGTCTGCATCGGCCTGAACTACGCCGACCACGCCGCCGAAACCGGCGCGACGCCGCCGGCCGAGCCGGTGGTGTTCGGCAAGTGGACCAGCGCGGTCTGCGGCCCCAACGACGATGTCGAAATCCCGCGCGGTTCGCGCAAGACCGACTGGGAAGTGGAACTGGGCGTGGTGATCGGCCGCGGCGGGCGCTACATCGACGAACCCGACGCACTGGCGCACGTGGCCGGCTACTGCGTGGTCAACGACGTGTCCGAGCGCGAATTCCAGCTGGAAGGCACCGGCACCTGGGACAAGGGCAAGGGCTGCGACACGTTCGGCCCGATCGGGCCGTGGCTGGTCACCGCCGACGAAGTGCCCGACCCGCAGAACCTGCGCCTGTGGCTGGAAGTCGACGGCCACCGCTACCAGGACGGCAACACCCGGACGATGATCTTCGGCGTGGCGCACCTGGTCAGCTACCTGAGCCGATTCATGAGCCTGCAACCGGGCGACGTGATCTCGACCGGCACCCCGCCCGGCGTGGGCCTGGGGCAGAAGCCGGAACCCGTGTACCTGCGCGCCGGCCAGCGCATCCGCCTGGGCATCGACGGCCTCGGCGAGCAGGACCAGCGCACGGTGCAGGCATGAGCGCGCTCGACGTGGTGATCACGGGAATGCGGGTCGAGGACCTGCGCTTCCCCACGTCGCAGCAGCTGGACGGTTCCGACGCGATGAACCCGGATCCGGACTACTCGGCCGCCTACGTGGTGCTGGAGACGTCGCGGGCGGGCCTCGAAGGCCACGGCCTGACCTTCACCATCGGCCGCGGCAACGAGATCTGCTGCGCGGCGATCGAGGCGCTGCGCCCGCGCGTGGTCGGTTTGAAGCTGGCCGACATCGCCGCCGACATGGGCGCGTTCTGGCGCCACGTCACCGGCGACAGCCAGCTGCGCTGGATCGGCCCGGACAAGGGCGCGATGCACCTGGCCACCGGCGCGGTGGTCAATGCGGTCTGGGACCTGTGGGCCAAGGCGGCGGGCAAGCCGCTGTGGCGGCTGGTCGTCGACCTGTCGCCCGAAGAGATCGTGCGCTGCATCGATTTCCGCTACCTCGCCGATGCGCTGACCCCGGACGAGGCGCTGCGGATCCTGCGCGCGCAGGAAGCCGGCCGGGCCGAACGCATCGCCACGCTCCAGCGCGAAGGCTATCCCTGCTACACCACCTCGGCCGGCTGGCTCGGCTATCCCGACGACAAGTTGCGCCGGCTCGCGCAGCAGGCGGTGGACGCCGGCTTCGACCACATCAAACTGAAGGTCGGCCGCGACCTCGACGACGACATCCGCCGCGTGCGCATCGCGCGCGAGGTGCTGGGCCCGGACCGCAAGCTGATGATCGACGCCAACCAGATCTGGGAAGTCGACGAGGCGATCGAATGGGTCAACGCGCTGGCGTTTGCCAAGCCGTGGTTCATCGAGGAACCGACCAGCCCCGACGACGTCGCCGGCCACGCGCGGATCCGCGCCGGCGTCGCGCCGGTCCGGGTCGCGACCGGCGAGATGTGCCAGAACCGCATCATGTGGAAGCAGTTCATCGCCGGCGGCGCGGTCGACGTGGTGCAGATCGACGCGTGCCGCGTCGGCGGGGTCAACGAGATTCTCGCCATCCTGCTGCTGGCCGCGAAATACGGGCTGCCAGTGTGCCCGCACGCCGGCGGCGTCGGCCTGTGCGAGTACGTGCAGCACCTGGCGATGATCGACTACGTCGCCGTCGCCGGCACCCGCGAAGGCCGCGTGGTCGAATACGTCGACCACCTGCACGAGCACTTCGTCGATCCCTGCGTGATCCGCAACGCGGCCTACATGCCGCCGGTCGCGCCGGGCTATTCGATCACGATGAAGCCGGAAAGCCGCCGGCGCCATCTTTTCGCATCCGCCGCGGCCGCGGCGGCTTGAGCCGGCGACGATGCGCTGCGAAGCTTCGCCGCCATGATCCGGATCGACGCGCACCAGCACTTCTGGCGCTATCGCGGCGCCGACTATCCGTGGATGACCGCGGACATGGCCGTGCTGCGGCGCGACTGGCTGCCCGCCGACCTGAAGCCGCTGCTCGACGCGCAGCGCGTCGACGCCTGCATCGCGGTGCAGGCGCGCGCCGACGAGGCGGAGAACGACTTCCTGCTGCAGCTGGCCGAGGCGAATCCGTGGATCGCCGCGGTGGTCGGCTGGGTCGACCTGTTCGCCGACGACGCCGGCGCGCGCCTCGCCCACTGGAAACGGCATCCACGCTTCGCCGGTGTGCGCCACCTGCTGCAGGACGACCCGGACGTGGCCGCAACGCTGGCCGACCCGCGCTTCGACCGCGGCGTGCGCGCGGCGCAGGAGCACGGCCTGGTCTACGAGGTGCTGGTGCGCGGCGCGGCGCAACTGGCGCAGGCGGCAGGCTTCTGCGCGCGCCACGACCGCCACTGGCTGGTGCTCGACCACCTGGGCAAGCCCGAGATCGGCGGCGACGACGCGCGCTGGCGCGCCGCGCTGAACGAACTGGCCGCGCTGCCGCACGTGCTGTGCAAGGTGTCCGGCCTCGTCACCGAAGCCCCGCGCTGGCCCGCCGATGCGGCCGCATTGCGCCGCTGCCTCGACGCCGCGCTCGATGCCTTCGGCCCGCAGCGGCTGCTGTCCGGTTCCGACTGGCCGGTGTGCCTGCTGCGCGCCGATTACGCCGCGGTCGCCGCGATCGTCGACGACTGGGCCGGCGCCGCGCTGTCGGCCGGAGAACGCGCCGCGCTGCAGGGCGGCAACGCGGCGCGCTGCTATGGTGTGCCGCGATGATTTCCGACGGGAGCGGACGATGGACCTGAACCTGCGCGACAAGCCGGTGATCGTCAGCGGCGGCGGCGCCGGCATCGGCGGCGCAATCACCCTGGCGCTGGCCCGCGATGGCGCGATCCCGGTGGTGTTCGGGCGCAGCGCGCTGGCGGTGGAATTCGAACGCGAACTGCGCGCGCTGCAACCGCGCGCACGCTTCCTGCAGGTCGAACTGGCCGACGCCGACGCCTGCCGCGACGCGGTGCGGGCGACGCTGGACGAATTCGGCGGCCTGCACGGCCTGGTCAACAACGCCGGGGTCAACGACAACGTCGGCCTCGATGCCGGCCCCGACGCCTTCGTCGCCTCGCTGCAACGCAACCTCGTCCACTACTACACGCTGGCGCACCATTGCGCCGACGCGTTGAAGGCGGCGCGCGGCGCCATCGTCAACATCTCGTCGAAGACCGCGCTGACCGGCCAGGGCGGCACCAGCGGCTACACCGCGGCCAAGGGCGCGCAGCTGTCGCTGACCCGCGAATGGGCCGCGGCGCTCGCCGCCGACGGCGTGCGCGTCAACGCGGTGGTCCCGGCCGAGGTGATGACGCCGCTGTACGAATCGTGGCTGTCGTCGTTCCCCGATCCCGCGGCGAAGCTGGCGACGATCACCGGCAAGATCCCGCTGGGCCGGCGCATGACCCGCGCCGACGAGATCGCCGACACCGTGGTGTTCCTGCTGTCCGAACGCGCGTCGCACGTCACCGGGCAGTGGCTGTTCGTCGACGGCGGCTACACCCACCTCGACCGCGCATTGACCTGAGCGGGGCGTGCGCGTGGATCGAGTGGCAAACCCCGACCGCCGCACCCTGCTCAAGGGCGCAATGCTGTCGGGCGTGGCCGTCGCCGGCGCGCGCTGGTGGTCCGGGGCCAGCGCCGCAACCGGCGCCGCCGCCGATGCCCTGACCCTGCGCCAGGCGCTCGAGCGGGTGCTGCCCGATCACTGCGAACAGATCGCCTGGGAGCCGCTCGCCGCGGACGATGGCACCGACCGTTTCGAGATCGAAGGCCAGGGCCGGCACCTGCTGATCCGCAGCAACCGCGTGCTGTCCGGCCTCGCCGGCCTGCACTGGTACCTGAAATACGTGGCCGACGCGCATCTTTCCTGGGCCGGCATCCAGCTCGACCTGCCCGCCCGGCTGCCATTGCCGGCGCGGCGCATCGCGATGCGCGCGCAGTTGCCGCACCGCTACCTGCTCAACGACACCGACGACGGCTATTCGGGCCCGTACCGCGACTGGAACGACTGGCAGCGGTTGCTGGACCTCGCCGCGCTGCAGGGCACCACGGAAATGCTCGTCACCGTCGGCCAGGAAGCGGTCTACCACCGCATGCTGCAGGAGTTCGGCTACAGCGATGCGGAGGCGCGGGCATGGATCCCGGCACCCGCGCACCAGCCGTGGTGGCTGCTGCAGAACATGTCCGGCTTCGGCGGCCCGGTATCCGCGCGGCTGCTGGACGAACGCATCGCGCTGGGCCGGAAGATCTGCCGGCGCGCGCGCGCGCTCGGCATCGAACCGGTGTTCCCGGGCTACTTCGGCACCGTGCCCGCCGGATTCGCCGAACGCAATCCGCAAGCGCGCATCGCGCCGCAGGGCAAGTGGGTGGGATTCGACCGGCCGGACTGGCTGGATCCGACTTCGCCGCCGTTCGCCGCCGTGGCCGCTTCCTTCTATCGCCACCAGCAGGCGCTGTTCGGCGATGCCGGCTTCTTCAAGATCGACCTGCTGCACGAAGGCGGCAGGAAGGGCGACGTGCAGGTGCCGGACGCGGCGCGCGCGGTGCAGCAGGCACTGGATCGCGCGCATCCCGGCGCCATCTGGGTGATCCTCGGCTGGCAGAAGAACCCTTCGCCCGAACTGCTGCAGGGCGTCGACCGCGGGCGCATGCTCGTCGTCGACGGCCTGTCCGACCGCTACGAGCCGGCGCCGGATCGCGAGCGCGACTGGAACGGCACGCCGTATGCCTTCGGCTCCATCGCCAACTTCGGCGGCCACACGACCCTGGGCGCGAAGGCGCAGGTCTGGCTCGAACGCTTCCACGCGGCGCGCGCCAGGCCCGGTACTGCGCTGCGCGGCATCGCGTGGATGCCCGAAGGCGGCTACCGCGACGCCGCGGCGATGGAGCTGTTCAACGAACTCGCCTGGCGCGAAACGCCCATCGACGACCTGCCCGGCTGGTTCGCGCGCTACGCGCGGTTCCGCTACGGCGCTGCCGACGCGCACGCCGAAAGCGCGTGGCGCGCTTTGGCGCAAAGCGCCTACCGGCTGGAGATCGCCGACTACAGCGAACCGCCGGACAGCCTGTTCTGCGCGCGCCCCGCGCTGGACGTGGCCACCGCGGCGACCTGGTCTCCGGAAACCGTACCCTACGATCCGGAACAGGTGGTGCGGGCCTTGCGCGAACTGCTGCAGGTGGCCGAACCCCTGCGCGGCAGCGACGCCTACCGCCTGGACCTGGTGGACGTCGCGCGCCAGTGCCTGGCCAACCACGGCCGCGCGCTGCTGCCGCGGATCGCCGAGCGCTACCGGCAACGCGATCGCGACGGCTTCGCCAGGCTCGCCGCGCACTGGCTGGACGGCATGCGCCTGCTGGATCGCCTGCTCGCCACGCACGCGCATTTCCTGCTCGGCCCATGGCTGCAACGGGCCCGCGCCGCGGCGAAGGACGACGCCGAGCGCGCCCGGTTCGAATACGACGCGCGCAGCATCCTCACCGTCTGGGGTCCGCGGCCGGCGGCGGACGACAACGGCCTGCACGACTACGCCAACCGCGAATGGGCCGGCCTGGTCGGCGGCCTGTACCTGCAGCGCTGGCAACGCTTCTTCTCCAGCCTCGCAGTCGCGCTGGAAACCGGCGCCGAGCCCGAAGCCATCGACTGGTTCGCGATGGAAGACGCCTGGGCGCGCGGCCGCGAGGATCATCCGACCGCCGCCAGCGGATCGTCGCACGCGATGGCCGGCGAAGCGCTGGCGCTGCTCGACGCCGCGCCAACCTTCTAGGACACCGAACATGCGCCACTGCCTTGCCCTCGACCTGAAGGACGACCCGGCGTTGATCGCCGAATACGAGGCCTGCCACCGCGACGTGTGGCCGGAAGTGCTGTCCCACCTGCGCGTGCACGGCGTGCGCGAGCTGGAAATCTTCCGCCTCGGCACGCGCATGGTGATGCTGATGGACACCGACGACGCGGTGTTCGATCCGGCGAAGATGGCCGAAGCCGAACGCGGCAATCCGCGCATCGCCGAATGGGAGGCGCTGATGTGGCGCTTCCAGGCGCCCACGCCATGGACGCCGGAAGGCGGCAAGTGGACGCCGATGACGACGATCTTCCGCCTGACCGACGCAAACCCGCGCGACCACGACTGAACCAGGAGCATCCATGCCCGCCTTGCCCGCCGACACCTCGCCGCTGCGCATCGGCACCCATGCCGATCCCGCGCATTACCGCATCGCGTTCGTGCTGGTCACCAGCCTGTTCTTCCTGTGGGGCTTTTCCTACGGACTGCTCGACGTGCTCAACAAGCACTTCCAGGAAACGCTGGACATCACCCGCGCGCGTTCCACGCTGTTGCAGGCGGCCTACTTCGGCGCGTACTTCATCATGGCGCTGCCGGCCGCGATGTTGATGCAGGCGAAGGGTTACAAGACCGGGATCCTGCTCGGACTGGGCCTGTTCGCCACCGGCGCGCTGCTGTTCGTGCCGGCCAGCAGCGCCGGGACGTTCGAATTCTTCCTGCTCGCATTGTTCGTGATCGCCTGCGGCCTGGCCTGCCTGGAGACCGCGGCCAACCCCTACGTCACCGTGCTCGGCGCGCCGGAGAACTCCGAGCGCCGCCTGAACCTGTCGCAGTCGTTCAACGGCCTCGGTTCGTTCGTCGCCCCGCTGATCGGCGGCAAGCTGTTCTTCGGCGCTTCTTCCGTCGGCATTTCCGGCAGCTACGGCGTGCAGGCGACCTACGTCGTGATCGCGGTGGTCGTGGTGCTGCTGGCGTTGCTGATCTGGCGAACGCACCTGCCGGACATCCGCCAGCACGACTATGAAGCCGTCGGTGCGGCGCCAGCCAGGCCGCTGCTGCAACAGCCGCACTTTCTCTGGGCGGTGGTCGCGCAGTTCTTCTACGTGGCCGCACAGGTCGGCGTGGGCGCATTGTTCATCAACTACGTGACCGAGCACGTTCCGGGCATCGGTTCCGAGCGCGCCGCCTACCTGCTCGCGATCGCGCTGGGTGCATTCCTGGCGGGTCGGTTCCTGGGCACCGCCTTGATGGGCGTGATCGCGCCAGCCCGCCTGCTGGCGATCTACGCCGTGGTCAACGTGCTGCTGTGCGGGCTGGTGATGGCCGGCATCGGCTGGGCATCGGTGGTCGGCCTGGTCGCGGTGTTCTTCTTCATGTCGATCATGTTCCCGACGATCTTCGCGCTGGGCGTGAAGGGCCTGGGCGCGAACACCAAGCGCGGCGCCTCGTTCATCGTCATGGCCATCGTTGGCGGCGCGGTGATGCCGTGGGTGATGGGCCGCATCGCCGACGCCACCGATTCCACCGCGACATCGTTCGTGGTCCCCGCGCTGTGCTTCGTGGCGGTCGCGCTGTACGGCGCCTTCGGCCATCGCGCGGGACGCGCCGCGCCCGCGGCCCGATGAGCCGCCGATGACCGCCATCACCAACAACGAAGACCTGCGCCGGTTGGCGATGCGCCGCGCGCCGCGGGCGATCTTCGACTACGTGGACCGCGGCAGCTACGACGAAACCACGATCCGCGCCAACCGCGCCGACCTGGACGCGCTGAAACTTCGCCAGCGGGTGATGATCGACGTCGAACGGCGTTCGCTGGCGACCACGATGCTCGGCCAACCGGTGACGATGCCGGTCGGCCTGGCGCCGACCGGACTGACCGGGATCATGCACCCGGACGGCGAAATCCTCGCCGCGCGCGCGGCCCAGGCCTTCGGCGTGCCGTTCACGCTCAGCACGATGTCGATCTGCTCGATCGAAGCGGTGCGCGCCGCGGTGGAGCGGCCGTTCTGGTTCCAGCTGTACGTGATGCGCGACCGCGGCTTCGCCGCATCGCTGGTGGAGCGCGCGAAGGCCGCACGATGCCCGGCGCTGATGCTGACCGCCGACCTGCAGATCCAGGGCCAGCGCCACCGCGACATCAAGAACGGCCTGACCGTCCCGCCGAAGCTGACCCTGGCCAATGCTATTGATATTGCGACCAGGCCGCGCTGGGCGCTGGGCATGCTGCGCACGCCGCACAAGGGCTTCGGCAACCTGGCCGATGCGTTGCCGAAGGGCAGCGGCGGGCTGAGCACGCTGGCGCAATGGATCGCCAGCCAGTTCGATCCGACGCTGAGCTGGAAGGACGTGGAATGGGTGCGCTCGCTGTGGCCCGGCAAGCTGATCGTCAAGGGCATCCTCGACCCCGACGACGCGCGCGCGGCGGTCGCCGCCGGCGCCGACGCGGTGGTGGTGTCGAACCACGGCGGCCGCCAGCTCGACGGCGCGCCTTCGTCGATCGCCGCGCTGCCGCGCATCGCCGATGCCATCGGCGGCCGTTGCGAAGTGTGGATGGACGGCGGCGTGCGCAGCGGCCAGGACGTGTTCAAGGCGCTCGCGCTGGGCGCCGGTGCCACGCTGATCGGCAAGGCCTTCCTCTACGGCCTCGGCGCGATGGGCGAGCGCGGCGTAACCACCGCGCTGGAGCTGATCCGCAAGGAACTGGATGTCACCATGGCACTGACCGGCACGTGCGACGTGCAAAATATAGGGCCGCGGGCGCTATGGTAGCCGCTCGCCTGAACCACCACGCGTCACGGGCATGCACGATGACGGCATTCCACCTGTCTGCGCAGGACGCGACCTGATGGAGCACAACTCCCTCCCCAGGTCGGAAAGAACATGTCCGCGAGGATCCTTGGCTTCCTGAGGCGCTCGTGATCTACCGCTTCGGCCCTTTCCGACTCGATCCGGCACGAAGACTGCTCCAGCGCGAAGGCGAGCAGGCCGAACTGCCGCTCAAGGTCTTCAAGTGCCTGCTGTACCTGATTGAGCACCGGGACCGGGCGGTTTCGCGCGAGGAACTGCTCGATGCGGTCTGGGGAACCGAGCACCTGTCGGCGGGCGTGGTGCCGCAGACCATCCTGCAGATACGCCACTACCTGGGCGACACCGGCCAGGAACAGCATTACGTCGGCACCGCGCGCGGATTCGGCTATCGCTGGGTGGGACCGCTCGAACCTGAAGACGCCACCCCGGGGGGGGTCACGAACGCGTCGACCGCACCTGCCGCGCCCGCGGAAGCCGCCGTCGGCAGCAAAGTCCCCGGCAAGCGGGGAATGGGCTCGCCGATGGCGTGGGTCGTGGCCATGCTGGTGTTGGCCGCCAGCGCAGCTGGACTGTATTTCCTTCGCAAACCCTCGACGCCGCCCGCCGCCCCGCTCGCCAGCGGTGAAGCTGCCCTGCTGCTGCCGGTGCAGGTCAGCGCCGGACCCGACGACGCATGGGCTCGCTATGGCGTCATGGACTTCATGGTCGAACGTTTCAGGACCGCCGGTCAGCCCATGGTGTCCAGCGAAACCGTGATCACGCTGGTGGGGGCGCAGGCGGAATCACCGAACCCGAAGCAGCTCGACCGCCTGGTCGAGGCCACCGGCTCAAAACTGGTGCTGGCCGCGAACGCGCGCAAGCGTGGCGCCCGCTGGACCGTGTCCCTGGAAACCGTCCACGGCACGCAACTGCCCATGATCGGGACGGGAGAGGCCAACCAGGTGATCGAAGCGGCCCGACTCGCCGTCGACGACATGCTCGTCCGGTTGGGACGCAAGGCCCCTACCGGGCCTCCGCAGGATCCGGCGCGCCTGCTCTTGTTGCAACAAATCGACGACGCCATACGCAATCGCGAACTGGACGCCGCCCAGGCGCTGATCAAACGTGTTCCGCCGCAATGGCGACGCGATCCGAAGTTTCGCTTCGCCCAGGCCACCATCGAGCTTCGGAAGCCGGATCCGGCGGCTGCGGCCCGGATCCTCGACGGATTGCTGGCGGAAACGCCGGCCGGCAAAGATCCGGTCTTCCGCGCCCAGGTGTTGAATGCTCTTGCCGTCGTCCACCGCATCCTCGAACAGCCTAGGCAACTCGAGGCCCGGCTGCAGGAAGCAGCGCGCCTGCTGGAGGGCGGCAGCGCGCCGGCGCTTGCCGGCGGCATCAGCCTCAACCTCGGCAACGCCGCAGCCGAACGCGGCCAGTACGACCTGGCTGCGCAGCACTACGCCCGCGCACGCTGGAACTTCGAGCGCAGCACGCACTTGCCAGGGCTGGCCATGGTCGATTTCAACGTCGGCTTGCGGACGATGGATCGCGCTCAGCCCGCGGAGGCGCTGCCCTATCTCCACAGCGCCGCCGGCCGTTTCGCGGCGTTGGGCAATCCCATGGAGTCGGCGACCTGGACGCTGATGCTGGACGCATATCTGGATCTGTTGGACATGGAAGCGGCCACCGCCGCGGCGGAGCGCGTCCGCGTGCTGGCCGAACGGGTGGCGAACGACCCCCAGTTGACCGCGCCCGCGTCCTTGGCCGAAGCCCGGCTGGCCGCCGTCGAAGGCCGCTGGCAGGCGGCCGGCAAGGCGTTCGACAAGGCCGCGGCCATCGCCGATGCCCATGCCGGGCAGTCATGGGCCGACGAAGCGGGAGCCATCGCGACCGCCGGGCTGGCCGAACTGGCCTTGCAGCGCGGTGATCCTGCGCCGGCCTGTACCCGCCTGCGTCGGACGCTGCACCGGCTGAAAGCGAAGGAACCGCAGCCGATGCCGCTGGCGACCAAAGGGCAGCCCTGGTTGACCTTGGTCCGTTGCGGATTGGCGCAAGGCCAGGTCGCCATCGCACGGACCGATGCCGAAGCCTTTGCGGAGTTGGCGGCAGCAAGCCCGGGATTCGCGCCACGCCTTTTCGCCACCCTTGCCGAAGCGGAACTGGCCGCGGCAGAGGGCCGCCATGAAGCCGCGCAGGTCGCCTACGAAAACACCGAAATCCTCGCCGAAGCCGGCCACGTGCCGGTCTATCGGCTGCTCGCCGTGCAAAGCCACATGGCCTGGCTGATGTCGGGCCGGCCGCGCGGAGCACCCGCGCCGGCACGTGCCTGGACCCTGGCCGACAGCGTGGCTGATCGTGCCGACGGTTCCTACGACGCAGCTCTGGTGCAGTTGCGCCTGTATCACGCCCTGGGCGATGCCGTCGCTTGGCGTGCGGCCCTGACTCGCACGCAAAGCCTGGCTGGCGAACGCCGGATTCCGCCGGCGCTGCAGGTAGCCCCTTGAGCACGAGCAACCCCGTCAGGCAAGGGTTTCTCATCAAAACCTGATCGTGCTGATCAAAAACTAATCCCGCAGCGGATGCAAATGATTGCGGTTGTCACGATTCTGGGCGGGTAGCCGCACCCGAGGGCCTGCGTCGTCCGGTGCTGCTCGCGCCTCCCTTCCTGCCGCGGCTAAAGATCGCGCAGGGGATGCGTAAGGGGGAGGAAGCCCTTCGGCAACCATCATCTGGAGTGATCGATGCACAAGTTCTTGAAAAGCCCCCGTGGGCGTACGGCCAGTGGAGCAGTCGTGCTCGTGGCCGCCATCGGCGTAGCGCTTGCCAGCATGCGCACCGGCACGCCCGGCGGGGCATCCCCCGCAGGCGCCGCCGCCCCCCGAGAACTCTACCGCTCCCGGGGGCGCCGGCTTTGCCGGGTCCACGTGGCTTGCAGGCGCCGCCACGCTCGCCCAGCCCCGGGGCAAGGGCGCGGCGTCAGGGGTGTACGAAACTGACCAGGACGGTTCCAGGATCGTGCCCGGCGAGTTCATCGTCGTGTTCGAGGAAGACGCTCTCGCCGGCTACGACGGCAGCATCCCCGGCTATCCCAGGCCGGCCCGGGCCAAGGGCAAGGCACGCCTCGACGTGAAGGGCCGCGAAGCCCGGAACTACGTGAGTTACCTGCAGGGCCGCCAGGCCGAGCACGAGGCCACGATCGGCCGCGCCCTTGGCCACCAGCTCCAGGTCAAGCGGCGCATGCAGCACGCGCTCAACGCGGTCGTGGCAAACATGTCGAACGCCGAGGCCGGGAAGGTCCGGAAGATGAAGGGCGTCAAGCTGGTCGAGCCCGTCAAACTGGAAAAGCTGAATACCGACGTCGGCCCCTGGCTCATCGGCGCGGGCGAAGTCTGGAACTGGACGGGGTCGGGAGCCGGATTCCCCGCCAGTGGCGAGGGCGTCGTGGTCGGCATGCTGGATACCGGCATCAACTACGCCAGCCCCTCGTTTGCCGCGGTGGACCCGTTCGACGGCTACGTCCACAAGAACCCGCTGGGTTCGGGCCACTACCTCGGCACCTGCGCCCCCGGCGGCGTCGACGAGGGCCACTGCAACGACAAGCTGATCGGCGGATACGATTACATCGGCGAGGAATATAACGACGGGGAGCCGGGTTTCTTCGACAACAATGGCCACGGCAGCCATACCGCCTCGACCGCCGCGGGCAACCACCGCGACCAGATGTTCATGTCCGAGGTTCGCCACATTTCCGGCGTCGCCCCGCGCGCGAACATCGTGGCCTTCGACGTATGCCATGGCGGCTCCTGCCCCACCGACGCCGCGGTTGCCGCAGTCAACCAGGCGATCGCGGACGGCGTGGTGGACGTGATCAATTTCTCCATCAGCGGCGGCGAAGATCCGTGGGACGAGTCCGTTTCGCTGGCCTTCCTCAATGCCACCGACGCCGGCATCTATGTCGCCACCGCAGCCGGCAACGACGGCCCCGACCCGGGCTGGATCGGGCATGTCGAACCGTGGACGGCGTCGACCGCCGCCGCGCAACACGGCCGCGGCGCGATCGGCTTCGGGGTGCAGATCATGGGGCCCGGAACGGTGCCCGACGCGCTGAAGTCCATCGCGGCGACCATGGGCGTGGAAAGCATGCAGCCTGCCGGGCCCATCGACGCCCCGCTCGTCCTCAGTCCCGGCATCGATACCGCAAGCGACGGATGCAATGGCTATCCCGCGGACACGTTCAAGGAAGCGATCGCCGTGGTCCGGCGTGCCGGCTGCTCGTTTGCGATCAAGGTCAACAACGCGACCGCCGCTGGCGCCGTCGCCGTGGTGATCGCGAACAACGTCGATGGATCGCTGCTGCCGTCGGCACCCGGAACGACCATTCCCTTCATGGCGGTATCGAAGGCCGACGGGGATGCGATCCGCGACTGGGCAAAAGCCCATCCGGGCACGACCGCGCGAATCGGTTCCGTCACCTTCACCAACAAGCCGGACGTGCTCGCGGAGTTCAGTTCGCGCGGGCCCGCCGCCAATTACGACCTGATCACGCCCGATCTCACCGCGCCCGGCGTGGATATCCTGGCGACGGTCGCCGGCTCCGCCGAAGCGATCGGCATTTACAGCGGCACCTCGATGGCCTCGCCGCACAATGCAGGCGCGGCGGCATTGCTCCGCCAACTGCATCCGGACTGGACGCCCGCCGAGATCAAGTCGGCCCTCGCGTTGACCGCTACGACCATTGTCTACATGGAAGATGGAACGACGCAGGCGACGCCCTTCGACATGGGCAGCGGGCGCATCCGCGTCGACAAGGCCGCCCAGGCCGGGCTGGTGATGAATGAAACCACGGCGAACTTCGTCGGGTTCACCCCCGTTTTCACGGACACTTACGAGAAGGCCGATCAAGGCCATGAGGAGTGTTCATGTCGAAGCGAAGGAAGTTCAGCACCGAGTTCAAGCGCGGTGCGGTTGAGCAGGCCAGCCAGCC
>NZ_PDWR01000033.1 GCF_010211755.1 Pseudoxanthomonas sangjuensis | reverse complement strand
TCAGATGTGTATAAGGTACAGCTGCAGAAACTCTTCCTCACCGGCCTGCTGACCCTGTTGCCGATCTGGCTGACGTGGGTGGTGGTGAAGTTCGTGTTCGTGCTGCTGTCCGACGTCAGCAAGCCCGTCATCGGGCCGATGTCCGAACGCATCGCCGCGTCGTTCCCCGACGCGCTGGGCTGGTTCAACGCGCTCTGGGTGCAGAACACCATCGCGATGGCCGCCACCCTGTTCCTGATCCTCACGGTCGGCGTGCTGGCGCGGCGCATGGTCGGCCGGCGGCTGCTGAAGTGGTTCGAGGCGCTGATCGAGCGCATCCCGGTCGCGAACGTCATCTACAGCAGTTCGCGCAAGCTGCTGGACATCCTGCAGACCAAGCCCGGCAGCACCCAGCGCGTGGTGCTGATCGACTTCCCGCACCGGGACATGAAATCGGTCGGCCTGGTGACGCGGGTGATCAGGGAGGAAGGCAGCGGCCGCGAACTGGCCGCGGTGTACGTGCCGACCACGCCGAACCCGACTTCCGGCTACCTCGAGGTCGTCCCGGTCGAACTGCTGACCCCGACCGACTGGAGCGTGGACCAGGCGATGTCGTTCATCATCTCCGGCGGCGCGGTGGCACCGGAGGCGATGCCGTTCACGCGGGCCATCGACAAGTAGAAACTCCCGATGAGCGCCGGTCCGCGACCAACCGTGGCACTCGCGCTGGGCGGCGGTTCGGCCCGCGGCTGGGCGCACATCGGGGTGATCCGCGCGCTGGAAGAGGCCGGCGTGCGCATCGACATGGTCTGCGGGACGTCGATCGGCGCGCTGGTCGGCGCCGTCTACGCGGCGGGCGAACTGGACCGGTTCGAGCAATGGGTGCTCGGGCTGGGGCTCAGGGAGGTCGCCGGCTTCCTCGACGTGGGCTTCGGCGGTGGCCTGCTGAAGGGCGAGCGGCTGATGGCGTTCTTCGCCGAACAATACCAGGACCGCCTCATCGAGGAATTGAAGATCCCGTTCGCGGCGGTGGCCACCTCGTTGCGCACCGGCGCAGAGGTGTGGCTGCGCAGCGGCTCGACGCTGCGCGCGGTGCGTGCGTCCATCGCCCTGCCCGGGCTGTTCACGCCGGTGGTCCACCAGGACGCGGTCCTCGTCGATGGCGGCCTGGTCAATCCGGTGCCGGTTTCGCTGGCGCGCGCGATGGACGCCGATGTCGTGATCGCCGTGGACCTGAGTTCCGACGTGCTGGGGCGCCACCTGTCGCAAGCCCGTCCGCAGGACCCGCCGCCGGCCGCTGAACGCGACGACTGGCTGGGCAAGCTGCAGGGCCGCCTCGCCGCGATCCGCCCGCCGCCCGCGAACGACAAACCCCGCGTACCCGACCTGCTCAACGTGCTGGCCACCAGCATCAACATCATGCAGGTGCGGATCGCGCGCAGCCGCTTGGCCGGCGATCCGCCGGAGCTGACCATCTCGCCGCGGCTGGCCCACCTCGGCCTTTACGAATTCCACCGGGCGAAGGAAGCCATCGAGGAAGGCCGCGAGGCCGTGGCGCGGGCGGCGTACAGCCTCGCGATGCTCACCGACCCGGCGAAATGAGCGGAAGGCGCCGCCCGTCACGATCGGCAGGCCCGCCATGCCCCGTACAAGCGCCGGCTGGCCCCCGCCGCCCAGCCCGCCAGCGCCACCCGCACCATCGACGACCGCGCGGTGCGCATGTTCATCGCACTGGCCGCGTTCCTGTGCGTCAACGCGGTGCTGGCCGAGTTCATCGGGGTCAAGATCTTCGCGCTGGAGGACACGCTCGGCATCGCGCCGCTGCAATGGAACCTGTTCGGCCAGAGCGGCTCGCTGAACTTCACGGTCGGCACCCTGTTGTGGCCGTTCGTGTTCATCCTGACCGACACGATCAACGAATTCTTCGGCAGCCGCGGCGTGCGCTTCGTGTCGTGGCTGGCCGTGGCGCTGATCGTCTACGGCTTCGTGTTCGCCTATGCGGCGATCCACGTCGCGCCCGCCGGCTGGTGGGTCGGGGTCGCCAAAGACCAGGGCGTGCCCGACTACCAGGCCGCGTTCGCCGCGATCTTCGGCCAGGGGCTGTGGTCGATCTTCGGCTCGATCGTCGCCTTTCTGGTCGGCCAGCTGATCGACGTGGCGATATTCCACCGCATCCGCAACGCCACCGGCGAACGCTGGGTATGGCTGCGCGCGACCGGCTCGACCGCGGTGTCGCAGCTGGTCGACAGCTTCGTGGTGCTGTACATCGCCTTCGTGCTCGGCCCGCAGCACTGGCCGATCCCGCAGTTCTTCGCCATCGGCACGGTCAACTACGGCTACAAGATGCTGGCCGCGGTGGCGATGATCCCGCTGCTGTACCTGATGCGCCACGGCATCCGCGCCTACCTGGGCCACGAACGCGAGGCGCGACTGCGCAGCGAAGCCACACGCGACTGAGCGGCCGGCCACCCGCCCGACGGTGACTTCCTGCATGCTTGCCAGCCGCCCGCGGCGGCCGGCACCATGCGCCATCGCCATCGCTTGGGGAAGTCCGATGCTGCAGATCCGCTCGCTGTCCAAGACCTACGCCAACGGCGTGCAGGCATTGAAGGATGTCGACCTGGACATCCCGCGCGGGATGTTCGGCCTGCTCGGCCCCAACGGCGCCGGCAAGTCGACGCTGATGCGCACGATCGCCACGCTGCAGGAACCGGACGGCGGCAGCATCGTCCTGGACGGCCTGGACCTGCTGGCCGACAAGACCGCGGCGCGGCGCACGCTGGGCTACCTGCCGCAGGAATTCGGCGTCTACCCGAAGGTCTCGGCCGAGGACATGCTCAACCACTTCGCGGTGCTCAAGGGCGTGACCGCGCGCGGCGAGCGCAAGGAACTGGTGCAGGCGCTGCTGCAGCAGGTCAACCTGTGGCAGGTGCGCAAGCGCAAGCTGGGCACCTTCTCCGGCGGCATGCGCCAGCGCTTCGGCATCGCCCAGGCGCTGATCGGCAAGCCGTCGCTGATCATCGTCGACGAGCCGACCGCCGGCCTCGACCCGGCCGAGCGCAACCGCTTTCTCAACCTGCTGGCCGAGATCGGCGAGGACACGGTAGTGATCCTGTCCACCCACATCGTCGAGGACGTGACCGACCTGTGCCCGCGCATGGCGATCATCGCTTCCGGCCAGGTGCGCCTGAGCGGCGAGCCGCGCGAGGCGATCCGCGCGCTCGACGGACGGGTGTGGAAGAAGACCGTCGACAAGGCCGAACTGGCCGGCTACGAACAGGCGCACACGGTGCTGTCGACGCGGCTGGTCGCCGGGCAACCGGTGATCCACGTGCTCGGCGACGCGGCGCCCGATGCCGGCTTCGTGCCGGTGCCGGCGGACCTGGAGGATGTGTACTTCGGCGAGCTGCGCAAGACCGCGCCGGTCGCCGCCATCGCGGGGGCCTGAGCCATGCTGTGGCAACTGCTGAAGATGGAGCGCCGCCTGCTGCTGCGCAACGGCGTGTTCTGGATCGTCGCGCTGGCGTTCGGCGCGCTCGGCTTCGCAATGCTGGCTTCGGACAACGTCAGCTATGGCGGCGGCGTCGGCAACGTGATGCGCAACGCCCCGGCGGTCAGCACGGTCGTGCTGGGCGCGATGAGCGTGATGAGCGCGCTGCTGACCACGATCTTCATCGGCGGGATCGCCTTGCGCGACTTCGAGCAGCGCACCGCCGAGCTGTTCTTCGCCACGCCGATGCGCAAGGGGATCTATCTTGCGGGGCGTTTCGGCGGCGGCTTCCTCGCCAGCGTCGGAGTGATGCTGTTCGTCGTGCTGGGCATGTGGCTGGGCAGCAAGATGCCCTGGCTCGACCAGGCGCGGCTGGGGCCGACGCCGTGGGCGGCCTATGCCTGGGGCTTCGGCGTGCTGGTGATCCCGAACCTGCTGTTCCTGTCGGCGCTGCTGTTCCTGCTGGCCACGGCGACGCGCTCGATGCTGTACACCTACATCGGCGTGATTGCGTTCTTCGTGCTGTGGAATGTCTCGGATTCGCTGAACGCCGACCTGCAGACGCGCTGGATCGGCGCGCTGGTCGATCCTTCCGGCGGCAATGCGGTCAGCCAGCACATCCGCTACTGGTCCAGCGACCAGCTGAACACGCAGCTGCCCCGGCTGACCGGGCTGCTGCTGGGCAACCGCGCGATCTGGCTGGGCGTCACCGCGCTGCTGCTGTGGGCTTCGTACACGCTGTTCCGTGCCGACCGCGAGGGCCTGAAGCTGCCGTGGCGGCGGCGCCAGGCCGGCGCCGCCGAGGTGGCCGGCGACGCTGCCGCCATTGTCCTGCCCCCGGTCGCGCTGCGCGATGGCGCCGGCGCGCGCCGGACCCAGTTCTGGCAACTGGCCCGCTTCGACCTGCGCCACGCGCTGTTCGGCGCGCCGCTGCTGGTGATGCTGCTGCTCAGCCTGGCGGTGCTGTATTTCGCGTTCCAGTCCGGCGGCCTGATGTTCGGCACCGACGTGTATCCGGTGACCGGCCGCATGCAGTCGACGTTGAACGGCGGCATGAACCTGTTCCTGGTCATCGTGCTGACCTTCTATGCGGGCGAACTGGTCTGGCGCGAGCGCGGCATGGGCATCGCCGACGTCGCCGATGCCTATCCCACCCCGGACTGGATCCCGCTGGCGGCGAAGACGACCGCGCTGGCCGGGATCGTGCTGGTATTCCTCGCGGTCGGCACGCTGTTCGCGATGGGCTACCAGTTGGCGCATGGCTACACCCGGCTGCAGCCGCTGCTGTACCTGCAGGGACTGGCGCTGAACGCGATCCCGTTCCTGCTGACGGCCGCGCTGGCGGTGTTCCTGCAGGTGCTCAGCGGCAACAAGTTCATCGGCTACCTGCTGATGATCGTCTACCTGGTCGGCCGCGCCGGGCTGGCGATGCTGGATTTCGACCATGCCCTGTACAACTTCGGCAAGGCCAGCCCGATCCCGTATTCGGACATGAACGGCTGGGGCCATTTCATCGGCCCGCACCTGTGGTTCCGCGGCTACTGGGCGGCGCTGTGCGTCGTGCTGCTGGCGCTGGCCGCGGCGCTTTGGCCGCGCGGCACCTCGCTGCACTGGCGCGACCGGCTGGCGCAGTTGCGCGCGCGCCTGCGCGGGCCGCTGCTGGCGACTGCGATCGCCGGCGGCATCGCCTTCGTCGCGCTCGGCGGCTGGATCTTCTACAACACCAACGTCCTCAACGATTACGTGCCGGGCGACCTGGCCAAGCAGCAACAGGCCGATTACGAGAAGGCCTTCCGCCAGTACAAGGCCCTGCCGCAGCCGAAGATCGTCGCGATCCGCGCCGACGTCGACATCCACCCGGAAACCCGCACGGTCGAACTCCGCGGCCACTACCGCCTGCGCAACGACAGCGGCGCACCGATCGCGCAACTGCACGTGACCATCGACCCCGAGGCCGAAATAGGGCGCCTGGACTTTCCCGCGCATGCGCTGGTGAAGGCCGACGACGTGTCCGGCTACGCGATCTACCGGCTGGACGCGCCGTTGGCGCCGGGCGCCGAAATGGATTTCGACTATGAACTGAAGTACGCGCCGCACGGCTTCCCGCTGGATGGCGGCGATACCGGCGTGGTCTACAACGGCACCTTCTTCAACAACTTCGCCGTATTGCCGCAGTTCGGCTACGACGAGGGCCGGCAATTGCAGGACCGCAACGACCGGCGCAAGTACAAGCTGCCGGAGCTGCCGCGGATGAACCCGATCGGCGACACCGCCGCATGGGCCGACAACTACCTGGGGCCGGGCCGCGACTGGGTCGACTTCGAGACCACGGTCTCGACCAGCGCCGGGCAGATCGCGCTGGCGCCGGGCTACCTGCAGCGCGAATGGACGCAGGACGGCCGCCATTACTACCACTACAAGTCGGAAGCGAAGCTGCTGCCGTTCTTCTCGTGGCTGTCGGCCGACTGGCAGGTGCGGAAGGACCGCTGGAACGACGTGGCGATCGAGGTCTACCACGACCGGCAACACCCGTACAACGCCGGGCGCATGATCGAGGCGACGAAGAAGTCGCTCGACTACTACACCCGCAACTTCTCGCCGTACCAGTTCCGCCAGCTGCGCATCCTCGAGTTCCCCGGCTACCGGACCTTCGCCCAGTCGTTCGCCAACACCGTGCCGTATTCGGAGGCGATCGGCTTCATCGCCGACCTGCGCGACAAGGCCGACATCGACTATCCCTTCTACGTCACCGCGCACGAAGTCGCGCACCAGTGGTGGGCGCACCAGGTGATCGGCGCCAACGTGCAGGGCGCGACGATGCTGTCCGAATCGCTGTCGCAATACTCGGCGCTGATGGTGATGGAGCACGAGTACGGGCCGCGCAAGATGCGCAAATTCCTGAAGTACGAGCTGGACAACTACCTGCGCAGCCGCGCCACCGAGCGCGTGGCCGAGCAGCCGCTGGCGCTGAACGAGAACCAGCAGTACATCCACTACCGCAAGGGCTCGGTGGCGTTCTATGCGCTGAAGGACGCGATCGGCGAGGAAACCCTGAACCGGGTGCTGGCCGGATTCATCGCAAAACACGCGTTCAAGACCGCGCCCTACCCGACCACCCGCGATTTCCTGGCCGACCTGTACGCCGCCACCGATCCGAAGTTCCACCCGCTGATCCGCGACCTGTTCGAACGCATCGTGTTCTGGGAAAACCGTGCGGTCTCCGCCGATGCGGCCAGGCGCGCAGACGGCAAGTACGAGGTGACGCTGCAACTGACCTCGCAGATCCATTCGGCCGACGGCAAGGGCAAGGTCGCCGACGAAGCGGTCGACGAATGGGTCGACGTGGGCGTGTTCGCGCGGCCGCCGGGCGGCAAGGAGGAGGACGAAAAGGTGCTGTATCTGCAGAAACACCACATCACGCAGGCCGCGACCACGCTGAAGCTGGTCGTCGACCAGGCGCCGTACGAAGCCGGGATCGACCCGTACAACAAGCTGGTGGATACCGATTCGGACGACAACCGGATCAAGGTGGTGCTGAAATGAGCCGGCTCCGGCACTGGCTGGCGCCGTTCGCGCTGGCACTGGCGATATCATCACCGGCCATGGCCGGGATCACGTCGGCGCAACAGGCCGCCATCGACAAGCTGATGCAGCGCTACGACGGCAAGGTACCGGGCGCGTCGCTGCTGGTGATCAAGGACGGCGAACCGGTCGTGCGCAAGGCGTACGGCTACGCCGACCTGCAGAACGGCATCGCAGCGACGCCGCAAACCAACTACCGGCTGGCCTCGGTGAGCAAGCAATTCACCGCCGCCGCGATCCTGCTGCTGGCCGAGGACGGCAAGCTGGCGGTGGACGACCCGGTGCGCAAGTGGCTGCCTTCGCTGCCGCCCGCGACGGCCGATATCCGGATCCGCCACCTGCTCAGCCACACGTCGGGGCTGATCGACTACGAAGACGTGATGGATCCCGGCCAGGAATGGCAGCTGCACGATGCCGACGTGCTGAAGCTGCTCGAAGGCCAGGGCCGGCTCTACTTCGCGCCCGGCACCGACTACCGCTACAGCAACAGCGCGTACTGCCTGCTTGCGCTGATCGTGGAGAAAGCCGGCGGGGAGCCGTTCCCGGCATTCGTGAAGGCGCGCATCTTCGACAAGCTCGGCATGGCCCGCTCGGTCGTCCACGTCGACGGCAGCGACACCGTGCCGGACCGCGCCTACGGCAACAGCGAGATCGACGGCAAGTGGGTCCGCACCGACCAGAGCAGCACCAGCGCGACGCTCGGCGACGGCGGCGTGTATTCGTCGATCGACGACCTGGCGAAATGGGACGCCGCGCTGTACGACGACCGCCTGCTGAAGGCGGCGTCGCTGCACGAGGCGTTCACGCCGAAGACGCGGACGCCCGAACCGGACGTACCGTACTACGGCTACGGCTGGCGCATCAACGGCGACGCGCTGTGGCATTCCGGCGAAACCATCGGCGGCCGCAACGTGATCCTGCGCTACCCGAAGGACCGGCTGACCGTGGTCATCCTGAGCAACCGCAACGACCCGGAGCCGTACCCCACCGCGCTGGAAATCGCGAAGCTGTTCCGGCCGTAGAGCGGGGCTTGCCCCGTCCTACAAATGCAGGCCGCCGTAGCGCGCCATCGCCGCGGCGCAGACCAGGATCACCGCGACCAGCGCCAGCTCCAGGCGCACGATGCGCTGCAGCCCGGCGGCATCGGCCGGCGCCGGCACGAACGCCGGGTCGGCCTTCAACGCGCTTCGCCACTTCAGGAAACGGATCGTCGGCCACGCCGACAGCAGCGCGGCGAGCACGAAGGCGCCAAGCTTGGCGTGGAACCACGGGTTGTGCCAGTAGAAGTCCGCGCCCTTGATGCCGCCGTAGACCCGCCACATGCCGACCGCGAACAACAGCACCGCGACGATGCCGTAACCGCGATCGACGCCACCCAGCCGTTTCAGCGCGGCGGAATCGAGCGGGCGGCTCAACAGCACCGACTCGGACACCAGCATCGCCACCAGGCCGAAGGCGAGCAGATGGTGGACGGAAGCGAGCAGGAAATCCTTCAGCATCGACGGCTCCTCAATGGCGGATTCATTCTTCGGCGATCGCTTCGACCTGGATGCGCAGGGTCACGGTCATGTCGAAGCCGTAATCCTTGCCCGCCGCCATGCCGAAATCGTCGCGCTGGAAGCTGGCCAGCGCATCCGCGCCGCAGTACTCGCGCTTCAGCACCGGGTGCTGCGGCATGCACTTGAAGCCGAGGATCTCCAGCTTCAGCGGGCGGGTGACGCCGTGCAGGGTCAGTTCGCCATCGACCTCGCCCGGCTTGCCGTCCTTGAACGACGCGAGTTTGCCACGGTAGACCGCCTCGGGGTACTTGGCGCTGTCGAACAGCACCTCGCCCTGCGCGGCCTCGTTCATCTTGTCGAGGCCGAAGTCGGCGCTGGCCATGTCGATGCGCACCTCGACCTCGCCGGTGCCGGCCTGCCTGTCGAGCACGACCTTGCCCGAACTCTTGTTGAACTTGCCGCGCCAGACCGACAGGCCGCCGAAGTGGTCGGCCTCGAAGCTGGGATAGGTGTGTTCGGGATCGATGACGAAGGTCGTCTGCCCCGCCGCCGCGGGAAAGGCGGCCGACGCGGCCAGCACGACCGCGGACGCGGCCAGTGAGGGAAAACGGAAACGCTGCATGGTCCTGGCTCCTCGGAATGGCCCGCCCGCTGCGGACCTTCATCACTGCGACGAACCGGCATGGCCGGAATCGACAGCCCGCCGTGCGGATGTTGCGATTGGCGGGTTGCAGGCAACCGGATGTCGCCCGGGATGCTCAGTCGGGCTTGGCGTAGACGCGCACGTAGTCCACGTACATGCGTTGCGGGAAGCGGCTGCCCGAGTCCGGCGCACGCGGCCAGTTGCCGCCGACGGCGACGTTCAACAGCAACCAGAACGGCTTGTCGAACACCCAGGGACCGTGCGTTTCCACCTGTTTGCGGCTGACCTGATGGAACTGGCGGCCATCGACCGACCAGCGGATGCCTTCCGCATCCCATTCCACCGCGTAGACGTGGTAACCGGCGTCCGCCGGTTCGCCGAGGTCGTGCGTGCCGAGGAATGGCGTCTCCCCGGAATAGCCGGGGCCATGCAGCGCGCCATGGGTCAGGTTCGGCTCGCGACCGATGTGTTCCATGATGTCGATCTCGCCGCCTTGCGGCCAACCGACTTGCTCGATGCCGTTGCCCATCATCCAGAACGCCGGCCAGATGCCCTGGGTCTGCGGCAGGCGGATGCGCGCCTCGACCCGGCCGTAGCGGAACGACCGCTTGCCGCGCGTGATCATCCGCGCCGAGGTATGCGAGCAGCGACCGTACCAGCACTTGTACTTGCCGGGGTTGTCGCGCCGCGCCTCGATCACCAGCACCTTGCTGTCCGCGAGCGGATCGAACCGGATGAAGGCATTGTCTCCATCGGTGTAGTACTGCAGTTCTTCGTTGCCCCAGCCATCGCCGCCGGTTTCGAAACTCCAGTTGTCCGGATCGATGCGATCGAATTCGTCGGCCCAGACCGGTTGCGCGGCCGATCGAGGTGCGTCGCGATCCTGCGTCCCAGCCTTCGCCGGTGCGGCGATGAACGCGGTGCTTGTCGCCAGCAAGGAGAAAATCAGGGCACGCATAGTTTTCTGCCTTGAATCCATACCGAAAGTTGGAAACCGTTCGTGTTGAGCGTAGCGGGGCAAAGCCCTGCGAAGTCGAAACATCTGCATTTCAATGACACGAGGCCCTTCGACTCCGCGCCTTCGGCGCTACGCTCAGGACGAACGGAATTCTGAGATTGGCTCTTGCCATATCAAAGATCCGCGATGACGGCCTGCGCCGCATTGTGCCCCGGCGCGCCGGTGACGCCGCCGCCGGGATGCGTGCCGGAACCGCACAGGTACAGGCCGGGAATCGCGCCGCGGTAATCGGCCTGGCCCAGCATCGGCCGCGCGCTGAACAGCTGGTTCAGCGACAGCGCGCCATGGAAGATGTCGCCGCCGACCAGGCCGAAGTCGCGCTCGAGGTCGAGCGGGCTCTTGATCTGCCGGCCCAGCACCGACGCGGCGAAGCCCGGCGCCCAGCGATCCACCGTGGCGATCATCAGGTCGGCGACTTCCTCGCGATGTTCGTCCCACGACCTGCCGTCCGGCAACGTCGGCGCGACCTGCTGGCAGAACAGGCTGGCGACGTGCCGGCCCGGCGGCGCCAGCGAATCGTCGAGCGTCGACGGGATCAGCATCTCGACGATCGGCTCGCGCGACCAGCCGAAGTCCATCGCATCGCGCCATGCGCGGTCCATGTACGCCAGCGACGGGGCGAGGATGATGCCCGCGGTGAGATGGTCGCCCTCGCCCGGCAGCGCGGAGAAGTCCGGCAGTCGCGACAGCGCCACGTTCATGCGGAAGGTGCCGGAGCCCACGCGCCAGTTGCGCATCCGCTCGCGCGTGGGCGCGGGCACGTCCTGCGACGGCAGCAGGCGTTCGTACAGCAGCTTCGGGCCGACATTGGCGACCACGCAGCACGCATGCAGGGTTTCGCCGGCCTCGGTGACCACGCCGACGGCCTTTCCGTTCTCGACGAGGATCTCGCGCACGCCGGCACCGGTGCGGATTTCGGCGCCGGCCTCGCGCGCGGCCCCGGCCATCGCCTGGGTGATCGCGCCCATGCCGCCGATCGCGTGCCCCCATGCGCCCTTGACCCCGTTCACTTCGCCGAACACGTGGTGCAGCAGCACGTAGGCGCTGCCCGGCGCGTAGGGGCTGGCGTAGTTGCCGACCACGCCGTCGAAGCCGAACAGCGCCTTGATCGGCTCGCTCTCGAACCAGCGATCGAGGTATTCGGCGGCGGAGATCGCGAACAGGTCGAGCAGTTCCTGGCGCAGCGTTTCGTCCAGCTGCAGCAGGCGCTTGCCGACCTTCGCCCCGCGCAGCAGCTCCGGCAACGCCTTCCACCAACCGCCCTCGGCGATGTTCGGCGGCGGTTGCAGGACCAGCGCGCGCAGCACGTCGGCGATCGCGTCGATGCGCCGTTCGTACTCGGGCAGTTTCTCCGCGTCGCGGCGCGAGAACTTCGCCACTTCCTCCTGCGTCCTGCCGCCGCCGGTCAGCAGGTAGCGGCCGTCCGGCAACGGCAGGAAGTTGTTGCGCCTGCGCTGCACGATCCGCAGGCCGTGGCGGTGCAGGTCGAGGTCGGCGATGACCTTGGGCTGCAGCAGCGAGACCGTGTACGAAGCGACCGAATTGCGGAAGCCGGGGTGGAACTCCTCGGTCACCGCCGCGCCGCCGACCACGCCGCGGCGCTCGAGCACCACGGTCTTCAGGCCGGCCCTGGCCAGGTACGCGGCGCAGACCAGTCCGTTGTGGCCGCCGCCGACGAGGATGGCATCGTACTTGCGTTCGTTGCTGGCCATGGCCTCCAGGTTCGAAGGCGGCGGGGAAGCCGGGGGCGGTTCCCGCCGTGCCCGGGAAACCGCTTCACTATAACAAGCCATATAATCGGCCCGGCATCGTCGAGGGGGGAGCCACGCATGCACGGCAATACGCACGCCGGACCCGCGGAAACACGCGAATGCGCCTTGCGGACGGCCCGTCGCGCCGCCAGGGCGCCGAAGAGCGCGTGAACTCTTCGCGGCGGACATTGCGGCAACGGATCAAGGCGCGTGCGCTGACCGCGCTCGGCGGCGCCGCGCTGGTGGCGGCGCTGATCCTGTCCGGGGCGACCGCGCGCGTGGACGCGTGGCTGTTCGACGCGCTGTCGCGGCCGACCGCGCCCGCCGCGGATCCGCGCATCGTGGTCGTGGCCATCGACCAGCCCAGCCTGGCCGAACTGGGCCAGTGGCCATGGTCGCGGCGGGTGCACGCGAAGCTGATCGACCGCCTGACCGCAATCGGCACGCGCGGCATCGCACTGGACGTGCTGCTGACCGAATCGGCCTTGTACGACCCGGAAGGCGACGCCCTGCTGGCGCGCGCGCTGGGCCGCAACGGCCGCACCGTGCTGCCGGTGTTCGTCGAAGCCTCCGCGGCCGGCGGCCCGGCGGTCGAACTGGCGCCGATCCCCGAATTCGCCGCTTCCGCCGCCCGGCTGGGCCACGCCGACCACGCGCCCGATCGCGACGGCGTCAGCCGCGGCATGTACCTGCATGCCGGCCTGGGTGTGCCGCGCTGGCCGTCGCTGGCGCTGGCGCTGCGCGATCCGCGCGGCGGCAACCTGCCCGACCTGCAGGACTTCGACGCGCGCGAGGATGCACCGCGGCGCTGGACCCGCGACGGCTACCTGCTGCTGCCGTTCGCGCGCCCCGCGGACGGTTTCCACCGCGTCTCCTACGCCGACGTGCTCGCCGGGCGCGTGGCGGACGAGGACTTGCGCGATCGCTGGATCCTCGTCGGCATCGACGCCGCCGGCATGGGCGATACGGTCGCCGTCCCCGGGCGCGGCGACGGGCTGGCGGAGATCTACTACCAGGCCAATGCGCTCAATGCGCTGGTCAACGACGCCACGATCGCGCCGATGCGGCTGGCCGCGCGCATCGCGCTGTCGGCGCTGCTGGTCGCGCTGCCGCTGCTGTTGCTCGGCCTGCCCGGGCTGGAACGGCTGTGGCGGCCGCTGGCGATCGCCGCAGCCGCGACGCTGCTGCTTTCGCTGGCGCTGCTGGCGCTGGCGGGAACCTGGTTCCCGCCGCTTCCCGCGCTGCTGGTGCTGGCGCTGGGCCTGGCGCTGTGGCGGCACAGGCACCGCAAGGAAGCCCGCCTGCTCGCGCAGACCGACACGCTGACCGGGCTGGCCAACCGCGCGCTGTTCGACGCCGCGCTGGGACGCGAGTTGCACGCCACCCGGCTCAACGGCCTGCCGCTGTCGATGCTGCTGATCGACATCGACCGCTTCCACCAATTCATCTCGACCCATGGCGACGCGGCCAGGGACGTTGCGTTGCGCGTGCTGGGCGCCGCGCTGCGCAACCGCGCGCGGCGCCCGCGCGACCTGATCGCGCGGATCGGCTTCGACGAATTCGCGGTGCTGTTGCCGGAAACCTCGGCGGACGCCGCCGCGGCCATCGCCACCACCCTGCACGTCGACCTGGCCGGACTGCCGGGCAAGCGCGAAACCGGGCTGCCGGAGGACGCGCGGCTGACCGTCAGCATCGGCATCCACACCATCGTGCAGGGCGACGCGCACGACGCCGCGGAGGCGATGAACCGCGTCGAAGCCGCGCTGTACCAGGCCAAGCAGCTGGGCCGCAACCGCAGCTTCGCCTACAACGGGAACACCACCGGCGAAGAGGAAAGGAACGCGGCGATCTGACGCGCGGGCGCCATGCCCGGCCGCGGCGGCATCCGCTGCCCGCGAACCTCCGAGGATCCGGAACGCGGCGCTTACGGCCGATCCGCCGCAATGCGGATGACCATGCCGGCGCGGTCGTCGGTGGCCCAGATCGCGCCGTCGCGCGCCACCGCAAGGCCCACCGGCGAGCCTTGCCGGCGCACGCCCGCAAGCCTGCCCCACCCCGGCGTCAGCACGAACGCATTCGCCGACGGCGACGCGGCGTAGCGCCGTGGCTTGCCGCCGTACACCGGATAGCGCGCGTTCCCCTCCGCCACCGGCACGCCGTCGTCGTCGGTGGCGAACGCCACGATCCGCCCGCCCGTCGAACGGAAGCCGTGCCAGCTCATCAGCAACCGTCCCCGCAGCTGCGGGAACATGCCGCCGTCGTACCACAGCATGTCCAGCGGCGCGGCGTGCGGCGGCAACAGCAGCGCGGGCGGGGTATGCGCCGGCGAATCGCAGGCCATCGCCTTTGCATCCTTCCATCCCGGCGTCGCCGCGGCAACGTCGGCGCAATAGGGCCAACCGTAATGGCGACCTTCGCGGACCAGGTTGATCTCGTCGAACGGCGACCAGCGCGCGGCGAAGTCGTAGCTGTTCTCGCCCTGCAACACGGTGCCGGAACGGTGCACCGCGAGCGCCACGGAGTTCCTCAACCCGCTGGCGTAGACCGTGTATTCGCGGCGCCATCCGCCGTTTCCGTCCGGCGCGTAGCGGCGAAGGCCGGCGGCCCGTTCGCCTTCCGCGCTTTCGGGACAGGTCCCGGCAAGGGGCTTGCCCTCGCCATCCAGGCACTGGTCGGAGGGCGCGCCGACGTTGACCAGCAACGCGCCGTCCGGCAGGAACACGAATTTCGACAACGGGTGCCGGTTGTCGTGCAGGCGGTTGTCGGGCAGGTCCGCGACCACCGTCTCGACCGTCTCCGCCGGCGCCGCGGCATGCGGGTCGAAACGGAAGATGCGGCTCATCTCGCCGACGTAGACCTTGCCGTCCGCGCCCAGCGCCAGCGCGTGCGGCAGGTTCAGGTCGCCGAGCAGCCGGACGAGCGTGGCCGGGCTGCCGGGCCGGGCCTGCAGCCGACACAGCGCGCCGCGCTGCGTGCCCCAGCCGCCGAGGTCGGCGACCAGCCAGGTGTCCTCGTCCAGTTGCAGCAACGAACGCGGCAATCGCAATCGCCGCGCCTTGCCCGGGGCCGCGGGGCCGAGCACCAGGCCGGCGCAGAAGCCCTCCGCCATGCCGATCCGCAGGCGCGGGTAGCCGTCGCAGGTGGCGTCCGCCGCCTGCCCGGCGGCGAAAGCCGGCACCGGCGCGGCGCCCGCCGCCGACGCGGCCAGCGCGACGATGGCGCATCGTGCGAAACGCGGCAGGATCCTCCGCATCGTCGCCAACGCCCTACGCCTCCAGCACCATCCCCGGCCGCGACAGCGTCACCTCGATGCCGTAGCGCTCGCCGATTTCGCCGGCCAGCGCCTCGCGCGCCTTGTCCTCGCCGTGCACCAGCGCCAGCGGCGGATGCTTTTCGAAGCCCGCGTACCAGTCCAGCAGGCCGCGCTGGTCGGCGTGCGCGGACAGGCCGCCGATGGTGTGCACCTGTGCGTTCACGCGGTAGTCGCGGCCGTGGATGCGCACCCACTTCGCGCCGTCGACCAGGCGCCGGCCCAGCGTGCCCGCCGCCTGGTAGCCGACGAAGACCACGTGCGCGTTGCGCCGCTCCAGGTTGTACTTCAGGTGGTGCTGGATGCGCCCGCCGTTGGCCATGCCCGAGCCGGCGATGACGATCGCGCCGCCGTCGATGTTGTTGATCGCCATCGACTGCTGCGTGCTTTCGGTGATGTGCAGGTTCGGCAGCCTGAACGGGTTCGGCCGCTCCTTCCACACCGCCTGCGCGTCCGCGTCGAAGATGTGCTCATGGCGGTCGTACACCTCGACCACCTTGGCCGCCATCGGGCTGTCCAGGAAGATGCGCCAGCGCGCCAGGCCCCATTCGTCCCAGAACTTGGCGAACCAGTACAGCAGCTCCTGGCTGCGGCCCATCGCGAACGCGGGGATCAGCACGTTGCCGCGGTCGCGCCAGGCCTCGTCGAGGATGCCGCCGAGCTCGTGCACGGTCTCGTCGCGCTCGCGGTGGTTGCGGTCGCCGTAGGTCGATTCCATCAGCACCAGGTCGGCTTCGGCGATCCGCGCGGGGTCGCGCAGGATCGGCGTGCCCTTCTGCCCCAGGTCGCCGGAGAACACCAGCTTCCTGCCGTCCGCCCACAGCTCGACGATGGCCGAGCCAAGGATGTGCCCGGCGTCGCGGAAGCGGACCTCCACGCCGGGAAGGATCCGGGTCTTCGCGTCGTATTCCAGCGGCCGCAGGCTGCGCGTCACCGCCGGCACGTCGTCGCGGGTGTACAGCGGCTGCACTTCCGCCTCGCCGCGCTTGCGGTCGCGGTTGGCGCGCTCGGCATCGGACTCGGCCAGCGAGGCCGAATCCAGCAGCATCACCGGCATCAGTTCGGCGGTGGCGGACTGCGCGAAGATCGGCCCGCGGAAGCCGCGCTTGACCAGCAGCGGGATGCGGCCGATGTGGTCGATGTGCGCGTGGCTGACCACCAGCGCATCGATTTCGCCGGGGTCGAACGGGAACGGGTCGTGGTTGTGCGCCTCGATCTCGCGGCCGCCCTGCATCATCCCGCAGTCGAGCAGGATGCGCCTGCCCGCCGCATGCACCAGGTGCATCGAGCCGGTGACCTCGCCGGCGGCGCCGTGGAATTCGACCTGCATGTCCTGCCTCCTTCCTGGATTCGCGCCAAGCGTACCCGCTCCCGCCGCAACCCGGGGCAACGACCTTCGGCACGTGCCGCGGCGACGGCGTTTGGATAGAGTTGCGCATCCGCCAGCCAGGAGCCACCCGATGCGTTCGCCAAGGATGCCATCCCTCATGATCGCGCTCGCCGCCGCGCTCGCCGTGTCCGGCGCCGCGCGGGCCGCCACCGCCGTGCCCGGCGCCGACGCCATCGCCAGCCGGACGCTGACCAACGGCCTGAAGATCGTGGTCTGGCCCGACCACGACATCCCCAGCGCCAACTACTACACCTTCTACAAGGTCGGCAGCCGCAACGAACGCCCCGGCATCACCGGGCTGGCGCACTTCTTCGAACACATGATGTTCAATGGCACGACCCGGCGCGAGCCGGGCGAGTTCGACCGCGAGATGGAGGCCGCCGGCGGCAGCAACAACGCCAGCACCAGCAACGACCTGACCGTCTACACCGACTGGTTCCCGTCGTCGGCGCTGGAAACCATCTTCGACCTGGAAAGCGACCGCATGGCCCACCTCGCCTTCGTGCCGAAGGTGGTCGAGAGCGAGCGCGGCGTGGTCTACAGCGAGCGCCGCCTGCGCGTGGACAACGACAACTTCGGCACGCTGATGGAGCAGGTGCAGGCCGCGGCGTTCACCGCGCACCCGTACACCTTCCCCACCATCGGCTGGCCCAGCGACATCGAGAACTGGAAGCAGGAGGACCTGCAGCAGTTCTTCAAGACCTATTACGCGCCGAACAACGCGGTGCTGGTGGTCGCCGGCGACGTCGAGCCGCAGCAGGTGTTCGCGCTGGCCGACAAGTACCTGGCGCCGCTGGCCAAGCAGCCGGCGCCGACCCCGGTGACCACGGTCGAGCCGGAGCAGCAGGGCGAGCGCCGCGTCGTGGTCGAGAAGGCCGATGCGCAGTCGGCGCTGATCGCCTACGCCTTCCACACCGGCATGGGCGAGGCCGACGCGGACATCCCGGCGCTGGAGCTGCTGACCAGCATCCTGTCGCAGGGCGATTCGTCGCGCCTGCACCAGCGCCTGGTCGAGCGCGAACAGGCCGCGGTCGACACCGGCGCGTTCCTCGACGCCGGCTTCGATCCCGGCCTGCTGTGGATCTACGCCGCGTTGCCGCCGGGCGGCGACCTGGCCAGGGTCGAGAAGCTGCTCGACGACGAACTGGCGCGCGTGGCCGACCAGGGCGTCGGCGCCGCCGAACTGGAGAAGGCGCGCAACTTCAAGCTGGCTTCGTTCTGGCGCGGCCTGGCGACGATCAACGGCAAGGCGCGCGCGCTCGGCGAATACGAAGTCTTCCACGGCGACTACCGCAAGCTGTTC
This sequence comes from Pseudoxanthomonas sangjuensis, assembly GCF_010211755.1. GTDB lineage: Bacteria > Pseudomonadota > Gammaproteobacteria > Xanthomonadales > Xanthomonadaceae > Pseudoxanthomonas_A > Pseudoxanthomonas_A sangjuensis. The sequence continues at coordinate 12,394 of NZ_PDWR01000033.1, read as the reverse complement.
GACGCCCCGGCGGCCTATGCCGCGGTGACGCCGGCGCAGGTACAGGCGCTGGCGAAGAAGATCCTGCGCGTGCAGAACCGCACCACCGGATTGCTGAAACCCGTCGCCGCCAGCAAGGAGGCCGCACGATGAGCCGCGTCAATTCCGTCCGTTCCATCCTCGCCGCCGGCTGCGTCGCGCTGGCCGCCGCGTTCGGCGCCAATGCCGCCGAAATCCGCCTGCCCGACTACACCACGCTGACCCTCGACAACGGCGCGACCGTGCTGCTGATGCCGCGCCACGACGTGCCGATGGTCGCCGCGTCGCTGGCGGTGCGCGGCGGCGCGCTGGCCGATGCGCCCGGCAAGGAAGGTACCGCCGCGCTGCTCGGCGAACTGCTGTCGAAGGGCGCCGGCGAGCGCGATGCGCTGGCCTTCGCCGAAACCGTCGACGGCGCCGGCGGCAGCCTGCACTTCGGCAGTTCGCCCGAAGCGCTGACCGCGAGCGCGCAGTTCCTGGCGAAGGACACCGGGCTGATGCTGTCGCTGCTCGGCGACGCACTGCTGCGGCCGAAGCTCGATCCGGCCGAATTCGCCAAGCTGCGCCAGCGCGCCATCGACGCGATCGCCGCGGCCAAGGATTCCGACCCCAGCGGCCTGCTCGGCAAATACGCCGGCGCCTGGCTGTTCCGCGGCCATCCCTACGGGCGTCCGTCCGACGGCGACGAGACCAGCCTGGCCGCGATCAAGCTGGCCGACCTGCAGGCGTTCCGCACCCAGCAAATGGGCGGCGACCGGCTGATCCTGGCCATCGCCGGAGATTTCGATCCCGCCGCGGTCGCCGGGCAGGTGAAGGAGATTTTCGGCGGCTGGGCGAAGGCGGGCGGCGCGTTGCCGCAGGCCGATGCGAAGCCGCGCGAGTCCGGCCGCCGCGTGCTGCTGGTCGACAAGCCCGGCGCCACCCAGACCTACTTCTCGCTGGCCAACGTCGGCGTGGCCCACGGCGACCCCGCCGAAGCCGCGCAGGACCTGGTGCAGACCGCGTTCGGCGGGCGCTTCACCTCGATGATCAACACCGAACTGCGGATCAAGTCCGGCCTGAGCTACGGCGCGCGCGCCACGCTGCAGCGGCCGCGCCGGCCCGGTGCCGCCGCGATCACCAGCTTCACCAAGACCGAATCGACCCAAGCCGCGATCGACCTGGCGCTGGCCACGCTGGACCGCCTGCACAAGGACGGCCTCGACGCAGCCACGCTGGCCTCGGCGAAGAACTACATCGCCGGCCAGTTCACCCCGGAACTGGAGACCTCGCCGCAACTGGCCGCCAAGCTGGTCGAGCTGGCCCTGTACGGCGACGACCGCGATGCGGTCGACGGCTACCTCGGCCGGATCGCCGCCGCCACGCCGCAGCAGGTCGCCGCCGCGCGCGACGCCTTCCCGGCCAACGCCGACCTGGTGATCACCGCGATCGGCGACGCGGCGAAGATCCGCGAAACGCTGAAGCGCTACGGCCCGCTGACCGAGATGAAGATCGGCGACCCGCGCTTCGCGCCCGTGCCCTGAGGCCGCCGGGCCGTGGCAGCGTATTCCGCCACGGCCCGCATCCCGTTACGATCCGACCCGTGTGGTGCGTGGCCGAGGCCGCCGGGGAACGCATGAAGCAACGAATCCGGAATTTCCTGCTGACCCTGGCCTTCGGGCTGGTCGTCGGCGCCTTCGGCTACTCGCAGCTCACCGCGCGGCAGCACGCGCGCGACCTCGCCGCGGCGCGCGCGGAGGGCCGCGCCGCGGCCGAGAAGGCGCTGGCCGACGAAATGGCCGCGCTCAAGCCGGTCGTGCTGAAGCCCGTCGCCAGCGAGCGCCCCAAGGCCGACGGCACCCGTTTCGCCTACGAATACGTCAAGCCGAAGACGCCGGAGCTGGAGCCGTTCTACGCGCTCGCGAGCAAGGAGGACATGCTGCGCCAGCTGCCGGAGATCAAGGCCATCGACGGGCTGCTGGTATTGCCCAAGCCGATCAAGTTCGTCGCCGCCGAGTGCCGCGAACCCGACGCCTTCTACTCGCCCGAACGCGGCGAGGTGGTGATGTGCTACGAAACCATGAAGGTGCTGCTGGAGCGCGGCGAAGAACTGACCAGGGAGCACGGCCTGGACGAGGACCACGCGCGCAGGTACCTGGTCGCCAACGTGCGCTTCATCGTGCTGCACGAAACCGGGCATGCGCTGATCGACCTGCTCGACATCCCGGTCACCGGCCGCGAGGAAGACGCCGTCGACCAGCTCGCCACCACGCTGATGCTGCGCTTCGCCGGCAAGGACGAATCCTCGGGCGCGGTCGCCGAGAACCTGCGCATGGCGTCCAACTGGTTCCTGGTGCGCAGCACCGGCGCCTACAACCTCGACGCCTATGCCGACGAGCACGCGCTGGGCGAGCAGCGCTACTTCAACCTGCAATGCCTGCTCTACGGCAGCGACCCGGTGCGCTACGTCGGCCTGGTCGCCGACGGCACGCTGCCCGAGGCGCGCGCGAAGATGTGCCCGGCCGAGGCGCATCGGGTCAGCAAGGCGTGGCTGCGCCTGCTGCTGCCGCACGTGGCGCCGAAGTACGAGATGACCGAGGAAAAGGCCAACCAGGCGTTCGAGCGCCGCCAACGCGAGCGCAACCGCGATGCCGAAGTGCCTTATGTGAGATAAGGCGAGGAGCGGGCGCCGGCGGCGGGCATGACCGGCCCTTCCCGGCGCCTTTCACGCGTTTCCCCCGTTCCGCTTCACCGATTCCTAACTCCCGGCCATGACCTTCCGCACCCGTCCGCGGGGGCGGGACCGTGTAAAGTCGCGCGACCGCCCGCCCCTGCTGGGGCGGGTTCCCTTCTTCCATCGCCCAGCCGGGCCGGAGTCCATGACCGTGCGCAATACCCCGAAGATCCTGTTCCTGTCGCTTGCCGTGGCCGCCGCGCTGGCCGCGTGCAAGAAGTCCGATGAAGCCGCCGCTCCGGCCGCCGACGGCCCGAAGGCGCTGACCCTGGACGAATCCAAGCTGCCGCCGTTCAACCAGTTCAAGGCCTCCGACCTCGACACCAGCAAGAACGCCTGTACCGACTTCACCGGTTACGCCAACAGCAAGTTCCTCGCCGCCAACCCGGTGCCGGGCGACCGCACCAGCTGGGGCGCGTTCGAGATGCTCGACGAGCGCAGCAACGCGGTGCAGCGCCAGCTGGCCGAGCAGGCCGCCGCCGACGCGGATGCGACCGGCGTCGAGAAGATCGTCGGCGACCTGTGGGCGACCGGCATGGACGAAGCCAAGATCGAGGCGCAGGGCATCGAGCCGCTCAAGGCCGAACTGACCGCGATCGACGCGCTGGCCGACAAGGACGCGATCGCCGAGTACCTGCGCACCAGCGCGGCCAAGGGCCAGAACGACCTGTTCGGCTTCGGCGCCGAGGCCGACTTCAAGAATTCGTCGATGAACATGGCCTACGCCTCGCAGGGCGGCCTGGGCCTGCCCGACCCCGAGTACTACACCAAGGCCGAGAACAAGGAGAAGCTGGAGGCCTACCGCGAGCACGTCGCCAAGGTGCTGGAACTGTCCGGCGTGGCCGCGGCCGACGCCGCGAAGCAGGCCGACGACGTGGTCGCGTTCGAGACCCGCCTGGCCAAGGTGTCCAAGACCAGCGAGGAGCTCTCGCGCGACGTCTCGCTGTACTACAACCCGGTCACCCTGGCCGACGCCGACAAGCTGACCCCGAACTTCTCGTGGACGAAGTTCTTCGATTCGCAGGGCGTGGCCGCGCCGGAGAAGTTCTCGCTGGCCATCCCCGCCTTCCACGAGGAAGTCAGCAAGATGCTCGGCGACACCGACCCGGCGGCGTGGCGCGCCTACCTGCGCTTCCACACCGTCGACGGCGCCTCGCCGTACCTGAGCAGCGCCTTCGTCAACGAGCACTTCGACTTCTACTCCAAGACCATGCGCGGGCAGAAGGAGATCAAGCCGCGCTGGAAGCGCGTGCTGGCCACGATCAACGGCCAGGCCGGCGAGGCGCTGGGCCAGCTGTACGTCAAGGTCGCGTTCCCGCCCGAATCCAAGGCCAAGATGGAAACGCTGGTGGGCAACCTGTCCACCGCGCTGAAGGCGCGCATCGAGAAGCTGGACTGGATGGGCGACGAGACCAAGAAGAAGGCGCTGGAGAAGTGGGCCGCGTTCACGCCGAAGATCGGCTACCCGGACAAGTGGCGCGACTGGGCCGGCCTGGCCACCGCCCGCGACAGCTACATCGGCAACGTGCTGGCCGCCAACGAGTTCAACTACAAGTGGAACCTCGGCAAGATCGGCAAGCCGGTCGACAAGACCGAGTGGGGCATGCCGCCGCAGATGGTCAACGCCTACTACAACCCGCTGCAGAACGAGATCGTGTTCCCGGCGGCGATCCTGCAGCCGCCGTTCTTCGACCCGAACGCGCCGGAGGAAATGAACTACGGCGGCATCGGCGCGGTGATCGGCCACGAGATGACCCACGGCTACGACGACCAGGGCTCGCGCTTCGGGCCGAGCGGCAACTTCGAGAACTGGTGGAGCGAGGCCGACGCCAAGGGCTTCGCCGAGCGCACCGGCAAGCTGGTCGCGCAGTTCGACGGCTACACCACCGACGCCGGCGGCAAGGTCAACGGCAAGCTGACCCTGGGCGAGAACATCGCCGACCTCGGCGGCCTGGCCACGGCCTACGACGCGATGAAGACGGCCACCGCCGGCAAGCCCGACGACAATGGCGACGGCCTGACCCGCGACCAGCGCTTCTTCCTCAACTGGGCCACGGTGTGGCGCCGCAACTTCACCCCGGAGGAACTGGTGGTGCGGCTGAAGACCGACCCGCACGCGCCGGCCAACTTCCGCGCGATCGGCGCGCCGTCCAACCTGCCGGCGTTCGCCGCCGCGTTCTCGTGCAAGGCCGGCGACCCGATGCTGCGCGACGGCGACAAGCAGGTGGTGATCTGGTAAGCGAACGATTCCTCGTCGTCCGCATGAAGGCCCGGAGCGATCCGGGCCTTCGTTTTTCCGAGTCCGGGGTCGTGGCTCTGACACCACTTTTTCTCTGACACCGTCTTTCCGTTTCGTTTTTCGCGGCGCCATCTGACCAGAACTGAGTCAAACGATCACGAGCTGATTCTTGACTTGGGTGCGTGTATGTGCTAGAGAAAAATTGATAGTGATCGTGAGCAGGACTATGTCATGAATCGTATATCGCGCGCATTCATGTTCGTATTGTTGATAGGTGCTGCCGCTTTTTCTTCTTCGGAGAGCGAAGCTCAATATTGTTCACAATGTATTCCTCCTCGGATTCCCGTTCTGCCCCCAATATGTCAATCTGGCGTTCTTATTGGCCATACAACTTGTGTAGTGCAATACGATATTTGCTATGTGGGCTCCGAATGCGGAGTGGCATTCGCAAATCTGGGTGATTGTGGGGTGAATACGCTAGAACACATTTATGCAGATGAAAATCCGATGCGGCTTCTTTGTGCTGCGCCTTGGAACAATCGGGTGGCCGAGATTGAAAATGTGAGTGCCCAGGTAGTGCATGCGGAGCGCGTTGGCATCGAAGACGGCAATATCGAAGAAGGCGCTCCAGCAGAAATTAGTCGGGAAGAATTGGAGCAAATTGAGGTTCTAAGAGACATTACTCATCGTGACGTGCAAAACGGCCGCGTGCCAGAGGAAATTGCGCAATATATAAAACTCATGCAGTCCGAGCGCCGCGATAATGAGTGGGCCAATTACATGGAAGAACAGATTGCAAGGGAGGTGACTGCGCTTCCTTTGCAAGGGCTTGGCTTGTCGCAGCCGAATGTTCGCTGTGCAACGAATGTATGCGAAATCGCCATCGTTCAGTCATTGGGCGTTGCTCAGGATTCCGAGTCCAACTGGCAAGCTATATTTCTCGGTGCCAGAAAGATAAGCGCGCTTGGGTCGAGTGTTGTCGATAGCGCAATGGTGATGCGTGTAATTGATGCGGAGAAGATGGCCTTCTTGACGTGGGTGCTTGTTGATAGAGGCATGGCAAAAAAAGCAAGTGTCAAGTCTGTCCAGACGATATAGGTTTGTCGACGGCGACTTAAAGGACGAAGGCCCGGCTCATCCGGGCCTTCGTCGTTCAGGTGCCCGGCTCACGGGTACGTACAGGTTGGCTTGCTAGTATCCGCACCGATCGGAACAAAGGAGCCCCCGATGCCGCACCTGCACGATGCTGCCCGCAAACCCGCCCTGTTGGCCCTGGCCCTGCTCGCCGCCCTGTCCGCCACCGACGCCGGCGCCGCCACCAAGAAGAAAAAGGCCAGGGCGCCCGCGACCAGCGCCCAATGCAGCGACTTCTACGGCTACGCCAACGCCGACTGGCTGAAGGCGAACCCGGCGCCGTCCGGGATCGGCGCGGTCACCGCGCTCGGCCAGCTGCGCGAGCTGAGCCTGGTCCAGCAGCGCCAGTTGCTCGATCTGTCGATGCAGGCGCCGGCCAACGACGTGCAGAAGCGGCTCGGCGACTTCTGGGCCAGCGGCCTCGACGAGGCCGCGGTCGAAGCCGACGGCGCGAAACCCATTGCGCCGCTGCTGGACCGGATCAACGCGATCAGGAAGAGCAAGGACGTGCCGGCGGCGGTCGCCGCCCTGCACCAGCTCGGCATCCCGGTGCTGTTCAACTTCAGCGCCGACGTCGACCTGCAGGACCTCGAACGCCACATCGGCTATTTCATGCAGGGCGGCACCGGCCTGTCCGACCCGGCGTTCTACACGCGCACCGACGCGGAGACGCGCGCGCTGCTCGACCGCTACCGCGGCTACGTCAAGCAGATCCTCGCCCTGACCGGTACCCGGCAGGACCGGCTGGACGCCGAGGCGGCGATGGTGATCGACCTGGAGACGCGCATCGCCCGGCAAGCGCAGGCGCTGCAGGTCCTCAACGATCCGTTCGCCAACTACGCGCCGGTGGAAGTCGCGAGCCTGGCGAAGACCTACAGGAACCTGCAGCTCGATGCCTTCCTGAAGGTGCAGGGGGTCCGCGACGACCGCGTGTCGCTGTCGAACCCGACGCTGTTCGCGGCACTGGATTCGATGGTCGCGACGCTCAAGCCCGACCAGTGGAAGGCCTACCTGCGCTGGCGCATCGGCGACGCGATGGCGCCGTACCTGGCCAGGTCGTTCCGCGACGCCGAATTCGATTTCCGCGGCCGCACGCTGCGCGGCGACGCCGCGCCGGCCGAGCGCTGGCAGCAGGTGCTGGACGCCATCACCACCGCGGCCGGACCGATGCTGGGCAAGGAATACGCCGGGCGCTACCTGCCGTCGGCGAACCGCACGCGGGCCGCGGACATCGCCGCGCAGGTGCGCGATGCGCTCGAACGCGGCCTGCAGGGCAATGCATGGATGAGCGCGGAAGCCAAGGCCGAGGCGAAGGCCAAGCTGTCGGCGCTGAAGATCGAGATCGGCACGCCCAAGCGCGACCTCGACTACAGCGTGCAGCCGATGGGCCGCGGCAGCTTCGGCAGCAACGTGCTGATCGCATCGACGTGGCGCCACCGCGAGGAAATGAAACGGATCGGCAAGGGCAACGCCGACCGCCGCTGGAACGTGCTGCCGCAGCAGCCGGCACTGGCTTACGACCTGGCGCAGAACCGCCTGATCGTCACCGCCGCGGTGCTGCAACCGCCGGTGTTCGACGCCGGCAAGGGCGACGCCGCGCTGTACGGTTCGTTCGGCGCGCTGGTCGGCCGCGAACTCGGCCGCGGTTTCGACCGCAAGGGCCGCATGGTCGATGCCAGGGGCACGCTGCGCGACTGGTGGACGCCGGCCGACCTCGCCGCATGGGACGACATCGGCAACCGCGTGGCCGCGCAATACAACGCCTATCCGTTCCCCGGCGCCGGCGCCAAGGTGGACGGCCTCGCGACCAGGGACGAGAACGTCGCCGACCTCGGCGGCGTGGAACTGGCCTGGGATGCGTTCACCCACGCCCGGCTCGCGCCGGATGCGGCCGCCAAACAGGATTTCTTCCGCGCCTGGTCGCGGTTGTGGGCGCAGCACTTGTCGCCGGCCGAGGCGACGCTGCGCGCCGCCGCCGACATCTATGCGCCGGGCAAATGGCGCAGCGACGGCCCGCTGGCCAACCTGCCCGCCTTCGCCGCCACGTTCTCGTGCAAGGCCGGGCAGCCGATGCAGCTGGAGGAAACCGAGCAGGTGAAGGTCTGGCGCTGAGCGCGAACCGTTTCCGCGGGAGCGGGCGCTGCCCGCTCCTGCAGGATCAACGCACGATCCGCGGCCCCGGTGGCCGGCGCCTGCCGAACGGCGGCTGCCCGCGCCAGTAGCGGATCAGCAGCCAGCCGAACAGCATGCCGCCCAGGTGGGCGAAGTGCGCCACGCCCGGCTGCAGTCCGCCGAATCCCAGGAACAGTTCGAGCGCACCGTACAGTACGACGAAGGTGCGCGCCTTCATCGGGATCGGCGGAAACAGCAGCATGATCCGGTTGTTCGGGAACAACATGCCGTAGGCCAGCAGCAGGCCGAACACGCCGCCGGACGCGCCCACGGTCGGATAGGCTTCGCCGCCCTGCGCCATGGCCCATGCGCCGACGACGAGCTGCAGCAGGCCCGCGCCGATCACGCAGACCAGGTAGTAGGTCAGGAAGCGTTTCTCGCCCCAGGTGTATTCCAGCGGCGAGCCGAACATGTACAGCGCGAGCATGTTGAACAGCAGGTGCGGGACGCTGCCGTGCATGAAGCCGTAGGTCAGCAGTTGCCACGGCAGGAATCCGGGGTCGCCGCCTAGTGGCCACAGCATGAAATTCACCAGCAACGGATCGCCCAGCATCAGCTGCAGCAGGAACACCAGTCCGTTGGCGATCAACAGGGCCTGGGTGACGGGGGGGATTCTGGCAATCATCGGCAATCTCGCGTGGAACGCCGCTTATCATAACGGCATGACCGAATTGCCCACCGTCGCCGGACTGAATGCCGGCCTGCTGGCGCAGGCGCTGGCCGACACCGGCGCCTGCCACGTCGGCGGTTTCCCCGCCGATCCCGCCGCGCTGCGCGACGACCTGCTGCGCCTGCGCGAAGCCGGGCTGCTGCGCGAGGCCGCGGTCGGCCATGGCGGCGGCCGGGCGCTGCGCCAGGACATCCGCGGCGACGCCACGCTGTGGCTGGACGACGCGGCAACCGGCACGGCCGCGCACGACTTCCTGGCGCAACTCGACGCACTGCGCGGCGAACTGAATCGCGAGCTGTTCCTCGGCCTGGCCGAAGTCGAGGCGCACTACGCCTGCTACCCGCCCGGCGCGTTCTACCGGCGGCATCGCGACCGCTTCCGCGACAGCGATGCGCGGCTCGTGACCGTAGTGAGCTACCTCAACGAGGACTGGAGCGAAGGCGACGGCGGCGGACTGCGCCTGTACCTGCCCGGCGGGGAAATCGACGTGCCGCCGCTGGGCGGCACCAGCGTGGTCTTCCTCAGCGAACTCGAGCACGAAGTGCTGCCGGCGATGCGGCAGCGCCTGAGCATCGCCGCGTGGATGCGGCGACGCGCCTGAGTCACTTGCCGTCGAAACCCCAGACCTGCTCGTCGAGCGTCGCCACCGCCTTCCGGCCCTGCACCCTGCCCTTCACCACGCGCACGCCTTCGGCGCGCAGGCGCTGCGCCTGCTCGCGGTAGCCGCGCGAGCCCTCCGGAAAGGCGATGCGGCCATCGGAACGCAGCACGCGATGCCACGGCAGGTCGGGATCGGCGTTCTCGCTGAGCACGCGCGCGGCCAAGCGCGCCCGCCCGGGCAGGCCGGCGCGGCGCGCGACTTCGCCATAGCCGGCCACCTGCCCGCGCGGGATCGCGCGCACCGCGGCCAGGATGCGTTCGGCGGAAGATTTCCCGTCCATCCGCGGTAGGATACCCGCAAGGAAGCAACACACAGCGGGGTCGCGCCATGCAGAACTTCGAACAGGTCCGCAGCCACCTGTGCAAATCCGGCTACAAGGTCGGCCTGCAGGAACCGTACGTCGCCTGCGTCGAGCTGTCGCTCGGCGGCGGCAACCGGCACCAATCGATCTTCCTTTCCGAACTGGGCAACGACGACGGCCGCGGCTACCTGCGGGTGAGCACGGTGATCGCGCCGATCACCGGCATCGACGCGCGCCGCGCGCTGGCATTCAACTGGGAAAGCAGCGTCGGCTACCTGGCCGTCGGCGAGCTCGATGGCGTGCCCTACCTGCAACTGTGCGAGAACCGCCCCTACGAGGGCCTGACCGCGGCGGAAGTCGACCGCCTCGTGCTGGAGATCGGCGGCCTGGGCGACCGCATGGAACGCGCGCTGTCGGCCGAAGGCGACCTGCTGTAACGGCCGCGGGAACGCCATTCCCGGCGCGGGCCCTTGATCCTGCCGTCGCGGAGCGGGGCCGGCCCCGCCCCCCACGCGCGCGCGATCAGGTCCAGCCCAGCGCCGAAAACGCCTTCCACAACAGGTAGGCGACGCCGCCCGAAGCGGGAATGGTCAGTATCCACGCCCAGACGATGCGCTCGACCACGCCCAGCTTCAGCGCCTTCGGGTTCTTCGCGTAGCCCACGCCCATGATCGCGGTGGAGATGCTGTGCGTGGTCGATACCGGCATGCCGAAGTGCGAGGCCGCGACCAGGATCGTGGCCGACGCGGTTTCCGCGGCGAAGCCGTCGATCGGGTGCAGCTTGACCATCTTGTGGCCGAGGGTCTTGATGATGCGCCAGCCGCCGGACGCGGTGCCGGCCGCCATCACGATGGCGCAGGTCAGCACGATCCACAGCGCGATTTCCTTGTCGTCGCCGCTGGGGTGGAGGAACGACAGCCAACCCGGCAGGTCGGCGAGCGCGCCGGACTGCTCCGCGCCGAACAGCGCCAGGGCGATGATGCCCATGGTCTTCTGCGCGTCCTGGCGGCCGTGCGCATAGCCCATGTAGGCGGCGGAAACGAACTGGGCCTTGCCGAAGAAGGCGTTGACCCAGCGCGGACGCGCCACCCGCGCCAGCGGCCCGCCCGCCCGCATCAGCGACCAGATCACGAAATACAGCAGGACGATGATCGCCACGCCGAGGACGAAACCCGCCAGCGGCGAGGTCACCATCGGCACGAACACCTTCCACAGCAGGCCCTTGTTGCTGGTCCAGCCGGCGTCGCCGGCCTTCGACCAGACCAGCGCGGCGAAATCGTTGTGCGCGGCGGCCAGCGCGGCGCCGCACAGGCTGCCGATCAGCGCGTGCGACGACGACGACGGCAGGCCGCGCCACCAGGTGATCAGGTTCCAGACGATCGCGCCGAGCAGCGCGCACAGGATCACCTGCGAACTGGCGTCGACCACGTCGGTGTTGACGATGCCCTTGGCGATCGTCGCCGCCACCGCGGTGCCGGTCAGCGCGCCGAGCAGGTTCATGCCCGCCGCCAGCAGCACCGCGTGGCCGGGCGACAGCACCTTGGTCGCGACCACGGTGGCGATGGAGTTGGCGGTGTCGTGGAAGCCGTTGATGAACTCGAACACGAGTGCGGCGAGGATCACCACGATGACCAGGGTCAGCATCGGGCGATCCTCAGCTGTTCTTGAGCACGATCTGGTAGATCACAACGCCGGCCTCGCGGCAGCGGTCGATCGCCTTCTCCAAGATCTCGAAGAACTCCTTCAGCAGGAACATCTGCAGGTTGTCGAGCCGGCCCGAGTAGATGTCGCGGTACAGCTCCAGCATCAGCCGGTCGGCCTCGTTCTCGATGCTGCGCAGCTTCTCGTTGAGCGCGGTCATCTTGTCGAGGTTCATCTTCGGCAGTTCGTGGACCATGTCCTTCACCACCCCGGCGGCCTGCTCCAGCATCGCCGCGCGCGGGGCGAAGTCGATGTGCGCCAGGTGCTCGGTGGCCAGCGAGTAGCGGTCGGCGAACTTCTCGATCTGCTTGGGGATCTTGTACAGCGCCGAGCCCAGGGCCTCGATGTCCTCGCGCTCGAACGGGGTGATGAAGCTGTCGACCAGCGCCTGGCCGATCTTGTCGGCGGTGGCGCGCTCGCGCAGCCGCGCCAGCTTGAAGCTGTCCAGCGCCGGCTGGCGGTCGGCGGCCTTCATCATCACGTGCAGTGCCTTGGCGCTTTCGTGGGCGGCGTCGGCGGCCTCGTCGAGCAGGGCGTAGAACTGCTGGCCGGAGCCGAAGATGGTCTGCAGGGAAAACATGCGGGTGTCCTGTCCCGCCGTCGCGGGAGGGACGGCAATCGGGGCGGAATTATGACGGGTTCGTGACCGGAAGTGGCGTTCCGCCGCCCGCGCCGGCCGCCCAAGGCATTGATTCGGCGGGGATCCGCCCCATCCAAGCGGTTCCGGAAACCGGTTTGCTAGACTCTGCGGCGCGCCTCGCGGCGCAACCTATGGACGACGACCC